>JAQWJJ010000003.1 GCA_029248405.1 Flavobacteriaceae bacterium | reverse complement strand
AAAGCGGACTGGCGCATAAAAAACATGACCGAACGAATGTTAGAATCACAAAGCTCAATACTCAGTATTTTTTATTATTTTCGCTGTCACTTTCGGGGATGTAGCTCAGTTGGCTAGAGCGCTTGACTGGCAGTCAAGAGGTCGTGGGTTCGAATCCCATCTTCTCCACTGAAGTTTTAAAGCCCTGCATCGCTGCAGGGCTTTTTTTGCATTCTTCTGATAGCATTAACGGACCACAAAACTTTTGCGGACACTACCTTTATCGCTCTCGACAGAGAGGAAATAGGTTCCTGAGGCAAATCTTGCTGGGATTTCCAATGAATCACCGTCAAACGAGGCGCTTAATAAGATGCGCCCACCGGCAGTGTAAACTGTAAACTTTCCGGTCTGTGTTTGTGCAAGCTGCACATTTAAAGTCCCGTGACTCGTTACCGGGTTTGGAAATATAGCCGCTTCTATTGTGGTTTCCTCGCCAATAGCCAATACCGAACATTCTAGAGGCTCTGGCTCGAAACCAGCAGGGAATGCCGCTTCAAAGGTTTCTACTCCTGTCAAAGGCCAGATATCAATATTGATGATTTCGTTATTGGGGTTAATCAAACAGAAAGTCGGGTAGGCATTGACACTAAAATTGGCGTCAACGACTCCACCATCACCTTCAGCAAATTTCGGCTTGCAATGAGAGGACACGATTTATTGAAGCACAAATGTCAATTCCCCTGTCGGGAGGATCTGTTTGATGCTTGTGCTGGAAACTTGCTCAAATTCAAAAGAATAAATAGTCACTCCAATTGTAATTTCAAGAAAATATCTATTGCTGTCTATTTCCTCGGAAACATCAGTTTCAAAATTTGGGGAGTTCGCAAATAAATCCAATTGTGCTTGGTAGCAACTTGCCAAATTACTATTCACCGAGCAGAAATCATCGGTTTTAAATTCATGTCCAATAGGTAGGATTTGTCCATTAGCGCCTTCTTGCAAATAAATTCCTTGTATCCAACTCGGAGGATTAATGGTCAGATTGCTGCTATTGTTGTTAGTGTTTCCATCATCATCTCCGCTACAAGAGATAATGCTTAATGCTAAAATAAGGCAGAGTAGTTTTTTCATGTTTTGATTTTAACGCACAATAAATTTTTTCTTGATACTGCCGTGGGCGGTTGTAGCGACAATAAAATAATTGCCGGAGGGCAAGCGGTCAATTTGCACCGTGTTATTCATTGAGCCAGACGATTGATATACCAACGACCCATTGGCTGAATAAATCACAAAATGCTCAATAATTTCTGGCGCATCAATGGTCAAGTGATCCAGCACAGGGTTGGGGTAAAGTGAGGCGTCTATTAGGGCCCTGTCGTTGTCCGGTGATGACAGATTATAAAAATTATTAGCGAATAACGAGTTGTCGACCTGTAGTTCATAAAAGTAGTCGTTGTTGTTCAGCGCAGTGGAGGCCACAATATTCGCTGTCGCGACGTCAACTAATTTTAAAAATGTGCCTGATTCATTCTGCACCCAAATGATATAGGTTTCGCTTTGCTGATCAAAGCACAGACCCCCAATAGCATAACCTGCGAGATATCCACCGATTACAGTGCTTTGTGGGTCTACTGCGGTTGCAGAACCCGTAACTAAATCAATCTCGGCCAAACGCAAATCGGTATAATACGTTTGGTACGTTGCGCTATAATTATCTAAATCTGTGTCTTGGACTAAGCCATAAAGTTGTCCGCCATTTTGATTATTAAATTCTAGCGCAGAATAACGGTTTCCATTTTGCCAGATTGTTGGCGAATGGAGGACAGCCCCTGTGGAGGCGTCAACACTGTACAGCTTATATTGATTTGCGTCAACACCAATAAAAATATATGTTCCTGTGTTAGAATCAAATGTAGAGTTGCCAATGGCTACCGCATCGACGCCCGGCAGTGTCGCTATAGAGTTGATGCTGCCAGTCAATAAATCAATTTCCCCAAAATGTTCTGCTGTGCCATCCCACCAAAGGCCGTAAGCTTTTTGGGCTTGTAAGTCGTATTCCATTTCTATGGGTTGAACAGAATTGAAAGGTGTGCTCGTGGTCTCGAGGTCGTCCAGGTCCATGACATAAAGTTGCTGGTTATTTTGGGTGTCATATCCCCAGCAAATATATCTTCGGTTTTGTTGGTCATAGGTAGAGGCTCCCGCGGCTACGGCAATTAAGGAATTTGTGCTCAGGACAATAGACGTTGAACCTGTCATGGGATCAATGTCGACCACATCGAATGGAATAGTTGAGGATCCATTTTCTGTTTTTTTCAAGCCAAATAGGGTTTGAGCAGAAGCCATACCTCCCATAAGTAGCCCAAACGAAAGGATTAAAGTGATTTTTACCTTATTCATGGTTTTAAAGGTAAGGCTTTTAGAATTATTGTGTTATCGAGGTGGTCGGTTTTGTCTTATCCATGATTCGCTTATTCAGTCGATAATTGAGCAATGATGCTACAACCCAAGCAGGCTCAATCAGGCAGAGCCCTCTGACCAATATTTTAGCGAAACTGGCAGATTCAAAAGCTTTAATAATGATAAATCTTTTTTATTCATTTATTTTTGAATAAAAAACCAGATGAGGTTGAGGGGTTTAGCTTCTGCGGACGCGATGCGGCCATGACTTTAATCGATAGAAATTGCATCATTGAAATCAGAAATTTCTTAACAACACTTTCATGAAACATATTGGAATAGACGCTATTGCGTTCTATGTCCCCGACCTTTATTTGCCCATCAAGGACTTGGCAGAAAAGAGGGACATACCTTTCGAAAAATTAAACAAGGGCTTGGGCCTAGAAAAAATGGCCATCGCAGACATCAATGAGGATGCTGCAGCTTTTTGCGCCAATGCACTGGTGGCACTATTTGAAAAAAATAATATCGACCCCAGAGAGATTGGCAGAATTTATTTAGGATCAGAAAGTGCTTTAGATTCATCTAAACCCACAGCAACTTATGCTGTCGAGATTTTAGAAAAAAAATTAGCCCAGCAATATGGCGAACGTTCACTTAAAAACTGCGACGTAACCGACATGACTTTTGCCTGTATTGGAGGGGTGGATGCCTTACAAAATTCGTTAGACTGGGTGCGTTGTGGGCGCGACAGAAAAGCCATAGTAGTGGCCTCTGACCTGTCTAAATATGAATTAAATTCTACAGGAGAGTATACTCAAGGAGCTGGGGCTGTTGCTTTATTAATTACACAAAACCCGTCTATCTTGGCTATTGAGGAGACTTGGGGTGTCGCCACCAAAAGCGAAAGCGATTTTTTCAAGCCGAGAAGATCCTTCCAAAAAAGCGAGGTGCTGAAAGAGCTAATTGAGGTTCTGGACATCAAAGACCCTGATGCGACAATACCTCAATTATTGTCACAATCAGATTTTTGGCAAAGCACTAACGAACTGATTGAAATTTATAAAGAAGAGCCGGTTTTTGATGGGCAATATTCAAACTCATGTTACGATTTGCGCATGAAAGAGGCTCTAGAACATTTTAACGCTCAGAGGGAAACCAATTTTTTACAGCAGTGGGCCCACATTATATTCCATTTGCCCTATGCCTATCACGGGAGAAGAATTATTTTTCAGACCTGGCTAGAGTGGTTAACGGCAAATCAAGACTTGAATTCCCTTATTGACGAAATTGGTGCCCCAGCTGAAGACCTCAAAGAATGGAACAGGAAGGCAGTTAAATCAGAATTGTACAAGCAGTTTGTTGCGGCAAAGATCGCTGATGGTGAAAAGGCTTCCTCTCAAATTGGCAATATGTATACAGCCTCCATTTTTATGTCTTTGTTGAGCATGCTTTCAGAGCATCATGCCAAAGACCATGATATTTGTGGGGACAAAGTAGGGTTCATTGCTTATGGCAGTGGGTCAAAAGCTAAAGTTTTCGAGGGAACTATTCAGCAAGGATGGAAACAGAAAGTCGGTGATGTCGCCTTGTTCGAAGTTTTGTCCGCCCGTTCGGTTGTTTCTATTGAAGATTATGAGCATATTCATAGAAACGAATTAAAACAACCTCTGACAAAGCGCAATACCAGGCTCATCTTTAAAGAGACTGGGGCCAATAATTTAGGGTACAGAAGATACGAAAATCTTTAGGCCTCACGCTGATCAAGAATGGCCATGAGTTCATGGGTAAAGGCCAACAGTCGTTTGATTTCTTGAATACTAGACAAACGATTTTGGCCCTTGATCAAAAGGCTTTTGCCAATGGATTCAATGCGATAGTACCCGTGACTCTCGAAGAAGAAAATCAGTTTGGGGTCAAAAAACTGCTGTATCGCTTCAGGATCCTTGCCGCCCAAAAAGAAGCGTCGTGAAAAGTCAGGGGCTTGAGAAAAGTTCAAGTCTTGAAATGAAGTTTGCTCGTTGATGCCACCCAAAAAATGTTCGCGTTCTAAAATAAAATGTGGGACATTGTGGTTGTGCTCCACCAACAGAAAAGTCGCTTTAATATCTTCTTTGGCGATAAAAACACCTTCACTGTACGAGAGGTCAAATAAATGAATGCCCAGATCTTTGGCGGCGATATCATTAAATTGATAGTTGATCACTTTAGACGAAAAATAACTGAATCGTTCGAGATCTTTTGTGTCTTGTGTCAACTCAGAACGATAATCCCACCCGAGGCTATCAGCGAGTCCGTTAAGAGTTACTTGGCGCTTGGTCAAGTTTCGGTTCAATTTGAAAAAATCTCGCGACGGAAGACTTTTTCGAATAGCAAAGGGGTGTTGCGCATCCGTGGTGTGTGCATCAAGCCCAATGATCTCAAATGCCCCGCCCTTGCGCTGAAAAATTTCGCTGTACTCATTAATCCCCTCCATTACGGTATGGTCTACAAAAGAACAGAGGCTGAAATCTAATATAGCATGCTCGGTTTCGGGAATTTCGTCTAAAACTCTTTTGAGTTTGTAAAAGTTCAAAAACGAACAGAAATTCTTGATGCTGACATAATAATTACCACTCTCCTCTTCGAGATACATCAAGACATTGGGCTTGAGCCAATTTCGGGTGAAAAGAAATAAGTCTTTGTTGAGCCAAACATGGAGGAGGAATGTCACCAGAATACCGGATAAAATCCCAGTGATCAAATCACTCAAAAGTGTGATCACCAGTGTGACACCAAAAATAGCTGCTTGCTCTCGCCCTACTTTAAGCACGCGCCATAAGTTTTTTGGTGCTGCTAATTTGTAACCTGTATAGACCAGTATTGCCGCAAGGGCCGGTAAGGCGATGCGTTGGATTTGGTCTTGCAAAAACACTATGAAGGCCAAAAGAAACAGAGCGTGAAATAGATTGGCAGATCGATTGCTCGCGCCATTATTGACATTTACTGAACTGCGGGCGATGACCGTCACGACATTCAGACCACCCACCAAACCACTGATTGACGTTGCAAGTCCAAGGGCGCGCAGGTCTTTATTCACATTAGATCTACGTTTTTCTGGGTCTAATTTGTCAACCGCCTTAATGCTCAACAATGTTTCGATACTCGAGATAAGCGTTATCGACAAGACTGTCGCAATAAATGGCCAAGAAAAAGCCATGCTAAAATCAGGAGAGGGCAGATTGCTGAGAAGTTTTTTGGGCAATTGGATCAATAGATTTTCTGAAACGGGATAAGGCGTTTGTAGGACTATTTCGAAATAATAGGTCAAGCTTATAGCGACAATGACGACCCACATTGGGGCAGGAACAAGCGCGAATGTGCGATTGCGCAATATCGAATAAGACATGAGGATTATTAAAGATACCAGTCCAAGGCCCGCTGGAAGTAATACATTAATGCTTGGGTTATCGATCAAAAACAAAATGGACTGAGGCACTCGACTGAGGACTTCCAGTGGCGCCCCACTAATAGAAGTGATGCCCAACATCACATGAATTTGTTTGGCCAAAATACCTATGCCTATGGCGGCGAGCATGCCTTGTAGTGCTGATGAAGGAAAAAACTCACTCAGCGCCCCCAATCGAAATACCCCAAACAAAAACATGAGTATGCCGGAGCAAACAATAGCCGCAAGTGTAAACAAATAGCCTTGATAAAGGTCGCCATGCCCCAGCGTGGTAATGGCAGATAGCAGGACAATGACTAGGCCGTTGCCTGGCCCAGTAATTGTGAGCTGAGAACCGCCAAATAGGGCCACCACTGTTCCTCCAACGATGGCTGCAATGACTCCAGCTATGGGGGGCGCTTCTGAAGCTATGGCGAGTCCCAGGCCCAGAGGAAGCGCCACGAGAGACACCACAAAGCCAGCGAAGATGTTTTTGGGTAATGCACCAATAAAACTGGCAACGGCTGTTTTTTTACTCATGATTGCGGTTTTGAACGATCAAAACATCAGTAGGAAGTTCGGACAAGATATGTTCGAGATCTTTGGGGAATAAACGGGATAAAAGCGAAGATCGCTCTTCTTTGGCGTTCATGACCAGCAAATCTGCTCTTGCGACTTTCGCATAATGCCCGATGGAATAGCCTCGTTTGCCAAAAATACTCTGAGAACGAATTTTTTTGTTTTTTTTATTGGCTTCAGGAACCCGCTCTAAAATTTGATTGACCCGCGAAATCTCTTGTCTTTTGAGCTTTTCTTTACGCAAGGTAGCACGACGAAGACTTTTATCATCGTTCACATTTACGGCAACTTGTGACCGACTTATTTCTTCTACTAGGGTGATTAAAGACACGCCTAGCGCTTGGGCAAATTCGAATGCGGCCATTATTGTGTCTTCTGTTTGCGGACTAGCAAAAGCGTTGACGACCATATGCTTAGAGGGGACACGCTCGACCGATGGCTTGATCAACAGTAAGACAGAGCAAGGTGCTTTGCGAGTGATTTTACGCGCGATGGAGCCCAAATAAAATTTGACCATGTTTTCGCGCTGTATGGCGCCTAAAAGGAGCAGGTCAATATCGTATTTAAGGCACTGGGCGACAATGGTGTCGACAGGCAAGCCTTCTTCCCACAGAATCTTAATGGATTCTGGTTTTGAAGGACACTCCGTCAAAATATCTTGAAAAATTTTTTCTTTAGCGGCTGTTTTTTCGCCGACATGTAAGAAAAACAAATGACCCGACAAATAGGAACCAATCCTCATGGCTTCAAATACATTAGCTTTGAGGTTAGGTGAAAAGGCAAATCCAATCAGTAGGTTTTGAAAGTGGGTGGTCGTGCTTGTTTCGAGCATGCCGGGAATATACAAAAAATAAAAGGCCTGCCGCAAGGCAGGCCTTTTATTTCGGCTTTTAGAACCTTAGTTAAGGCACCCTGGACTGATCAATTGGTGTAAGGGATGCGACGGGTGACTTTGCGCATCAAAATATTGATCAGATCTTGTGCATCCGTGCCAAGTGATCCATTAACCTTTTTAAGGTAGTTGACCACGAGCTCATCGTCAGCAACATTATAAAAATCTAAATTGCAAACCGCGCTATTGGTCGCTGCAAAGGCACCAAAGAGTGCGGCTACGGCAATACCAGCAGCATCGGACATAGGCTTGGAGGTTTCGAATGTACCCATGACGACACAATCCACTTCCAATATTTTGCCAATTTCACTTGGGGTGTAAGCGGCTAAGTCATGAATGTCTATTCCTGCTTTAGTCAACAAGGCATTAGTCCTTGCAGGCGACTGTACATCTTTGGTGAAACTGCCTCTTTTTTTTCTGGTCAAAAACCATGAGTGCATGCCTTTTTGAATATCCAAAGCCTCAGATTTTTCCATCGAGACAATTTGTTCCGGTGAGAAATCTTTGAGTTGCTTTGGGCGCAGCTTGACCTGTACGTCTAAGGGCAAAATCGCGATAGATTTGGTGTTGGCTGCATATTTATCGGCGTTCGGATGCACATAAAGCTTGGTTTGTCCTATGGCACTCATGCCTATAAACAATAGGAGAAGAGATAGTTTTTTCATTTTGGAGTCAGTTTAGTGATGTTGAAAGATAAGTCTTTTTTATT
>JAQWJJ010000021.1 GCA_029248405.1 Flavobacteriaceae bacterium | reverse complement strand
AAGAAACTCAGACCCTCAATACAAAATGCTCTTTCACTTGGCCAGGGCGAAAAAAGATGAGCCCCCAAAAGAAGAGGTCAATGCTCACTGTAACCGAGGGGTCTTTTTGCATCAGTGCCCAGGCTTGAGACATTTCTGCAGACCAATGGATGTCGTCAAAAATCATGATGCTCTTTTGGTGACAATGATTTTTTAATTGATTAAAGTAAGACAAAGTCGCCTCCTGGGTGTGATTGCCATCCACATAGATCAGGTCAAATTTTTCCTGTTCAAGCCCCTTTAAAAAATCTTCAAAACGATTCGGAATGATGCGTGCCTTCTCGAGACCAAGTGTCAACATGTTGTGGGCCGTATGTTTGGCTAATGCTGGACAGCCCTCAACTGAGGTGACGGTGCCCTTGAGGCACCCTAGTTGGAGTGCCGCAGTACCCAAGCCCAAATGCGTGCCCAATTCAAGGGTTTTGATCGGTTCAAAATGATTGGCCAGTCGCCAGAGTAATTTTTGTCGGTAAGGGGTGGCGCCGACATGACGGACCAGTTGCTTGACTTGTCGTCTGTTGGACTTAAAAATACGCGAACCAGCGCCAAAATCTGTGATCTCTATAAAAGACGTGTCATGTCGGAGCGTGGATCTAAATTGATCCAAGAGGACATAGTCGCTGTATTTTGAAGTATCGCTTAAAACCTGAGTCAAAAGATCGTAAACGAAAGGAGAGTGTACACCATGTTTGTTCCTTGACCTTATGATAAAGCGCCCAAAAGCCCAAATAGGGTAGAGGCGGTCTTTGAAATCTCTCAGCCAAGACTTCATGCGCCGTCCATTTTTGAAGATAAGGCAAACCAGCGCTCTGTCTTTTGGTCCAATTCAGCAATGATGCCCTCCAAAACTTTAGATTGTTCGTTGATCTGGTCCAATGTCCAATTTTGTTGGGCAAATTGGCCTTGAAGCTCATCGCGCTTGTGCTCTAGTTGTTGAATTGAGCGCTCGATTTTTTGGAATTCTTTTTGCTCTAAATAACTCAACCCAGTTGTGATTTTTGGTGCTTTGCTATTGGTCTCTTTTTGTTTTTCTGGCTTAGTAATGCGTCGGGTTACAGGTCCGTTGAGTGCTCTAAAATCAGAATAATTACCCGGAAAGTCTTCAATCAGGCCATCACCGCGGAAGACAAAGAGGTGATCGACGACCTTGTCCATAAAAAATCGGTCATGGGAAACCACGATAAGGCAACCAGGAAAATCCAAAAGAAATTGCTCTAAGACATTTATGGTGACCACGTCCAAATCATTAGTGGGTTCATCCAAAATCAAAAAATTTGGATTTTGGATCAAAACGGTACACAAAAACAACCTCTTTTTTTCGCCGCCACTGAGCTTCTCCACAGCGTCGTATTGTTTCTTTCGGTCAAATAAAAATCTCTGCAATAACTCACTTGCGGACAATTGTCGGCCTTTCTTCAAAGGGATGAATTCGCCGTAATCGCGGATGATGTCTATGACCTTTTTGTCTTTATACTGGGGCAGGCCATCTTGTTTGAAATAACCGAATTTGAGGGTGTCTCCCCAGGTCACCTTGCCTTGATCAGGGGTTAATCCACTGGTGAGCAGCTCCAGAAAAGATGATTTACCACTCCCATTTGGTCCAATGATTCCAATACGCTCCCCCTTCTGAAAGCGGTAAGAAAAATCATGCAATAGGCGATTGTTTTGTCTCGATAAGGAAACATGATGAAATTCTGCAATTTTATTGCCCAACCGATCCATCAAGAACTCCAGTTGTATTTCGTGATCGTTACGGCGTTCTTGGGCACGAGCTTTGATTTGAGCGAAGTCGTCGATGCGGCTTTTGCTTTTGGTGGTGCGTGCTTTGGGTTGCCGCCGCATCCACGAAAGCTCTTTGGCAAAAAGCTGTTTGGCTTTGCCAGACTCAGTATCGAATTGATCGATCCGTGCTTGACGCTTCTCCAAGTAATAGGCGTAATTGCCTTTGTATAAGTAGAATTTTTGTTGGTCGAGCTCTAATATTTCTTGACATACCCGATCCAAAAAATAACGATCGTGGGTGACCATAAATAAGGTCATGCTGCTGGCCGATAAATAATCTTCTAGCCATTCGATCATGGTCAGATCCAGGTGATTGGTCGGTTCGTCCAGGATCAGGAGGTCTGGAGCACAAATCAAGGCTTGAGCCAAGGCCAGTCTTTTTTTCTGCCCACCGCTGAGTGTGGCAACTTTTTGGTCGGTATTGTGGAGCTCAAGACGACTTAGAATTTGCTTGTAGAGGGTTTCGAAATCCCACCCCTGCTCACTATCCATAAGGTCAAGAGCACGCTGTAATGCATCGGCGTTGCTTGGGTCCAAAAGCGCCTTTTCGTAGGCATCGATGGCTTGAATTACGGCAGCTTTTTTGCCATTGGTTTTGGTGGTGCTGTCGAAAATTGCCTCTTCTATGGTAAGGGATTCATCTATTTCTGTTTCTTGACTCAAAAACACTACGGTCAGGTCTTTGCGGTATACAACCCGCCCTGAGTCCGGATACTCGTCTGCCGATAGGAGTCTGAGTAAAGTGGTTTTTCCGGCGCCATTTTGGGCCACTAGACCTATTTTCTGTCCCTGTTGTATGCCAAAAGAGAGGTCGTTAAAGAGCTCGTGGGCACCAAATGATTTGGCCAAAGATTCGACAGAGAGGTAATTCATTGTTGCAGTTTGATGCAAATTAAATGGAAATTGCGGAGTTTCGAACAGAAAAGGGTTTTGTTTTTGCTGGCCTTACGTTATATTTGTGACTCTTGTACTGTTTATGACACGAACCACTTTCTTTTTATGTTGCCTGGTCATGACTTTGATGTCGTCGTGCATCAGTACCAAGCGTTTGGCTTACTTGCAGGAGAGTAAAGCCATCAATCAAGACACTTTAGTAGAATTAAGGCCCACTTTACCGGCCTACCGATTGCAAGTAAATGATCTGCTGAGTATTCGTGTAAAGGCGTTGGACCAAGAGACCATAGGCTTTTTTAACCCAACCTCTAATGAAGTCCTCAATGCAACTGAAGAGGGGGATTTGTATTTTAATGGCTTTGTTGTTCAGCCCAATGGGGCGATTCGGGTGCCTATTTTGGGAGAAATTCTTGTCCTTGGCAAAACCCTCGAAGAGGTCCGCATAGAACTAGAGGAACGTTTGTTGGCCGATGTTTTTAAGGCGGAGTCCAATTTGTTTGTCACGGTCAAAATGCCAGGTATTCGATACACGATTACTGGTGAAGTAGGGAGTCCTGGGTCGCAAATCATTTACCGTGATCAAGTCAGTATGATTGAGGCCATCGCTCAAGGTGGCGACATCCCAATTACAGGAGATAAAACTGACGTGATATTGATAAGACAATACCCCTTAGGCCAGCAGGTGCACCACATAGATTTGACCCAAATCAGCGCGATGGAGTCCCCTTATTATTATATTCAACCCAATGACATGATCATAGTGAATCCACTACCACAGAAAACATGGGGCTTTGGGACTACAGGTATTCAATCTTTTACAACTTTGCTCAGTGTGCTGACAGCGCTCACCACAGGCATATTAATTTTTTCACGTTAGGTCAATGGCACAGAATAATCGATATGTCGAGAACGCGACGAGTTTTGATGTCAAGGGCTTTTTGATCAAGTTATTGCGGTTTTGGCCTTGGTTTGTCGTGACACTGGCTTGTACCTACTCTTATGCCTATTACATTAGTGTTCGGAAACTACCGGTATATTGGATGGAAAACACTATATCGATCAAGGATGACCAGAATCCGTTTTTTTCGGCCAACACTAGTTTGACCTTTAATTGGGGCGGGACCACGGACAAAGTCAATACAGCGCTCAGCACGCTGCGTTCAAGAACACATAATGAAAAAGTTGTATCGGCCCTGAATTATTATGTTTCGTTGCAAACTGATGGAAAATACCAACGCGTTGATGCTTATGGTGCCACACCTTTTCGTCTTGAGGTGGATACCGCACACGCCCAATTGATTGGCACGACAATGAGCATTGAGTTTGTGAGTCCAACACGCTATGAATTGGACGTACAGTGGGGCAGTCCTGGGTTGAAGAACGTCCAGTATTTTGACCAAACCAAGCGACGGGATCAGGTTCATCTCGATGGGTCAGGTTACAGTGCTGCTCATGATTTAGGAGAGGCTGTAGTTACTGATTTTTTGGGGATAACACTTTGGCCACTTCAGCAACGTGCACCTGAAATTGGCAAAAAATATTATTTGTCATTCTCGGTTTTTGACCAAGCAGTCAAGGGTTATTTAGGCGTCAATATCAGACCGGAGTCCAATGGATCTTCTGTGCTCAAAATGAGTATGACAGGACTCAACAAGGCGCGAATGGTAGATTACCTTAACGGTTCTACTCAGGTTTTGGCTCAAGACATGTTGGCCCGAAAAAACCTATTTGCGACCAAGACCATTCGTTTTATCGACAGTAGTTTGGCCCTCAAGTCAGAAGATTTAAAGAATTCGGAAGACCGGCTCAATGCCTTTAAAAATCGCACAGCAGTTTTCGATTTGGAGGGCGAAGGTGAATTACTGAGAGAAGAATTGACGGCCCTTGACCAGCGTCAAGAAGCCATCGAGCGAGAATTGAATTATTATTCGATACTGGAAACATATTTGACCACCCGACGCGATTATCGCGATACGCCTGCTCCTTCCGTTAATGGCATCTCTGAGGGCAGTATCGTTCAGGGGGTGAACCGCATCATTGAATTGGCCCTTGAACGCAGCAGACTGGAATATGCCTATCAAGATGGCGCCCCTATATTTAGGGATATTGACCGGCAAATTGATGCGGTAAAAAAAGTGTTACAAGAAAATATCAGTTCCTCCAAGGGGCTTAAAAACCAAGAACTGGACCAGATCAATAGGGCCCTGAACGACAAAGAGAGCGCCATCAAAAAACTGCCTAAGGAGCAACAGCAATTGCTACAGATCGAGCGGGTTTATACCCTGAATCGCGGCACTTACGACTTGTTTTTGTCTAAGCGGTCTGAAGCGGGCCTTGTCAAGGCCGCCAACGTATCAGATGTGATGGTCATTGACTCAGCCAAAGATACTGGCGGAGGCCAAATCGGCCCTAATAACCAGCTTAATTATACTATGGCCTTATTCCTGGGGGTTCTTGTGCCTCTTGTATTGATATTTTTATGGGTCTTTTTGGACACCAAGATACATACGACCAGTGACTTGGAGCGGGCGACAAGAATTCCCGTGCTGGGCATCATTGGAAAACACAATGGTCAATCAGAATTAGCTGTTTTAGAGGCGCCAAAATCTCCCATTTCTGAATCTTTCAGATCTCTAAGAACGAGTTTGCAATTCTTTTTCAAGGAGCGCTCCATTAATGATTCGAAAACAGTGCTGATCTCCTCCTCTGTGAGTGGTGAGGGCAAGACTTTTTGTGCGATTAATTTGGCTTCTGTTTTTGCTTTGAGTGAGAAAAAGACCATTTTGGTGGGCCTTGATTTGCGCAAACCAAAAATTTACGACGAGTTTGGCATCCATAACGACTATGGTGTGGTCAATTATTTGATTGGACAGTCGGGAATCGATGATTTGGTCCAGCAAAGCAGCAACAGTCATTTGGACATCATCACGGCCGGTCCCGTTCCGCCAAACCCCTCAGAACTTATTCTTTCTGAGGCCATGGGTCGATTTTTTGATGCGCTCAAGCAGCGCTATGATTATATCGTGATCGATTCAGCGCCGCTAGGGCTGGTGACTGATACACTCAATTTATTACCGTATACGGATGCTACCCTATTTGTGGTGCGACAAAGCTATTCCAAGCGCCAAATGATGGCGTTGGTCAACGAAAAGCATCAGAGCCGATCGATTGAAAATGTCAGTATTGTATTCAATCATGTCTCGAGCAGACGCCAACCGGGTTACGGCTATGGTTATGGTTATGGTTATGGTTATGGCTACGGCTATGGGCAGGGATATCATGAAAGACCAAAAACCCGAACGATTTGGTCACGTCTCAAAGGGTTCGTTGGCTTGAAAGTATAGCCATAACTCTCTCTCTTGTTGGGACAAACCTTGTGTCTGGAGTAATTTATCATGCTCTAGGGGTTACTTCAGAATAATCTTTGGCCTCTAAAAATACTATTATCAAACTTATATGTAGTGTAATCTGCTGATTTTCAGCAGGACGCAAATGAGCTGTGGGCGCTTTATTTTATGCTCAAAAATAGTATTGAGTATTCCCCAATTATAGTGTGGATATTACTTTTTCCTTACAATGAATTATGCTAAATTTAACCAAATGAAGTTGGAGAAATCTTTTGATGAAAAAGAGGACTGGCTCTATGAAATATCGGCAAAGCAACCGCTGTTTGATTTTAAATTCAAGGAGATTTGGCGTTATCGCGATCTTCTGATGCTTTTTGTTAAGCGCGACATCATCACGGTTTATAAGCAGACCATTCTTGGGCCACTTTGGTTTCTGGTACAACCCTTATTTACTTCCGTTATTTTCACCTTGGTGTTTAATAATCTTGGGAGTATCAGTACCGGAGGTGTGCCTGCCTTTTTGTTTAACCTGGCCGGTATTACGGCATGGAATTACTTTTCCTTATGCCTCTCTGGGACCTCAAATACATTTCGGGCTAATGCGGGCATATTTGGTAAGGTTTATTTTCCGAGGGTGATCACGCCTTTGTCGGTAACACTGTCGGGATTATTTCGCTTTGGGATTCAGCTTTTTATTTTTATTGTGTTTTATGTGGTGTATTATTTCCAAGGTATGCGTCTGGGTCTTAGTTGGGAAATAATATTATTGCCTTACTATATCTTGTGTATGGCGCTTATGGGCTTAGGCCTGGGCATGACCATTTCGGCCATGACCACCAAGTATCGCGACTTGACAGTGTTGGTCGGTTTTGCGACCTCGCTTCTAATGTATCTTTCTGCGGTACCTTACCCGCTTTCTGAGGCCAAAGAAAAATTTCCTGACTGGGTAGTGAATTATGTAGTTTGGAATCCGTTGAGTCAAATTATTGAAGGCTTTAGAGGGGTTCTGCTCAATCAGGGAGGCACTGATGGGCTGACTTTAGGTTATGTAGGAGGGATAAGTGTGCTATTGTTTTTAACGGGCTTGGTAATTTTTAATAGAACCGAGCGGAGTTTTATTGATACGGTATGACAAGGTCAGATGAGGTGATTTTGAAAGTTGAAAATCTAAGCAAGCAGTACCGCTTAGGATTAGTCGGTACCGGTACTTTGAGCCATGATTTTAACCGCTGGTGGCATCGCATCCGCGGTAAAGAAGATCCGTATTTAAAAATAGGAGAGACCAACGATCGTAGTACTAAAGGAGAGTCTGAATACGTATGGGCTTTGCGTGATATTAATTTTGAGGTGCGCCGAGGCGAAGTCCTGGGTATTATTGGAAAAAATGGTGCGGGAAAATCGACACTGCTTAAAATTCTTTCTCGTGTGACGAGCCCTACAACAGGAAGCATTAAGACTAAAGGGCGTATCGCTTCTTTACTTGAAGTCGGTACGGGCTTTCACGGGGAAATGACCGGTCGAGAGAATATTTACCTCAATGGCGCAATTCTCGGGATGACCAAAAAAGAAATAACCGCCAAAATCGATGAAATTATTGAATTTTCAGGCTGTGAACGATACATAGACACGCCTGTAAAGCGCTACAGCTCTGGAATGACTGTTCGCTTAGCTTTTGCAGTAGCAGCATTTCTGGAGCCAGACATTCTAATCGTCGATGAGGTGCTAGCT
>JAQWJJ010000012.1 GCA_029248405.1 Flavobacteriaceae bacterium | reverse complement strand
ATTATATATTCCTGCTATTTATGATGGCAACCAAGATGTGCCTTTGGTTTTAAATTTTCATGGATTTGGGAGTAATGCAAACGAACAAATGTTTTACGGAGATTTTCGTGATATAGCAGATACTGAAGATTTTATTTTGGTGCATCCTCAAGGAACTTCATTAAATGGAAGTCAATATTGGAATGTAGGATCTCCGGGAAGTAGCGGAAACCCGGTAGACGATGTTGGTTTTATTGAGGCGTTAATCGATGAATTAGCAAATTCATACGCCATAGATGTCGATAGAGTGTATGCAACAGGAATGTCTAATGGGGGCTACATGAGTTTTTTATTGGCTTGTCAATTAAGTGAAAAAATTGCTGCTGTAGCCTCAGTTACGGGCGCCATGACGCCGGACACATTTGATGCCTGTAACCCTCAGCACCCAACACCAATTCTGCAAATTCACGGTACAGATGATAACGTTGTCCCTTATAATGGCGCCACTTGGTCGCGATCTATTGAAGACGTTATCGATTATTGGGTCAATTATAATAATTGTGATGTAAACCCCTTAACTACAGTTTTTCCTGATATAGACCCTACCGATGGCAGTACAGTAGAACATATTATTTATAATAACGGAGATAATGGTGTCACCACAGAACACATGAAGGTATTAGGGGGGCAACATACTTGGCCGGGGTCAGTGTTTAATTTTCCGGGAACAAACCAAGACATTAATGCCTCAATGGAAATTTGGGCATTCTTTTCTAGGTTTGATATTAATGGAACATTGTCTGTCACTGAAATTGAGAACAAACAAGTGTCTGTCTATCCAAACCCGACTAATTCAATCATTAATTTGTCATTACGTTTTGCTGAGGAAGTCAATTTTGAGTTAATTTCTCCCTTAGGTAAGTCATTGATTATTGGCACTATTAAATCAAGTCATCAAGAGATTGATTTATCTCATTTACCGCCTAATATCTACTATTTAAAATTGGCGAATCAGGTCTTTAAAATTTTAAAGACCAATTAAACGCAGATCATTAAGTCCGGCAAAAATAAAGATGACATTCTTAAGTGTTTTTAACCGTTTAATGGTAGGGTATTTCTTTTATATATTGTTTTAACTATATCTAACCCACTTTTCCATCATCATGACGCTACAACACCAACTTCTGACCACGATTATTCTTTCTTTTTTCATCAAAAATGGGGCGGCTCAAATCAACATCACACTTGCAGATCCTCAGCCGAATTTAATCGAAGTTTATGGGGGGTCATTTGCTAGTGGTGATATTGATAATGACGGAGATCAGGACCTTTTAATGACGGGGATAACGCCGACTACGGCCCTATATTTAAATGATGGGTCAGGAGGCTTTACCGACATCATAATGGACACTGATTTGCCCAATAGGGCCTTCGACTCTGTTACCGAATTTCTAGACCTGGACAATGATGGGGATCTTGATCTTTATTTTTCAGGAATGAACGACGGAGGAGGCATCGGCGAATTCACCCGCATCTATACTAATGATGGCTCTGGCAATTTCACTTTGATCAGTAATCCGGACTTACCACAGTTTAGAGGTACAGGAGCGGCCTTCTCAGATATAGATAATGATGGCGACCTTGATTTATTCATTTCAGCGCTTGATGAAAACAATCAATTTATTTCCGGGACCTATCGCAATGATGGTAACGCCATTTTTACGCCCGCACAGAGCGGTGTTTTTTCATTTGTCAAATATTCGGCAATAGCATTTATCGATATTGAGAATGACAACGATATGGATGTCATTGTCGCCGGCAAACAACCCAACAACAGCCCCCTTACAAAGCTTTACATCAACGATGGATCCGGCCAATACAGCGTGGATAATATTAATACTTTCGAAAACCTCTCAAGCGGCGGGGTTAATGTCGCCGATATTGATAGCGATGGCGATCAGGATATTCTCATTTCTGGAGACAATGCAAATTTTGAAAATGCCACTTACCTTTATCTCAACGATGGTGCAGGGAATTTCGAAGCATTACAAAACAGCACCCTACAACCCACACTTTTTGGCAATCAAGCGATATCTGATTTGGATTTAGATGGCGATCTAGACATTGTTATCGTCAACCCAAATGGCAGTATTGTTTATGAAAATGTGGGCAGTAACAATTTTAACGTCGCGGCAAATTTCACAGGAGATTATATCGGAGATTGTCTGGTCACTGATTTCAATAACGATGGATATCCAGACATCGTCATCCAAGGCTCTTCACATGAGACTAACTTCTATTGGAATAATTCAGGAAGTTTAGGCGCCTCTGATTTTGGGGCCGAATCTATCGACTGCTGGTTGTCTCCAAATCCCGCGATAGATCATTTGCAGATCCGCCTTGAGACCACTCAGGCCGACAAAAATTATGTCATTCATGATCTCTCAGGAAAAATCATCCAGAGAGGAACCCTAATAAGTGACCACAGCAGTGTAGAGGTCTCTGGGTTTTCTAATGGCCTTTATTTTATCAAAATCGGATCATTAGCCCCCGTGAGTTTTTTAAAATCTTAAGATTTAAATTCTTAACGAAAATCTATAAAATCATGGGGGACCAACAGCATCAATTGATCTTTAAAAACTCAAGGTACCACTTGAAATTGCGTTCAATAATTTTTTGTTTATGACTTCTGACGGACTTTAAATATTCGAGCGCTACTGGCGATAAAACTTTGTCCTTAAGCCACACAAGTCTCCATTTCGTTATAAAGGGCCGATTCGCATACTCAATAATTTCAATTTGCCCAATCAGGAGCTCATTCTTGATGCCGATGAGTGGCAGAATGGAGATGCCCAAATCAGACATTACAGCTTGTTTCACCGCTTCATTAGATTGTAAAATGATAAACTTAAATTGCTGATAAACAGTCTTATTGAAGCTAATCTCAACACTTTTAAGTTACAATCTCTGTCTGACTGGATTAAAGATTCCGATTGTTCCACAGATGAAATTGAGGCACAAACCCAAAAACTAATCGCATTTAAAGAGACCATCAAATCGATTCGAACAATCGAGGATGTTGAATTGACCATTAAAGTCAATTACTCAAAAGACAAGAAAAACGCTGCGTGATCCCCTTCTAAAGATATCGCCCAAGTCAAGTCTTTCGGATAGGTCATCATCTGCCGCCATTTCGCTTTTTTGCCCTTATGACTGCTCACAAAATCTAGAGTGAGGCAAACAGTAAAATGTTGCTCATTTTAATTATCTTTAGAGGGATTCGATGGTGGTCTGCAAATTGTAACATTTGCTTTTATGTCAAAATTCAACGCCACCAAACACTCTCAATATTAGATTTAGTGCCTTCATTTTGAACAGAACAAATTTTTGCAGCCGTTATGCCTAGACCCAATACAAACGAGTATGGTCCTTTCTACAAAACCTACATCGACCACACAAAAGGTCACGACTATACCGAATTGGTGCAGCAACATAACGACCGCATTGTACAAGCATGGTCTGCTGTACCCATTCAAAAAGTTGATTTTGCGTATGCGCCAGGCAAATGGACCGTCAGACAGATGCTGCAACATGTCATTGACACAGAACGTATTTTGGCTTACAGGGCTTTAGCGATTTCTCGAGAAGAGCCTCATGCCATCGCTGGCTTCGACGAAAATAAATACGCCGCCATTGCCACCGCATCCGATCGAAATTGGGATGAGATGATACTAGAATGGCAAGTTGTGCGGCAATCCACCAATATGCTTTTTGCTTCTTTTACCAAAGGTCAAATACAAAACATGGGGGTCGCCAGCGACAATCCGATCTCAGTTAATGCTTTGGGATTCATTATTATTGGTCATGCCCTCCACCATCTTGGTGTGTTGCATGAGCGCTACAGCCTATGATCCAGCAAAATATTTTTTCTTCAACCAAAACGACACCCGCACCAACAAAATCAAGGCAGGAACCTCAACCAATGGCCCAATAACCCCTGCAAACGCTTGGCCGGAGTTCAAGCCAAAAACGGCAATCGCCACGGCGATGGCCAATTCAAAATTATTGCCAGCTGCTGTAAATGCGACCGATGCTGTTTTGTCATATTCAGCACCCATGGCTTTGGTAAAGAAAAAACCAATAACAAACATCAGGCTGAAATAGATCAATAATGGGACAGCGATGATCACCACATTCATAGGGATTTCTACAATCAATTCTCCTTTGAGCGAAAACATAACGATAATCGTAAACAATAGCGCAATCAGCGTCATTGGTGAGATAAAAGGAATAAATTTGTTGGTGTACCACTCTGCTCCCTTTTGTTTGATCAAAATCGACCGACTCAAGAGGCCTGCCAAAAAAGGAATCCCCAAATAAATCAAGACACTTTCCGCAATAGTGCCAATAGAAATATCAACAATTGTCCCTTCAAAACCGAAATATGGCGGTAAGACTGTGATGAAAATCCAGGCGTAAAAACTATAAGCAAACACCTGAAAAACACTATTGAGTGCCACGAGCCCCGCACCATATTCACTGCTGCCTTCAGCCAGATCGTTCCAGACCATGACCATCGCAATACAGCGGGCCAATCCAATCAAAATCAGACCGACCATATACTCTGGGTAATCCCCCAAGAATGTTATGGCCAACACAAACATCAAAACAGGCCCAATAACCCAGTTGAGCATCAATGAAATAGAGAGGATTTTTATATTTTTAAAAACCTTTGGCAGTAGTGCGTAATTGACCTTTGCTAGAGGCGGGTACATCATCAAAATCAATCCAATGGCAATAGGAATATTCGTGGTGCCACTGCTCATTGCATTGATTACCTCAGGAAAAGCTGGAACAAAGTACCCAAGACCAACACCTATCGCCATCGCTGCAAAGATCCAAAGGGTCAGGTTTCGGTCCAGAAAGTTTAATTTTTTTGACGTCATGATCAGTGGCTTATTTGAGAAAATACATAAAAGAGTTCTGTAGCAATTTGCAGACTCCTTTCTTGATATTTCTGGGTCTGTAGTGGCGACCCATCAAAAGCTTTGGGATCGTCATAAGTCAACGGAATGCGTTGCTCAGCGCCAAAAATAAAAGGACAGCCTTCATCAGCTTCCGAGCAGGTCATGATGGCGGCAAAGCCAGACTTTGGATTGAATTCATCATCCAGTTTTTTTGAAAACGCGATGACGGGGTGAGCGTTATCGGCATATTTAATGCTGTACACTGGATTCTGGTGTTCTGCAATCACTTTGATCTGGAACCCGCTATGCGCTAAGGTCTCTGCCACCTTTGGAAAAAGGGCAGTAGCCTCTGTACCTCCAGAATAACAAAACACTTCCTTAATGCCAAAATAATGCGCCATGGTCTGTGCCCAAACTTGCGACAGATGACTGCGCCGCGAGTTGTGTGTGCAAATGAAATTAAGGCGTATGGAATTGTTGACTCTAGCCTTGGACTGAATATAATCTACAAGCGGCTGCAATACTGCTTTGCGCTGGTCCGCAATAGTCTGTGGGTCTAGTGATGCAATAAAAGCCTCTAATTCCGCATAAAGGCCTGATTTGGGATGATTCATTTCCTTGATTTTTATTTTCTTAACAACAATTGCCGCCAGGTGTACAAGCAGACTTGACCGTTAAATTTGATCGTCTCGTCCGAGGTTTTGCTTCAGGGATACCGCAGTGGTCCTTGGCCAAACAATCCGTTTGTTTTGTCGTCAAAAGAAAGTTGACCCCATCAAAGGCCAATCCATACCGCTGGATTGTTGCCCCCTGATATTCTATATCAACTTCCCAATCTTCGGTTCCAAATGTGTTCTGGAATTGTTCGATGATGTTGCGCAATTTATCGGGCTGTAACCTGTGCGCGACGTCATCAGAATGCCATAGCTGAAAGCTGACTGCATTTTCGAGACGTACTGTGCCCCCGCAATCAATGAAGTTTTTGGAAACATGTCCCATTTCGGTAACATGAAAGTGCGCCGGGACCATGCCTCCATCAGGAAGCTTAAAACCCATAGTAGTGATCTGATCAAGTATTGATTTGACCTGAGAAATTTTCATAGTAATCGTCCGTTTTTATCCAACATTATTTTAGGCGCAACAGTGGTCACTTTGGGCGAGGTCTTGATCCAAAAACTCAGACATGACCTCTTTCATCTGGGTCCAATTTTGCTGATCAATGCAATAACAAACACTCGTCCCCTCAACACTGCCCTTGATGAGCCCTAAATACTTCAGTTCCTTGAGGTGTTGCGAAATGGTTGGCTGTGCCAGACCTATTTCACCGACTAAATCACCGCAGACACACGAATCTATTTTGAATAAGTGCTGTAGGATCGCCACACGGGCTGGATGACCAAAAGCTTTTGCCAAAAGGGCAATTTGATTTTGTTGGTCTGTGAAAATTTCGACTTTAGTAACGCCCATTGCTTAATTATTATATTGCAATATTACGATTAATTCCGGTCTTTTTCAAAATTATATATGGCCCTGCCTAAAGCGGCCAAAAATGGAATGCCGACTTGGTCATATTCATACTGGTCATCGTTATATATTTGATTGGCATTGGACAATATTGTCGCCGTCAAAAAGAACTCAACCCCTTCATCATCTCTGATGTATGCGACATCCGTCGCAGTTCCATAGGCCAATCCAACTTTGTTATAAATGCGCACTTCGGGACGCATGGCGCCTTTTTGGTCTCCATAGATCAGAAATTTGCCATAGCTGTCAAAGTAATCTGTTCTGTCGTAAAATGGCACTTCCACCTCCGTTGGGACGCGACTCATCCAATATTGCAAAAAACTTTGGTCCTCAGGGTCGATTTTGAACTGTTGCTGCTCATTGAAAAGCTCCGGAAAAATAACACGTTCAAGAATCTGTTGCAAAGCGGTTAGCGAACTGTAATTTTTTTTTGAAAAATCCATGGGTTGGCCCACGATCTGACCATCTGCCCAATAACCCTTGCCCTTGAAAGTACCCTGCAAACCAGCAGGGGTTGACTCTGCCTTTGCGGCAATAGGAGATTGTTGGTAGAGGGTGTCTCCAGCCGGGCCAAAAAAAACAAATCCAAAATTATCGGCCGTATTTTCGGGGTCCCAAAACTTGTGCACCAGCTGAAAATCATGAATGCCCTTGGCGTGTATTGACGCATTCATGGCGTCACTCCCGACAAAATCGAACAGATAGTTATAGGCCATATTATCACTGACCAAAAAAATCTTTTTAATCAAATGACCAATTGTGAGTTGGCGATCGGGATGAGTGGAGTCTTGGCGGTTTAGCAATTTTCCATGGTGCGTCACGTCAAATGGTGTTTCTGAAGTCATCGCGACACCCTCTGATTGAAGTCGCCTGATTTTTTCTAATGCCAGAATTGCTACCGGCAACTTGACCGTGCTTGCAGGATAAAAATATTGTCCGGAATTCTCTTGAAAACTATGGCGTTCAAAGCTCACGAGTCCCTGCTCTGATCGATTTATTCTGGTATAGAGAATTTGAACTTCATGCCTTGCCAATGATGAACACACGCGATTTATGGCAGAGTCCTGACTGTTGAATAAAATCTCCTCAAGCAATACACTATTGGTCGTCTTAGGGTTACACGCCACAACACCACACAACAAAAATAAGGACGCCAATAATTTAGATTGGATACTTTGGCTCATCACACTAAGATATTCTTTTTTTCAAAGGGCCAAGAAATTTGGCTTACTCTGGTACGAGGGCCAATGCTTTATAAAGTCCTATAGACTATAAAATATAATCTGTATTCACAAAGTTACTCTGACGCTCTACAAGCATGTCATTGATGATCGCCTTATTCATTGAATTGTCTTTTGCCGCCAAAAACGTCCGAATCGAAAACGTACGCAGAGCATCATGGACACTCAGGGTGCTCACGGCCGAATCTTTGCGTCCCGTAAATGGGTAGGCATCAGGACCACGCTGGCAGGCGCTGTTGAGATTGACGCGGCAGACTAAGTTGGTCAATACATCGATCAAAGGCGCCAGTTCACGAGCCTCTTGACCAAAAACACTCACTTGTTGGCCGTAATTACTTTCGGCCATATCATCTAAAGGCAAGTTAATGTCCTCAAAATCACGAACAGGAATCACGGGGCCGAATTGTTCTTCGTGATAAATATTCATCTCTTTGGTAACGGGATACAATACTGCTGGAAAAATAAAATTTTTGCTGCGCTCTCCTCCTCGTTTATTGATGATTTTGGCCCCTTTCGCCAATGCATCATCGATCAGCGATTGAATATAATCGGGCTTGTGGGGTTCTGGTAAAGGAGTCAAAAGAGTATTTTCCCAGGGCATACCAAACACTGCTGCGTCTACAGCCTCAGCAAAAAGAGTCAAAAATTCATCCTTGATTTTCTTGTGTACGTAGAGTATTTTTAGAGCAGTACAACGCTGCCCATTAAATGATAAAGCCCCTGAAACACATTCCGTGACGGTACTCATCAAATCAGCACTGGGCAGAATGATGGCAGGATTTTTGGCTTCAAGACCTAAAACTAGTCTC
Organism: Flavobacteriaceae bacterium; assembly: GCA_029248405.1. Classification (GTDB taxonomy): domain Bacteria; phylum Bacteroidota; class Bacteroidia; order Flavobacteriales; family Flavobacteriaceae; genus BACL21. The sequence goes on along the minus strand of JAQWJJ010000012.1, from coordinate 38,638 downwards.
AATCTATTCTTATTGGGATGAAGGTCCTGAAGAGCGGTCGCCGATGTGCTGTGGCCGATTAAAGCCAACACGTCGATATGCCCAGAACTCATGATAGGTGACGCCACCTCACGCCCTCTGCCAAAAAGCACATTCACAACTCCTTTGGGGAAGCAAGTGGCAAAAGCTTCCAATAGTGGGCCAATGAGCAATACACCTAACTTGGCTGGCTTGAAAATCGTTGTGTTCCCCATAATGATGGCCGGAATCAATAACGAAAAAGTCTCATTCAAAGGATAATTATAGGGCCCAAGACACAATACAATACCCAGAGGCCCGCGGCGGATATGCGCCCGGACACCGCTGACTTTGGAGAACTTAGCCCCCTTACGGTCAAAATCTTTGCATGCCTCTATGGTCGCGTAGATATAATCAATAGTCCGATCAAATTCCTTTTCTGAGTCACCAAGGTTTTTGCCAATCTCCCACATCAAGAGCCGGACAATTTCGTCTCTTTTGGTTTTCATTTGATCCACAAAATTTTCCATGCACTTGATCCGATCTTTTACACGCATGGTGGGCCAATCGCCTTTACCCCGATCAAAAGCCTTTACCGCAGCGGCTGTAGCCTCCAGGGCCTTAGTCCGGTCCATTTTGCTCACATGCCCTAATAAGGTTGGACCGAGATTGCCCTCCTGATCCATAGTTTCTATGGTCGAATAGACAGGAGTCGTATCGCCATCCCATGTGCGCAACTCACCATCACAGACATATTGGTTGAGCCTAATGGGTGAAACACGGTATTGATTCGGGATGTCATGAGTTTGTGAGATCATCGGATAAAATTTTTTGCTGTTTTGCACTTGAAAAAGAAGTTTAAATTACAAAAAAGGAACGAGTTGCAAAAGTATTGATGAAGAATCGATCCCTAGCCACAATAAAAATGGTTTCTGATCCCGAAGAATTATTTTCTGCGCCCAGCGCATGATTTACTCCTTTTACTGTTGGTCTTGCTTGGTTTAATGTGCGTGCTGAACATCATGTTGACTAAAAACAGAGGTCCTCACTAATATTGGCCAGATCTATTTGGGGCTTGGTCACTCTGATTTTCTCATTATCCTATTATTATCGACATTTGCGTGTCTCGGCAAAAGTCTTAATTTAGTCCATCAATCCGACCGAACATGGCAACACCTATTGCAAAGCATTCCCAACTATTCGCCTATAATGCGGAATCTCTAGAGCACTCAAGTTTTGAGTCAATTGATGCCATGATGCTCAATTTTTCTGCTACAAAATCTTATTGGCTGAACACCTACGACATCAGCAATGTCAAAGAATTACAAAGTGTAGTGGTGCGCAACAAATTCGATGAATTTCATGTCAAGCTCATCAAAGATCAATTCCATCCCAATAAAATAGTGGTTTTGGAGCACAGTTTATTTATTGGGATCAACACCTTACACATCAGCAAAGAAGACTTGACCACAGAACAAATGAATTTTGTGGTGACAAAGAATTTTGTTTGGAGCATGCAAGAAAAAAAAGGAGATCATTTCGACTGGATCAGAGTGCTTTTGGCCAAAGACACCAGTTTGGTCCGAAAGAAAAAAGCAGACTACTTGCTCTACTACCTACTCGAATCAATTATTGACAATTACACTGCTGGGTTTGCCAAAACAAGAGACAGCTACCACTCAGAATCCTTGGAATCACTTAAAAATGGAGGGCCCAAATTGGTCCAACAAATTGAAGAACGCAAAAACAATATTTCGTTGATCAAAAAACATGTTGGGTCTTATCGAGACATGGTCCTCAAACTAGAACGCGTGACACTGGAAGGGTTCAAAACAAGTTATTTTTCCGAGCTTAGAGAGCAAGCCAACAGTCTGTTGGCTGATTTAGACTATGAGATCAAAGAATTAGACGGGGCCATCAATTTATTTTTCAGCATTCAAGGACATAAGCTCAATGAGGTCATGAAAACCCTTACCTTGTTTTCGGTCATCTTCATTCCTCTGACGTTTATCGCGGGAATTTATGGCATGAATTTTAGTAATATTCCCCTGATTGCGAATGACAAAGGTTACTTTGTGATCATTGGCCTCATGCTCTTGATCACTGCAATATCCCTGTATTTATTCAAAAGAAAACACTGGTTTTAAGGCCGAGATTTTGGTCAAGTGTCTACTGATTTATAAACCTCTTCAAAAGGCACTCTGAACCGCTCGCCATAAACCCCCTCTGGCTTGCGCACGCCGCAACTCACAATCATATTGATCTCGGCCCCTCTTGGCAGGTCAAGCAGTTTCTTTACCCGCCAGGTATCAACCCCCTCCATTGGACATGTATCATAACCCTTTGCAGCCATGGACAGCATAAAATTTTGTGCGGCCAAAGCACAGGTCTTATGCACCACTACGCGCATGTCTTTGGCCCGCACCTCGCGATAGATCGGCTTGAATAAACCCGTGACCAAAATCATCAAATACTTCAACAGGCCATAAAAGCCCAAAAAATCAAAGTAGATATGAGGCATGAGCTTGCTATAATATAGTCTAATGACCCGTTCGCGTCGGCTTTGTTCTGATTGCGGCCTCTGGGGGTATAGCTTATTGATCATGTCCAGATTGGCCTTGGCGCGTTGTCGCCAAAGATCCTTCCGAACGACAAAAACCACCAATTGATCTGCCGTTCGCGCTGCATTTTGATTGAAGCAGAGCGGAGCCATTTTGGCGATGGTGTCTTGGGCTGTGATGTGGTAAAATTCCCAGAGCTGCATGTTGCTGCTGTTGGGGGCCAGCGCTGCGAGTGCCAAGCAAGACCTTACCTCTGCTGGGTCTATCGGCTGGTCGGGATCGTAGACCCGCACAGACCTTCTGTAGTGGATCGCCTGACCCACTGTTTTTTCGTCAGGACCAGTCCCATTATTGTCTTGTACCATAAGCTATTTTGAAGTTAATCCTGATCTTGAGTGAGTAACGCGTAGGCATAGGACGCATGAGCGCGCGCTGCATCATTTCCGTTTGATCGTCTCGACTTGAAGTGCTTTTGAGCTTTGGTCAACGACTGATGAAGGCTTCCGGCAACCGATGGTGCCAATTTGTCTTCGGCCATGACCTCTTGCAATCTTTTGATCCAATAGATTTGTAGGTTTCTGGTCAGCTCGTCAGAAGGTGCCACACCAAAAATACTGGTTTGTACCTCCGACAACATCTGGGCTACGGATAATGGATCACCGATCATTGATTCGTCAGCTGCAGCCATAGCATTCAACTGGGACACGCGCAACAAGCGATTAACCACACTTCTTTGTACGCCACCAACCTTATCCATCCAATCTTCTTGGCTGAATTGAGCTGCCAATTCAGGCATTAATAACCACCGAGGATTTTGCCATAGATTTTGGTCCAAAAAAGACAGCGCCTCAATCTGTTTTGTTTGAGGCACAGGGCGATAAGGCAACGCGTCCTGACCTTTATTGATTCTGGTTTCATAAACCCCACCTACCATAGCAGCAACATGCTGCATGTACCTGCGGTATACCCCAATGAGCTCGCCATAAAGTTCCGCTAAATCACCGTAAGTCGCGCCTTGTGGCGTGGTCCATGCGTCAAGATTCTTGGCCACAATTCTTAAATTTTTCAATCCATAATTTGTCGCTCTGATAGGATCATCACCGATGTTTTCAGTTTGAGCATTTGGATCGTTCCCGCGGCTCCCGAACATATAAATGGGATCCAAAGACTTGGCATCAACCAAGCTCTTGAGTTGATCGGCTACTTGCCCGATATCGGCGCCATCAAAATAGCGATAGCCCCATTCAATCGCGTAATGATCGTAGGGTCCAATTTGACGAACGAATCTGATATTTTGATCCCCGGGCTGGGCCACATAATTGTACCGGGCATAATCCATAATGGTAGTCGCAATCCCCATTTTTTGTGTAAATGATCCTGACCTTAAAGAGTCGACAGCATAGGCCGCACTGGCTTTCATATTATGGGGTAGTCCTAAAGCATGTCCGACTTCGTGAGAGATGACCCGTCTCATCATTTCGCCGATTTCATCTTCTGGAGTATCTAAAGTACGGGCTTTGGGATTGGCCGCTCCTGTTTCTAATAAATAGCGATTTCTGTAGGAGCGCAAGTGATTGTGGTACCAAATGACATCACTTTCGATGATTTCGCCAGAGCGCGGGTCTTTGACGCTTGGCCCTACGGCATTTCGCGTAGTGGAGGCCACATAACGCACTGTAGAATAGCGCACATCTTCTGGACTGAAGTCAGGGTCCTCCTCTGCAGATGGGGGATCTTTGGCAATAATGGCATTTTTAAAACCTGCCGACTCAAAGGTGGCCTGCCAATCTTCGATGCCTTGTCTGAAATAAGGACGCCACTTCATGGGGGTAGCCGGATCCAAATAAAAAACAATAGGCTTTTTGGGTTCGACCAATTCACCACGATTATAAGCCGCAACATCCTTTGGCTCTAGTCGCCAGCGGACGGCAACCTCAAAATCATCGGACTTTAGGGCTGGCGAAGAATAGTCTATTTTTTTTAGAGAGAACCATCCAACACGATGGTCTGTCAGACGCATTTGCATGGGCACTTCAGGCAGCAACACCAATGAATGATTGATCTGAAAACTAAAAGTCCCCGAACGATTGCCTCGAGGGGCTTTCCCCACCTCAAAGGTCAAAGTATGCAAAACCTCAACGTTTTGCGGAAAGCTGCGGCACTTTTCTATAAAGGACCTACTCTTGTCTTGTCGTCCGATTTTATACTTCTTTTTATTGCCTTCACTAACCAAATTAAATCCTGGGGAATCCTCAGAGAAGTAGTCACTGACGTCAATGAGAAAAACGGCCTCATCCGGGTCCTCCTCTGGATCGTTTTCTAGGTCAAAAGCAGCCAAAATTGGGGCAAAATTATTAGCCTCTACCGACTGAGCAATGGGATCGTTCTCATCGGCTGTATTGACAAAGGAATGCTCCCGCAACAATAATCGACCCGCACTTTTTTCAAAGCGTACGATACGTTCTGCCGTTTTACTCCCGGCGTTTATATACCCTGAATAATCTGCCGGTAACTGAGCAAATCGCGTCACCATTAATAAATCTCGGCCTAAAATACTATCGGGGACCCCCCACATAAGCTTCCCTTTTTCTGCATCGAAATAACTGTCGATAAAGCCGCTCGATTTTGGATACTCCACCATTAGAGCATCTATAGAGTTTGCGCCAGAGATCGAATCAGTTTCTTGGCCAAAAGCAGCACTGCATAACAGCACAAAGAGGATCAGTGAACATTGGTGTGCGAATTTATTCATAGGGTTAATTATTTTAAGTCCAGATTGCTATGGTTGCCCTCTTGGCTCGGTGATAAGCATCACAATGGGTTTTCACGGGTTAATTGGTGTTCTAAATATAATGAAAAGCATTCACCCAATAGCCATCTATGATTCTGCCGTCTTTAGTAATGACATCAAGGCGGCGGCAAAATCCTGATGCTGTTCCACTGACCAGTGGAGTCCATCTTGAAATTGCATCTTCATGACTTCTTGTGTGGCCAAAAATTCCGCCCCATATTTTTGGGCTACTCCTGGAAGCAAGTCCAAAAGTTCGCGCCATTTTTCATGAGTTTTTTGAAACCATTCTGGCAATTGTCTGCTCGAATCATCTGGACCTGTAGGAGCCACCAAAATAAGTTTTGGAGGTGCCTGAACAAGCATCTGATGACCACACACTATGGCGCATAAATCAGACAAATCATCTGCAATATTTTCTGGGGTCCTTTCAAAATGCGTTTTTAAATCGTTAGTGCCCAACATCAGCACAATGAAATCCAAGGGACGATGACTTTCAATGAGTACCGGTAAAATGTCTGCGGCACTGCGCATGGGGCGTTCCATTTCATTGATCGTTGTGGTCCTTCCATTGAGGCCCTCCTCGATCACTCGAAACCCAGGCCCCAGTTTTTGCTGTAAAACCCCAGTCCATCTCATCTCTGAAGGGTACCGAGACCCATCCTTGGGGTCATAGCCCCAGGTATTAGAATCGCCAAAACACAAAACTGACTTCTTCATATCATAGAGTCTTCGAGCACTTTGGATTGGAGCGCATTGTGGCAAGATATTTTGGTCCTTGGAACATTCTGATCGGTGTTTTTGTATTGCGCTTTTGAAGATATTGAAAATAAAATAATTATGAGGTATAAATGCAATATCTCAAAGTATTTTAGCGAACAACATCGCTTATTGAGCCTTTATGATTGTTTTATGAACTGGCGTTTATTTTAGCCGTAACTTGCGGCCAGTTTTCCATGATATGGAGGGCTATTAAAATCACTATATGCCATTTGATGCGCTCGGGCTCGACCCGCAAATTTTATCTGCCTTGAAGGATCAAGGCTATACCACTCCAACTCCGATTCAGGCACAAAGCATACCAATTTTACTCGAAGGGTCTGATTTACTGGGTACGGCACAGACGGGCACTGGCAAAACAGCTGCATTCATTATCCCCATCATACAGCACCTGTTGACCCAGCCAAAGGACCATCGCCGAAAAATAAAAGCACTCGTAGTCACTCCAACCCGCGAACTGGCCCTACAGGTTGGTGAAAATGCAAAACGCTACAGCAGAAATACTGGTCTTCGGACCACTGTGATTTTTGGTGGTGTGGGACAAAAAGCGCAGGTCGATCAATTAAGAAGGGGTGTGGACATACTGATTGCCACTCCTGGTCGCCTTCTTGACCTAGAGGATCAGCGATACGCCGATTTACGTCACATCAGCCACTTTGTTCTAGATGAGGCCGATCAAATGCTCGATATGGGGTTCATACATGACATCAGAAAGCTCCTGAAAATACTCCCTAACAAGCGTCAGAGTTTGTTTTTCTCTGCAACCATGCCCAAATCTATAACGGACCTGAGCGCACAGATACTGCGCCCCAATTATAAAAGTGTCCGAATCGCCGTGGAAAAGCCAACGGCCGATCGCGTTTCGCAATGTATTTATTACGTCAGTAAAAAAGAAAAGCCAGCATTGCTGCTCCACTTATTAAATGAACTCAGTGGCGCAGTATTAGTTTTTGGGCGCACAAAACATGGCTGCGACAAAGTTGTGCGGATCCTTCAAAAAGGAGGAGTTTCCGCTGCTGCGATACACGGCAACAAGAGTCAAAATGCCCGACAAAAGGCGTTAAAATCATTTAAATCTGGTGACATTCGCGTGCTGATCGCTACGGATATTGCCGCTAGAGGCATCGATATTTCAGGCCTGGAACATGTCGTTAATTATGAACTCCCGAATATTTCTGAGACCTATGTGCATCGGATCGGCAGGACAGGTCGTGCAGATGCTTCTGGATCGTCCGTTTCTTTTTGTTCGGCAGATGAACGGGGCTATCTTAAAGACATTGAGCAACTCATCGCTCAAGAAATCGAAATCGTTGACCACCATCCCTTCGCAGAAGGCGCGGCATTAGAATGGGCTGATCCCGAAAACAGAAAGCCCGCAATACAAGGCGGTGGGTCAAGGGGTCAACGTGCTCAAGGCAAACCAAAATCACGCAGCGCACGAGCGCCAAAAAGAAGGCGTTAGGCCCAACATGTTTGCGGAGCTAGAGTGTCAAAAATTTTCGAACACTTGGATTTTAAAACTACCTTTGCGCTATGAGTGTATTGGTTCAGATCGTCATTAAGCCCCACCAACAAGAGGACAAAGATTTTATCCTAAACCTTGGACTCAAAAAGGCGCGGCTGAATCCAGGCGATATTTCAGATTGGCGGATCCGTAAGAAATCTCTCGACGCCAGAAACACGTCCATAAAAATCAACCTGCAACTCGAATTCTGGAACGCAGGGGAAGTACGGGGTCAAGTCCCTGCATGGGCACCAAAATCAGTAGACAAAGACAAAAGGATTGCTATTATCGGTGCTGGTCCTGCAGGATTATACGCCGCCTTAAGGGCTTTAGAAGCAGGATTAACGCCTGTCATTTTTGAAAGAGGAAAAGAAGTTAGGGCCCGGAGAAGGGATTTGGCCGCAATCAACAAGGACCATCTTGTCAATCCTGAATCCAATTACTGCTTTGGCGAAGGTGGAGCAGGAACTTACTCCGACGGCAAGCTATATACGCGTTCCAAGAAAAGAGGCAACGTTTTAAAAGCTTTAGAATGGCTGGTCCATTTTGGTGCCCCTGAGTCAATTCTGGTCGACGCACATCCACACATCGGCACCAACAAACTCCCGGCAATAATTGTTGCGATGAGAACGGCCATAATTGAGGCTGGCGGCATGGTCAATTTTAATGCAAAACTCACAGACATCCAAATTGAGCATCATGCCATAAAGGCCATTAAAATCAATGATGGATCATGGCAGCACTTTTCTTCTGTCGTCTTGGCCACAGGACATTCCGCTCGGGACATATTTTATTTATTGCACGAGCGCGGCGTTAAAATCAGTGCCAAAGCTTTTGCTTTAGGAGTGCGCGTAGAGCACAGTCAAAATCTGGTCAATGCCATTCAGTATCACGGAGACACGACAAATCCATACCTCCCTCCAGCCTCCTATAGCTTGGTGGAACAAGTCGACGGTTTAGGGGTCTATTCATTCTGCATGTGTCCAGGTGGCATCATTGCTCCTTGTGCCACAGCTCAAGACGAGGTTGTCACTAACGGCTGGAGTCCAAGCAAACGCAATAATCCCTATGCCAATTCAGGTATTGTGGTCAGTGTTGCGCCAGAGGACTTGCCAGATTACCACAAAGACAACCCTTTTGTTTGTCTTGATTTTCAAAAAAAAGTAGAACACGATTGCTGGGTGGCTGCAGGCAAAACCCAAAAAGTCCCCGCGCAAAGAATGATAGACTTTGTAGAGGACAAAGTATCTGAGGACTTTCCCAAAACCTCATACCAGCCTGGGATCACGGCCGTTAATTTATCAGAAGTTTTACCAGATCTGATCAGTGATCGACTCAAGGTTGCCTTCCAAAAATTTGGCCGAAAAATGAAGGGATATTATACCAACTCAGCGGTATTGCACGCGCCAGAAAGCAGAACTTCTTCACCAATAGCCATTCCCAGAGACCCAGAAACACTACAGCACATTGAGATTCAAGGCCTTTATCCTTGTGGCGAGGGGGCTGGTTACGCAGGGGGCATTATTTCTGCTGCCATAGACGGGATCAACTGTGTCGATGCCATTGCCCTGAAATCATTATCTTTGACGTCAAAATAATTCAAAACGATGTGGGGCGCAAATAAATGGACCGATCATATGTTTCGCAAATACTGGTGGATTGTGCTCTTATTGGCCATAGGATTCATCATCTACCGGACTAACTCCTGATTTATTGATGATAGAACATTATTTTACCTGTCCGTATTGTTGGGAAGAACAACTCAAACTTTTAGATATTTCTGTCACACAGCAGTCCTTTATTGAAGATTGTGAAGTGTGTTGTAATCCCATAGAATTCGATATGATCATGAGCGATAACACTGTCACTTCTTTTAGCGCACAGCCCATTGGACAATAAAACACAAAAAGCCCATCGCTCAATAAGTTCTTGCGCTTTTATCGTGAAACAGCAATAGAAATCAGTATTTTTAAACTCAATAATAAAACCCTCTAAGTATGAAAAATGCACGCACCATATACAGCACTGCGATCGCAATGCTACTGGTTGTTCTTACAGCTTGTAACGACAACGGCAATATGACTGCAGAGCAGATTCCAGGAATTGATCTGCAAAATATGGATACCACGGTCAATCCAAAAGATGATTTTTACAACTATGTCAATGGCAATTGGGCCAAAACAACAACCATCCCCGAAGACGAAACACGATGGGGTGGATTTGGCGTTTTGCGTAAAAAAACCAGACAAGATGTTTTGGATATTGTCAATACCTCCAAAGAATTTGGGACCTACGCCGAAGGGACGGACCAGAAGAAGGCCCTCCTGATTTTCGAAACAGTTTTAGACACTATCGCAAGAGATGAAGCTGGTATTGAGCCCATACAACCACTTTTGGATGCCATCAAGGACATCAAAAACATCAGTGACCTGCAGACTGCTTATGCCTCAACCATTGGGATCTCTGCACCTCTAGCTGGTCTCAGCGCATCAACAGACCTCAACAACAGCAGCATGAATATTGCCTGGGTTTACCCTACAGGTTTGGGTCTGCAAAGAGATTATTACCTCGACCAAGATGAAAAAACAAAAACGATCCGCGATCAATATGTTGCACATATTGCCCGCATGCTCCAATTCATCGACTATGATGAAGCTGAGGCTGCAGCGGCCGCTGAGAAAATTTTGGCCCTAGAAACGCAATTGGCCGAACCAAGATTGGATAAAGTCGCGATGCGCGATGCGCGCAACTATAACAATCCCATGACTCTAGACGAGCTTCAGGCGCTAACTCCTGTTCTTGACTGGTCCAAAATAGTCAGCGATATGGGGATCACAAAAGAATTGGGCACCATCAACGTGATGCAGCCCGAGTACATGAAAGCCTTAAATAATTTCTTGACCACCACCTCAATTGATGACATCAAGACGTTAATGGATTGGAGCACATTGAATAGCGCCACCAGTATGCTCACCACAGAAATCAACAGAGCCAACTGGGAGTTTTATTCCAAAACATTAAGAGGCGCTCAGATGATGCGTCCAGCAGATGAACGTGCGTTGGGCACTGTAGATGGTGCCGTAGGAGAAGCCATTGGTAAGCTTTATGTAGAAGCAAAGTTTCCACCAGAGGCTAAGGCCAAAGCCGAAACCATGATTGCACATGTGATTTCTGCCTTTCAAAACAGAATCCAACAACTCGATTGGATGACCGAAGAAACTAAAGCCAAGGCCATCGAAAAACTTGATAAGTTTACCGTGAAGATTGCTTATCCCGACGAGTGGGAAGACTATTCAGAACTCGAGGTTAAGGAAGGCAATTCTTTTGCCGAAAATATGTTGGCTGTACAGGCATGGTCAAGAGACAAAAATCTAGCCGAAATCGGTGCGCCTGTAGACAAAAGTGAGTGGGGAATGCCACCACAAATGGTTAATGCCTATTTCAACCCAACCAATAACGAAATTGTATTTCCTGCGGCTATTTTACAGCCACCATTCTACAACTACACTGCAGATGACGCCGTCAATTATGGTGGTATCGGAGCAGTAATCGGACACGAAATTTCGCATGCCTTTGACGACAGCGGATCGCGCTTCGATGGAGACGGGAATCTTGTAAACTGGTGGACCGATCAGGACCTCGAAGAATTCACCAAGCGCGGGGACGCCCTAGCAGAACAATATAGTGCTATTGAGGTTTTGGATAGTGTCTACATCAATGGTAAGTTCACTCTGGGTGAAAATATCGGTGACTTGGGTGGTGTCCTTGGAGCCTACGACGGGCTTCAGCTGAATTTTGCCGAAAATGGTCGACCAGAGGATATAGACGGTTTCACTGCCGAACAGCGATTCTTCATGTCATGGGTTACGGTTTGGCGGACTTTGATTCGCGAAGATGCCTTGAGAACTCAGGTCAAGACAGACCCCCATTCTCCAGGGATGCAGCGCGCACTGCAACCGCTCAAGAATATTGATGCCTTTTATCAGGCCTTCAACATACAAGAGGGGGATAAAATGTGGTTGGCTCCACAAGACCGTGTGCGCATTTGGTAATTTTTGCGCCAAGACATAGCACCCAAACATAAAATAATTAAAGACCTCGTCACCAAAACATATGGCGAGGTCTTTTTCTGAAATCTAATCCAATTTCTCATGCACAAGGTTATTGCCCTCCAGATTGCGCCCAGCATCAACATTCGAAAATGTAGAGAAGCGCTTGCCTTACCTATTCTTTTTACAGATTCGGACGAATTATTTCTATCCAATGGTGAAGAAAAATTCGTTTATGTTTTTCAATATGGCATTGTGGCATTTTTCAACCACAACTCTGCAGAAATCAATTCGATAGTCAAGACGCTCATGCCCGAGGCGCCCTCCTGGGAGGATCAAGAATTGAGCGAAACCATTAAAGTATACATTAAAAAAGGGGTACAGGAAGTGGCCTTTGATCAAGTGACTTTACCTGATTTTGATCAGGAAGCCATCAGGCTAGTCATGCTCAACACATCACAGTCAGTTGCATTAGACAAATACCTTGAGATTACAGACAGCCTTTTGGCTGAAACCAAGGTCTACACAAAATCGCTCGAGCTCACCGGCAAATTCAACATTTCTGGAATCAAGCTCAAGCGCTTCATTGGCAAAGTTTTGAACATCAAAAATCAAATTTCTGAAAACCTCTACATATTCGACTCACCCGATATCACTTGGGAAAACGAATCGCTCAACAGTCTTCATTTGGCCTTAAAACAAACCTTTGATTTAAAGGATAGATACCGCTATATCTATGAGCGCATCGCTATCATCAAAGAGGATCTCGAGTTGTTCAAAGACATTATGGAGCATCGAGAAAGCAGCAAATTAGAATGGATCATCATCATCCTGATTTTGGTAGAAGTTGTGGATTTATTTGTCATCCGGATACTGAAACTCATATAGTGTTGCACGCTGGCTAGCTAAAAATCCTTATCTTCATGGCATAACTATATCATTGCACACATGAAACATTCTCGCCGACATTTTTTGACCAACGTTTGCCCCTCTGTGGCTTTTGCCTTTTTTGGCGTTTCCTTTTTAGCGGCATGCTCCAGCGATGATTCAGATAATTCTGGCCCCACCAATAATGATGGCCCAGGAGGAGAATCTGGCTATACCGTCAATGGTAATACGGTCACTGTAGATCTTGCTAATGCTAATTTTGCTGATTTAAGTAATCCAGGAGGCTACACCAATATTGTCAGTGCTGGTGTCTTATTGCTACGACTATCGGCAACTGAAATTGCTGCCTATACCAATTGCTGCCCCCATCGAGGCACCAATAATTTATGGAGTTACTCCAGTGGCAGCTGGACCTGTGGCAATCATGGCAATTCTTTCACAACAGATGGAAGCAATGAAGTCTCCTGTGATTCTGGGGCCACGTCTGGAAGTCTCAAAAACTACGCGACCACCCTCAATGGCGATACGCTCATCATCACTAAATCCTGACCAAGGGGCATCATGAAAGCGACGCTGTCATTTTTAGTTGTTTTACTGACCATAATTATAGGGCAAAACACAAACGCCCAAGAGATGGACGATATTTTTGGGCAAATCGAGGTCCAAGAAGAGCTGCCCTTACTGCCCGAAAAAATGCTTTTGACACAGCGCTTGTTGTGGGGCGAAAAGGGATTACTCAGACAAACAAAATTGGCTCCTTTGAATCCCTTACAGCGGAGCAAAGAACTTAATTTGCGCAGAAAAATGTTGGTCACCCATCAGATATTGGGCTACCTTACCTTAGGTTCGATGATTGCACAAGGCGTTCTAGGCGGAAAGCTCTATAACGGAGATAACTCGCTAAGGTCTGCGCACCAGACTATGGCTGGAGTCGTGAACATCAGTTACTTTTCTGGTGCGGCACTGTCTTTGTTCACCCCTCCGCCTTTGACCAACGAGACCCGCAAGGGACTCTCCTCGGCAAGAGCACATAAGTGGCTTGCCACCATCCATTTTTCGGCCATGGTCGCGACCAACTATTTTTCTGAGAAAGACAGAGACATCCATCGACTTGCGGCCTATACAGCCTTTGCAAGTTTTGCTACTGCTGCGCTCGTTTTAACTTTTTGATCTATATGAAACAGTTGATCTTCGCTTTTATTTTGACATTCGGGACACTTCATCTGTCCTTAGGGCAAAATGCGGACCTGCTAGAAGGGGCTTGGCAGCTCAACCAAGAACGCTCTCAAGTGACTTATTCAGGAGTTCACTTTCTACACCGATGGTCTGGAACCAATCAGAGCATAGTCGGATTGATCAAGACCCAAAACGATCAAGTCACCACCATCGCTATTTCGGCAAAAGTCGTTGATTTTGACAGTGGAAACGAAAATCGAGATGCCCACGCTCTAGAACTCCTGGAGGTGTTTGACCACCCTAATGTTCGGTTTTTTGCCGACAAAACAATCCGTCAAGGCAACGATATTGTCCTAGAGGGCACATTACAATTTCGAGGCGTCGCCTTGCCGCTGGCGCCCAAACTTCAGCTCGAGACCTCAGCTTCTACCCTGAGAATTTACGGAGATTTCAACATCCAGCCTTCCCTATTCGACATGCCATTGCCCTCCTTCATGCTCAAAGAAATCGACGATGCATTGACCATTGCCATTGACCTATATTTTGACTACTAATTGAAAGACCGTCACCAGTCCGATCAATAAGATGAAGACCAATGAGAGTTGTCTGAATTTTGATTGCGGGATATGAACCAGCATTTTTTTGCCCAAAAACGAGCCCAGAAGTCCGATAGCAAAGAGATAAGGAACATAGTACATTTGCTCCATATGGATATAGCCATTGTTATAGTACACAATGGTTCTAGAAAAATCAATCATCAAGTCGATGAATGCCGACGTGGCGATAAAAACACTTTTTTCTAAATTAAACGCCGCCATGGTGAGTCCTCTTATCGCTCCACCGGTGCCCAGAAGACCAGCCGACAGGCCCGAAAATGACCCTCCCAAAATAGCGTTCTTTTTGTTCGGCGCAATCACCAAACTTTTTTTGACCAGAAATAACACGCTAAAACCGACCAAAAATACACCCAGAGCGACCGCCAAAAATCCACTTTCGACATGTTTCGAGAGCACACCGCCCAAAATCACGAAAATTACCGACGGAATCCCAATGCGCAATAGCAATTGCTTATCGAGTCCTTGATTGAAAAGAAATATTTTACTGACATTACTCGACAAATGAAAGATGGCTGTGAGGCCCAAAACTGAATAAAAGTCGAAATAAAAATTCCCTAGTGGAACAAAAAACACAGAAGAGCCAAAGCCGCCAATCGTTCCTATAACCTCAGCAAAAAGCGCTAAAAGCAGAAAAATAACATTGACGTCTCTCATGGTTGGTTTTCCTTATGCCCCAATAATCAAAATGGGATGAACTGGCCTCTGTGAAAGTTAATGATTTTATGCATCCGTCCGATCCTGAATTACTTTTACTTTTGGCACTCACAAAAGACAATCGACAGTGTCGGCAATGATATGCAGACATAGAGCCATACCAAAAATGCGTGTTGGCTGAAAAAATAAGAGCAAAACATATAGGGCGATTGCTCCTGTGTCATGTAGAGGGTGAAAAAATATACTGCACCGCAGCGGATCAAAAATAGGCGTGGCCAAAAAATGATCCAGATCAATCAAGATTCCGCCCCAAAAAATCCAAAGTACCGGCCAAAATTTGGTCTTATAAAACCAATAGGCTATCCCAATGGGGACGACAAAGTGTATTCCGTAATGCAATAAGAAAACCATCATTGTCGGCAGTAGATTATTTGCTTGAGCCCAGGCGGCCTATAAGAATTTGTGCCACAATATAATATTTAAAGCTCCACAATCCGCTGAGATCTCGGTCAAAATCATTCTATACCTATAGGGAAATGTGCCTGTACGGATCTCCCGCGCTAAGGAAATGGGTTTAAAGCGGTATCTTTAGGTCCTAAAGCAAAGAGAAATGAACATTGCAGTGATTGGCGCAGGAGCTGCTGGTTTTTTTGCCGCCATATCAGCCAAACAACATCATCCCGAGGCGGTGGTCCATCTTTTCGAAAAAACCAATAAAGTGCTCGCGAAAGTGAGGATCAGTGGTGGTGGACGTTGTAATGTCACTCATGCGTGCTTCGACAACGATTTACTCATAAGGCACTATCCGCGTGGAGAAAAGTTTCTCAAAAAGTCATTTCATCAATTTCAAGTTCAAGATACGATCGATTGGTTCACAAATCGCGGCGTAGCATTAAAAACAGAAAAAGACCAACGGATGTTTCCAACTACCGATGATTCTTCCAGTATCGTTGATGCCTTAACTTCGGCCTATAAAAATCTCGGTGGACAACTCCATATGCAATCGGCCATCAGTACATTGACCCCAAAAAATCCTGGATTTGAGGCCATCGTCAACAGCCAAACCCATTTTTTCGACAGGGTCATTATTGCTACTGGCGGCGCCCCAAAGGAAGCAGGGCTACAATGGCTCAAACGGCTTGGCCACAACATCGTTATGCCTGTACCAAGCCTGTTTACTTTTAACTTACCCCATCATCCCGTTACCGAATTAATGGGTGCGGTCGCGCCTCATGTCAAAGTACGAGTCGAAGGCGAAAAATTCGTTTCAAAGGGCCCTTTGCTCATCACCCATTGGGGCATGAGCGGTCCAGCGATTTTAAAACTATCGGCCTTCAGCGCACGCCTGCTGGCGGAGTGCCAATATGAGACAACTTTTGTTGTGTCTTGGCTAGGTGATTCCACCGAAGATCATGTACGAGCGCTGTTTGAAGACCAAATAAAACACAAGCCAATGGCTCAGTTATCGAGCTTTCGGCTGCCAGAGGTGCCCAAACGCTTGTGGTTGTATTTACTAGACACATTAGACATCCCGTCCGACAAACGCTGGAATGAATTTTCGAAAAAACACCGAAATCAACTCCTCAACGCCTTATTATATGATCGTTATCAAATGTCGGGCAAGACGACCTTTAAAGAGGAGTTTGTGACTTGTGGAGGAGTCAGTCTGTCTGATGTCGATCCACATACCCTCGAAAGCAAAAGGCAAAATGGGCTCTATTTCGCAGGTGAAGTCCTGGACATTGACGGGGTCACTGGTGGGTTCAATTTTCAGGCTGCATGGACCACAGGTTTTATAGCCGGAAAACTACAATCAAGAGCTTAAGTCCTAAGCTGTTTTTTTGTCCGCGTAAAAAATCACAAAACTAGAGACCAGCATAAGGCCTGCCGGTAGATATTTTATTGGTGCGTCGCCAATAACGAAATGCATGGCGATGGCACCCACCATCAATACACTCATGACCAAGGCGGAAGGGGCAATGGATTTGCGGTATACAAAACCTAACAAAAGCCCCAAAGCGGCCAACACTTTTAGGCCACCTACGAGATAGACCATGGACTCACTCAGGCCATAAGCCGCAAACTCTTCGATCATATTTGTCGCATCTCCTCCGCGATAAATGGTTGCCTTATTGAATCGGAATAACCAGACATTGAGCACTAAAGAGGGCACAAAAATCATGAGTAAAAATTTGATGTTTTTCATTTTATTAGTTTTAAGCTTTTTATAAAAATAAAGGAATTAATCAAGAAATACACTATTGCCGGAACGGTCTCTAAAAATTCATCCTGAATCACCACCCTTGTGAAGACTGCACTTAGCATCATAAGGCTCAATAATCCAGCACTCATGATCGAGAGTTGGCGAAAGTAATAACCCACCAATAAGCCTAATCCACCAGCCATCTGACTCAGGCTGATCAACCAGCGGTACTCTCCAAAACCATAGCGCACAAATTCCTCGATATAAAAAGGCATGATCAGCGCGAGAACCCCATAAATAATATGAGATATTCCAGAAAACAAACGCAAAACGAGTAACATCATGCGCAAAGTAACGGCTATATTTTACTTCTCAGCAATAATAAATGAGATATTCTCTTAGGCCTCAATTTGAGCGGTTCTGGCCCAGTATTTAACGCAAAGCCCAAGTCCTATTTGGGATCAACAATTTCAAAAAGCACTTCATTCTTGCGGCCAAAAACCTGATAAGGAGCATTGTAAACCAAGAGAATCGGCGCGCTGATGATCTCAAAATTATTTTCATCAGCAATAGCCAGCAAGTGATCGGCGTACTTTTTTTGACTGCGTGCTGTCGCATAGCCCCCAAAACTCATCGCAATAAAGTGCCCTGGATTCGATTGAAAAACGCGCACCCCCTCCGAGCCAATTGGTGTATTGTTCTGGTCAAAAGAAGAGGGCAAGACAAATTCCATCACTTGGTTTCCTTGACCATCACCCATGTATACCGGAGTGGTCATGGCAATTTTGGTGTTGCTCGAATTGCGCCCTGAGATATAGCGAAAAAGCGAACCAAAATCATTATCTGACTGAATTTTCATCACAGGAGGATAGTACCTCAACTCAAATTCTTCTGAATCATTGAGGACCTTAAATTCTTGAGTTTCGTATTTTTGTGCCATTAAATTGAAGCTAAAAAGTAAAAAGGCCATGAGCCCCATAGTGATCTTGTCCATTGAAGTCAATTTTATTTCAAAGCTACAACATAAAATGAAACAGCAAATTATGACTCATATAACTTGTTTATCAGATATCTATATAAAAAGTTGTATCTTCAACAAAGTCTTGTTGCCTTCACAAGCACTTCCAGACATAAAATATGAAAAAGGTATTTTCTTTTATTGACCGAACATTTGAGCGTCTTTTTTCGGATACTAACCAGAAAAAGATAGAACGCATTACACTGTGGCTCTCGCTTTTTGGCTTTATGGTCCACTTGGCGCTGATTTATGTCAAAAAAGCGGCACTCTTTAGCCTTCCGTTTTCCGATCAACTTTTGATGGACCCAATATCGGCCATATACACCCCGTTTTCAATCATATTAGTTTATGAAATTTATCTCCTGATCGTATTTTTGCCCCGGTCTTTTACCACAGCGGTATCGAAGCAATTTGAAATCATCTCTTTGATCATCATCCGGCGAATTTTTGGGGACATTCCAAAGGTTGAACTCGATGTGAACTGGTTTGAATATGCCGACAACAGGGCACTGATTTATGACCTGAGTGGGATTCTTATTTTGTATTTTCTTATTTATCTCTTCAATCGTTACCATACGAAAATCGAAAAGCGTCCGATGGAACAACGCCTCAAGAGGTTTGTCAGCTCCAAGCGCGCGGTGAGCTTGATCTTACTCCCTGTCTTGGCTTTCACCTCTGTTCATGCCTTCTATGGATGGGCGCAAACCCTTTTATTCTCCCCCACGAGTCAGGTGATCCATCTTCCAGACATCAACGCCATTTTTTATAATGAGTTTTTTACTATCCTGATCTTGGCAGATGTTTTTATCCTTTTGTTGTCCTTTCAGTATACCGAGCGATACAGCCAGCTCATCCGCAATACCGGCTTCATTATTTGTACCATTTTGATCCGCTTGTCCTTCGCTACATCAGGACTGGTCAATATTTTATTGATCCTCTCTAGTGTGCTTTTTGGTTTGGCTATTTTGCGCATTTATCAAGCCATAGAAAAAGTAGAAAAGCCGATATATTGAGACAAGATTATCATGCCGCATGCCGTTACGATGCCTCAACTCGAATGGTAAAAGGCCGCAATGATTCAAGTTTGTTTTTCTGTCCTGCAAAAGGGTGTATCTTTGCCCCTTTCTAACGCAACCACAGCAATGTTGCACAGATAAAGCATTTCGATGAAACAGTACTTGAATCTTTTCGATTTCACACACAAGGTAGATTACAAAACCGAGGTTTTATCAGGAATTACAGTGGCCCTTGCCTTAGTTCCTGAAGCAGTCGCCTTTGCGTTGATTGCAGGAGTATCGCCTTTGACAGGTCTGTATGCTGCCTTTATGATGGGCTTGGTCACTTCAATTCTGGGCGGAAGGCCTGGAATGATCTCAGGCGCCACAGGTGCCGTAGCTGTTGTATTGGTCGTTTTGGCCAAATCACATGGCGTAGAATATATTTTTGCGACGGTGATTCTGGCTGGAATTATTCAGCTCGCCGCCGGCTTACTCAAACTCGGAAAATTGATCCGATTGGTTCCTCATCCCGTTATTTTTGGCTTTGTCAATGGTTTGGCCATTATCATTTTCATGTCACAACTGGTCCAGTTTCAAGATGATTCAGGCCATTGGCTCACCGGAGCACCGCTCTACACTATTCTTGGTTTGGTCATTTTGACCATGGCCATCATTTATGGGTTGCCCAAATTGACAAAGATCATCCCTGCATCGCTTGCCGCGATTTTAGTTGTTTTTGGTTTGGTTACTTTTTTTGAAATCGACACTAAGACGGTCGGAGATATGGCGTCTATTGCTGGTGGCTTTCCCCCTTTTCATATTCCTATGGTCCCCTTTAGCTTTGAGACTCTTACGTTGATATTTCCGTATGCCGCTATTGTCGCAGGGGTTGGTTTAATCGAAAGTCTTTTGACGCTGAACATTGTTGACGAAATCACTGAAACCCGCGGAAGAGGCAATAAAGAGGCTGTCGCGCAAGGACTGGCCAATGTGTTGTCTGGATTTTTCTCAGGAATGGGTGGATGCGCCATGATTGGGCAGAGTTTGATCAATGTTTCAAATGGTGCACGCGCACGCCTATCGGGTATTGTCGCCTCAATAATGCTCTTGGTATTTGTCATGTTTGGATCGAATCTCATTGAAAAAGTGCCTATGGCAGCGCTCACAGGATTGATGATTATGGTCTCCATTGGGACCTTTGAGTGGGCAAGCCTCAGGACATTTAATAAAATGCCAAAATCGGATATTTTTGTGATGGTGATGGTGACCTTAGTCACGGTATTGCTTCACAACTTAGCGTTGGCCGTGATTATTGGTGTGGTCATTGCGGCCCTTGTTTTTGCTTGGGACAACGCCAAACGCATCCGTGCCCGCAAACATACCGACGACAAGGGCATCAAACATTATGAAATTTACGGCCCTCTATTTTTTGGTTCGGTGACGGCGTTCAACGAGAAATTCGATATTTTGAATGACCCCAAAGAAATCATCATTGACTTTGCCGAAAGTCGGGTGGTCGATATGTCGGCCATAGAGGCCCTAAACAAAATCACAGAGCGCTATCTCAAAGCAGGCAAGTCTGTGCACTTGAAGCATTTGAGCCCAGATTGTAAGCGGCTATTAGCCAATGCTGAGCAAATCATTGATGTCAATGTTTTAGAGGATCCGACATACAAAGTCGTTGTAGACCGCGTATGACTTTTGACCCAAGATTGACACCAAAAAGATAAGTCTATGCATCAAAAGCCGTTTTTAGAACAAAAGATCTGTCCCATTTGTCAAAGACCATTTTCATGGCGTAAAAAGTGGGCGAAGAATTGGGATAACGTACTTTATTGTTCCGAAAAATGTCGGCGTCATAAATCTGTTTCATGAAAGCATTAGTTTGGTTTACCGATAATTTACGCGTCGCAGATCATCCATTGCTCAGCATGGCTTGTCGGGACAGTGAGCGTGTTGAAGCGGTTTATTGTTTTGACCCGAAGAGTTTGGAAGAGGACGTCCTGCAGCAACCCAAAATGGGGCCCTATAGAGCCAAATTCCTCATGGAAACACTGGCTGAACTGCAAGAACAACTGCACAACTTGCACATACCTTTTCACATTTTAGTCGGTCCAGCAAAACAAGTTTTGACCCGTTTTATCCGCCAGAGAAATGACACCCATTTGTATGTCCAAAAAGTGTGGCACTCTGAGGAAACCCGGCAAGTGCAATCTGTCCTTTCACCGCTAGACTCAAGCGTGACTGTATTGCGCGCTTATGACCAATTCCTGATCGACCCAGATCAATTGCCCTATGCCCTAGACCGACTGCCCAAGGTGTTCACCCCCTTTCGCAAAGACATCGAGCACCAAGTGATGGTCCGAGAGCCACTTGCTATTCCCGAAAAAAGGCCTCTAGATCATTTTGTCCATACAGGATATGTTGATCCACAATTTACTTCAATTGACAAAACACTGCGCAGCAAAGCCACAGATAAGCGTACGGCATTTCCTTTTAAAGGTGGCGAGACCCAGGCCTTAAAGCGACTCCACGATTATTTTTGGGGTACCGATGCCGTGGCCACTTATAAGGAGACCCGCAATGAAATGATCGGCAGCAACTACAGCACTAAATTTTCGGCTTGGCTGGCCAACGGGAGTATATCGCCAAAAACCATTTATGCCGCGCTCAAACAATATGAATCCGAATGTATCGCAAATCAAAGTACATACTGGGTGTTTTTTGAGCTTCTTTGGCGCGACTTTTTCAAATATATTGGTCTTAAACACCAAAATAAAATTTTTGCACACGGCGGAATATTGAACAAAACATTTGCACAGGGAAGAGATCCTGAGGTGTTCAACAAGTGGATTACTGGTCAAACACCAGATCAATTCGTCAATGCGCATATGATTGAACTCGCCAAAACGGGTTGGATGAGCAATAGGGGCAGGCAAAACGTGGCAAGTTATTGGGCCAAAACTTTAGGGCAAGATTGGCGATCAGGCGCCGCCTATTTTGAGTCGGCTCTGATTGATTATGATGTTGATGCCAATTGGGGCAACTGGATGTATACAAGTGGCGTGGGCAACGATCCCCGAGATCGTGTGTTCAATACCTCTCGACAGGCCGACATGTACGACCCTGATGGCGCGTTTCGCCAGTTATGGCTCACTGACCAATAAGAATCACCACTGGTAACCAATAGCGATGTTAAGCCCAAAAGGATGCCCCGGTCTTAATCCCGCCGGAGTGCGAGATACTGCATAAACCTGATCAAAAAGGTTCAGGACGTTGGCTGTAAGTTTCAGTCCCGGGCAAACACTATAAAATGCTGAAGCATCAACCACAACGTTAGGATCTACGCTCAGCGACGGATCCATTGCTCCAGACCCCGCAAGGGTTCTAAAGCCACTACGGTGACGGACATTTAAATTTATTGCCCACCTGAGGCGCTCATAGCCAAAGGCCAAAGCCAATTGATTTTTTGGGATATAAGGAATCACATCTCCGCGACGTACAATGCCGTAAATCGATTCGCTGCTGTCAAAACTGGTCAAAAATTCTGAATCGGTCAGGGTATAGGTGAGTGCCAAAGGCCAATGGACATCATTTTCCTGACCTTGCAAAACATCGTAGTTGAGCCCCAATTCTATTCCACTGACCCGGACGGCACCGGCGTTATATTGATCAAGGCTTCCTGTCCCACCAGTGGCACTGAGGTCACTCCCGAGTAAATTCTGATAGTCGTTATAGTACCCGACAACTTCTCCTTGTAAACCATCGAAATCAAAGCGGGTTCCGAGTTCATAATTGATACTGCTTTCAGCCTTTTGTCCCGGTGTGGTACTGGGTGGAGCAAACCCTTTATGCACCCCACCAAAAGCCTGGATCATATTATTGAAACGGTAATTTGCTCCAATACCAGGGATCCAAACCGTCAAGCGATTATTCCGCCTGCTTGCGTCATTGCCCACCCGATCTGGATCAAGTTTACCGTAGTCCAAACGCTTGAGATTCATCTGCTCCATCCGTAATCCCGGGGTCAAGGTCAGCCCTCCGAACTTAGCGGTATAAAGGATGTGATGAGAAAGCGCCTGTGCACTATTGATCCGATTGGCGTCAGTACCACGATGCCCTGCAGTGGTCATGACCATTTCGTTATCGATAAAGGCATAGCGATCGACCCACTGAAATCTGTCCTCCTGATCAAAATGGTAGCGGACTCCGAGTTCTATGGTATGAAGCCATTTTTGACCCCATGTCCAGCGGGCAGCACTTTGTATGCCCTTCGAAAGATAACGTCTATTATTGGCCTTAACCCCAAGGACATCCGGAGCAGTGTCCTGTTGTCCCAAAAGCGTCTGATAGGCCAAAGGATATTCCTCAGGCGCCATGAGTATGGCATTCAGACTCGCTTTTTCTGCTAGAGTAACCTCATCCAACTTATACCAATTACGCCGAAAATTATTGTGGTACGCATTCGTGGTGATCGAAAAGGTTGGTGAAAACTGAGCGACATGGGTCAGTTGTAATTGATTTTGAAAGGCAGACATGAGGTCCTTTTGTGACGAACGATAACGCCGAAAAGGAGACTGGTCAAAATCCCGTTCAGTAAGGCCCAAATATGTTTCATTGGCTTGCTCTTCATAGTAATGCACCTTGGCCGTAAGTGACTGATAAATCGATGCTGATGGCTGGGATTTGGCCTGTAATTTGATCATATAATCTGAGCGTTCAAATCCAGTATCACCCCCACCATCCATCACTTTAAAACCGTCCGAAAAATAATTCAGGTAATTGACCACATACCCAAATCTTTGATTGCTATCCCCTACCAGCAGTTGATGATTTCCAGAACCATATTGCCCTCGAGTGGCAGATAGAGCGCCTTTGAATATTCTTGGAATAGAGGGTGTAATCAAATTAATTGCACCACCAGTTGTGTTAGGGCCGTATTGAATTTGACTACTGCCCTTGACGATCTCTAAGCCCTGCATCCTGGCAATCGTTGGAAAATAATACGCTGCGGGGGCGCTGTAAGGTGCTGGAGCGATAAGCACCCCATCTTCCATAAGGTTGATTTTAGCGCTGCGCTCGGGTGAAGTGCCTCGTAAACTAATGTTAGGCCTCAAGCCAAAACCATCTTCTTCATAGCTATTGACTCCAGGGGTCGATTGGAGCGTCCTTGTAATGTCCGTGAAGCCGTATTTTTGCAATTCCTCCTGAGTCAGATAGACCGCCGAACCTGTTTTATGACGGCTCAAAAACTTATTGCCTACAATTGTATTGCCCAAGAGCAAAACCTCACTCAACTGCTGAGATTTGGCCGCAACCGAATCCTGTACAACAGCATTTTTTTGAGCCACGGTAATGGTTGTCCATCCAAAGCAAAATATGAAAAATTGAACAGTAAAGCGCACTATATTTATTTAGAATAATTAAAAATAGAGTGCAAATTTAAGTGCTAAACACCAAAATACCAACCTATTTTTAAATAATAAATAAGGTATTTACGGATTAGGGTTCTCAAAAATATTCTTGATGATTCCTGATGAGCCTTAGCCATATGACAATCAAAAGATTGGGCTGTAGTGTTGCATCATTGCCCCTCATGCCTTACTATTTTTAGTGGGTCAAAATTGTATCTTTGCAACGCGTATTCCTTATTGTCTTGAAAAACAACCCGTCATCGATGAATTTAAAACGAATTTTTAGGCATTTTTTAGTCGTCTTACTGCTGTTATTGATTCCACTAATGGCCATGCAAATCACAGACCAGGTCAATTGGTCTCTCATCGATTTTTTGGTCATGATGACACTGCTAATGTCTGTCTTTATAGGTGTTGATATGATCTGGCAGAAGGTGCCGAACAAATCAAAACGCTTTGGGTTGATCGCCATATTTCTATTGATTTTCTTTATGATTTGGGTAGAATTGGCTGTTGGTATTTTGGATTGATCATAAAAAAAGCCACTCTCATCGGAGTGGCTTTTTTATACTTGGTCCATTAATCCCTAGCGATGCATGAGCAATTTAATGATATGAAAATTTGTCAATTTTCTCACGTCATCAAACTCACGCCACATAGCAATATCTTCCTCAGACATTTGAGAGGTTGCGTCACGAAGCGATAAAATAGTCTCCATACTGTCATAAAAATCCACTGTAAGATAGTTGACGTTTTCGTCCGACCCACCACGATTCAGAATTTTATGTAACCCCCAACCTTTTCTGGCTGTGTCGCTTTCCTTAAACATGGGCATAAAAGTTTCGAGTTCTGCCTTTTCATAATCACCAAAGCGATAGGGATCAACAGCCATATAATTCACAACCGCAAAAGGCGGAGCAGCGCCTTCCATTTGCGGGCCATACCCCCCCTTTACTGAGGTCACCAATGAATAACTCTTGAGGTAATGACTCATTTGGCGTTCTTGAGCACTGCGCCAGTCGCTGTCAGATTTACCAGATATTGAATTCATTGGACTGACGTTGAATGTCGGTGTGGTGTGTAAGGTGGCATAGATGAAAGTTGTGGTCATGTCATTGACATCTGGATTCATGATTTGCCACATGTCCCACCCTAAAATGTTTCCTTGGTCTATCTGCTCTTGCCACATCTCACTGTAGAACTCCTTTTCTAATTCAAGATGCTCTTGCACATCAGCATTTTTAACTTGGCCATACCATAAAGTGACGTATAACTCAGATTGTGCCAACAGAGTATTAGTCAGTCCAATCAAACAAAGGGTAAATAATAATTTTTTCATTATAAATTGGTTTTAGTTGAATAACATAATTTAAAGTGAAAATACTGTTTTAAATTGCAATAAACAATTAAACCTGCTTATTATTTGTCAAGAAGTTAGCCAACAAGCGATGAAAATGATGAACACCCCTTTCACGGCTGGGTGAAAACCGCCCAGTGGAATAGTGTCTCGAGCGCATGCCTTTTTGGACCGCTTCGACTACAAATTCATCTTCTCGCTCAACTTTATCTAATGCCGCACCTGCGCCACTCTCACGCTTACTGGCATCCAAAACATAGGACACAAAAGACACCTTTGATTGAGTGGGGGTCAAAGGACGCACAACATTAATGGACAAGCCCCAAGGATAAAAATTAAACATCATATTTGGAAAAATCCAATAATAGTAGGCTGATATGTCGTGACCAAAATCTATATGTTCCTCAGGCAAATCAAATGAATCCGTCGCGCCCTTTGCATGCCCAATCTGAAGGCTGGCATGCTCATAAAGTATAGTGGTATAGGTGTCATAATCGATTGCCGCATTGAGTCCGTCGTGCACAAAAGGAATATGAAAACCTTCCAAATAGTTGTCACAGTACAGCGCCCAATGACTATTGACTATGTAATCACGACTATGAAGCGGGTCCAACTTGAATTGATCCAGCGGCAAAAATCCCACGCGCTCATTCATGATTTCACATACGTTATTGATATCGAAAGCTGGTGCGATGCCAACAAAAAGGTATTTGGACCAAAGCTTTAGGTCATAACGATGCAGGTCATCACAGGGCCTTGGAAAATTTTCTGCATCCTCAAATTCGGGCATGCTCTTAAATGATCCATTGAGCGCAAATCGCCGGCCATGGTAGCCACAGATCAATTGTTTGGCTTTACAAGGATGATGGGCTATAATATTCCCTCTATGGGTGCACACATTTGACAAGCAGTTGAGCACACCCACTTTATCTCTCACCAATAAAAGCGGTTCGGACAAAAGCGGATCTAAAAGGGTCAAAGGGCTTATCGATTCATTCATGGGGACCAAAGTATCTTCATCGCCGATCCATTGCCAAGACTTTTCAAAAACAGCCTTGCCCAAGTGATCAAAAACACTTTTGTCGGTATAAAATTCACTGGGCAAGGTCTCTGCCTTGCGAATATCTGGGTCAACAAAAAAGGTCTTCATAGTTTTTTCTTTATCAAAAAATAATAAATCGTGATGCCCAATAAAATAAGTAAGCCACCATAGCTCACTACTTCAACACCGCATCCATATATGATCCAAAAAATAAAAATTATCGCCAAAATGCCCACACCAATCATAGGATATCTGTGGCGTTCTCTATTCTTGTTGACCAATATGATCAAACTGACTATGGCCATCAAATAGGGGGTCAAGACAGAAAGAGTCGAAAGATTCATCATAAAGGCGAATACCTCAACCAGTCGCTCCGAGAAACGAAAAAGCAATACTGTCGAGGCCAATAGACTAGACACGACAATGCCAATCACTGGTGCACCATTGCCATTGACTCGCGCAAAAAAAGACGGAAATAAATGGTCTTTGGCTGTTGCCATGGGAATTTGGCCTTGTATCAAAATCCAACCATTGAGCGCGCCCAAAGTTGCCGCGATGGCGCCCGCTGCAACTATATATTTAGATGAAACACCCCAAAAACTGGAGGCTGCATCAGCAAAAGGAGCGGTAGAGTTCATCAGGACTTCAGGGGGTAAAATACCAAAAATCGCCACAGAGGATAATATGTAAGTTGTCATAGTGATTCCTAAGGCAATCAGCCCCGCACGACCCACTGTTTTCTTTGCATTCCTAATTTTTGCACTGGCCACTGTGGCTGATTCTAAGCCCAAAAAAGCAAATAAAGTCAATGTGGTGGTGGCGGAAATCGCTTTAAAATCACTTTCGCCACTCAAATTTTCAAGAGAAATCAGGGACCAGTCAATATACCAAACACCAATAAATCCGATGGCCAGTATCGGAATCAATTTAAGAATTGTTGTGATTTTTTGTACCCAGGCAATGGTCATAAGAGACCAAGAATTAATGAAACTGAACAACCAAATAGCCCCCAAACCGGAAGCAATGGCCAAAGACTTATGCGCTCCGACTTCTGGAATAAAAACCGTCAAATAACCAACAAAGGCTACGGCTATTGCAGCATTGGTGCACCAGATAGAAATCCAATAACCCCAACCGACTAAAAAGCCCCAAAAGTTTCCCATCACAATTTTGGTATAGGCATAAGGCCCACCAATTGTGTCTGGCATGCGCTGGGATAACCAGCGAAATATTAGGGTAAAAAATAAAGCACCTAGTGCAGAAAAAAGCCATCCAAACAGACTGATACCACCATAAGAGGCTAAGGTCGCTGGCAGCAAAAATATTCCCGAGCCAATCATATTACCCGCAATGAGTGCGGTACTCGACCACAGGCCTATTTTTTTGACGGTCATTTTAAGTGCCATATATCTTGATGATTGAACTCACTTGGTTTGTGATTTTTATCGGGTCGTTGCACGAAACAAATGCCCTAATTCTTGATCGACATAACGTGCGCTTTGTTTGACACTCTCCATTGAATTGATTAAAAAATTACCGCCTTGCTCGACATAATAGTGCATTAAACCTGATCGCTTGGGATCTGGTAAGAGATTTTTGTAGTCTATCGAACCGTTCCCCATCTCAGTATAATCACGAGTGATCTTGTCCATATCTTTGATGTGCCACAAAGGGAAACGACCAGGCGCCTTTTCAATAAGGGCCCTGGGACTAATGACCCCTGCATGCATCACCCAATAAAAATCTACTTCCATTTGAACCAAATCGGCCTGAGTGTCATGCAACACCACATCATAACCCATCACACCATCATATTGTGCAAAATCATAGCCAAAATTATGATAGGCAAAACCCACACCCGCCGCTTTGCATCGTTCTCCAATAAGGTTGAGCTTTTCGGCGAGCTGTTGATAACCCAAAAGGCTATGATGGGCTTCGCGCAATATGGGCCATACAATATATTGGTCGTCGATGGCCAATGCGCCTTCAATACATCGATCCGTGTAATCCATGAGATGCTCATGCGACATATCGAACTGATCAGCAAAACCATAGTGGCCACTAGTAGTGCTCAAACCTAGCGCATCCAATTGCCCCTTGAACTCCTTGGGTGTCATTCCATAATATTGACCTGTTTGAGTATCAAACCCATAGCTCTCAAAATGAGTGTAGCCCATGGCCTTAAGCCGAAGCAAAGTGCCTATTGGGTCTCGTTCCATGAAATCACGAACCGTATAGAGCTGCAACCCCATAGGATAAGTCTCCTGATCTGGGCCAGACCAACAAGACAGAGGCATAAGGGCCGCTGCTGTAATGGCTCCGCCATATTGTATAAAATCACGTCTTTTCATGGCGCAAAACTGTTGTCATTTATAATGCCTAATGTATAGTTTCTTTTACATTTACATTATGATTGAAAATAACGCTACTGTAAAGCTTAATTAACATAATTAATTCAATACCTTTGTAAAGCAAACTTAACTTTATTGATTTGCAACTCGTTTAAAAATACGATTAAAAACCCGATTAAACACCATGATTTTTCGTCACCGCGTCAAAGAATTTCGCACCAATCACCAATGGTCACAAGAAGCACTAGGAGCAAAAGTTGGTGTTAGCCGTCAAACCATTATTTCAATTGAGAGTTACCGCTACAATCCTAGTTTGGAATTAGGCATGAAACTGGCGCATGCCTTTGAGGTTCCAATCGATACTCTTTTTTATTTTGTATTCCAATCTTTTGACCAAGAGCAAGACTAGCCAATCAAAAGTCCCAATGTCTAGCCCCTTGTGCCAACGTGTATTGACTCTGCGCTGGCGCAATCAAACATCACAAATTTCAAATGCCTTGATCAGTGACGCGATGGGGTCTGCAGATTTTGGCACAAATTCCTGAGCAACATGCCCCTTAAAGCCCACACCAACAATAGCGCGCATGATTGCGGGGTAGTACAATTCTTGGGTTTGATCTATTTCGTGACGACCAGGAACTCCAGCGGTATGGTAATGTCCAAAATATTGATGTGATTGTTCGATAGTCCTGATGATGTCCCCCTCCTGAATTTGCATATGGTAAATATCATACAGCAATTTGAAGTGATCGCTCCCTAGAGCTTGACACAGCGCTATGCCCCAGGCCGTGGAGTCGCACATATAATCATTGTGGTCAATCTGATTGAACAATTCCATTTGCAACACGACACCATTAGATTGGGCCAAAGGCAGCACCTGCTGTAAGCCTTTCACACAATTGTGCAACCCTTCGGCATCAGACATTCCATTACGGTTTCCGCTAAAACAAATCAAATTAGTGTAACCCGCAGCCGCAACCTTTGGGATCATTTTTGAGTAATTATCAATGAGTTGAGCATGGTACTGTGGATCATTCCACCCCTTGGTCAGACTGATTTCAGCCCCATTACACATTGCAGAATGAATGTTGTATTTTTTGAGCAATGGCCACTGTTCGGGACCCATTAAATCAACTGCTGTGATCCCCAACCGCACCAAGGTTTGTAAAAACTCTTCCAGGGGGATGTCTGAATAACACCAATGACAAACACTATGATTGATATTCTGCTTTAATGGGCGTAAAGGAGTAAACTCTTGCACAAGCGACTTGGCGTGCAAATTTGAAAACTGACTCAGGCCAATTCCTGTAAGCGCCGCTTTTGAAATAAAATTTCTGCGTTTCATGGATGTTTAAATATTCCCTAAGTTAAACAAAATAGTCCAACTAAAGGCCCTAAAGAAAGATTGGTCTATCAATTAGAATAAAGGTCAATAAACCAGAAGTGGCTATGCCTGAGTGAGGAATTCTTCCCTTTTGTTGCGGTAGTCAGACGACACCTGCTTGATATTGCCCTCGATACCGAGCTGATCAAAACTATTCCATTGCGCAAGACCCAGAGGATGAACCTCAACTTGCCCAGCGTGCGTTCTGGCCCAAGCACTCAGCGCGCAAATAATTGGATAAAGATCAATTCCCTTTTCGGTAAGATGATAGTATTTGGTTTTATTATTGTTAGGGGCATGAGTCCTCACAATAATATCAAGCTCTATTAATTTTTTGAGTCGGTCTACCAAAATATTGGTGGCAATGGCCTCGGGCATTTGCAACATTTCACTGTAAGTTATTCGGCCAACAAACAAATCACGCACGATCAACAAAGACCAACGATCCCCAATAAAGTCTAGGGCAATAGATACTGGACAAGTCGAGCGATGGTTCATTTGATTTGCTGATTTAGACAGGATAAAATTAATAATAATATTGTTATTTTGTTATGTTTTTTTGTTTTTCGAGCACTCAACGGGACAAGGCCAACGTAGCCACTCACAACATTTATTGACCCGCACTCGACCAAGGATTACTGCCCACGAATTATTAACCACAGAGGTCTTATTCGGCATATTTTTCTTTCCTTTGGAAAAAAAATCTTTGATGCGCCGTGCCCTTCAGGTCATTTCGGTTTTTCTCTTACTGCACAATGTTGTGCAGGGTCAAGAAGTGCGCAAAGCAAAAGCCATCTTCACTGAGGAGTCTCTTAAAATAGACGGTGTCTTAGATGAAGATTCTTGGCAGCGCGCTGTACCGCTCCATGAATTTTATCAAAACTTTCCGACCGATACTTTGATGGCCCAATACCCCACACAAATCAAGATATTGTTTAATAATACATTTCTCTACATCGGAATTGTGGCCGAGAGCAAGGACAAAGATTTCGTTGTCGCTTCATTAAAAAGAGATTTTCGTGGGAGCTCAACAGACAATGTTTCATTCTTTTTTGACACATTTCAAGATGGGGTCAACGCCTACCAATTTGGGGTTAATCCCTACGGAGCACAAAGAGAATCACTGGTGTCAGATGGAGGAATCAGTCGGCAATCTTTTAACCCAGACTGGGATGTCAAGTGGTACTCAGAGGGCCACATAGAAGGCAACCGTTATGTTGCCGAAATGGCGATTCCTTTCGTCTCAGTTAAGTATCCTGAAGGATGTACTCAATGGAATTTTCAAGCGTATCGATTTGACATTCAGTCGAATGAACGCAGTACCTGGTCAAGAGTTGACCAAAATCAATTACTGTCCCACCTTGGTTATTTGGGCGTTTTAGAATTTGACAGGCCTTTATCAAAAAACAATACTGCAAATTATCTCATCCCCTATAGCACTCTGAGCAGAGGACAGGACTTTGAAAATGATCAGCCCAGAACCTCAGATCTTAAATTTGGTGCCGATGTCAAAATTCCGATTGGCAATAAAATGAATTTGGATTTGACCATCAACCCAGATTTTTCGAATGTCGAAGCCGATAATTTAATCAACAACATCACGCGCTTTGAGATTTCTCTCCCGGAAAAGAGGCAGTTTTTTCTAGACAATAGTGATTTATTCAGCAGTTTTGGTAATGCCCGCGATGCTGCGCCATTTTTTTCGAGGCGAATTGGTATCGCTCAGGACCTGGACGGCAACACTATTCAAAATAATATTATTGGTGGCGCAAGACTGAGTGGCAAAATAAGCAACTCATTGCGTCTTGGTGTTCTCTCTATTCAGACCCAACAGGATCAGACTAATGAGATCCCCAGCAACAATAACAGCATGGTGACCTTACAGAAAAAAATATTCAGCAGGTCTCAAATTGGTGTCTTTTTGATCAATCGTGAAGCCACAAACAAGGAGGGGTTCTTGGATCCCGAACAGGCTTTCAATCGGGTTTTAGGATTAGATTATAATCTGGTTTCAAAAGACAACACATGGTCTGGAAAATTCTTTGCACACAAATCATTTAATCCCAACGACTCTGAGGGCAATATTTCGAGCCAGGCATTGATGCGTTTCAACACACGTTTTTGGAATGCCTTCAGCATGCTCTTGTTTGTAGATCAAGAATTTGGGTCAGATATTGGATTTATTCCGCGTAAGGGGTTCATTAAGAAAGCAGACAAATTGACCCGCATTTTTTATCCCAAAACCGGGTCTATCAACACGCATAGAATTGGTGTTTACAATGAATTTTATTACGCACAAGACTTGGACTTTAGGCAAACCGATCACACGCTAAAACTGGAGTACTTGTTAGATTTTAAAGACCAAAACCGTCTTGAATTCAATTACTTTAATCGGTACGTCTATCTCTTTGATGATTTTGATCCGACCAGAAGCGACAGCGACACCCCCTTGCCCATGGGCAGCGATTATCGCTTCAACACCTACGGCATCATCTACCAATCCAATTTTGCCAACGCTATCAATTGGGAAGGCGGCTTAAATTTTGGCGAATTTTACAATGGCCGTCGCACAGGACTCAGTGGTGTCCTTAATTATCGTGTACAGCCCAAATTCAACTTGAGTTTGTCGGTTGATTACAATCGCATCCGATTGCCCGATCCTTATCCCTCGAGGAATCTCATTTTGATCGCCCCAAAACTGGAATGGACCTTTACCAAAAATGTCTTTTGGTCAAACTTCATCCAATACAGCAATCAACAGGATAATCTCGGCATCAATTCTCGACTTCAGTGGCGATTTGCCCCGATGTCAGACCTATTTATTGTTTATAATGATGGTTACGACACCACTACTTTTTACCGGAGGTACCAATCCATCAATTTGAAACTCTCATATTGGTTCAGCATTTGACAAAATATCCAAAGACCACAGGTCTTTTCAACCATAGGTAATGTTTATCTCAGGATTGAGGATTAATATTTAACGACAAAGGCAGAAATACCTTTCTTTATTAACTTAGCGGAAATTAAATCAATATGGAATCAATGAATACAAATGGAGACGCTACAGGAAAGTGCCCTTTCTTGCATGCGACCCACAGGCACACAGCTGCCGGAGCCTTATCCAACTCAGATTGGTGGCCAAACGCCCTGAATCTCAAAATTCTCAATCAAAATAATCCGCAAACCAGTCCAATGGGAGGCGACTTTAACTATAAAGAGGCCTTTGAAAAATTAGACCTCAATGCTGTAAAGCAAGATTTATTTGACCTGATGACTGACTCCCAAGACTGGTGGCCGGCAGATTATGGTCATTATGGCCCTTTTTTCATCCGAATGGCATGGCACAGTGCCGGAACTTATCGAGTAGGTGACGGTCGTGGTGGCGCCTGTTCTGGGAGTCTTCGTTTTGCCCCGCTCAACAGCTGGCCAGATAATGGTAACTTAGACAAAGCGCGCCGCTTGTTGTGGCCCATCAAACAAAAGTATGGCCGCAGTATTTCTTGGGCCGACCTCATGATTCTCACAGGAAACTGTGCACTTGAATCAATGGGCTTCGATACTTTTGGTTTTGCAGGAGGGCGAGAAGACATCTGGGAACCAGAAGGTGACATTTATTGGGGGCCTGAAACAGAGTGGCTAGGAGATGAGCGTTATAGTGGTGACCGTGATTTGGCCAATCCACTTGGTGCGGTTCAAATGGGATTGATTTATGTCAATCCAGAAGGCCCTAATGGCACGCCTGACCCAATAGCCTCTGCGCGAGATATTAGAGAAACATTTGCCCGTATGGCCATGAATGACGAAGAAACTGTAGCCCTGATTGCTGGAGGCCATACTTTCGGAAAAACTCATGGTGCAGGAGATGCCGCTCATGTTGGGGTAGAGCCCGAAGGCGGGGCTTTACAAGATCAAGGTTTTGGCTGGCTCAGCACATATAAAAGCGGTAAAGGTGGCGACACCATCACCAGTGGACTAGAAGGTGCTTGGACGCCGACACCAATAGCTTGGGACAACAGTTATTTTGACACTCTTTTTGGATATGAATGGGAATTGACAAAAAGTCCAGCAGGAGCGCAACAGTGGGCCCCAAAAGATGGTGCTGCTTCGGATGCTGTTCCGGATGCGCACGATCCTAACAAGACCCATGCGCCAATGATGGCGACTACGGATATCGCTTTAAGAGAAGACCCGACATACCTCAAGATATCCAAACACTTTCACGAAAACCCGGATGCTTTTGCAGACGCCTTTGCGCGTGCCTGGTACAAATTGACCCATAGAGATATGGGCCCTGTTTCTCGCTACTTAGGTTCAGAAGTGCCTTCAGAGGAGTTGGTTTGGCAAGATCCCATTCCTGCAGCCAATTATACCTCTATCGACAGTGATGATGTTGCTTTGTTAAAAGAAGCTTTACTCAATACCGGACTCTCGACTTCAGATTTGATCTCTACTGCCTGGGCCAGTGCAGCGACGTATCGCGGCAGCGACAAGCGCGGCGGAGCCAATGGAGGTCGTCTAAGATTAGTGCCGCAAATCAATTGGGCAGTCAACCGTCCAGATCATTTGCCTGGTGTCTTGCGTGCCATTGAAAAAGTTCAACAGGACTTTAACGCATCACAGACCACAGGGAAGCTGGTTTCCATGGCAGATTTGATCGTTCTTGGCGGTTGTGCTGCAATAGAAAAAGCTGCTGAGCTTGCAGGACACTCCGTTTCTGTGCCTTTTACGCCAGGACGTTGCGATGCGAGTCAAGAACAAACTGACGTTAGTTCAGTGGCCTTCTTAGAGCCTACTGCAGATGGATTCCGAAATTTTGTTGGCAAGATGCACGACCGTCATGCAGAAGAATTACTGCTTGACCGCGCCCAGTTGTTGACACTTTCAGCGCCAGAAATGACTGTTTTGGTAGGGGGTATGCGCGTGCTCAATACTAACGCGGATGGCAGTGCCCACGGTGTATGGACAGAAACACCAGGGGCCTTATCTAATGACTTTTTCAGACATTTATTGTCTATGGATGTGGCATGGGAGCCATCAAAGCAAGATTCTTCAATATATCTTGGGCGTGATCGCACTACAGGGGCTATTGTGCGCACAGGCTCCAGAGTCGATTTGGTTTTTGGATCAAATTCTCAACTGCGGGCCATCGCCGAAGCTTATGCCAGTGATGATGCTGGTCAGCATTTTGTTAATGACTTCGTCACCGCATGGAACAAAGTCATGCAACTTGATCGCTTTGATTTGAAATAATCGTGACCCCATTAAATGCAAAAACCCCCGCCAGTGTAGCGGGGGTTTTTTGTTGGCCAACTTTCTTATGCTTAAACTCTGTAATGGTCAGCTTTCCAATTTTGGATGGCCGCCTTGATTTCCTTTTGACTAAGATTTTCTTCAAGCGCTCGTTGGGCCAAGGCAAGATACTCCTGGTCACTAGCAAAACGTAATGCAATAATCTGTGATATCCTCAGCGCTTCAGGCATAGGTTTTTTGGCCAACAAATAATACCGCAGACGCTCTTCGGCCCTGATGGCACGATCTTGGGCCTTTAGTGGAAAGATACGAATGTACCAAGTCATCAAGATCAGCGCCACAGACAACAAGCAAAAGAGACTGGCCAAGTACATTTGATCTGGAGTCGCTTTAGCGATAAAGTTGATGCTACCGCCTAATAACGAGAGCAACATAAGAAATAAAACGCCGTGAAATCCACGGACCGATTTTGCATGATTTTTGAAATTTTGTTCCGCCATGATGTTTTGATTTTAGGGCTGATTTTTATGTGATGAAGATACAATATTTGACAACATCAATGCTTCAAGTGTTGGTTTACTCGAGGTCAAGTGTTCAACGCCATCTTCCCAAGAGACCCAAAACCAGCGGCCATTGCTCTTTACTGCCAAATAGGTCTTGGAATCGACGTTTTTAATGGCGAAGTCGTCGTATTGACAGGGTATGAATTCTTCTGCGGCTTCAAATACCCATGGCGACTGGTGAAATCCTACTTTGCCCTTCTGATAAACGGCGCTGAACGGCGCGCTGAACGGTATAAAATCAAGACTGTCGTATTTCGGAGCGATTAATTCACGGGTCATCAGCCCACGGTAAAGCCATTGGTATAGGCCCCATTTTTGACTTTTTTCCTCTCGAATTTTGAATGAACCATCATTTTTTTGTTCGT
Source organism: Flavobacteriaceae bacterium (assembly GCA_029248405.1). Classification (GTDB taxonomy): domain Bacteria; phylum Bacteroidota; class Bacteroidia; order Flavobacteriales; family Flavobacteriaceae; genus BACL21. The sequence goes on along the minus strand of JAQWJJ010000012.1, from coordinate 1,676 downwards.
CCCAAACCAAACTATCCGCCCTGAATTTCCGCATCATTTGAGGTTTTGGAAATTCTTGAGCTGCTGTTTTGGTGGCTGGCAAAATAAAAATTCCGGCAAAAGCGATGTTTGTGATACCCCTAAAGAGGCTTCTTTTTAAGGTCATGGGTATTATATTTCTGGTCCATCAAGGATGTCTTCAGTGATCACATCCACTAAAATCGATGCCATAAATTATTGGCCTCAAGATAACGCTTTCAAAATTAATTCTTCGGCCAAAGATTTTGCGGGTGAACGCTTCGCGTGGGCAAATACAAAGTGAAAATAATACTCTTTAATAGTATTACGCATTATTCCCTATCTTTATACCCAGTTTAAAAAGACTCAGCTAGCCTCGAAAATATTTTTTAAGAAACCATCACTGTGCCCCTAATGATGAGAAAATTACTTTATAGCTTCTGTTTGTTGTTTGCCTTAGGCCCGGCGCAGTTATTTGCGCGTGGACCAGTCGGTATCGATCCGCTCCCGACAATAGGGGCTGTCGTACATCATTTTATAGGTCAGATCTGGAGCGAGAGATCTCAGTCGGATGCCCCACCAATTTTGGCCAACGTGGTGACGCCCACACCGACAGGAAATCCCATTCAAAGTTTTTGTGATGCTGCGACAGTGGCCGACTTGGTCGCAAATGCGGACCCTTCCGGCACAATCGATTGGTATGATGCCGCTACAGGAGGAAACTTGTTGGCCGCCACAGATGCCCTTGCAGATGGGGACTTAGTTTTTGCGGAACAAACCATAGGGGGTGTCCCGAGTGCAGATCGCTTGCAGGTATTGGTTCATTTTGTAGATGTGGATATTGCTGTGTCAAATATTTTAATCTGCCAAGGTGAAAGTGTGGAATTAACTGCCGTATTTGACGCTCCAGTGATCCCCAATTCCAATTATTTAGGTTTAATAAGTGCCAAATTAGTTTATTTACATCTTCCACTTAAAACATGGCCCAATGCTGAGAGCTTTGCAAATAATTTTAATGGACACTTACTATCCATCCACTCACAAGCCGAAGTTGACTTTACGATAAATGGAGCCACCTCAGTGAATTGGATTGGCATGAGTGATCGCAATACCATAGGTGCGTTTGAATGGTCAGACGGATCACCAGTAGATTATTCAAACTTTTTGCCTGGAGAACCAAATGGACTTACATTTCAAAGTTTCATTAAACAATTTGGAACTGGTTTTTGGGACGATGTTCCAATAACCCGATTGCACCCATCTTTATTACAATTAGATGAAGTTTATTTTAACCAAGAATGGTCCACGGGTGATACATCAACCTCAATCACTGCAACTCCGACGGAAACCACTAATTATTGGGTAGATACAACATTGAATGGTATTACCTGCCGTAAAAATATAACAATAACTGTAATTCCGACGCCATCTCCAGGGATCACCAATAACACAGGAGCAACAGAACTCAACTGTGAGGTCACAACAATAAGCCTTAGTGCAACAGGGGGAGTCTCATACAGCTGGTCCGATGGCATAAACATTGTCAGCAGTTCAGCAGATCTAAACGTCACCACTCCAGGAACCTATAGTGTAAGCGTCACAGCCGATAACGGATGTTCAGACACAACATCTGTGGTCATTACACTTAGCGATGCGCCACAAGCACCACTATCCGGGGG
>JAQWJJ010000017.1 GCA_029248405.1 Flavobacteriaceae bacterium | reverse complement strand
AACACTTCCGTCCAATTTCCATCACCATCCCTATATTCGAATGTAAAGTAATCGTTTGAATCGTATTTGTTGTTCGTTTTGTAAATAAATTCGATTGTTACATAGATATATGAAGACAAATTTTTATCGTCGAGAAACATTGAGCTCCCATTACCGGTGTCATCACTTAACCGTATGTAACCACGTGAAGGTGAACCATTAAATCCAGTACAATTGCCATTAGTTTGGCGACTGACCCTGTTCCCCCCATCTCTCCAACCGTCCCATCCATTCTCAAAAGTAGCCAAATTGATAGTTACCGATGAGGTAGAGGTAGTAGTTTCAGTAGCAGTATCACTCGGATCCGACTCATTGCCGGCCGCATCATAAGCCGTGGCATAAAATGTGTACGACGTGTTTGAGGTAAGCCCTGAAATTGTTGTACTGAGGCTAGTGCTCCCGGTGACCGTTGCAACTAAGGAATCATCTGAGTTGTCGTAGATTTTATACCCCTCTACACCAACATTGTCTGTCGACGCCGTCCATGCCAGGTCTATCATTGTTGATGTGGGGTTAGACGCCGTGAGATTAAGAGGGACAGATGGAGGGGTCGTGTCCACTCCTGCTGATTCACCAATGGTTTGCCACACACCATCCACATACACATAAAAATTCGGGTTTTCGCCTTGTACAAATACCATAAGCCCTTCAGCGATAGTCTCTCCTGGGGCAGCTACTGGAAGGCTGCTTACCCTAGGAATTAGGAGACCCGGCAGATTATCTTCGCCTTGTCTTATATCTAATTGCGCCTGAGGTGATTCATTAGTAGGCACATTAATTCCTATTTGCGCATAAAGCTCTGGAAATGCACACAGCGCGACGAACATTAAAGTATTGAAAACAGATCTCATTGTTTTAGGGGCTAGTGTTGACATGATGAATTAAGATCCTATTTCCTTTACGGCTCTTAAATAACGATTGGATACGTTTTCATCCTTATCATGACTATGCCATTCAACTAGTTCATCGTTATTTTTCCATTTCAATAACAAAATTTCATCAAAGCTATCCTCCGTATCAATATTTCCATTGCCGTTTCGAAGGTTTTCATTGATACTCCAATGATCTTCATCATCAGGGATAGAATCTCCTCCCGCGCTGCTCAGAGCAGTATTTAATGTGCTAAAATTTGACATTATTTCATAAAGCTCGTCTACTGTAGGTGTATACCAACCAGTTGGTGTGCTGCCAACGAAATCTACTGAGCCATCAGGGTCGTAATAGTATGACCTGTAATTAATGTGTGAAGTTCCGCCGGAGTGCGCCGCATTCCAAGCTGCGGTTTTGGCCAGGCCTCCATCCACACCTTTAACACAGTTGTGTCCTCCATCCATACAATCACCTTCATCCCAAGACAGATCTCCGAATGTTTCGAGTGCAATTATTTTATAATGGTACGGATTATTTGGGTCAACCCAAAATACAATTCCCCCGTTCTCCGAGTCATATCCACCCACTGATGGCACGAAGTTAGACTCTTGCGCGAGCTCTCCTGTCATGGTATACCAATTGCCATTAGAATAATAGTAAAAAGTATGCTTCATATTTCCGTTAAGCGTTCCATTATAAAAAACTACAGCTCCTTGCTGTGGAGTTCCATTACTGTCATCGGGCAAATTTGCTACTCGAGGCAATAAAATTCCCGTCATGTGATCCGAGGTTGCGGGCGCCTCAATGTGAAGCATGGCTAATGGATTCGTAGTCCCGATACCCACTTGGGCTCTTGTGGCAAAAGTCGTCAATAATACTATTAAGACTATTGACCATGTTTTTCTAGAAAAATAGAATTTTCTCATAAGTAGTTAATTTAATAACGTCCAAAATTTGGGGTTTGAACAGGGCAAATGTAACAGAGAAGAATTGCATGATGATCCCAATCCTGTGTAATTTCGATGTAACGATATTTTTTCTCGATTAAATGCAGGAATTTTCCTTCAGAATCCGTACGAATTGACAATCAAAGTGTTATCGCCCACAAAATCACTTGTAATTCGAAATAAATAGAGCTGATCCTGTCCTGTCTTTCGAACAGTCCAAAGCCATACTTTTGCTCAAAAACCCGAACCAAACAAAAATCTCTAGACACATGCCCCATCCATTTACCAAAGAAATGATTATTTTTGAGCGATTTTAAACCCATTACATGAGCCAACTCGTTATTGTAGGCACCGTTGCCTTCGACGCCATTGAAACGCCTTTCGGCAAAACCGACAAGATTTTAGGGGGCGCGGCCACATACATCGGACTTGCCGCTTCCCACTATAACGTAGACGCCGCCCTAGTGTCTGTCGTTGGCGGTGATTTTCCACAAAATCATTTGGACCTTTTGACGGGCAAGAACCTCAACATACAAGGCATAGAGATCAAAGCAGACGGCAAGACTTTTTTTTGGCAAGGGCGCTATCACAACGACATGAACACGCGCGATACCTTAGCTACAGAACTCAACGTCTTGGCCGACTTCAAACCCGTTGTTCCAGAATCTTACCGCAGTGCAGAAGTGGTGCTATTGGGCAACTTGCATCCCTTGGTCCAGCTCGATGTCATCGCTCAGATGACTGACCCCAAAATACTGATGCTCGACACCATGAACTTTTGGATGGAACACGCTTGGGATGATTTGCTCCGTGTTATGGCCAAAGTCAATGTGATCAGTATCAACGATGAAGAAGCCAGGCAACTTACCGGAGAATATTCTTTGGTGCGTGCCGCCAAAAAAATCTCAGAAATGGGCCCTGATCATGTCATCATCAAAAAAGGAGAACACGGTGCTTTACTGTTCCATCAACAAGACGTGTTCTACGCCCCTGCGCTGCCCTTGGAAGAAGTTTTTGATCCTACAGGAGCAGGGGATACATTTGCTGGTGGATTTGCTGGCTATTTGGCACAAAGCAAAAACTACAGTTTTGAAAACATGAAAAATGCCGTGATCCACGGATCAGCCCTTGCCTCGTTTTGTGTGGAAGAGTTTGGCACCAAACGTCTGGAGCGACTCGATGGCACCACCCTGAGCGAGCGTCTTCAACAATTCAAACATTTGACACAATTTGATATCGAATTGAACTAACTTCCTGATGCATTATGAGTGATCCGTTAAAACATGAATGTGGTATTGCCCTAATCAGGTTGCTGAAACCCTTGTCCTATTATAAAGAGAAGTACGGCTCCTCGTTTTATGGCGTGAACAAGATGTACCTTCTAATGGAAAAGCAACACAATCGAGGCCAAGATGGCGCCGGATTGGCAGGCATCAAGATGGATGTATCTCCAGGAGAACGCTACATCAGCCGTATTCGGTCCAATGAGGCTCAGCCCATTCAGGATATTTTTGCCCAAATCAATAACCGCATCAATACAGAGTTTGCCAAGCATCCTGGATTGTCAGATGATATTGAATTACAGAAAAAAATAATCCCTTATCAGGGCGAATTATTTTTGGGCCATGTCCGATACGGCACCTTTGGAGGAAACAGCATCGAAACGGTTCATCCGTTTCTAAGGCAAAACAATTGGATGCACCGCAACTTGATCATCGCTGGTAATTTTAATATGACCAATACCAATGAGCTCTTTCAAAGCCTCATCAAACTGGGCATGCATCCCAAAGAGAAAGCCGATACCATAACCGTCATGGAAAAAATTGGTCACTTTTTGGACGACGCGGTACGCAAATTATACAAACAAGCCAAGGCCCAGGGCCTGAACAAAATGGAAGCCTCCCCTTATATAGTAGACCATCTTAATCTCGAAAAAATCCTGCGCAAAGCGGCAAAGTATTGGGACGGCGGCTATGCTATGGCTGGCCTATTAGGGCACGGAGATGCATTTGTCTTGCGCGATCCTGCTGGAATTCGCCCAGCATACTATTATAAGGACGACGAAGTGGTCGTGGTGGCCAGCGAGCGACCAGTGATCCAAACTGTTTTTGACGTGCCGTTTGAGCAGATCACGGAATTAGACCCAGGACATGCGCTGATCATCAAGAAATCTGGTGAGACTAAGCTCAGTAAAATTCATGAACCACTGCCAAGGCGTTCGTGTTCTTTCGAACGCATTTACTTCTCAAGAGGGAGTGATGCAGAAATTTATCAAGAACGCAAGTCGTTGGGACGTCTTTTGATGCCGAAGGTGCTCAAGGCGATCGATAACGACACTCAGAACACCGTGTTTTCTTTTATTCCTAACACCGCAGAAATTTCATTTTATGGCATGATGGAAGCCGCGCAGGAGGCATTGGATCTGAAAAAAACACAACTGATTCTTGACGCCAAAGACGCGCTAACAGCGGAGCATCTGGCAGCAATTCAGGGTCAAAAAATCCGCACCGAAAAACTGGCGATTAAGGACGTCAAGCTACGGACTTTCATCACAGAGGACAGCAGCCGTGACGACCTTGTGGCTCATGTTTACGACGTGACTTACGGCGTTGTGAAACCAGAAGACAATATTGTCATTATCGACGACAGTATCGTAAGGGGGACGACCCTCAAAATGAGCATACTCAAAATGCTCGACCGCCTCGGTCCCAAGCAAATTGTGGTGGTTTCTTCAGCACCACAGATCCGCTATCCCGATTGCTATGGCATCGATATGGCCAGATTAGAAAAACTGGTGGCGTTCAATGCCGCCATCGCGCTTCATAAAGAAAGGGGCACTGAGGATATTATTGAAGAGATTTACCACAAATGCAAAGCCGCCATCACCGATGCTGGTCAAGGGCGCGCTATAGAAAATCATGTCCAGGCACTATATGACCCTTTTACAGACGAAGAAATTTCAGATAAAATTGCCAGCATCATTTCGAGTGACCAACTTAATAGCAAGATCAAAGTCATTTTCCAATCTGTTGAAGATCTGCATCAAGCATGTCCAGAACACCTTGGAGATTGGTACTTCACGGGCAATTACCCGACCAAAGGAGGAACCCTCGTGGTGAACCGTGCGTTTGTTCACTTCTATGAAGGCAATCCCGAACGGGCTTATTAAAAGCCTGACCGCGAGCTATTTCTGTCGTTTGTCGAGTATTATTTCATTTGAGCGAAAAGTGTAGATTTTGCTTTTTTAAAAAGGGACACTTGCCCTACATTTGTGCTTTACCATAGCATAAGTAGGTTAAGTTCATGGTAAGATTTGGGGCAAAAAGGCAAACTCTCGTTTGCCTTTTTTCGTTTCACATTATGCCAAAAATTAAAAGCTGGCACAAAAAAAGGCCGTCTCATCAGACAGCCTTTTTCCTGAAAAAAATCAAATAATATTATTTGTTTGAGGCAAACCGCTCAGCGACTGCTGTCCAATTGATCACATTAAAAAATGCAGAAACGTAATCTGGACGTCGGTTTTGGTAGTTGAGATAATAGGCGTGTTCCCAAACATCAAGTCCCAAAATCGGTGTGCCACCACAAGTAATTCCAGGCATCAACGGGTTGTCTTGATTGGCTGTAGAACAGACGTCCAATTTGCCGCCTTTGTGCACACACAACCATGCCCATCCCGAACCAAATTGTGTTTTGGCTGCTGCAGAAAACTGCTCTTTGAATTGGTCAAAACTGCCAAAAGAATCCTCTATAGCCTGCGCCAATGCTCCTGTTGGGTGGCCGCCGCCATTGGGCTGAAGGACACTCCAAAACAGCGAATGGTTGTAAAAACCACCTCCGTTGTTGCGCAATGCTTTATTGTTCATATCGCAACCGGCCAAAATGGCCTCAATACTTTGTCCTTCTAAATCGGTGCCAGCAATAGCCGCATTAAGATTAGCCGTATAACCTGCATGGTGCTTGCCGTGGTGAATTTCCATAGTGCGCGCGTCGATGTGCGGCTCTAAGGCGTCATGTGCGTAAGGTAACGCGGGTAGTTCAAAAGCCATAAGTCTTATATTTTAAGTGTTTATTTACTTTATGTTGCAAATTTAAGCATTTAAAAACCATTGGACTATTATAGAAATTATAAGTTTTCCATAAGGATAGACTTTATGAATATACTATCTTAGTGCAGTCACCTTATCCAATGTCTTTTGCGCAATAACGCTCCATTTGTCGTTTATAATGCCTCCGCAGGGAGCGGCAAAACTTTTGCCTTGGTGCGAGCATTTTTAGAAAAAATGCTCGAGACACCACAGCCCGATCGTTACAAAAAATTACTGGCCATCACCTTCACCAACAAAGCAGTGGCCGAGATGAAAACCCGGATTTTGTCGTTATTACAAGATTTTGCCAAAGGCCAATTCAACCCGAACAACATAGCCATGGCGCAAGCCTTGGAATCAAGTATCGGTCTTTCTCAGGAACAACTTACAAGGCGCAGTGCAGGAGTACTCAAGCACCTTCTGAATCATTACGCCCTGTTCCATGTCGAAACCATAGACCGCTTCAATCACCGGCTCCTGCGCACCTTTGCCCGCGACCTAAAACTCAGCAGTAATTTTGACGTCAGCCTCGAAGCACCTCTTTTACTGGCACAGGCCGTCGATCAACTCCTCGATAAAGCTGGGTCAGATCGTCATATTACAGATTTACTCATCGACTTTGCTCTTCAAAAAACAGACGACAATCAGTCTTGGGACATCAGTTTTGATTTAAATAAGGTGGCCACATTGTTGATTCAAGAAAATGATTTGCCCTACCTCAAGTCGATTCAGGTGAAACCCCTAAAAAGTTATTTGACTTTAGAATCAAGCTTGCGTGAGCGCTACAAAATATTGTGTCATCAGATCAAGGCCCAAGCCATTAAAGCACTTAACGCCTGTGCGGACCATCATTTAAATGCGTCGGATTTCAGTAGAGGCGCTTTTTACAATTGGCTTGTAAAGGCCAAAACCAATCACGAACTCCTGAGTTTTGGCGCCGTTTGGCAAGCCAATTTCGGACAAAAAGACTTGTACGTCAAAACAGCGCCGATAGCCACAAAACAAGCCATAGATGACCTGATGCCTCTTTTTATAGAAGTCTTCGAAGAAATCAACCGGGTCTTTATTGACGCGCATTTTGTCCGTAATATGCTCAAAAATTTGATTCCACTGGCGACACTTTCTTCGATCAGTCAAGAATTCGAGGAGGTCAAGTCTACACAAAACACCGTTGTGGTGAGTGATTTTAATAGGCTTTTGGCTGCTGAGATAAAGGATCAACCTGCTCCATTTATTTATGAGCGACTTGGGGAGCGCTACCGTCATTTTTTTATTGACGAATTCCAAGACACCTCTGCCATGCAGTGGGAGAATTTATTGCCGCTTGTCGAAAACACCTTATCTCAAAACGATCCAGATGCTCCAGTAGGGACCATCATGCTTGTTGGCGACCCCAAACAGTCTATTTACCGGTGGCGGGGAGGACGACCAGAACAATTCATCGCTCTGGCCCAAAACAAAGGCGCCTTACCACACATCCAAAAGCATACTGAAACCCTTGACACCAATTACCGCAGTAAGGCAGAAATTGTCGCCTTCAATAATTTGTTTTTTGAATTTGCAGCAGGCCAACTTCATGCCGCAGACCACCAAAAACTCTACCGAGAAGGCAGCCAACAAAAAGCACACCAAAAACAGGGGGGGTATGTCCAAATAGATTTTCTGGAGTACGACAAAAACGACGCTGCTCTAGACTTTTATCAAGAAGCGATTTTAACCCAAGTCAGGGCGCTAAAGGAGCGGCAAGTCCCTTTAGAAGAGGTTTGTATCCTGACCAGAAACAACAAACAATGCAGCGACCTCGGAGCTTATCTCAGCAGCCATGGCTTTGCTGTAGTCTCCGAAGAAGCCCTTTTGCTTCAGAACGATCCTGTCGTGTCAGCACTGATGCATGTGGCGGCGCTGAGTGTTTCTTACGACGATGTGATGGCGCGCGTGGCAATAGCACGATACCTTCATCAATCACTCGAGGTCAAAGAAGATCTCTTTTCGTATTTGCAAAGCTTTCGCGATGCACCGCCACGACTGTTTGAACAGAACCTGAGCGCCATCGGCATAAATTTTAGCCTCGATACGGTATCGACTCTTGGGCTCTATGAGCGTTTCGAATATGCCCTCAAGCAGTTCGGTTGGCACGCCAAATCCGATGGGTTCGTGACCGCTTTTATGGATTGGGTTTTTCAGTTTTCAAAACGCCCACAAGCCAGTATTTGGTCTCTTTTGGCTTATTGGGACCAACAAAAAGATCGTGTGAGCTTGAGCAGTAGCCAAAGCGCTGGCGCCATCAGCCTGATGACCATACACAAAGCCAAGGGATTGGAATTTCCGGTGGTTATTTTTCCCTTTGCAGACATGCCATTCGCCGACAACAAAGGACGTAAAGTTTGGTACCCATACGACGCCCATGGATTAGACTTTATGCGTTTGAATTACGACAAAGAAAACATGAAACGCTATGGCCCAGAAGGCTTAGAAATACATGCCGAAAAAACTGCGACGGATATTTTTGATGCGCTCAATATTCTCTATGTCGCGATGACCCGGCCAGAGAACGAACTTTATATTTTTTGTCAAAAGCCCAACGGCGATTCGAAAAGTCTGACGGCCAATCGATTATTTCAAAATTACCTAGAGGCCCAAAATATGTGGTCTGACACCTCCCTGCGGTATCACTTTGGCGCATTAGCCCCGCACAGTCATCCGCAATTTTCGGCCCCTGATCAGGCCCGTCATCACGCCCAATTTGAGTATCAAGTCATTCTTCCAGAGGAACATCCTATTAGTTTTGTTGGGGCCCAGCGCAGGGCACAACTTTGGTCACCAGCTGCAGATGGTTTTGGCTCCTTGTTTCATGAATTAATGGCCCTGATCATTACTCAAGAAGACACCCATGAGGCACTTCAAAAAATGATTTCTAGGTATTATTTGGATGAGGCATTAAGTGCCGCACTAAAAGGCTTAGCCAACGCCGTTCTCGCAACGCCTGAATTGATAAATTTATTTGATGGTTCGGACAAGGTTCATTGCGAACGAAGTATCGTCACAGCTCAGGGAATCTTAAGGCCGGACCGCATCAATTATCATACAGACGGGAGCTTTAGTTTAGTCGATTACAAAACCGGCGCGCCAAAACCCCAAGATGAGGAACAAATAAGTGCCTATGCACAAGCCCTGATCTCAATGGGACTCAGGCAAAGACAAAAATTAATCGTTTACCTAAAAGACCCCTCAGTTGTGGTCAAAAAACTTTAATTTAGACACCGAAAAAATCCATTATGTATACCAAAATAAAAGACCATTTGTCCCAAGAGCTTCAAGAAATTGAGCAGCAGGGATTATTCAAAAAAGAGCGCATCATTACTTCGGCTCAAGATGCTGTCATCAGGATTTCTACTGGTCAAGAAGTCATTAATTTTTGTGCCAATAATTATTTAGGACTTTCCTCTCATCCTGAAGTCGTGCAGGCCGCAAAAGACACTCTTGACACTCACGGTTTTGGCATGTCTTCAGTGCGCTTTATTTGTGGGACACAAGACATCCACAAGCAACTCGAAGCCGAGATCGCCTCGTTTTACCAAACCGAGGACACCATTCTTTACGCCGCTGCTTTTGACGCTAATGGAGGGGTTTTTGAGCCACTTCTGGGCCCAGAAGATGCCATTATTTCAGATAGCCTCAACCACGCTTCAATTATTGATGGCGTGCGCCTTTGTAAAGCCAAGCGGTACCGCTACCAAAACAACGATATGGCAGATTTGGAGGCCCAACTCAAACAGGCTGATGTGGATGGTGCCAGATTCAAAATGATCGTGACCGACGGGGTCTTTTCAATGGATGGACTGGTTGCTCCCTTAGATCATATTTGTGATTTGGCCGAGGCATATGATGCTTTGGTGATGATAGATGAATGCCACGCTGCCGGATTTATCGGGCCCACGGGACGGGGCACTTTAGAAGAAAAAGGGGTGATGGGCAGAGTCGACATCATTACCGGAACTCTTGGCAAAGCCCTAGGCGGGGCAATGGGCGGCTATACCACAGGCAAAAAAGAAATCATAGAAATTTTGCGCCAACGTTCGCGACCTTATTTATTCTCGAACTCTCTCGCGCCCGCTATTGTCGGGGCGTCCATAAAAGTTTTTGAGTTGCTCAAAGAGGACACCACCCTCAGAGACCGTTTGGCTGAGAACACGGCTTACTTCAAGGCGGGCATGATCGCCGAAGGCTTCGACATTATCGATGGGGATTCGGCCATCGTCCCGGTAATGCTCTACGACGCCAAATTGGCCCAAACCATGGCCGACTTGCTGTTAGAGGAGGGCATTTATGTCATTGGGTTTTTCTACCCAGTAGTTCCCAAAGGCAAGGCGCGCATCCGCGTTCAACTTTCGGCAGCCCATACAAAAGAGCATTTGAACAAGGCAATTTCGGCCTTCAAAAATGTTAAAATTAAGCTCAATATTTAGAGGCCAAATTGATATTTAAGCCTCTGTTGGTAGGTAATTCCAAAATTTTTAATAGATTTGTTTTTGTTAATAAATTTTAACAAGTTACTTTTGCTCTAATAACACTTAAAAATTAAACTTTTAGAATATGAAACATCTTAACAGTATTTTGGTTGCTGCCTGCTTTTTCTTAGTAGTTGGTGTAACTAATGCACAAGACGCAAACAATCCTTGGGCAGTAGAACTTGGTATCAACGCCATTGATGTATACTCGTCAGGAAACGTTGATGCTGGTAGATTACCTGTATCCGTAGGTGGAGTAGATGTTAAAGGCCGTCTTTTTGACGAGTTTTTTAACGTTACAGACCATTACAACATTATCCCTGCTGTGACCAAAGTAGCGGCCGCTCGTTATTTAGGAGATGGTTTCTCATTCGGAGTAGGAGGAACAATGAACAAACTGACCAAACTTGGTGATGTTCGTGTTGACGACTTAATCTACTACGCTGGTGACGCTGAATTGCGCTACAGCTTAAGAGATAAAATTGGTGGCCAGTGGCTAGACCCATCTTTGGGTGTTGGTGGTGGTTACACTTGGGTTGACGATATCGGATTTGGTTCTGTCAACGCTACTGCTGGTGTTCGTTTCTGGGTTGCTGAGAACTTGGCAATCAACGTACAAAGTACTTTCAAGCACGCTATGGAAGACTTTGGCATCACGCATTTCCAACATTCTATTGGTGCTTCATTTAAGTTCGGTGGAAAAGACACTGACGGCGACGGACTGTATGACAACGAAGATGCTTGTCCTGAAGTCGCTGGTCTTCCAGAATTTGGTGGTTGTCCAGACAGCGACGGTGACGGTATCGAAGACCGTAACGACGCCTGTGTTAACGTGGCTGGTTTAGCAGAATTCAACGGATGTCCTGACAGCGACGGCGATGGTATCGCTGATCCTCAAGACGCTTGTCCAATGGAAGCTGGTGTTGCTGCTTTGAACGGATGTCCTGATAGCGATAGTGATGGCATCACTGATGCCGATGACAACTGTCCGACTGAAGCAGGTCCAAGCTCAAACGGTGGATGTCCTTTCTACGATGCTGACAACGACGGTGTAGAGGATAAAGATGACCAATGTCCTGATGTTCCTGGAACAGTGTCTAACAATGGTTGTCCAGAAGTTACTATTGAAATCATCAACCAATTGAATGAGTATTCTAAAACGATCTTATTCGACACTGGAAAAACAAGCATCCGTGAAGAGTCCAATGCTGTTCTTCAGGACATGTCTGATGTGATGAGTGCATACCCCACTGCAAACTTTGAAATCGGTGGCCACACTGACAGCGTTGGTAGTGCCGCAAACAACCAAAAACTATCGGCTGCTCGTGCGCAATCAGTACACGACTTCTTGGTGGGACTTGGAATGGATGACAACCGTCTTTCTTTCAAAGGATACGGTGAAGATCGTCCAGTTGCAGACAACAAGACTGCTGCGGGAAGACAAGAAAACAGACGTGTTGAGATTTCTTTGATGAAGTAATTCCTCCTCACATAATATCATACAAAAAACGCCTCCACTATGGAGGCGTTTTTATATTTTTAAGGATGCAAAGTTTTCTGACTGAAACCATCCAACGATTACACCAAGGCCCTCATCCCTTGTCAGAATACACCATAATTTTGCCGAGCAAGCGTGCCGGAGGATTTCTCAATCAACTTCTAGTGGCCCAAGCGGATCAGCCATTTTTTTCGCCAAAAATATATAGTATCGAAGATTTTGTCGCAGAAGTTTCTGGCGTGTCGGTCATGCCTCAAACCGATGTGTTATTGGCGGGGTTCTCAAACTATCAATCCATTCAAAAGACCAGCTTCACAGATTACCTGCAGTGGGCAGAAACCATGCTGGGCGATTTTAATGAATTGGACCGGCATCTTGTGGCACCAGAAGCATTCTTTGACTATTTGAGCCAGATCAAAGCCCTGGACCGATGGAATTTGGAAGAATCTGCCACGCCACTCATGACGGATTATCTAAAATTCTGGGAGACACTATTGCCGTTTTACACCCAGTTCAAAGAAGCGCTATTGGCCCAAGGACAAGCCTACCAAGGCTTGGTGTATCGGCGCGCTGCTGAGGACCTCTCTCATTACCTCAACTCTCATGGCTCAAAGCCCCATGCCTTCATAGGATTCAACGCCCTCAATCCAGCAGAGCAAATCGTGATTCAAGAGTTGCTCGCTCAAGGGCATACTGAGGTCTTTTGGGATATGGATCATCACTTTATTGCAGACCAGCAACACAGCGTTTCGCATTTCTTGAGGGCTTATCTCGACCAATGGCCCTACTATTGCCATCACCCTAAACCCAATTTTCCCAGACATTTTGAACAAGCCAAACGTATTCGTTTGGTGCAGGCCGACAGTGACTTGGCTCAAGTCAAGATGATGACCAAATTACTTTCTGAAACCACACAGGAGCAATGGTCCAAAACGGCTTTGGTGCTTGCAGACGAGTCCTTGTTGATTCCGGTCTTGTACGCCCTACCTCAGCACATCAGCTCGGTCAACATCACCATGGGCTACCCCTTAAAATCATTTCCTGGGGTTTGGTTCGTCTCCAGCCTTCTCCATCATTATAAAAGTGGTTCTTCCAAAATACACCACAATACCTTAAAGAAAATTTTGACGCATCCTTTTGGACAACGACTCGTGCCTTCTGGCAAAAGTATCTGTCAAAACTTAGACAAACAACATCGTCTTTTTATCAGCCTCTCTGACCTTATCCCATTGGCGACAAAAGAAGAACAAGTGCCCCTGAAGATACTCTTCGCTCCTGAGGATTCGGACACCAACATCCTGAGCAGGATGATGAGCCTGCTCAATCAACTAATCCAAACCAAGGGGTTGAGTCATTTTGACCGCTTGGGGATTGAAAAACTCTTTGACCTTTGCCATCGACTTGAACAGCTAGAACGGCATTTTGGGTTTTTGCAAAATACCAATAGTATTGTGGCCCTTTTCGATCACTTGCTGCAACAGGAGTCCTTAGATTTTGAAGGAAATGCCTATTCTGGGCTTCAAGTTATGGGAATGCTCGAAACCCGTGTTTTGGACTTTGAGCACCTGATGGTACTGTCAGTCAATGAAGGCATCCTGCCTCAAGGCAAAAGCACGGCCTCGTTCATCACCTATGACATGAAAAAAGAATTCGGTTTGCCATTGCATACCGAAAAAGATGCGATTTATGCGTATCACTTTTTTAGATTGCTCCAAAGAGCTACGGATGTCACACTGATTTATCAAGAACAAACCCAAGGGCTCAATGTGGGTGAAAAAAGCCGATTTGTCCGTTTGCTCCAACTCGAACAACAACAAGCACATGACCTGACACAATGGACAGCGCATCAAGGGGCGGAATTCTCGGTGTCCGCCATAGAAAAGTTTGAAAAATCTCCTGGAGTCATGGCGCGATTGAAAGAGATTGCAGAAAAAGGATTCTCGCCAACGGCTTTATCGCTTTACATCCGAGATCCAAAGGCCTTTTATTTAGAGCGTGTCTTGAAGCTTTCGCCCAAAAGACCCCTACAAGACAGTGTTGGACCTGATATCGTCGGCACCGTTGTACACGAATCCATAAAGGCACTTTATAGCGACTTTGTGGGCCATGACTTGACAACCGACGGCCTGAACCATATAAAAGCTGATGTCCCAGAAGCCGTTCAAAAGGAATTTGCTAAAGCCTATAACACCAGCTCGCTAAACCGAGGCAAGAACCTCATTATTGTGGCCGTAGTCCAGCGCTATATCGAAAAACTCATCGATTGGGATCTTGATGCTTTGGCCAATGGTCATCGCATTACACTGCTAGAGTCAGAAACCGATCACCTGATGACCCTCGACACCAACAAACCGTTTCCCATTGTTTTAAAAGGTCAGGTTGATCGGGTTGATCGCTGTGACGACACCATACGGATCATCGACTTCAAAACTGGCATGGTCAAGCCGACTAGTGTCGCAATTAGTGACTGGTCAGGCCTTATCAGTGACAAAAAATACGACAAAGCATTTCAGCTGCTCACCTATGCCTATCTGCGCCAACAATCTTCTCCAGAGGCCACTGTAAGCGCGGGCATTTTATCATTCAAAAATATGGCTGCCGGGCTTATGCCCTTTTCAACTAAAGAAGGGCAGACACGCAACAACAAAGTAACAGCCATTACACCAGAGGTCCTTGCTGTTTATGAAACACAACTCCTTGCTTTGATAAACGAAATTTTGGACCCCAACACACCATTTGTGGCTGCAGTCGACGATCAATAATCGCTCAAAAACAGTCAATGCTCACGATTAAACGCCATTTTTTTCGATAATTAACCTTTCCTTATTGGGTATTTGTCAAAACATCTCTACTTTTGCAAAAAAATAAATCATGAAAACCTTCAAATCAATTTTCATTTTCACGCTGCTTTTTGCAGGAATCTTTGGCGCCAATGCACAGGACCGACAAAATCCTTGGTCGATCGAAATCGGAACTAATGCCGTAGATTATTACCCTGTGGGTGGTGAATCAGGTACAATGGCAATGAATACGCGCCCTGGAGGCCAAATCCATGGATCATTTATTAACGAGTACTTCAATGCTGGCGACCACTACAACATCATGCCCTCAGTATCTCGAGTAGGTGTAGGACGCCACCTATTTAGTGGGTTAAGCCTTAATGTTGCAGGAGCCATCAACAAAATTGAAAAATTGGGGGATAATAATACCCTAAACTGGACCAATAGTGACTCCTCTGAGTTCTATAGCTTCGATACAAGATTGAACTTTAGCTTCCTAGATGCTTTTGAAAAGGACTTCTGGCTCGATCCCTACGTAGGGCTCGGTGCAGGACGCACTTGGGTGAAGTACGGATATGCTAAAGGGTATAATACCTTGAATGCCAATGTTGGCTTCAAATTTTGGGTCATGAAAGATTTGTTGGCCATTGATGTCGCGAGTACCTATAAATCAGGTTTGGACGATCAATACAGCCAAGACTACTTCCAACACCACATGGGGCTCGTGTTCCAATTTGGCGCGAAAGACACAGACGGTGATGGTGTTTCAGACAGTCGTGATGAATGTCCGTCAGTCCCTGGCCTTAAAGAATTTAACGGATGTCCTGATACCGATGGTGATGGGATTGAAGATGCCAAAGATAATTGCCCTGAAGTGCCTGGAATAGCAGAATTCAACGGATGTCCAGATACCGATGGTGACGGCATAGAGGATGCGAAGGACGCCTGTCCAAAAAGAGCTGGATCTGCTGAGTTTGATGGCTGCCCAGATACGGACGGCGACGGTGTTGCCGATCCACAAGATGGCTGCCCAAGAGCGGCTGGAGTAAAAGCCTTAGGCGGCTGTCCAGACCGCGACGGTGATGGTATTGCCGACAAGGATGATGAATGCCCAGATGATGCGGGCACAGCAGTCAAAGGGGGATGCCCTGAAATGACTATGGAAATTGTTGCAGAGCTTAACGAGTCTGCGCGCTTAGTATTGTTCCTACGTGGAAAAAGCGACTTGAGTATCGATGCTAAAGCGACCTTGGATGATATTGCTAGTATGTTGAAAAAATACGCAACCACTTATTTAGAAATTTCAGGACACACCTGTAATATCGATACCGAGAGCTTCAACCAAGAGCTTTCAGAATCTCGTGCCAACGCTGTACGCAATTACCTGATTGAAGGTCAGGGCATCAGCCCAGGCCGTCTTTCTGCCAAAGGTTATGGCGAAACTCAGCCTATCGCGGACAACGCTATTGAAGCAGGGCGTGTAAAAAACAGACGCGTCGAACTTATGATAGAAGAATAAATTGAACTTGACTATTTCAAAACCCGGAGCGCTCGCTCCGGGTTTTTTTTTGATCATTTTGAGTCGATCAGCAACGGGGTGGTGCTCCCCAATGATGTTCAGAGATCTTTTAGTAATTTTATGTCAGAGTTTTACTGCGATCGCAAATGATGACCAATACCCTCATATTTTATCCTAAAACATCATGAACACTATAGAGTCACGGGCGGTCAAAGCCATCATTTTTGACATGGACGGGGTCATCGTTAACAGCGAGCCCCTGCACCACAAGGCTTATCATTTGATGTTTGCGGACATCGGCATCGAGGTCTCTGAAGAAATTTATCGCTCATTTACGGGGCAAGCGACACTGCCTATCTGTCAGCGCCTATGTGAAGTGTACCAGCTAAAAGAGGCTCCTGAATCTTTGGTGGCACTCAAGCGCGAGCATTTCAAAGTGCTATTTGACAACGATCAAGACTTTGATTTGATCCCAGGTGTGCGGGAACTGATCAAAGACTACTATAATCATGGACTCACTTTGGTCTTGGCCTCATCTGCCTCTATGCCTAACATCAATAGGATCTTCAAACGATTTGATTTGGACCAATATTTTACAGCCAAACTGAGTGGTGCTGACCTCAAAGAGTCAAAACCTCATCCAGAAATTTTTATCAATGCGGCAAAAGCCTCAGGTCATGATCGAAATCAATGTGTCGTGATTGAAGATTCAGAGAATGGACTGCAGGCCGCTCGCGCAGCAAATATTTTCTGTGTCGCCTACAACAGTCCTGATGCCTCCGGCCAAGACCACTCATTGGCTGATAAAATCATCTCTTCTTACAGCGCGCTCTCTTTTGATGAGTTGCAGGCTATTTTTGCACGGCAGAAATAAAGTCTACTGGTTTCGGTGGTAAGATTTCTTGTTGCCTTGCTCATCCCAATATTGCACCGATCCCCTGCGCTTATTGTTTTTGTATTTGGCCTCTTGCTTGAGCTGGCCATTTCCGTGCCATAGCTGGGAGACTCCGTCTTTTTGGTTCGCCACGAAGGACTCAAGTAACCCTAATTGTCCTGACTCATACCACCACTTGAAGGTGCCGTCTTTCTTGCCATCGATATAAAAGCCTTCCATACGCAATTGACCATTGGGATAGTGCTCTATAATACGACCCGTAATTGGCGCTCCTGTTTGCTTGAGTAACGCCAGGCCTTGCTCTAAGGCAACCGGATCTAATTGGTGACCGTAATAAGTCGCTGAGTCTTGTGCCTGAACGCACATGGTCGACAACAAAATAGAAAATAGAATGAGATACTTCATAAGAATAGAATCGCTGATTGGCTAAATTTTATTAACAGGCAAGTTACTAAAATTTGCGCGCAAACTGATTCAAAAATTAATATCGCATTAACAAAATTTGCTCTTTAATATAATAATTTTCACTCCAAAACAAACCTAAACCTATCATTATGAGATTTTTATTTATTGCTGTGGCCGCCTTAACGATGAGCAGTTGTGTCATGGTCCGATTTCCTGAGAATGTACTCCTCAAAATTGATGGAGATCTGCCGCCAATGCATTTTTCACAAACAGGTGGTCGGCATCTCGACAGTCCAGGTCGTTCCGGACATGTTTTTCACGGACGTCACGGCAACGATACCCTTTCAAGAGAGTTCTCTTACGTCATGATCAGTCAAGATTCTATGGACCTAGACCGTCTGATGACCATGGATTCAATGAGCTTGCGTGAGCGCCATGAAATGATTTGGGTCAGTGACCAGGATGATATTGAAATCCTTGTCGACACCATCCTTGGCAAAAAGAAACGGAAGGTCAGAGTGATGA
>JAQWJJ010000008.1 GCA_029248405.1 Flavobacteriaceae bacterium | reverse complement strand
CTCATGATTCAATTCAATGAAATAAGTGTTGACAGAGTCACGGCCGATATCACTTTTGCTAAAGATTACAGACCCGTTGGTGAGAAATTCAGTAATTAATAGAGTGTCTAATGCGGCAGAGCCTTTTTGATAAACAACTGTTTTTGAACGCAGGTGCTTTAATGTTCTATCGTTAGGTCCATAATCGCAAGAAGTTTTTTTGCCGGACAGAAAAAACAACAATAAAATGATGCCCAACGTAAACCCTCCGAGGTAGTAAAATAGTCTTTTCAGAAAGCTCATTTTGCGGTTTCTTTGTTAAAGTCTTATAGTAAGAATAATTTGGATCAATAAGAGCTGTGTAAAGATTACCGAACCATATAATTCTCCAAAAAATCTAATGGATTTCATCATGCGATTAATTGAAAAGATCTTTGATTTGCTGCCAGGTTGACTTTTCTAGCTGAAGATCTTTTTCAAAAGAATCAAGATCCGCATTTCGAAGCCCATTAAAAATTTTCGCTCTAATTAAATAAACAGAAGGAACTAAAACCAGCATCAAAGGAATGAGGTAGTAGATTTCAAGAGAATCCAAGTTATTGCTTTCGTTAATGACCCCCCAAAGTTGAAATGCATACATTGAAATAGGTACTAGTATTATCCAGTGCCACCAGTGCTTGCAAGTGAAAAACCAAAGAAACAGCAACATTAGTGGTATTGCTTTTCCAACAAAATACCAGCCAAATGATATCCAGGAAGGGAATACAGTGGTTATTGTAAAAAAATAAGTCTCCCAAACTTGACTGTCTGGAAGACTTTCATAAGAGTAAAATAGGTAAGGGCTCGCAGTAATTAGAAATACTACAACACTTCCTACAAACAATGAACTATTAGCCGTTCTGAAGTGGCTTTTGGTATCTGTCGATTTGTTGGTCGATTTGTCCATCATTAACATTTTCAGGAGTACAAGATACGAATATAGTCGCTCCGAACAATAAAGCCAGAAATAGAGATTTAGTTTTCATAATACAAGGTTTTTGTGAGGTTAATACTACAAACCTAGACCGAAAAAAAACAAGTTTTTAAAATAATTTGAATGTAATTTGTAACTTTTACTCTTTGAATAGAGGGGATGGAATTCCTTTAGGCTTTTTATTTGCCTTTGCCAAACACTCGTATTGTTTGTAATTAACTTGTATGTAACTACTTGATATGCTTTATATGCGCAATTCTTTCTTCGTTAATTCCTTTTGATAATTTTATTTCAACATACGATTGTGGTATTAATCCTACAATCATTTCTGGCCATTCGACCAAATTATAATAGTCTGATTCCAAGTACTCATCTAGACCAAGATCCAAGACTTCATCTAAAGATTTTATTCTATAAAAGTCGTAATGACAAACCTTGCCTTTGCTGCTATTATATTCATTGACGAGCGAAAAGGTTGGGCTACTGACATAATCACTAACACCCAATTGATCGGCAATCGCCTTAATGAGCGTTGTCTTACCGACACCCATAGGGCCGTAAAACAAGAAGTTATTAGAATGAGCGTTAGTCAAAACTTCACTCGCGACACTGTCGATTTCACCGATATTGAACGAAATTTCCATGTTGTTTTAACTCGTTGCAAATATAATGAAAAATAGTTGACTGGTACAAAAAATCCGATAAAATGACAAAAAAGACGTAAAAATCCCTATTCTTTGGGTTTAAGGACCGCAAAGGGTATGATCATTTCTTCTAAAGAAACCCCACCATGCTGGTATGTGTTTCGAAAATAATTGACGTAGTGGTTGAAATTATTGGGGTAAGCGAAAAAGTAGTCTCCTTTGGCAAATATAAATGAGCTGCTCATTTTGATGGTCGGTAACTTAATGCTGACAGGTTGTTTGACGGCGAAGACGTCTTTGCCTGTGTAGGTCAAACTGCGCCCTGTTTTGTATCTTAAATTGAGACTCGTTTCTTTATCTCCGATCACTTTGGAAGATTGCTTAACGTTAATTGTGCCATGGTCTGTAGTAATGACGAGCTTGAATTTTAATGCGGCGGCTTGATTAATGATGTCGAGTAAAGGCGAGTTTTTGAACCAACTTTGCGTCAACGATCTATATGATTTGTCGTTTGAAGCCAGCTCTTTGATTACTTCCATCTCTGTTTTAGCATGTGAAAGCATATCAACGAAGTTGTAGACCAAAACGGTCAGTTGCTCATCCTTATGGGTTTTAAATGACTCCGCTAATTTTTTGCCTTGTTTGAGCGATGTGATTTTATGATAACTCCAGTCTATGGAGAGGCCTAAGCGCTTGAGCTGCTCCGACAGAAATTCTTTTTCGAATAAATTTTTACCTCCTTCATCTGTGTCATTGAGCCAATACTCTGGATATTGTCGCTCCATATCGCTAGGCATTAAGCCCGAGAAAATAGCATTTCTTGCATATTGCGTCGCTGTAGGCAGAATGCTGTAAAAGAGGGATTCTGATGTTTTTTTATAATGGGCTTGAAGCATGGGCTCCAATGTTTTCCATTGGTCATATCTTAGATTGTCTACCACGACCATTAAGGTCGGTTGCTGGTCGATTAATGGCGCGACATTTTGCTCAAAAAGTGTGTGAGACATCACCGGAGCCTCCTCATCTGACGTGAACCAGTCACTGTAGTTCTTTTCTATGAACTTACAGAATTGTGTATTGGCCTCTTGCTTTTGAGATTCAAGAATTTCCATCATACTCGAATCTTCGACATCTTCTAGCTCTAATTCCCAGAAGACAAGTTTTTGATAGAGGTCTGCCCACTCCTCGGCCGAGTTTATTGACGAGAGGTCCATTGCAATTTTTCTGAATTCCTGCTGATAGCTTTTATTAGTTTTTTGTGAAACCAGTCTGAAATGATCGAGGTTTTTCTTCAAACTCAATAAAATTTGATTGGGATTGACAGGCTTGATTAAATAGTCTGCAATCTTAGAGCCAATGGCTTCTTCCATAAGATGCTCTTCTTCACTCTTGGTGATCATCACAACGGGAAGATTTGCTTGTGCCTCTTTAATTTCCTGGAGCGTTTCAAGGCCAGAGATCCCTGGCATGTTTTCGTCTAAGAAAACAATGTCAAATAAAGTAGAGTGGATCTCTCTTAAGGCCTCTGATCCACTGCGGGCGGTGACCACAGTGTAATTGCGTTGTTCTAAAAAAAGAATATGTGGTTTGAGTAAGTCAATTTCATCATCTACCCAAAGTATTTTAATCTGATTCATATACGTATATTTGTGAGAAGCCGCTATGGTTTAGTCGGCACTTATAAGATAACTCTATCTTTACCTCATTAGTATATCAAAAGTAAGGGTAATGGTACTAATTAATCGTTAAATTTTGGGAATATCAAAGAATTTGAAAATTATCAATGACCCGATTTATGGGTTTATATCGGTGCCCAATGATATCATTTACAAACTCATAGAACACCCTGTTTTTCAGCGATTAAGAAGGATTTCTCAGATGGGGCTGAGCTACTTGGTTTATCCTGGTGCGCAACATACACGGTTCCATCATGCCTTGGGCGCGATGCATTTGATGCAGAGGGCCGTAACGGTATTGCGCTCTAAGGGCACAGAGATAGATGAACATGAGGAAACAGCTCTTTACATCGGAATTTTGTTGCATGATATTGGTCATGGTCCATTTTCTCACGGTTTAGAGGGTGTCCTCATAACCGAATGCAACCACGAAGCATTATCCCTCCTCATTATGGAGCACCTCAATGAGGTTTTTGAAGGACAATTGACGTTGGCAATTGAGATTTTTAAGAATAATTACCACAAGCAATTCTTGCATCAATTAATTTCAGGCCAATTGGACATGGACCGGCTTGATTTTTTACGACGTGACAGTTTCTATACCGGCGTCGCTGAAGGATCCATCAGTTCGTTGAGACTGATCACGATGCTTCAAGTAATTGATGATAAGGTTGTTGTCGAAGAAAAAGGGATTTATTCGGTAGAAAAATTTTTGGTTGCTAGACGGCTAATGTATTGGCAAGTTTATCTGCACAAAACCTCACTTGTAGCGGAGCAACTTCTAATGAAAATAATGTTGCGTGCACGTGACCTAGCCAAACAAAGGGTGGATTTAAAGGTGAGTGAAAATTTATTTTTTTTCCTCAATAGAGCATCAAAAAGTCATATTGAAGACGATGAGCTGCAGATTTTCTTGGCTCTAGACGATGTTGATGTATTGAGTGCTCTAAAAAGTTGGTTGTCGCATAAGGATATAGTCTTGCGATCGCTGTCTCAGATGATTTTGAATAGAGACCTCCTAAAAATAAAGATTGAACCTCAACCGTTTGCGCCTGAAAAGATAGCAGTGTTAAGTGCGAAAGTCCAAGAGAGACACAACCTTTCACCTCATGAGGCATCTTATTTTGTGTTTACTGGTAGTGTTTCTAATTTGGCCTATCATGGGTCCAAAGACACGATAGAGCTTCTCAAAAAAAATGGAAAGCTTATAGAAGTTGCAGAAGCAAGTGATCAATTAAATATCCAGGCCTTGTCTCAGAAAGTAGTTAAATACTTTCTCTGCTATCCAAAGACTGCTCATTAGAAACGCTTTTTTTATATTTGCCTTTTGAAATCAACAAATGGAATTTACAGCTGACCAAATTGCAGGAATCCTAGAAGGGACCGTAGAAGGAGATGGAGATGTCACGGTATCAAGTCTAGCAAAAATAGAAGAGGGGACTCAGGGCAGCTTGACATTCCTAGCGAATCCCAAGTATACTAACTATATATACGATACAAAGGCGTCTGTTACGATAGTCAGTAATGATTTCAAACTAGAACAACCTGTCAGTACCACACTGATTCGGGTAGAGGATGCCTACAGTGCTTTCTCTCGACTTTTGGCTTATTACAATGAGGTGAAAATGAAAAAAGTCGGAATCGAGGCACCGATTTTTGTTGCAGAGAATGCCCAATATGGCAGTGACTGTTACATTGGCGCTTTTGCCTATATCGGCGAAAACGTTTCTATTGGCGACAACGTCAAGATTTATCCCAATGTTTATATCGGAGATAATGTGGTAATAGGTGATCATGTGGTGATCTTTGCAGGCACCAAGATTTACTCAGAAACTCAAATCGGTCATCATACGGTCATCCATAGTGGTGCGGTAATTGGGGCTGATGGTTTTGGTTTTGCCCCAAATGACAATGGGCAGTACGACAAGGTGCCGCAAATCGGTAATGTTGTTATTGAGCACAATGTTGACATTGGCGCAGGAACGACAATAGACCGTGCCACCCTCGGATCGACGATCATTAGACAAGGGGTTAAATTGGACAATCAAATCCAGATTGCGCACAATGTTGAAATTGGCAAGAACACGGTTATTGCCGCGCAAACAGGCATAGCGGGCTCGACTAAAATTGGTGAGCACTGCATGATAGGAGGACAGGTGGGTATCGTTGGGCATGTGACCATCGGAAATCACGTCAAAATTCAAGCCCAAAGTGGCATCGGTCGGTCAGTAAAAGACCATGAGGTGCTGCAGGGAACTCCTGCTTTTACTTATGGCGACTACAGTAAAAGCTACGTACATTTTAAAAATTTACCCAAAATAGTGAACCGTCTTTATGAGATGGAAAAAAGAAGCGCAAATGAGTCTTAAAGTGACAAAACAGCAAACCATTGGAAAAGACATTTCTTTGACAGGCGTTGGTCTGCATACAGGAATGGATGTTACCCTTACCCTTAAGCCAGCACCGGTCAATCATGGCTTTAAATTTGTACGGATTGATTTAGCGGATGCACCAGTAGTTGAGGCAGACGTTAATTATGTGGTGAACACCCAACGCGGTACAAACCTCGATAAGGAAGGCATAAAGATCCAGACATCGGAGCACGTTTTGGCTGCGCTAGTGGGTATGGAGATTGACAACTGCATCTTAGAACTCAATGCACCGGAGCCGCCAATCATGGATGGCTCCTCCAAATATTTTATTGAAGCCATTGAAGCAGCGGGTATCGTCACCCAAGACGAAGAGCGTGAAGAATTCATTATAGAGGAGGTGATTTCATTCATAGACCCGGAAACTGGCAGTGAGATTACTGTCATTCCTGCAGAGGAATATCAAGTCACGACGATGGTTGATTTTGGCACGAAAATATTAGGCACGCAAAATGCTACACTTTCGACCATTTCTGATTTCAAAACAGAGATTTCTAATTCTCGTACTTTTAGTTTCTTGCATGAGATAGAAATGCTTTTGGAGCACGGACTGATCAAAGGTGGAGACCTGAATAATGCTATTGTCTACGTCGATAAAGAGTTGTCTGAAAGCACAATGGAAAAGCTCAGGAAAGCCTTCAATAAAGACAAGATTTCTGTGAAATCTAATGGCATTTTGGACAATCTTACATTGCATCATCCAAATGAGGCTGCACGTCACAAGCTCTTGGATGTTATAGGAGACCTTGCGCTTGTCGGCACCCGCATCAGGGGTAAAGTTATAGCCAATAAGCCTGGTCATTATGTCAATACCCAATTTGCCAAAAAAATGGCCCAAATCATCAAGGCACAAAAGCGCAACAGAATACCAAAATTTGATGTGCATAAAACACCAGCATTGGATGTGAATGCCATTATGGAAATGTTGCCGCACCGACCACCATTTTTGTTTGTTGATAAGATACTAGAGATGGGCGACGATTACGTTGTTGGTCTTAAGAATGTGACGATGAATGAGCCCTTTTTTGTGGGGCACTTTCCGGGAGCACCAGTAATGCCTGGTGTTCTTATCGTAGAGGCTATGGCGCAAACTGGAGGTATATTGGCTTTAAGCACTGTGCCAGATCCTGAGAATTACTTGACTTTTTTCATGAAAATAAACAATGTCAAGTTCAAGCATCAGGTCAACCCTGGAGATACCTTAGTTTTTCAATTAGAACTGGTCACACCGATTCGTCGGGGCATTGTTCATATGGCAGGAAAGGCTTATGCCAATGATCGATTAGTCACTGAAGCCGAATTAATGGCGCAGATTGTCAAAACCAAAAACCTCTCATGAACCAACCCTTAGCATATGTCCATCCGGGCGCGAAAATCGCCAAAAACGTGGTGATAGAACCCTTTACTACGATCCATAATAACGTCGTTATTGGCGAAGGAACCTGGATTGGTTCTAATGTGACGATCATGGAGGGAGCCAGAATTGGTAAAAACTGTAATATTTTCCCAGGAGCAGTAATTTCGGCCATTCCTCAAGACCTTAAGTTCCAAGACGAAGAAACTACTGCGGAGATCGGAGATAACACAACGATCCGCGAGTATGTTACGGTCAATAGAGGTACTGTCGATCGTGGCAAAACAGTAGTGGGTAAAAACTGTCTCATCATGGCTTATTGTCATATTGCGCACGATTGTGTTGTTGGCGACTATTGTATTTTTTCTAATAGCAGTACTTTGGCTGGCCACATCACGGTAGGGGATCATGTCGTATTGGCCGGTATGACAGCAGTACATCAATTTTGTATGATCGGAAACCACGCTTTTGTTACAGGAGGATCTCTGGTACGGAAAGATGTCCCTCCTTTTGCTAAAGCAGCACGTGAGCCTCTGTCCTATGTGGGGATCAATTCCATTGGATTGCGCCGCAGAGGTTATGACTCGGACCAAATCCGTCAAATTCAGGCGATTTACAGAATTTTATATCAAAAAAATTATAACAATACTCAAGCAGCCCAAATCATAGAGGCAGAAATGGAAGCCACTCCAGAGCGTGATGAGATCCTGCAATTCATCAAGAATTCTAAGCGCGGGATCATGAAGGGCTATTTTCAGAACTAAAACCAAAAACATCAATGGCAAATACGTCGGACATCAGAAAAGGATTATGCATTAAGTATAATCATGACATTTTTAAAATTATTGAATTTTTGCACGTTAAGCCAGGTAAAGGCCCAGCTTTTGTGCGGACAAAGCTCAAAAGTGTGACAACGGGCAAAGTCATTGACAACACCTTTTCTGCAGGACATAAAATTGAAGACGTCCGTGTAGAGACTCATAAGTTTCAGTACCTGTACAGCGAGGGAGATGCGTATCACTTCATGAATACAGAAGATTATACTCAAATTCAATTACCAGAGAGCACATTAGACCGCCCGGAATTATTGAAGGAGGGTGAGGTCGTTACGGTCATTATCAACTCCGAAGATCAAATGCCACTGTCTGTGGACATGCCGGCTCACGTGATTTTGGAGGTGACCGAAACTGAGCCGGGGCTAAAAGGCAACACTGCTACAAACGCCACAAAGCCCGCAACTCTAGAGACAGGCGCTAGAGTTAATGTGCCACTTTTCATTAACGAAGGGGATAAAATAAAGGTAGACACAGACAAAGCTCAGTATCAAGAACGTGTGAAGGACTAGTGTTTTAAGATCTTTTAAAATTAATCCTGTTTTGACCAGTTCAAAGCAGGATTTTTTTTATTTTGCTGTGAAATAGAGCCTGTGAAATTTTCAGAAATTCAGTCCTTGTCTGCTATAGCAGAATTATTAGAATGTGATTATGTCGGTCCGCCGGACTTCCCTGTCGCAGGTTTTAACGAAATTCATGTGGTCACTCCCGGAGATATCGTTTTTGTTGATCACCCGAAGTATTATGATAAAGCACTGACCTCAGCAGCAACTATTGTCATGATCAACAAAAAGGTGGACTGCCCAGACGGAAAGGCGCTGATTATTTCTGATGATCCATTTAGAGATTTTAATAAACTTAAGGAACGATTCAGGCCTTTTGAGCCCGCAGAAGTCTTAAGTGCGCCATCGGCTCATATCGGAGCAGGGACCATTGTCCAGCCTGGCGCCTTTATTGGCAACCAAGTGACTATTGGCAAAAATTGTGTGATACACCCTAATGTGGTGATTTATGACCACTGTGTCATTGGTGATCGCGTCACGATTCACTCTGGAACTGTTATTGGTGCCGATGCGTTTTATTACAAAAATAGACCCCAGGGGTATGATCAACTCAAAAGTAGCGGCCGCGTTGTGATAGAAAATGACGTAGACCTTGGTGCCTTATGTACTATTGACAGAGGTGTAAGTGGGGATACTATTATTGGTAATGGCTCTAAAATTGACAATCAAGTCCATGTGGGGCATGATACCGTAATCGGTGCAAAATGCCTGATTGCGGCACAAACTGGCATTGCTGGTTGTGTGGTCATCGAAGATCAGGTCACCATTTGGGGGCAAGCCGGCATCACAAGTGCCATAACAATTGGTAAAGGGGCTGTGATTTATGCCCAGAGTGGAATCAGTAAATCATTAGAAGGGGGCAAGACCTATTACGGGACGCCGGCTGAAGAATTTAGAAAGAAATATCGAGAAATGGCAGCAATTCGTCAGATACCAGAATTGATCGAGGAGTTAAAAAAAAATAAATAGAATGGGACCAAAAAAATTAATTAAAGCTTTTTACAATGCCCCTGTGATAGAGGACCCGGAAATCGTTAGTCGCTTTTTCAGTAAGGATCTAGACCTGACTTGGCACAGTAGTGAAGGCCGTGTCAAAATGGGGTTCGAGGCATTGGATCAATTTTTTAAAGAAATCAATAAGACCTATGAAGACTTGCGTGCAGAAGTGACCCATATGGTTAAAGAGGGCCAAAGTGTTGCTGTGCGCTGCACGTATTATGCCAGAACCATCGAAAATCCAGACGAAGAACTGGCCATCTCTCATTTTATGGCCATTTGGGAAGTCAGCGACTCAAAAATTGTTAAAGGCTCCATGATGAGTCAACCAGCAAGTGCACCAAATTGGCAACCTGTTTGACCAAAAAGTAGTTTCTTTCTTTCTTTTCTAAAAGGCCTTAATCGATTACCTTTGGCACACGAAATTAACCATTAAATTGATACCGCACCATGAGTGTTTTAGTGAATAAAAATTCAAAGATTATTGTTCAAGGATTTACAGGGAGTGAAGGGACTTTCCATGCAGGTCAAATGATTGAATATGGAACCAATGTTGTCGGAGGAGTCACTCCAGGTAAAGGAGGCCAGACACACCTGGACAAACCTGTATTCAACACCGTTGCAGATGCTGTGGCTCAAACTGGTGCTGATACCAGTATTATTTTTGTTACACGAGCTTTTGCTGCTGATGCCATCATGGAAGCTGCGGAAGCTGGAATTAAGGTCATCATCACCATTACTGAGGGCATACCCGTAGGTGATATGATTAAGGCTTTTGATTATATCAAAGACCGCGATTGCCGCCTTGTTGGCCCCAATTGTCCTGGAGTCATTACCCCTGGTGAAGCAAAAGTGGGCATTATGCCAGGATTTGTATTTAAGAAAGGCCGCGTAGGTATTGTATCTAAGTCAGGAACTTTGACGTATGAGGCTGCAGATCAAGTCGTGAAGCAAGGACTAGGCATCACAACAGCTATTGGCATAGGTGGCGACCCGATCATTGGCACTACGACCAAACAAGCTTTAGAATTATTGATCGAAGATCCAGAAACAGATGCGGTGGTAATGATCGGTGAGATAGGAGGACAGCTTGAGGCCGATGCAGCACATTGGTACCAACAAAGTGGAAGCAGTAAGCCGGTCATCGGTTTCATAGCGGGCGAAACAGCACCTGCAGGCCGCACTATGGGTCACGCTGGAGCCATTGTTGGCGGTAGTGATGACACAGCGCAAGCCAAGAAGAAAATAATGACCTCTTGTGGCATTCATGTTGTCGATTCTCCTGCTCAGATAGGAATGAAGGTTGCAGCACTTTTAAAATAATGACTAAAAATTGACCAAATAGCTGTTTATTCTTTTGAGCCTATTTGAGAAATAAGTTGAAATAAAATTGAAACT
The DNA here is from genome assembly GCA_029248405.1 of Flavobacteriaceae bacterium. GTDB lineage: Bacteria > Bacteroidota > Bacteroidia > Flavobacteriales > Flavobacteriaceae > BACL21. The sequence continues at coordinate 132,220 of JAQWJJ010000008.1, read as the reverse complement.
CATGAAATTATTGCAAAACAAAGTAGCAGTCATTACAGGTGGAAGCCGAGGAATTGGCAAAGGCATCGTTGAGGTCTTCGCAAAACAAGGAGCCCATGTAGCGTTCACTTATAATTCTTCATCTGAAGCAGCTCAGGCGCTTGCAAGTGAACTCAGTGCATTAGGCACCACGGTTAGGGCTTATAAAAGCAATGCTGCGAGCTTTGAGCAATCGCAGGAGTTGGTCGATCAAGTTCTTGCCGACTTTGGCTCAATCGATATTTTGATCAACAATGCCGGCATCACAAAAGATAATTTGCTGATGAGGATATCCGAAGACGATTTTGATCAAGTGATTGAAGTGAATTTAAAATCTGTTTTCAACATGACCAAAGCCGTGCAGCGCACCATGCTCAAGCAGCGCCACGGGAGCATCATTAATATGAGCTCTATAGTTGGTGTTCAGGGGAATGCAGGACAAACTAATTATGCAGCGTCAAAAGCAGGAATCATTGGTTTTTCTAAATCTGTAGCTCTTGAATTAGGGTCCCGTAATATCAGATGTAATGTTATTGCTCCGGGGTTTATTGAAACAGAAATGACTGCAAAACTCGATGAGGAAACTGTCAAATCTTGGCGAGATGGCATCCCGCTCAAACGCGGTGGAACACCCCAGGACATTGCCAATACATGTGTTTACTTAGGAAGCGATTTATCGTCTTATATGACGGGTCAAGTATTGCATATTGACGGAGGAATGTATACTTAATACGGCTTTTTTGCCGAGAACTAAAATGCCTTGATGACGATAAAATTGATATGGACTATTATCGCCTTGATTATAGCCATATTACTGTCCATTTGGCTGTATAGAGGGGCAAGATACGATAAGCCAAAAACCCGCTATTTCCTTGTCATCCTCAGATCCATATCACTATTTGCGGTCATGCTCTTGCTCATTAATCCAGAAATAAGTCAGGATGTTGTGCGTTATGAAAAACCAGCCCTCAAGGTCTTGATAGATCAATCAGAATCCATCACGGATTCAATGGCGGTAAAGTCGCTTATGAGTCAGTGGAAAAATGACGCAGATTTAACGCAGAGGTTTGATGTATACTTACAGGGGTTTGGTCAAGAGCTGCTTTTGGGAGATCAGACCTACTTTGGCCAAACAGAGACAAATATTGGCGGGGCATTGGCCCAGATGGAGGCGATTCATATCGACGATTTTGGCCCAATTATTTTGATTTCTGATGGATTGCAAACCTATGGACCGGCTTATCAATACAGTCAGTTGCCCATGCAGTCACCGATTTATCCCGTTTTGGTGGGCGATACAATTGCGCCAATCGATTTGAGTATTGAGCGCATCTACACCAATCACTATGCAAGACTGGGGCAAAAGTTCCCAGTAGAAATCTTGCTGGACTATAGTGGGTCTGATGAACCTCAAAACGTCTTGCTCAAAATCACGCAAGACAATCAGGTCATCTGGCAACAAGAAATCAGTTTTTCTAAACAAATCAGATCTCAATTATTAAACGCTGAATTGCCAGCAAACCAGCTAGGCCAGTCGATTTATAGTGTTGTGTTGAGTAGTGTTTCGGGCGAAGAAAATCTCACCAATAATGAGGCTGTTTTTGGTATTGACATAATTGAAGACACCGATAATATTGTGTTGGTTTCCTCTATAAAGCATCCGGATCTTGGTGCGTTAAAACGGGCTTTGACGTCGAATAATCGCGTCGACGTGACTATTGCGAGTCCAGAAGATGCCATGGAGGATACATCTGCCCCAGATTTGTATGTGCTTTACCAACCTGATCGGCGTTTTGCACCACTGATCGAGGCAATACAAGCGCAAAATAGAAATATGTGGTTGGTGACTGGATCTGAAACAGATTGGTCATTTTTGAATCGTAGTCAACCGGTTTTTTATAAAGATCAATTGGGGGTGGTTGATGAGGTCACGGTGACTGCCTCTGAATCGTTTGATTTGTTCGATGCCTCATGGCTGCGTTGGTCGGAATTACCACCACTCAAAACTGATATCGGCTCAGTTTCTGTATCTGGCCCACATACTGACTTGCTCAAGGCTAATATTCAAGGCAATCCTCTTGATCAACCGATCATGACTTTTTATGAAGATGGCAATCGCCGTTGGATTCTTTTGGATGGCAGTGGATTTTGGTCTTGGCGCCGGGAGGCATATCGCTTAGAGCGATCGTATGAGCTATTTGATGCCTTCGTTGGGAGTGCCGCTAAGTATCTTGCCGTGGACCGCTCTAATGAGCGTTTGATCGTAGAGCGACAGCCTGTTTATCAAAGATCTTCGGGCGCTCGGTTAGTGGCGCAATATTTTGATGCAGCCTATGAACCAAGCACATCCGCTGTGCTGGAATTGTCTCTTAAGGCTTTTGACTCTGATCGTTACCAGACAAGACCAATGACACCAATGGGGCAAAAATACATGGCGGCCTTAGATGATTTGTCTGCAGGTGATTATGATTATCGTGTACTGGTCCCAGGTACTGAGATCCAAAAATCTGGAAAATTCAGTGTTTTATCAATAAATCGGGAAAGCAACTCGGGCTTTGCCGAGTGGCCTAACATGGCCTATTTGGCCGCTCAAAATCACGGCCAACCCTATATGCTTGATCAGGTACAGGATTTGTTGAGTCACCTAAAGCACTCTGAGCAATTTGTTCAAAAAGAAGTTGTAGAAACCAAAACAACACCTCTTATTCAGTGGTATTACGCTCTAGTTTTACTAATTTTGAGCAGTGCTATCGAATGGTGGCTGAGAAAATATAATGGATATACATAACAAACATCAATAACATGGAAAAATTACCAAAAGCGGGCGTGCCTGCAATCACTTTAATCATCATTATCGTCATTATTTTGGCTAAATCTGCGGTGACCATCGGGTCTGGAGAGGCTGGAGTATTATACCGTACTTTTGATGGGGGTGTCGTAACGGAAGAGCCTGCATTGGGCGAAGGATTTCATTTTGTAGCGCCTTGGAACAAGGTCATTGTTTACGAAGTACGTCAACAAGAGCTTTTTGAGAAAATGAGAGTGCTTTCATCTAACGGTCTGGAAATCCAAATTGACGCGTCAGTCTGGTATAAGCCAGTGACCGCTGAGTTAGGACGTTTGCACCAAGAAAAAGGGCAGAATTATCTCGAACGCATCATTCAGCCAGCCATTAGAAGTGCTGCGCGTAGTGTCGTAGGGCAGTATACCCCAGAGCAACTGTACTCGTCTAAGCGAGATGCCATCCAAGAAGAGATTTATGCAGAGACCAAAAAGATAGTTGAGCCTCAATATGTACAACTTAACGAAGTTCTGGTGCGTGATGTGACACTTCCCGCGACCATCAAAGATGCTATTGAGCGCAAGCTCAATCAGGAGCAGGAGTCTCTAGAATATGAATTCCGTTTGGTCACTGCATCGAAGGAGGCGGAACGCCAAATAATCGAAGCCAAAGGTAAGGCAGATGCCAACAGAATTTTGAGTGCGTCTCTGACGGATAAAATTCTACAAGACAAGGGTATCGAGGCCACCATAAAATTGTCAGAGTCTAACAACAGTAAAGTGGTTGTGATAGGTTCTGGAGATAGCGGTTTACCGCTGATCTTAGGAAATAATTAGGTCCATTTTAGATTTGAAAAAAGTCATCATCATTAACGGCCCCAACTTGAACTTACTCGGTAAAAGAGAGCCTGAGGTTTATGGTGGTCAATCTTTTGAGGATTACTTCAGTCAATTGGTAGAGGCATTTCCGGATTTGTCACTGTCTTATTTTCAATCGAACATCGAAGGTGTTTTGATCGACAAATTACATGAGGTTGGCTTTAGCTACCATTCAATTATTTTGAACGCAGGTGCTTATACCCACACGTCAATTGGTATAGGAGATGCGGTCAAAGGGATTGAGTCTCCAGTGACTGAGGTGCATATTTCTAATACATTTGCCCGTGAAACGTTTCGGCATCAGTCGTATATAGCGCCTCATGCCAAAGGTATTGTCATAGGTTTTGGCCTTGATAGTTATCGACTGGCCTTAGCGGCCATATAATAAAAAAAGCCTCCACTCGGAGGCTTTTTTTATTATATGTATTGTGTATTATAAATGAATGACCTCTCCATATGCGGCTGCTACGGCTTCCATAACTGCTTCGCTCATGGTAGGATGCGGGTGGATGGCCTTGAGGACTTCGTGGCCTGTGGTTTCAAGTTTGCGGGCAACAACTGCCTCTGCAATCATGTCTGTTACTCCTGCGCCGATCATGTGACAACCGAGCCACTCGCCGTACTTCGCATCAAAGATAACTTTGACAAATCCACTTTTTGTTCCTGCAGCACTGGCTTTGCCACTCGCAGAAAAGGGAAACTTACCGATTTTAAGGTCATAGCCTTGTTCCTTTGCTTGGGCTTCCGTGAGTCCCACACTTGCAATTTCGGGTGAGGTATACGTACAGCCAGGAATATTTCCGTAGTCAATGGTTTCATTAGAGAAGCCTGCGATTTTTTCAACACAGGTAATGCCTTCTGCCGAGGCCACATGAGCTAGGGCAGGTCCAGGAACAACATCGCCTATGGCATAATAGCCAGGAATATTGGTTTGGTAATAGTCATTGACCATGATCTTACCTTTATCGGTAACAATCCCGACATCCTCTAGGCCAATTTGTTCAATATTAGCAGCAATTCCAACAGCGGACAGCACTAAGTCAGCTTCAATGACCTCTGTGCCAGTCTTTGTTTTGATGGTTGCTTTCACACCTTTGCCAGTGGTATCAACACTTTCAAAAGAAGCGTTGGTCATGACATTGATGCCACTCTTCTTAAATATCTTTTCAAATTCTTTAGAGATATCAGTGTCCTCTAAAGGAACTAAATGAGGCAAGTATTCGACAATAGTGACTTCGGTACCCATGCTGTTGTAAAAGTTTGAAAACTCAACACCAATAGCACCACTGCCTACAACTATGATTTTTTTCGGTTGTGACTTGAGTGTCATCGCCTCACGGTATCCGATAACTTTTTGGCCGTCTTGCTTGAGATTGGGGAGCTCTCTTGAGCGCGCCCCCGTTGCAATGATGATATGATCCGCACTATATAAAGTGCCGTCAACTTCAACCTTTTTACCTGGTTTCAGCGTGCCGTAACCATTGATGATTTCAATTTTATTTTTTTTCATCAAAAACTGGACGCCTTTGCTCATGCCGTCGGCAACATTGCGGCTTCTGGCAACGACCTTAGAAAAATCCTTATCAAATTTCTCTACAGTGAGGCCATAATCTTCGGCGTGCTTTAAGTATTCAAATACCTGTGCACTTTTGAGAAGGGCTTTAGTTGGAATACAACCCCAATTAAGACAAACGCCTCCAAGGCTTTCTTTTTCAATTACAGCAGTTTTGAGCCCTAATTGAGAGGCTCTTATCGCAGTGACATAACCACCAGGACCACTCCCTAAAACAATGACATCGAATTTATTCATGTGGAAAAAAAGTTATTTTGTTTCACCGCAAATTTACAAAATAAAACCCCTTATAAAAAGATGCAGCTTCCGTTTTTATGGGCCCTATTGAGGGCTTTTGTTTTCGTCAAATTTTAGTGATAAGGAATTAACGCAATACCGCTGTTTTGTTGGGGTAGGGCCGTCATCGAAAACATGACCCAAATGCCCTCCACAAGAACTGCATACGATTTCTGTTCTGATCATGCCATGCGAGGAATCCTTTATATAAGCGACAGTTTGCGATTTGGACTGATCAAATGATGGCCATCCACATCCACTATCAAATTTAGACGAACTGTCAAAAAGCGCTTGATCACAACCAGCACAATAGTAGGTGCCTGACGCATAAACACTATTGAATTTGCCTGTAAACGGCCTTTCCGTGCCTTTCTCTCTAAGCACGTAATACTGGTCGGGATCCAGTTCTTTTCGCCACTGCTCCTCTGACTTATTTATCGGATAGTCCATTATTGTTCCGGAATAAAATCAAGAGCAACCCCATTGATGCAATGCCTCATTCCAGTGGTATTTCTTGGTCCGTCCGGAAAAACATGCCCGAGGTGACCACCACATTTGGCACAATGTTCCTCAGTCCGCGCATAACCTAAGTCATAATCCGTACTGAAGCGGACTTGACCTTCAATACATCGGTCAAAACTTGGCCATCCCGAACCACTGTCAAACTTTGCATTGCTCTTGAAAAGAGGTGCGCCGCAACCTGCGCAGTGGTAGGTTCCTGAGCCACTTTTAGTATTGAATATGCTGCTGAAAGGTGGCTCCGTGGCAGCCTCCCTAAGTACAGCAAATTCGGAAGGAGTTAATTCACTTCGCCATTGATCGGTTGTTTTTTCTATCTCGAAATGCTCGGGTTTTTGTTCTTGCGCGCGTGATTGACAGGCAGTAAACACCAGAATAGTCGACAGTATAAGAAGATATCTTGTTTTCATTTATCTACCAGTGAATTCTAGTTCGAGGACATTTTGAAGTTCTTCAAAGCTTAGGTCGGCATTGGCAAATTCCGCGGGAACCAGAACCACTCGAAACACTTGATTTTGCGTCCAGTTTGGCGTGAGTACACTCAAGTTAAAGTTCCCATCTAAAAAGAATTTCAAATCATAATAGGTGTGGTTGAACGTATAGAGAAAGGTGCCGCCAAAGGAATCAAAATAGGTAGCCGGTAATGGCGTCCAGATATCAGCACCATTAAAACTTCCTTCGTAGCGATAAACTATTAGGGCGTCACTTTCGTATACCTCTATATCAGAGGGTATGGTCACGACTTGTTCAAAGTTGTTGGCGGTATTGAGGTTGATATTGACCTCAAAAACTTGTCCAAGAATATTGATGCCAGGCCTGCCTGCCGGTCCTTCAGGTCCTTCGCAAGAGGCGAATAAAGTGATGCTGAGAATAAGCGTGAGTAAATATTTCATATTAGAGTGTTTTTATGATTAAATCAAAAGTTATTCCAAAAATAATCCAATTCCGCTATTATTGGATTTAGTACTTGATTATTTGTCTATATTTATCCATAATACATTGATGTTTTGAAAGGTTATGGCCCAGTACGCAATCTTTCCTAAAGATATGAAGGACTGGGGTCATGGCATAAAAAAATCCAAAATAATGGAGGCAGATATAAGAGGAAATAAAAAATATATTAATGCTTGGGCCTTTTATGATTGGGCTAATTCAGTATACAGTCTAGTCATCGCTTCAGCTATTTTCCCCATATATTACGGTGTATTATTCAGTCAAGCGGGTATTGATTCCGTTGTTGTTTTTGGTGGAACAATTCGCAGCACTCCGCTGATCAGCTATACAACGGCTTTGGCATTTCTTGTTGTGGCTTTAAGTTCTCCAATTCTATCAGGCATCGCCGACTACGTTGGCAACAAAATGGCATTCTTGAAGTTTTTTTGTTATTTGGGATCGTTGGCCTGTATGGGGCTTTACTTTTTTGATCTTGAATCAATTTACTTCAGTTTAAGCGCCTACTTCTTTGGCTTGATTGGTTTTTGGGGCAGTTTGGTTTTTTATAATTCTTATTTGCCAGACATTGCCTATCCTGATCAACAAGACGCAGTCAGTGCCAAAGGGTTTTCTTTGGGCTATATCGGCAGTGTATTTTTGCTCATAGTCAATTTGGCTATGGTCATGGAGCCTCAGTTTTTTGGCTTGTCGGATGACGGTCAAGGAAGTGTGATGGCCATGCGTCTTTCATTCGTTATGGTCGGGCTGTGGTGGATGGGCTTCAGTCAATACACTTTCGCAGTCCTGCCAAAGGGGGTTACCACGGGCAAAAAAGTGACTAGGCAGGTGGTGTTTAATGGTTATGATGAGCTCAGATTAGTGTATCGCGCACTGACCCACAATCTGAGGTTAAAACGCTATTTGGTTGCGTTTTTTGTTTACAGTATGGCAGTACAAACCATCATGCTCATTGCCACGTACTTTGGTGAGCAGGAAATTCAGTGGGTAGATGATGACGCAAAAACGATGGGCCTTATACTGAGTATTTTGATCATTCAAATTTTGGCCATGATTGGTGCGCAATTGACGTCCAAAGCCTCACGCCTTTATGGCAACATCAATACGTTGATCAGCATCAATGTGATATGGGCCATAATGAGTATTTATGCTTACTTCATGCAAACACCCTATCAATTTTATGGCGCTGCAGCGATCGTCGGATTGGTCATGGGGGGCATTCAGTCTTTAAGTCGCTCGACCTATTCTAAATTTCTGCCCGAAACTACAGATACTACTTCATATTTTAGCTTTTTTGATGTGGCCGAGAAGGTGGGAATTGTGATTGGCATGCTGCTTTATGGGTTCATTGATCAGCTGACAGGCAGTATGAGAAACTCGATTCTGTTTTTGATTGTGTTTTTTATATCTGGGATCATTTTATTGACAAGAGTTCCCCGGAAATTAAATAAGGTTTAAACAATTTTTACTTAAGTTTGCGTTACATACCTATAGTACTTTATATATGAAAAAATATCGGTTTTGGAGTTTGGTAATGTTGGCAATAACAGCATTGATCATGACCAGTTGTGATAACGAGCCTTTAGAGGGTAATTTTATTTCGGATGAAGAGGCACAGGACAACAGTGCTTTTACTGCAACTGTAAATGGAGAAGCATTTTCGGCATCATCGACTACTGGGCAGCTCATCAATGGAGTTTTGTTGTTGACCGGGACGGATTATTTTGGCAATATCATTTCGATGGTGATCACCAACGTCGGCGTGTGTACTTTTGACCTGACGCAGGAACTTAATCCATCGAGTTTTATTTTAGAGGCACCAACAGAGAGCCCTTTCGAGGTATTGTCGAGTGCTGGGGGGTCGGGAACTGCAATAATTACTGGATATGATGCAGAAAATCAAACGGTTACAGGGACTTTTAACTTTACTGCGATCCGCGAAATTAGTGATGGCGCAGGTGGTACAATAGCTGAATCTGCAGTAATTTCTAATGGTATTTTTCAAGAAATTCCTTTCACATTGATCGATGGCTCTTTAGATCCTTATGCCTGTGATACGACAGATCCAGGTGGCGGATCAGGGGGATCTGACAACCAAGATCCTGACAATACATTCTTTGCTCTTGTAGATGGTGAAGAATTTGTCGACACCTCATTTATTTCTGAAGTATTAATGGTAGGGAGTGATCAAGTCGTTAAGCTTACAGCGACAACAGAGACTTTAGAGCGAGTAGAGTTTTTTATTCCGATTGATATCGGTACCGGAACTTTTGAGTTCTCGCCAATTTTTAATGGGTCAAATCTTTTTGCTGCCTATACAGATAGTGATGGGACTGAAAGCTTGACCTCAATGGAAGGCAGTATAACCTTAGAGGAATACGGCTTTATAACGGGTAAAATAGCAGCATCCTTTTCATTCACGGGTACCGATCCTATAGGGGTCAATATCGCTGAAGTCATGGTTACAGAAGGTGCTTTTGTCATGGACTACCTGCCAGAATCTGGTGTTGCCGAGAATACGCTATCGGCAGTAGTGGATGGCTCAGATTATTTGCCTACCTCCATGCAGGTATTGCTTAATCCAGTTGGAGATACAGATTATGTCGAAATCATCACGATAAATGACCAAACCAATCAATCTATTGCGCTCAGCTTTCCAATTGACATCCTTCCTGGCGCCTATGAGATGAGCAGCCTCATTGAGCTTGGCTCAGAGGTTGTGGGGACTTATAATCCGGCTATTGGCGATGCAATATTGTACCGATCACAACCCGGAGTGTTGACCATTACCAGTTATCAATATGACAATGGTGTCATCGAGGGAAGGTTCAGTTTTACGGCAGTAGACCCTAATGGTGTGGGGACGGATACTTTTGAGATAACAGAGGGATTCTTTACATTGACACTGCCCTAAACATGGGCAGGTTTCAAATCAATGAACCGGTCTTATGGCCGGTTTTTTTGTTTGTGTTCGTTATAGTCTTTTGACATCTTTCAATACACGGCTCGCGGTTTTATAGCGTGGCATAACTATTGTCTTATATGATTAGAGTCAAGAAGTGTATTGCCGCGTGTGTTACAAAACGCTTGATCTAAGGAGATTAGATAGAATAACAGTCAATGGCGTCGACTTAATCGATGACATTATGGCGCAATATGATTATATGTCAAAAACCAAAGTCATCAATATAGACAGTTTGTCATTTCAGGAAATTAATGAGGATGCCGAATTCATTCCTCTTTTGAGTGCTGAGGATGAAAAGGCCATGTCCTCAGAGGACTTGCCTGATTCCTTGCCAATACTGCCTTTGAAAAATACAGTTTTGTTCCCGGGTGTGGTGATCCCCATCACCGCCGGGAGAGATAAGTCCATCAAGCTGATTAACGACACCAATCAAGGTAATAAGGTTATTGGTGTGGTGTCACAAAAGGAAGAGGCACAAGAAAACCCGGACCCTACTGATGTGAACCACGTTGGAACGGTAGCGAGAATATTGCGCGTACTGAAGATGCCTGACGGCAATACTACAGTAATCATTCAAGGTAAAAAGCGTTTTGAGATCGATCAATTCACGGCTTCAGAGCCTTATTTAAAGGCCACCATTAAAGAAGTCAATGAAACACGTCCGGACCCTAAAAATAAAGAGTTTGGCGCTATTATTGAATCCATCAAGGAGCTGGCTATCGACATCATAAAAGATAGTCCCAACATCCCGTCGGATGCCGCATTTGCGATTAAAAATATAGAGAGCACCTCTTTCTTGATCAATTTTGTTTGTTCTAATATGAACATTTCTGTCCAAGAGAAGCAACGGCTCCTAGAAATAAATGACTTGAAAGAACGTGCTTTAGAGACTTTAAAATTTTTGAATGTTGAGCTTCAGAAATTGTCTTTAAAAATGGACATTCAATCAAAGGTTGAGAGTGATATGTCTCAGCAGCAAAGGGAGTATTTTCTACAGCAACAAATGAAGACCATACAAGAGGAGCTTGGTGGAACGTCTTACGAGGCTGAAATTGAAGAGATGCGCATCAAAGGCCGCGAAAAAAAATGGAGTGAGGAGGCGCAGATTCACTTTGACAAAGAACTAGCGAAGCTTCAGAGAATGAATCCTCAAGTCGCTGAATTCAGTATCCAGCGAAATTATTTGGATTTAATGCTAGAATTGCCATGGCAAGAGTTCAGTAAAGATTCATTTGATCTCAAGCGTGCTCAGAAGATATTAGACAGGGACCATTATGGTCTTGATGATGTGAAAAAACGAATCATTGAGCATTTGGCAGTACTCAAGCTCAGAAATGATATGAAGTCGCCTATTTTATGCTTTTACGGCCCGCCGGGAGTTGGAAAAACATCTCTTGGTAAATCTATCGCAGAGGCTTTAGGGCGTCAATATGTGCGCATGTCTTTGGGAGGATTGAGAGATGAAGCGGAAATCAGAGGACATCGCAAAACCTACATCGGTGCTATGCCAGGCCGGGTTTTGCAAAACCTGAAAAAGGCTGCCAAAGGCAATCCAGTTTTCGTTTTGGACGAAATTGATAAGTTGTCAGTAGGGAGTCAGGGCGATCCATCTTCGGCCATGCTAGAGGTGCTCGATCCCGAACAAAATAATGCCTTTTATGATAATTATTTGGAGGTAGGTTACGATTTGTCTAAAGTCATGTTTCTTGCCACATCGAATAACCTTGGAAGCATCCAACCTGCATTATTGGACAGAATGGAGATTATTGAAGTTTCAGGGTATACCATCGAGGAAAAAGTTGAAATTGCAAAGCGCCACCTATTGCCCAAGCAAATCAAAGAACACGGGTTGCAAAAGGACCAGATTAAGATCATGAAGCGCCAACTCGAATACATTGTAGAGGGATACACTAGAGAAAGCGGCGTGCGTAGTCTAGAGAAAAAAATAGCCAAGATGGTGCGTTATGCTGCCATGAATATCGCTATGGAGCAGCCATACCAAGTCAATATTTCCAATGCGGTTATTGAGGAGGTTCTTGGAGCGCCCAAGCTTGAGAGGCACAAATACGAAAATAACGATGTGGCTGGAGTAGTTACGGGATTGGCCTGGACGCGGGTGGGCGGTGACATCCTTTTTATCGAGTCGGCGATCTCAAAGGGCAAGGGAGCTCTGACCATGACCGGGAATTTAGGAACGGTCATGAAAGAATCTGCCACTATTGCGCTGGAGTTCATCAAATCGCATGCCGAGGCGTTGTCGATTGATCCCGTTGTATTCAAAACACATAATATCCACATACATGTGCCTGAGGGTGCGACGCCAAAGGATGGGCCGAGCGCAGGAATCACCATGTTGACCTCCTTAGTCTCTTTGTTTACACAAAGAAAGGTAAAACGCAGCATCGCCATGACAGGAGAAATAACATTACGCGGTAAAGTTTTGCCTGTGGGTGGTATTAAAGAAAAAATACTAGCGGCAAAAAGAGCACGCATCAAGGAAATCATCCTCTGTGAGGAGAATCGTAAAGATATTTTAGAGATCCCGCAGCAATATGTTTCCGGACTTGTATTCCATTATGTTTCTGATATGATGGAGGTGGTTGACCTTGCTGTAACCACTCAAAAAGTGAAGCACGCCAAATCATTATGGTAAATATTCAACGGGTATTGTCTTTTAATTAGGAGCAAAATAAAGTATCATTGTAGTCGTTATGGATACCAGAAACTCCTCTCATTAACCTATGGTTGTGCGTCTTTTGACTTTATTGCTTTTGCTTAATGGCTTGTTGGCTCAAGGTCAGATTGGTGGAAGCGCCGCTTATCAATTCCTTAATTTAGGCAGTGCACCAAGACAGGTGGCCTTGGGTGGTAAGGTGGTGACTAATTTTGATTATGATCCGACACAAGCTTTTTTTAATCCCGCCACGATTAACCCCGCCATGGACAATCAATTGGCCTTGACCATTAACAATTATATTGGAGATGTCTCTTATGGAACGGCGAGCTATGCCTATCTCTGGGACCGCAGAACTCAAGTCTTTCATACTGGGGTCACATATATCAATTATGGCTCATTTGACGGGTATGATGCCCAAGGCAACCCCACCAACACCTTTAGTGGTGGTGAGATGGCGGTATCTTTTGGACACGCCAAGAACATCCCTTTCAGTAACTTTTATGTGGGGGCGAACATTAAGTTTATTTCCTCCACACTGGAGCAATACAATTCCACCGGAATGGCAATTGATGCAGGAATTTTATATCGGGATGAAGACGCTGGACTAAATTTAGGGTTGGTCGCCCGTAATTTCGGCGCACAATTGGATCCTTATGACATCACAGCTGAACGCCTGCCTTTCGAAATCATCTTTGGGGCCTCTCAAGATCTTGAAAACATACCCATTCGTTGGCATTTTACTTTGGAGCATATGGAAAATTGGCGATTGGCATTTGCCAATCCCAATCGTGATGAAATTGATTTGGAAGGTAATGCGACAAAAGAGAACATCACACTAGTGGATGAGCTCTTTCGCCACATGATTTTGGGTGTAGAGCTTTTTCCGGACAAGGGGTTCAATTTGAGGTTAGGCTATAATTTCAGAAGAGGTGAGGAGTTGCGTATTGTAGACCAGCGCAGTTTTGCCGGTTTGAGTGCTGGATTTGGGATCAAGCTCAATAAATTACGGTTCAGTTATGCTTACAGTAAATACAATAGTGCTGCGGCATCTAGTTTTTTTGGTTTAAACATGAATCTACAGTAATGAAAACAATAACGATTGCTATTGATGGTCATTCTTCAACAGGAAAAAGTACTGTCGCCAGGGCTTTAGCGCAACATCTGGGATATGTTTATATAGATTCTGGAGCCATGTACCGCACCATTACACTTTATGCTTTAGAGCATGATATGTTTGAAAATGGTCTAGTGAAGCCTAATTTACTTATTGAGGCACTGCCAGGCATTGAAGTGGCCTTTGAAAAAAATGAATTAGGTCAGAATGTTCCGCACCTGAATGGCCGCAATTGTACGATAGAGATCAGGCAAATGTTAATTTCAGAACTTGTGAGTCAAGTTGCTGCTATTCCTGAGGTAAGAGAGAAAATGGTGGCCATGCAAAGAAGTTTTCAAACTCAAGGCGGCGTGGTGATGGATGGACGTGATATTGGTTCTGTAGTGTTTCCCAATGCCGACCTGAAGTTGTTCATGACGGCCACCGCAGAGGTGAGGGCTCAGCGACGGTTCATAGAGATTCAAGAGTCAGACCCCTCTGTAACTTACCAGCAAGTGTATGATAATGTTGTGGCACGTGATGCAATGGATTCCTCAAGAGCAGTATCTCCTTTGATTGTCGCTGATGGAGCGGTTGTTATTGATAATAGCGAAATGAATCAAGCGGATCAGTTTCAAATGATTTTGCAGTTGGCTCAGGACCGTATTTATAACAGAATATAATAATTCCATTGAGATCAACCTGCGCACAGAGCAGGTTTTATAGCGCCAAACAGCTACAAGAGAAATAAAATACCCCCTCCGCGTTATATTTTTTTGAAAATACAATCTATTGGACTATTTTTGCGGTCCTTTTTGGCAGCGATATGAAAGCAAAAAGGGTCACTTTTTTTCAAATCCTTCTGTGGTTTGGGCTGTAAACTTTCATGCAAAACGCAGGATACAATACGTGTTTACCCGTTAATTAAGCGAGTATCACAGAAATAAAAATGGCTGAAGAAGCAAAAAACGAAGCTGTAGAAGCTCAAGAAACTGCAGCAGCACCAGCACAACAAGAAGTTGTCGAGCAAGTGCAAAACCCAGAACAATTTTTAAAAGATTTTAATTGGCACAACTACGAAGAGGGTATCGATCCTGTAGATGAGGTTCAGTTACAGGAATTTGAAAAACTTGTTGCTAAGAATTTTGTGGACACCTTAAATGATGAGGTGGTAGAAGGATTGGTCGTACACATGACTGATCGTGATGCCATCATCGACATTAATGCGAAGAGTGAAGGTGTCATCTCACTCAATGAATTCCGTTACAACCCGAATTTAAAGGTTGGCGACAAAGTAGAAGTATTGATTGATGTGCGTGAAGACTCCACAGGACAATTGATCTTATCTCACCGTAAGGCCAGAACAATTAAAGCATGGGATCGCGTCAATGCAGCCCATGATGAAGGGACTGTTGTTAACGGTTTTGTAAAATGCCGCACCAAAGGTGGAATGATTGTAGATGTTTTTGGTATCGAGGCTTTCCTTCCAGGATCGCAAATTGATGTCAAACCAATTCGTGATTACGATATCTACGTCGGTAAGACAATGGAATTTAAGGTGGTTAAAATAAACCACGAATTCAAGAATGTTGTAGTCTCTCACAAAGCCTTAATTGAGGCGGATATCGAAGAGCAGAAAAAAGAAATCATTGGCCAATTAGAAAAAGGACAAGTACTAGAAGGTGTTGTGAAGAACATCACTTCTTATGGTGTATTTGTTGATTTAGGTGGTGTAGATGGATTAGTCCATATTACAGACCTATCTTGGTCACGAATCAACCATCCAAGTGAAATCGTTGATTTGGATCAGAAGTTGAATGTGGTGATTCTTGATTTTGATGAAGATAAAACACGAATCCAATTAGGTCTTAAGCAACTAAGTGCGCACCCATGGGAAGCACTAGGTGAAGAACTAAAAGTTGGTGATAAAGTCAAAGGTAAGGTAGTAGTTATCGCTGATTACGGTGCTTTTGTTGAAGTTGCCGAAGGTGTCGAAGGACTTGTTCACGTGAGTGAAATGTCGTGGTCTACACACTTGCGCAGCGCCCAGGACTTCGTAAAAGTTGGTGATGAGGTAGATGCTGTGGTATTGACCTTGGACCGTGAAGAACGCAAAATGTCTTTAGGTATTAAGCAATTGACGCCAGACCCATGGACAGACATCACTAAGAAATATCCAGTGGGCTCGAAGCACAGTGGAATAGTGCGTAACTTCACTAATTTTGGTGTTTTTGTTGAGTTAGAAGAAGGAATTGATGGATTAATTTACATCAGTGATCTTTCTTGGACCAAAAAAGTAAAACATCCAAGCGAATTTACTGCTATCAGTGAAACACTAGAAGTTGTGGTACTTGAATTAGATGTAGAGGGCCGTAAATTAAGTCTCGGACATAAGCAGACTATGGATAACCCATGGGATAAATATGAAGCTGAGTTTGGACTAGGTTCTAAGCATACTGCCAAAATCGACGAAATGGTTGATAAGGGTGCAGTGATCAACTTTAACGATGACATCAGTGCATTCGTCCCTAAACGTCACTTGGAGAAGGAAGATGGAACGCACTTGAAGCAAGGAGAAGAAGCAGAATTCGTGATCATCGAATTCAACAAGGACTTTAAGAAAGTTGTTGCTTCTCACATGTCTATCCACAAAGAGGAAGAAGCAAAGATTGTGAAGAAAGCGGCTAAAGTCGCGGCCAAGCAAGCGGAAGAGTCAAAGCCAACTTTAGGCGATGCCAATTCAATGCTTCAAGATTTGAAAGACAAGATGGAGGGAAAAGGAAACTAATTCCTTGGTTTTAATGTCTTAATCTTTAAAATGCCCCTCGCGAAGCGAGGGGCATTTTTTATTAAAAAAGCTTTGAGAGACAGGTGGTTATATGTATTTGCATGGGGCTCCTGTTTTTACTGCACGCCAGAATATTGTCTCTTAAAGGGGCCTAAATTCATTAAAATCATTTAAATTTGACCTCTGAATTAGATTCAGACTTTCTCTATGAGCCAAAAAGTGCTATTAAACGCTACTGAAATCCAGATCGCTCTTCATCGTTTGGCTTGCCAATTAATTGAAAATCATACGAATTTTGCTGAAACTGTCCTGATAGGGATACAGCCACGAGGAATTTTTTTAGCAGAACGCCTTAAAGCTTTGCTTTTGGATCATTATAAAGTTCCTCAAGTGCAACTCGGGTATTTGGACATCACGTTTTATCGCGATGATTTCCGGCGTTCTCAGAATCCGCTAGAGGCCAACAAGACACAAATAGATTTCATTGTTGAGGACAAAAAGGTAGTTTTCATTGATGATGTTTTATATACCGGGCGCAGCATACGATCGGCCCTCACGGCGATCCAAAGCTTTGGGCGTCCGCAAGAAATAGAATTATTAACCTTAATTGACCGACGCTTTAGTCGTCATTTGCCCATACAGCCTGATTATCGCGGGCGCCAAGTTGATGCGATAAACGGTGAGCGCGTTTTGGTGCGCTGGAATGAGCAAGATGGTGAAGATGCGGTATATTTAGTCGATAATTAGCATGAAAGAGTTAAGTGTAGAGCACTTATTGGGCATTAAATACATCACAGAAAGTGATATACAGCTGATTTTTGAAACGGCTGATCGGTTTAAGGAGGTCATTAATCGACCCATTAAGAAAGTGCCGTCTTTGCGTGATATCACGATCGCCAATTTGTTTTTTGAAAACAGCACACGGACAAGATTATCGTTTGAATTAGCAGAAAAAAGATTATCAGCTGATGTGGTCAACTTTTCTGCGGCCAGTTCTTCGGTCAAAAAGGGGGAGACCTTAATCGATACAGTCAACAATATTTTGGCCATGAAGGTCGATATGGTCGTGATGCGTCATCCTGATCCCGGCGCTGGATTGTTTCTTTCAAAACATGTCAAAGCGCGCATCATTAATGCAGGAGATGGTGCTCATGAGCATCCTACACAAGCATTGCTCGATGCTTATTCAATTCGTGAAAGTTTAGGTGAGGTAGCCGGTAAAAAAGTCGTGATCGTCGGTGATATACTGCATTCTAGAGTCGCACTATCGAATATTTTTGCGCTACAAAAACTAGGGGCAGATGTCAAAGTATGTGGTCCTAAAACCCTTATCCCTAAGCATATAGAGAGTATGGGTGTTGCTGTAGAAACAAACTTGCAAGCAGCCATTAAGTGGTGTGATGTGGCCAATATGTTGAGCGTTCAGAATGAGCGTATGGACATGAGCTATTTTCCAACTGTCCGCGAATACACCCAGCAATACGGATTGACAAAGGCTCATCTGGACGCCTTAGATAAAAAAATCGTCGTAATGCACCCAGGGCCCATCAACCGTGGTGTAGAAATCACCAGCGCCGTTGCTGATAGTCCCCAAGCCATTATATTGGATCAAGTTGAAAATGGTGTGGCCATCCGGATGGCCATCATTTATTTGTTAGCGTCAAAAATATCCTGATATGTTGGATACTGCGGCATCGTACGACCTTGTGGAGGTTTCAGAAGCGAATTTACCGGTACTGGCCAAGGAACTCTTGAGCGCTCTAAAGGACAAGGTGCGTCAGCATATGGTTATTGATTTTTCAAATGTATTGGCGTTGGAAATAGACCAAATTTCTGATTATCAAGTGCTTTTGCCTTTTTTCGTTGCGGCAAAAAAGTCTATAGTTTTGGTGGTGCCACAATTCAACCTCACAGAAATTGACAGTCCTTTAAGCTTATCCCCAACCATTTTGGAAGCAGAGGACTTGATTCAGATGGAAGAAATAGAGCGTGATTTGGGTTTTTGATGATGGTTTTTGATCTTTTCAAAAGAAACAGCACAAACAATTACAGCCTGACATGAAGGGTTTGACATTGACCATACTGGGATGCCATTCTGCATCACCTCGTGCTGACGCGCGTCCGACAGCGCAGCTGCTTGACCTCTCGGGTCATCTCTTTTTGATTGATTGTGGTGAAGGAACCCAAGTCGCATTGCGCCAAAAAAAAATCAAATTTGCCCGCATCAAGCATATTTTTATTTCGCATTTGCACGGGGATCATTATTTTGGTTTGATTGGGTTGGTCTCTACAATGAGGCTTCTGGGTAGAGAAGAACCCCTGCACATCTATGGCCCCAAAGGCATTAAAGAAATCATCACGTTACAATTAAAACTGGGAAAGTCTTGGACCAATTTTCCTTTGTTTTTTCATGAATTGGACCAAGATGTTTCTGTTTTGATTTTTGAAGATGACCTGGTCATGGTAGAAACCCTTCCTTTAGACCATAGAATCTATACCAATGGCTTTTTGTTTAAAGCAAAGCGCGGTGATCGCTTGCTTGATCGGGCCGCTGCAGAAATGGCTGGTATCAGTCCTGCATATTTTAAAAAACTCAAGCAAGGGCATAATGTTCCCAATGCAAATGGTGATTTGGTGGATCATCAAAGTGTTACGGAGCCCGCTAAAACCCCATTAAGCTATGCCTATTGCAGTGACACTGCATATCTGTCTAGTTTGCCAGAACTGATCTCTGGGATAAGTGTGTTGTACCATGAAAGTACATTTTTGACTGCACAACAAGGTTTGTGTGAACGAACCAAGCACAGTACAGCGCAGCAAGCTGCGCTTATTGCGGAGGCTTCGGGTGTGCGGTTTCTGATTTTGGGCCATTACTCTGGTCGTTATGTGCACTTGGAAGAATTTAGAGAAGAGGCTTTGCGTTACTTTGATCAAGTTTTTTTGGCCGAAGATGGACGTTGTTTCAGATTGTTAGAGGGGGATGGTCAACAGATGGTGCAAATTTGATATGTGCAGAGCTTTACTTTAGAATTTCTCGTAAATTGCAATTCATTTGACCAAACCATGAGCCAAAAACTCCACGATTATCGAAAATCATATCAAAAAGGCACATTGACTGAGCAGCAAGCAGCAGTGAATCCCATTGAGCAATTTGCGCTCTGGTTCCAAGAGGTTGCTCAAGCTGGTGGAGTTGATGAAGTCAATGCCATGACGCTTTCAACCGTCGATGCTGCAGGGTATCCCAGAGGTCGTGTCGTACTCTTAAAACATTTCGACGCTCGTGGTTTTCAATTTTTCACAAATTATTCCAGTCAAAAAGGTCGTGCGATAGCGGCAAATCCCAAGGTTTCACTGAGTTTTTTTTGGCCAAATTTAGAGCGGCAAGTGCACATCCGTGGCTCAGCAGAAAAATTAACAAAAGAAGAATCTCAAGCGTATTTTTCGCAAAGACCAAAGGGGAGTCAAATAGGCGCAATAGTCAGTCCGCAAAGTGAAGTGATTGCTGATAGGGCGTCATTAGAGCAAACTTTGTTAAGGTTAGAGAAACAATATCAGACCGCTGATGTGCCGATTCCTGATCATTGGGGAGGGTATCTGGTCCAGCCAATAGAATTTGAATTTTGGCAAGGACGAGAGAATCGATTACACGATCGATTGCGCTACCGCAATGTTGCGCAGAATTGGACCATTGAGCGACTGGCTCCCTAAGATGATCGTTAATAAATGAAAACACTTTATTTTTTGCGGCATGCAAAATCGTCTTGGGCCGATAGTGGTCCAGACCATTCAAGGCCATTGAAAGACCGTGGTCGTTTGGATGCCCTGACCATGTCTCGCTATGTGGCTGCACAATATAAGGCACCAGAATTGGTATTGAATAGTGACGCTACAAGAGCCATGCAAACAGGGGTTTATTTTCACCAATCTTTTGGACTGAAACCTGATCAGGTTAAAGTTATGCATCAGATGTATGATTTTAGTGGGGAACAAGTTATGGCATTGATCAAAGATCTGCCCCCAAATGTCTCAAGAGTTTTGTTGGTGGGACACAATCATGCTTTTACAGCACTTGTTAATATGCTGGGAGACCAGGCTATAGATAATTTGCCCACCTGCGGTTTTGTGCAAATTAATTTTTCTGTTGACCTCTGGCAAAATGTGCGCAAAGGACAAATAATAAATAAAGTGTACCCAAAAGACTTTACATCATGAGCCCAGAGCCAAAAAAACAATATGATCGCTATATCAACCGTGATTTAAGTTGGTTGAAGTTTAATGCTCGTGTCCTGCAAGAGGCCAAGGACCCAACGGTACCATTAATTGAGCGTCTTAGATTTTTGGGAATTTTTTCTAACAATTTAGATGAGTTTTTTAAGGTACGCTATGCCGCCATCAAGCGCATCATTGATGCAGGAAAGGTCGGTCGCAGTGAACTTGGTGGGATGTCTGCATTGGAGCTGCAAGAATCGATCACACAGACAGTGATCAGCCAGCAACAACTCAGTCTTGACATCCTGGGAGTGATTGAAGAAGAGCTTGCCAAAGAAGGCATCAACGTGATTAATGAAACGAATATTTCTGCAACCCAAAGTGAGTTCATTACTGATTATTTTTTGCGTGAAGTGAGTCCAGCTTTGGCCACGATTATTCTGAGTGAATTAGATGCATTTCCGGCACTTAAAGACAGTGCTGCTTATTTGGCCGTACGCATGGTGATGAGCGAAAATGACACGAACTTTAAAGATAAAATCAATTACGCTCTGATCGAAGTGCCAGCGGTCATTGATCGTTTTGTAGAACTGCCCGAAGAGAACGGACAGAAGTATATCATTCTTTTGGATGATTTGATACGGCATTGTTTTGGCATTATCTTCAGCATATTTGATTATGAGTCTATTGCGGCACACATGATCAAAATAACCCGAGATGCTGAGTTAGATATTGATTCTGATTTGAGTCGCAGTTTCCTGGACAAGATCTCTAAGAGTGTCGCAAAAAGGAGTTCTGGTGATCCTGTTCGCTTTGTTTACGACCGTACAATTGCCCCAGAAACGCTTAAGTTCCTGATGGACAAAATGAATATTGACAGCACTGACAGTATCATCCCTGGTGGGCGGTACCATAACCGTCGTGATTACATGAAATTCCCGAGTTTAGGCAGAACGGACTTGCTTTATGAGACCAAGCGACCACTGCCTATTGCAGGGTTGAGCTTTCAGGGTAGTCTTTTGGCTAAAATTGCTCAAAAGGATTATTTATTGCATGCCCCGTATCAAAGTTTCCGATATGTTGTCAAATTCTTGCGCGAATCTGCACTTGACCCCAAGGTCCAATCCATCAAGATCACAATCTATCGCCTTGCTGAAGTTTCACACATTGCGAGTTCATTGATCAATGCGGCGAAAAACGGTAAGGATGTACTGGTCCAAATTGAGCTTAGAGCGAGATTCGACGAGGTGGCTAATATTCATTACGCTGAGCAGATGCAGAATGAAGGTGTAAGGCTTATTTTTGGAGTTACAGGACTTAAGGTCCATTGTAAGGCCTGCGTGATTGAGCGAATTGAAGATAAAAAAGTCAAACGATATTCTTTCTTGAGTACCGGTAATTTTAATGAAACGACGGCAAAGATTTATACGGATTACACACTTTTTACCGCCCACGAAGGTATTGGCAAGGACATCAACAGGGTATTTAATTTCTTTGAGGTGAACTATCGCTTGAAATCCTACAAGCATTTAGTTGTGTCTCCTCACTATACCCGAGACACTTGGACTGAGCTCATTGATAATGAAATTGCACACCATAAAAAAGGGCTGCCCAGTGGCATCAAGCTCAAACTCAATAGCCTTTCTGATCATTACATGATTGAAAAATTATATGAGGCGAGCCAACAAGGCGTTTCGATTCAAATTGTTGTGCGGGGTATTTGTTGTTTGGTCCCTGGAGTTAAAGGCATGAGCGAAACTATAGAGGTGGTTAGTGTAGTGGATAAATTCTTAGAGCATACCCGTCTGTATATTTATGAAAATGCTGGTGACCCAAAGGTTTACATCTCTTCTGCAGATTTTATGGCCCGGAATTTTGATTCGCGTGTAGAAGTCAGTTGCCCCATATATGATCGCGATCTACAGCAAGAATTATTGGAGACTTTTCAAATTAGCTGGCAGGATAATGTCAAAGCAAGATTGATTTCACAGACACAGGACAATGCCTATGTAAGAGAAAGTGGCCCGGTAATCCGCTCACAGTTTGCGTTGTATGATTATTATCTTAATAAACTACAAGGCTAATGATGGTTATTGAAAAATATGGAGGAATTGATATTGGCTCCAATGCCATAAGGTTGTTGATTGCATCAGTGACACAGATGTCTGGTAAACCGCCACGATTCAAAAAAACATCCTTGGTGCGTGTGCCCATCCGACTCGGTGCTGATGTATTTCTCAATGGTCATATTTCTGCGCTTAACCAAGGCCGAATGATAGAGGCCATGGAAGCCTTTAGATTACTCATTAAGAACCATAACGTCGTCAGCTTTAGAGCTTGTGCCACCTCCGCTATGCGCGAAGCAGACAATGGACAAGAGGTGGTTAACGCTATTTTTGAGGCCACGGGCATCAATATCGAAATTATTGATGGAGAGGCCGAGGCTGATATCATTGCAAGCACTGATTTTGGGGCCTTTATAGATTCTGACAAAACCTTTCTTTATGTTGATGTTGGGGGTGGAAGTACTGAATTTACGTTGTATACTGCTGGTAAAGCTCTGGCTTCCAAATCTTTCAAGCTAGGAACGGTCCGGATCCTGAATGATATGGTCAGAGAGAGTATTTGGGATGAAGTCAAGGCCTGGATTACAGAAACCACTTCTGGATATGATAAGGTCAGCGTCATTGGTTCAGGAGGAAACATCAATAGCATCTACACCAAAAGTGGCAAAAAAATCGGTAAACCTTTGAGTTATTTCTTCTTGTCAAATTATTATGAATTGCTCAAGTCCATGACCTATCATGAGCGGATTTATGAATTAGAAATGAATCCCGATCGCGCGGATGTCATTATTCCAGCGACAAAAATCTATTTGTCGGCCATGAAATGGAGTCAATCAAAGAATATTTATGTGCCAAAAATAGGTTTGGCAGACGGCATCGTCAAACGTCTTTATCAGCAAAACAAAGGACTTTAAATCAGGATCAGCCATGCACTAACTCAGAGTTGCCCATATCTTTCATGATTTTTGCTTCAAATTCTAATAAATCTTGCCATTTTTTGTCCACTGTTTTGCGGTCACCGTATTGCCGGGCAAAAGTCAAGAACATGATGTAGTGGTTGGCTTCGCTGATCATCAGTTTGCGGTAAAACTCCGCCAAGGACTTATCCTCTAAAGCCTCACTCAAAAGCCTGAATCGTTCGCAGCTTCTGGCTTCAATTAATGCGGCGTATAAGAGTCGATGCACTAAGTTGTCGTTGCGGCTGCCACCCTTGGCAAAAAATGTCATGAGTTTATTGACATAAGCGTCTTTGCGTTCACGACCCAGATGTTGGCCACGGGCGACGATGCGGTCATGTACCATTTTAAAGTGACTCATTTCTTCTTGTGCCAAAAGAGTCATTTCAGCGACCAAGTCTGTATACTCAGGATATCCAATGATAAATGAAATAGCTGTTGAAGCCGCTTTCTGCTCGCAATAAGCATGATCGGTCAGGATTTCGTCAATATTTTTCTCGACAATATTGACCCACCTTGGGTCTGTGGGTAACTTAAGCCCGAGCATTTTTTTTGAGGGTTCAGTAGACGACATGATAGGGAGTTAAAGTTCTAAATCTAGTGTGGTTTTAAGGACCTCAATGAGTGGGTTTTTTTCCTTGAGCTTGTCAAATTTTTCGGCTGGAGTGTAGGCATATCTGGTGACTTCACTTTCGATGACTTCGATGTGCAGGCTGATGCTGTAGTTTTTTAATCTTTTGTGCAAAAACCCCATTAGAGATGCTTTGTCTCGCTCAACCTCAAGTTTTATGGTGTCGTTTGGGAACGTCAGACTGATATTGCTGCCATTTAATACGGGATCAACCATGGTCAGATGTGACGTCAAGTTGAATTGTCCAGAAGCCTCGGTTTGCTCAGTGTATGCGCTCCATGCAGTTCTGAACTCCTCTTCTGTAAATGAATGTTCAGGCAAGGTTTCAGAGTGGGTTTCTTTTGACTTATGAACTTCCTGTATTTGCTTTTTTTCAGAGATACTCTTCAAAGAAAGAGAGGAAGTTTTTTTCCGAACGCCCTCGAATGAAAACTCAGGCTTTTTCTTGAGTGGTGCTTCAGGACGAGACGACGCTGCAGGACTGACTTCTGATGCGCTTACTGCAATCTCAGTGGTCATTTCTGAGGACTTCTTTGGGGTTGATGTGGGTTGCTCAGCAACGATGTCCTTTGCCGCAGACTCAAGCTGTGTTGTTTTGCTCTCTTGTTTTTGGGCAGTGACCGCGGATGAATTAGGTAAGCGTTGCGCTGGAGTTATATAGGGTTGACTAGGTGATTTTTTTTTTTGATCTGAATCATTCAGAGAGGCTAGTTGCATCAAACAAAGCTCTACCAACAGCCTTGAATTACCACTATTTTTATAGGCCAAGTCACAGGTGTTGGTTAGGCCTAAAGCCTCCATGAGAAAGCCTTGATCAGTGGCTTGGGATTGTTCCAAATATTGTTGTTGAATTTTGGGCCCAAGCTCCATAAGTTTAATGGTCTGCGGTGTTTTGGCCACCATAAGATCTCTAAAATGAGACGCCAAACCAGAAATGAAATGGTGTCCGTCAAAACCTAGAGCTAAAATCTGGTCATACTCCAGAAGAAGTTGCGGAATCTGACCGTCAAGCATGGCTTGTGTCATTCTAAAGTAATAGGTATAGTCGAGCACGTGTAGGTTTTCTGTCACCGCTTCGCGCGTGATGACCTTGCCAGAAAAACTGACGACACGATCGAAAATTGACAGAGCATCTCGCATGGCGCCATCCGCTTTCTGAGCAATAACGTGCAAAGCGTCTTCTTCAGCATCGATCCCTTCGGCTTGTGCCACTTCCTGTAATTGACCCCTGATGTCTTCTACGGTAATTCGTTTAAAATCAAAAATCTGACAACGAGAGAGAATCGTCGGAATGATTTTATGTTTTTCGGTTGTCGCCAAAATGAATATGGCGTGTTTTGGTGGCTCCTCTAAAGTCTTTAGGAAGGCATTAAATGCTGCTGAAGACAACATGTGTACCTCGTCAATGATGTAGACTTTAAATTGGCCGATTTGCGGTGGAATACGAACTTGCTCAATTAATGATCGGATATCATCTACAGAATTATTAGAGGCGGCATCTAATTCAAAAATGTTAAATGCAAAATCTTCGTCGTTTTGATGCGCATCGTCCTGATTAATTTTTTTAGCCAGAATTCTCGCGCATGTCGTTTTGCCCACCCCGCGTGGTCCAGTAAAAAGGAGCGCCTGTGCCAAGTGGTTTTGCTCGATAGCATTTTCTAAGGTACGTGTAATGGCTTTCTGCCCTACTACCTCGTCAAAGTTAGTGGGTCTGTATTTACGGGCTGATACAATGAAATGCTCCATCACAAACAAAGATAAAAAGCAAGGAGAAGATTTCTCTGAATGATCCTCCAATATTTAGGCGAGTTATCAACATTTTAAATTAATTTTACCCCGCAGGCCGCCTTATCGCCTTCGTTTTAGAAGGAGGAAAGTCCGGGCACCAAAGGGAAGCATAGCGGCTAACAGCCGTCGGTCCATTTTTAATGGATCAGGACCAGTGCAACAGAAAGAATGTACAGATCATGCTGTAGTGAAACCAGGTAAACTCTATGCGGTGAAATGCCATGTAAACCTATGTTTGAGAGTTCCCGCTTGAGTAGGAGGGTAGGCAGATGGAGCACTGAAGTAATTCAGTGCCTAGATAAATGATAAGGGTTCGCCAAGGCGAATACAGAATCCGGCTTATAGGCCTGCATTTTTTTAATTTGAAAAATAACTAAAAACTGACCCGCCATATCTGCGTGCTTCATTAAAGTTAGGATGGTCAGTGAGGTCATGATCTTTGGTGTGTTCTATGATCAATAGCCCATCTTGGTTCAAAAAAGAACCATCACAAATACGGTCGATAAGTAAGAAGAGGTTTTTTTTTGGAAAATCATAAGGTGGGTCGGCAAAGACAATATCATATTGTCCAGAGTGCCGCTCTAAAAACTTGGTGACTTCTGACCGAACTGCAGTAATGGGCAGGTCTAATTGTGCCGCAGTTTGATCGATAAAATGACAGCATGCGGCATGTTGGTCGACACAGGTGATGGATTGTGCCCCACGAGACCCGAATTCATAAGCAATATTTCCTGTTCCGGCATACAAATCAAGTACACCAACATCGTGTAAAGCAAACCGATGATGCAGCATATTGAATAAGCCTTCTTTAGCAAAATCAGTTGTTGGCCTTACGGGTAAACCTTTAGGAGCTGTAAGGCGTCTGCCTTTGTGTGAGCCAGAAATGATGCGCATTACAGTGTTGATTTTAAAACTATCGATTCGTGCTGTTTGGTTTGATCTAGGGCCACGAGCTCATGATCTGTATATAAATTGACTTCGCGTACATAGGTGTAAATACCTTGAAATAAATCATCATCTTGCGCCACTTGTCCTGACAGGTATAAATGGACTTCTTCCGGACTGATACTGAGCTGTTCTAAAGCAAAGAGAATGTAGTAAATAAAATCCTCTAGCGTGTGAAATGAATAATGATTAAAAAGAACCAAACGGCCTGATGATAAAACAATAAAATCAAAACTATCCTTATAAATATTGACAAATACCTCTGATTCCTTTTGAGATTTGCGTGTCGATAAAAGGTGCCGCAAAAGAACCGTGGCACTGTGCTCAAAGTCAAAAGGGCCAACGGTATCAAATACTAGGTTATTGACATTTACAAAGGGTATATAAACCACGACAATTTCTTGTGCCTCCAAAATGTCATAAGCGACTACATCATTTTGAAGCATTCGGGTATTGAACTTAAGATAGTCCATGGCTTTGTCGGGCTTAAATAAAGCTAGAGGGACGACAGTGACGTAAGGGGATTGGTGCACTACTTTAGTCTGTAAGTGCTGCCCAGATGAATTAAAATGGGGCAACCAAAACTCTGTCAGAGCATGGCTGAGTCCTTCTGCGGTAGTGGTTACTGAAAAGGATTTACTGCCATGATCTAGGACTCCGTCTTGGCTTATGGACAAAAAAGAAAGTCCGGTCAAGGAAACTTGAACGGACCATCTTTTAGGGTGTAGCGTATTTTGACTATTTGTCTTTTGCAGTGTCATAAAGTTTAGGCCAGTTTCCGCTTGTGTTGACTTCGTCCATCGACCCAACTTTCACAAAAGGTCCATTGACGCCATCTACAGAATTAACTTGTTTTTCTTGCGCGATGAGATCAGAATCAAGGCCAGCAAGAATAATATCTTTAGACGCTTTGGCTTCAAAAACAGAATAAATCGTTCCATTCTTGTCAAGCTTTCCAGCACGCAATTCGTATTGGGCTTCACTATTAGGGATGTTCATCATCGTTAGATAACGATTCGACCCGGGATAAAGTGAATCTTTTATTGAGGCAAAACTCAAAGTGTCAATGATGATGTCTTCGATATAATACCCACCTTTCTGAGCATCTAAACCAAATGCTCTGTTTTTCGCTACGTCAGCATAGCTAGTGTCACGACGTGCTGTGATGGCAAACTGTGCTGTATCTAAGAAACTGATAAGGCTGTCAAAATTCCCGCTAAAAGAGCCAGTGACTTCTTGAAACGCTTCCTGTCCGGCTTTGATGTCTTTTAGCTGAGCGATCACCGCAATATAGCGTTCTTCTTTGGCTTGGTTAAAGTGCACGGGGCCGATGATAGAATTATACAATTGATAACTCAGGATAAGGACAAAAACCCAAAGGACAAGCTTGATTATTAGTTTCATTGGTCTATTTTAAGTAGTGAAATAGCGTATTTTGGTACTAAGGCAAATCTACAATATTTTTTTATTCATAAAAGTAAATTCGAAAAAAACCTAACTATATTTGAGCTCAGTTCTTACCGCGAAATGACAGCCTTAGACTTTTATAAAACCCTTCGGAAGGAGTTCAAATTCCCGCCAACCGACAAGCAAGATATTGCGTTACAGCAATTGGCTCGATTTTGTGTCCAAGCTGATGACGCAACGATCTATATGCTCAAAGGATATGCAGGTACGGGCAAAACCACCCTGATCAGCACTCTGGTGACACAATTGTGGCATGTTAAGCGGTCTGTCGTGCTTTTGGCCCCTACAGGGCGTGCGGCCAAAGTCATCAGTCAGTACAGCGGCAAAACTGCCCATACGATACACAGAAAAATATACCACCCAAAGAGCAGGAAAGGTGGCGGTGTGCGCTTCACCATGCAGCCGAACAAACACCGCAACGCCATCTTTATAGTCGACGAAGCCTCGATGGTGCCAGACACAAGTGTTGACGCCAAGTTTTTTGAAGGGCGCTCTTTGCTGGATGACTTGATCTCATATGTATACAGCGGTGTGAATTGTCAGCTTATTCTTGTAGGGGACACGGCTCAGTTGCCCCCTGTACATCTTGAGCTCAGTCCTGCTTTAGACCCTGTGGTATTAGAATCGAACTATCAAAAGACGGTGCAGTCAATTGAATTGGACCAGGTCATGCGTCAATCCGAAAATAGTGGCATTTTATTTAACGCAAGTCGCATACGCCATGCCCTTAGCAACGCCGATTATTTGGGCTTGCGGTTTTCTATTGGTCATAGTCCAGAGGTGATTCGGCCAGAAAGCGGTCAGGAACTCATGGAGGCCATTGAGCAGAGTTATGCCGAGCAAGGCTATGAAGATACGGTCATCATTGTGCGGTCCAATAAAAGAGCGAATCTTTATAACCAGCAAATAAGGCAGCGGATATTATTTCAAGAGGAGGAGCTTTCTGCGGGCGACTACCTTATGGTGGTCAAAAACAATTATTTTTGGCTGAAGCCCCATGATGAAGCAGGTTTTATTGCCAATGGAGACATCATAGAAATTTTAGAAATTTACGGCTTTAGCGAGCTCTATGGCTTTCGTTTTGCCCAAGTGCGTGTGCGGATGGTCGACTATCCATCAATGAGTCCTTTTGATACAGTTTTGCTTTTGGATACGCTGACAGCAGAAACACCCTCTTTGTCCTACGACGATGCTAATAAGTTATATGAGGCGGTAAAGGAAGACTATCACGAAGAGCGCTCGAATTATAAAAAGTTTTTGGCCATTAAGGGCAATAAGTATTTTAATGCCCTTCAGGTCAAGTTCAGTTATGCCATTACCTGTCATAAATCTCAGGGCGGTCAATGGCACACTGTTTTTATTGAACAACCTTATCTCAAGGACGGCATGGACCGTGATTATTTGCGTTGGTTGTATACGGCTTTGACGCGAGCCAAATCAAGGGTTTACCTGATGGGTTTTGCCAAAGACTTTTTTGAGGAATAAAGACAACCCCAAGAGGTTTTTTGTATCTTGAGTTAAACAATGATTAATAAATCATTTAAACTAATTACTTTTGACGCCAATTAAACGCACTCCATTGAAAATTGTAGCCATGATACCCGCGCGATACGGCGCTTCTAGATTCCCAGGTAAGCTCATGCAGGACTTAGGGGGTAAGCCTGTGATCGTCCGCACATATGAGGCGGCTCAAGCGACAGGCTTATTCGACCAAGTATATGTCGTCAC
Source organism: Flavobacteriaceae bacterium (assembly GCA_029248405.1). GTDB lineage: Bacteria > Bacteroidota > Bacteroidia > Flavobacteriales > Flavobacteriaceae > BACL21. The sequence goes on along the minus strand of JAQWJJ010000008.1, from coordinate 101,910 downwards.
TGACAGTGATGTCATTTTTAAAGAAATTGAGTGGCATGGTGGAAATGCCATCATGAGTCAAAAAGAGCATGACTGTGGCACCGATCGTATTGCTGAGGCAGTAGAAGAGATGGATGTGGATATTGTGGTGAATGTTCAAGGCGATGAGCCATTCACAAGTAAAGAAGGTCTAGAACAAGTGCTCAGGGTTTTTGACGGTGCAGACGCAGCAAAAATTGATTTGGCTTCATTAATGACAGAAATTCATGATTGGCGTGAGATCAGCGATCCAAATGCGGTGAAGGTCGTCGTGGATAAAGAGAATTTCGCGCTTTATTTTTCGCGCTCGCCAATACCTTATCCAAGGGATAAAAATGCTGCGGTTCAATATTTCAAACACAAGGGAATTTATGCCTTCAGAAAGCAAGCCCTCTTGGATTTTTACCGTTTGCCCATGACCATTATAGAGGCCACAGAAAAAATTGAGTGCATCCGCTTTTTGGAATACGGTAAACGCATTAAAATGGCGGTATCCAATACCCAGGGTATTGAAATTGACACGCCCGAGGATTTGGTGCGTGCCAATAAGGCCTTAAAGGAAGAAAAACGTTTGCCCATCAACAATAAATACCGCAATTTCCCGATGGTGCCTAAGGTGGTTTTTGGCCGCGGTTGTTTTGATCAATTGACGTCTATTATCGGGCCTCATCGGAAGGATAAAGCACCTTTTATATTTCTGGTCGATGAAGTTTTTAAGAATAAAGCATCAGTAATAAGCCGCATTCCTTTGCGATTCAATGATAAGCTTTTATTCATATCAGCATTCGAGGAGCCCAAGACGGAACAGGTTGATGTTTTGGTGAAAAGTATTAAAACAGAGTTTACCTATCGCCCATCAGGGATCATTGGTATCGGCGGCGGTTCAATTCTTGATTTGGCCAAAGCCGTCTCTATAATGTTGACCAACAAGGGGCAAGCCAGTGAATACCAAGGGTGGGACTTGGTGAAAAATAAGGCCGTCTACCATGTGGGTATTCCAACGATTTCTGGAACTGGGGCAGAGGTGTCGCGCACCACTGTGCTCACTGGTCCAGAAAAAAAGCTAGGGATCAATAGTGATTTCACTCCATTTGACCAGGTGGTTTTGGACCCTGAACTTACTGATGGCGTGCCCAAGAATCAGTGGTTTTACACGGGAATGGATTGCTTTATCCATTGTGTAGAATCCCTCAATGGCACCTTTTTGAATGAATTCAGTAAGAGTTATGGAGAAAAGGCCTACGACCTTTGTTTAGAGATTTTCTTGGATCCAAAAGTATCGGCAGAAACGGCACAAGAAAAATTAATGATGGCGTCCTGGCATGGAGGTATGAGCATTGCCTATTCTCAAGTTGGCGTGGCTCATGCCATGAGTTATGGCCTCTCCTACGTCTTGGGCGTCAAGCACGGTGTCGGCAATTGTATTGTTTTCCAGCATCTTGAAGCGTATTATGCCAAGGACGTGGCTTTATTCAAACAAATGATCCAACAGCATGGCATTAGTCTTCCTCAAGGGATTTGTCGCGATTTGACGCCAGAACAAATGGACACGATGGTGGCTATTGCACTGAGTTTGTCTCCACTATGGGAAAATGCATTAGGTCCAGACTGGGAGCAGCAGATCAATGCAGGGGTCTTAAAGTCTTTGTATCAAAAGATGTAACACGTGATCAAATTTTTAGCTAAAATTTTATTTTTTAAAATCATGGGATGGTCCATTGAGGGCACAATTAATCCTAAAGTCAAGCACGCCGTGATTATAGTTGTGCCCCACACAAGTTCCTTTGATTTTATTTTAGGACTACTGATCCGCAGTATCCTTGGGTTACACATTAATTATTTGGGTAAAAAGGAATTGTTTATTTGGCCCTTTAAGTATTATTTCCGCTGGACAGGAGGCAGGCCATTAGACCGCACCGGGGGGCAGAATAAGGTTGCGGCTATAGCGCAATTGTTTCGAGGGGAAAAGGTGTTCAGATTGGCGCTATCGCCAGAAGGTACCCGAAAGAAAGTCAAAGATTGGCGCACAGGCTTTTATTATATTGCAATGGAGGCAAATGTACCTGTGTTACCGATCGCCTTGTTTTACCGTCAAAAATGTATCCGTATTGGTCCGCCTATGGCTGTCTCAGGAAAAATTGATGAGGATCTGCCAAAAATCCAATCATTTTTTAAAGGCGCAAACGGGAAAATACCTGAGTATTCATGGGAGCATGAAGACTAGTCTGTTGTTTCATCCATAGTGTGATAGACGTTTTGCACGTCGTCATCGTCTTCTATTTTTTCAAGTAATTTTTCGACGTCTGCCACTTGTTCTGGTGTCAGCGCTTTGGTCACTTGAGGGATGCGCTCAAATCCGGAGGACAGAATTTCTAGTGTGTGATTTTCTAGATAAGATTGAATTGCGCCAAAACTCTCGAAGGGCGCATAGATCAAACAGCCGTCTTCATCTTCAAAAATTTCTTCAACACCGAAGTCAATAAGTTCTAGCTCAAGTTCTTCTAGATCCATATCACCACGGTTGATCCGGAAGTTACAGACATGATCAAACATAAAAACAACTGATCCAGAAGTGCCTAAACTGCCATCACATTTATTAAAATAAGACCGGACATTGGCCACAGTTCTGGTGTTGTTGTCCGTTGCTGTTTCTATTAGAATGGCAATGCCGTGAGGGGCGTAACCTTCAAAAACGACCTCTTTGAAATCTCCTAAACTCTTGTCTGACGCACGTTTAATGGCACGTTCAACATTGTCCTTGGGCATGTTGACCGATTTGGCATTCTGAATGACTGCTCGTAACCGCGCGTTGCTGTCTGGATCAGGACCTCCTTCTTTGACCGCCATGACAATGTCTTTGCCAATGCGCGTGAAGGCCTTGCTCATTGCTGACCATCGTTTCATTTTTCGCGCTTTCCTAAATTCGAAGGCTCTACCCATATTCTTAATGTTTTAACAAAAATATAAATTCCAGTGCGTCTAAAAAATAGTTGACTTCAATATTTGACCATAAAAGGACACTAATTAAGCCCTATTTGTAACATTGACTTTGGTGTGTCGATATGACTCAGGGTGCAGGTGTCGAGCACCTGATCGAGGGTAAAGTCAAGAAAATCTGGCCATTGGTTGCCTCGACTCAATAAGGCCAGGTATTGGTCATCATTAGAGTGGTATACGTTTTTGATCAAAGGATTTTGGATCGCGAGCTTCTGACAGATTTCCTGAATCAAATCACTGTGGTGCATCACGTCCTGACTGGCAATATGGTAAATCCCTATGGCTTTTTTGTTGATCAAGTAGTGCATGTGGCGAACCACTAAATTTATTGAGGTGGCACTAACTATCAAATTTGGAAAAACTTCTATCGGTGTTTTTGAGGCGATACTTTTTTTGATCAATTCCATTAGGGGGCTATTGAAGCCCAAAACCATTGACAATCTAACGATGCAATAGAGGTGGCTCGGCAGCGCTTGAACGATTCTTTCTAGGGTCATGAAGTAGCGCCCAATTTGTGATTCACTTTGGGGACGATCTTGGGTATATGACGGGAATTTCTTTACTGCGTCGAAGACCATAACGTGCGACAAGAACATCAAAAAAGCACTGTTTTCTTGACAATATTCGGTCAGTATCTTCAGGTCCCGCACCCCTTTTGCCACATTGCTGCGGTGTGCAACAATAATTAAATCAGGCTTGGTCAAATCCAAAACTTCCTGCAAATCGTCTTGATTGCAGTCGTAACGGACAAACGCTTGATTTTTCTGAAACAATTCAGAGGCGCCTGTGTGTGTCCCATATACTTGAAAAAATGACTGCAACTCCTTGTAGAGCGCATGTCCAATAAACCCACTTCCCCCAAGGATCAAAATTTTTGGAGTGGTGGTGTGCCCTGGCATGCGCTATGCTTTTTTATAAAAAGGCAAACGAACAATCTCTGCAGCTACGGATTTTTGACGAATTTCTATAAAAATTCTCGTCCCCAAATCCTTGTTGGCACTGGTGACGTAGCCCAGTCCTATGCCTTTGCCTAAAGAAGGAGACATGGTGCCACTGGTGACCTGTCCAATAGGATTGGCTTGCGCATCTAATATGCGGTAGCCTTGACGTGGAATACCACGATCTTTCAATTCGAAGGCGACCAATTTTCGTTGAGGCCCCAAGAGTTTTTGGTTTGCGAGCGCTTCATGGTTGGTAAACGCTTTGTTGAACTTGGTGATCCACCCCAATCCAGCTTCAATTGGCGAGGTTTGGTCGTCGATGTCATTACCGTACAAGCAATAACCCATTTCGAGTCTGAGTGTATCCCTTGCCGCAAGGCCGATGGGTTTTATTTGGCTGGGTTGTCCGGCTTCAAATAAGGCGGTCCACAACGCCTGAGCTTGATCATTTTTGCAGTAGACTTCAAAACCACCACTACCGGTATACCCAGTCGCACTAACAATGACGTCATTCAACTCTGCTACCGTACCCTGGGTAAAGGTGTAAAACTTTAAAGCAGATAAATCAAGAGCCGTTAATTGTTGTAAAACATCGATGGCTTTTGGTCCCTGAACCGCCAATAAAGAGTAATCGTCAGAACGGTTGGTCATCAGGGCGCCCATAGTGTTGTGTTGTTCAATCCAATCCCAGTCTTTTTGAATATTGGACGCGTTGACCACCAGCATATAGCGCTCTTGGTTAAATCTGTAAATGATCAAATCATCGACAATTCCATTGTCGGCATTGGGCATGCAGCTATATTGTGCTTGACCATCTGCCATTACAGAGGCGTCATTACTACAGATTGATTGAATCAAGTCCAAGGCTTGCGGGCCTTCAATAAAAAACTCGCCCATATGTGACACGTCAAAAACACCCACGCCGCCGCGCACAGTTTCGTGCTCCGCGTTAACGCCCTCGTAAGATACGGGCATGAGGTAGCCTGCAAATGGCACAATTTTGGCCCCGAGAGCTTCGTGTAATTTTGTTAGCGCAGTTTGTTTCATAATGTGGATTTTTAGTCTTACAAATTTAATAAAATCGACCTAGTCGATGGGACAGCAGGAGTGATGTTATCAACAATTCTTGAGTAGGACACATCTACAGCAAAAGAGTGTAGGCACCTTAAATAAAATGGGTGCAGCCAAGAGCAATATACCTCTGAGTTATTTTGATGCAACTGATTTATTCTTTGCATATTTATGCTTAAATTCGACCTCATGAATGAGCTTCATTATATCAGCACTGCGCCATTAAAAATAGCCACTGTTTATCGCATTTTGGAACAACAGAGTCCGCTGGCTCTGAGTCCTGAGGCGATTGACGCCATAGAGCACTCTTATGCCTATCTGCATGATAAACTTGCATCGGCAAAGAAGCCAATCTATGGCATCAATACTGGATTTGGTTCGTTGTGCGACACTTCGATTTCTGCAAAAGACTTGGCTCAGTTGCAAGAAAATATTGTTGTATCTCATGCCTGTGGGACAGGGCCTACTGTTCCTCCGGATATCGTCAAGATCATGCTGTTGCTCAAAATTCAGTCGCTGAGTTATGGTTACAGCGGCGTACACCTTCAAACCGTCCAGCGATTGATTGATTTTTATAATCACGATCTCATGCCTATCGTTTACCAGCAAGGCAGTTTGGGGGCTTCGGGAGATTTAGCGCCACTGGCGCATTTGTCATTGCCGCTTCTGGGTAAAGGATATTTTCATGGCCCAAAAGGACCTTTAGCCGCCGAAATAGTTTTAAAAAATTACGATTGGATGCCCATTACGTTGGCGGCTAAGGAAGGATTGGCATTACTTAATGGTACTCAGTTCATGAGTGCTTATGGCGTAAATGCCTTGATCAAGAGCTATCGTTTGATGTATTTGTCAGACATGATTGCGGCGCTCTCAATGGAGGCCTTTAATTGCAACAACAGTGCTTTGGATGCGATGATTCATTTGGTCCGTCCTCATGCAGGGCAAATCAAGACAGCAGAGCGGATTACAGCTTTTATTGCGGACAGTCAAATGGCGCTCGAGCCCAACAAAAAGGTACAAGACCCATACTCCTTTCGATGTGTTCCTCAGGTGCATGGGGCAACAAAAGATACCATATCGTTTGTGCACAATACCTTCCATACCGAGATCAACTCTGTAACCGATAACCCATTAGTATTTGGCGCGGCAGATAAAATCATTTCTGGTGGAAATTTTCATGGACAGCCACTGGCCTTTGGTTTGGATTTTATGGCAATTGCCATGGCAGAATTGGGGAGTATATCTGAACGCCGTACCTATCAATTGATTAGCGGGACAAGAGGGCTTCCTGCGTTCTTGGTGCAAAACCCAGGTCTTAACAGTGGCCTGATGATTTTGCAATATACCGCAGCAAGTATTGTGAGTCAAAACAAGCAATTGGCCACACCGGCCTCAGTGGACTCCATTGTGTCTTCCAATGGTCAAGAAGACCATGTGAGTATGGGGGCAAATGCCGCCACCAAATGTGATCAAATTTTGAACAATGTCACGACCATATTGGCTATTGAATTGATCAATGCATCACAGGCGATGTCTTTTAGAAATAATCATGCGACATCGGACTTTTTAACATCTGTGCTCAGGGCTTTTCGGGAAGACGTGCCATTAGTAGATCAAGACCGTATTTTCAGCACCGATATTCAGCAGGCTATTGACTTTCTTGAACACCTCAATATTGATCCTGATGAGTTGTTTTAGACACGTGACATGGCAGCGTATTGTCCTAATAGCCTTACTTTTTGTGGGTTTCTTTAGACCCATCAATGCTTACAGTCAGCAATATGAACCTTTGCTTAATGGATTCAATGAATGGCATTTCACCAATTGTTATTTCGGCTGTTTGACCGATACGTATTTCACTAACGGAGATACAATTGTGAATGATACTTTCTATAAGGTTTTGGATGGCTTTCATTACATTTCAAGATCGTTTTTATTGCGTGAGGATCAAAGTGCCCGACGTGTATTTTTGAGAAAAACAGAGGTCGATGGAACCTCTCAGGAATATCTACTTTATGACTTTTCGATGTCTGTAGGCGACTCCATTGAAATGAGCAACCCGATCACACCATTTCCTCAAAATGCAGGCTACTTTATTGTGGACAGTATCATTTCGAGACCTCTAGTGAACGGCAATGAATACCGACATTTTTATATGAGTCCTAGCCCTTCTAATCAAAACAGCAACAATACTTGTGTGTGGATTGAAGGGGTTGGTTCTTTGTCACTGATCAATGCCCCAAGTGGATTTCCGGACATCAATCAAGTTGGTGCCTTAAGTTGTTTTTTCAAAAATGGAATACCATTCTACACAAATTTAGATTCTATCAGCAGTTGTGCGCCATTGTTGGCGCAGCCGGAGTTGAGCATTAAGCCAAAGTTTATGGGTGTTTACAACAAATCTTTAGGGGTCTTGTCGTTGAAAAATGTTCAAGACATGACAAGGTTATTGCTCACAGATTTCAGGGGTCGGGTCATTGAAAATAGAGCAATCAATAATCTCCAGTCGCTCGACTGGGCGTTGGGTGCTTTGTCTTCAGGCCTTTATTTTGTCAATGGCCGTAATAAGGACGGTCAATGGGCCGCATTAAAATTCATGAGCCCATAAATCATCAGTAGAAAAATCATGAAGCAGGGTCTTAGGACTCCTTCTTTTTCTTTTTTACTGATTTCACCGTGACTTTTAGGGTATCATTGTCAACGTCTAAATCCATTAAGAGTTCATCGCCCTCTTTTAACTTGGCATTGATGATTTCTTCGGCCAGGGCATCTTCGACATATTTCTGGAGCGCTCGATTGAGCGGTCGCGCACCATACTTTTTGTCAAACCCTTTGTCTGCGATATAGTCTTTGGCTTTTGCGGTAAGTTCAAGGGAATAGCCCAAGCTCTTGATGCGTAAAAGTAATTTCTCGAGCTCGATATCAATGATCTTATGGATGTCTTCTAGCTCTAAAGCATTGAAAAACAACACATCATCAATTCGGTTCAAGAATTCTGGAGCAAAAGCCTTCTTTAATGCATTTTCAATGATGCTTTTGGCATTGTCGTCTGCCTGCAACGCTTTTGCTGCAGTGCCAAAACCTACTCCTTGACCGAAGTCTTTGAGTGTGCGCGAACCAATATTAGAGGTCATGATGATGATCGTATTTCTAAAATCAATTTTGCGCCCTAAACTATCAGTGATGAATCCGTCGTCAAGTACTTGAAGCAACATATTGAACACATCAGGATGCGCCTTTTCAATTTCGTCCAGCAAGAGCACTGCGTAAGGCTTGCGTCTGATTTTTTCTGTGAGTTGGCCACCTTCTTCATAACCGACATAGCCCGGAGGTGCACCAATAAGACGTGATATGGCGAATTTTTCCATGTACTCACTCATATCGATGCGCACTAATGCTGTTTCGCTGTCGAATAATTCTCTGGCCAAAACTTTGGCAAGTTGCGTCTTGCCTACACCTGTCTGCCCCAGAAATATAAACGAGCCAATAGGTTTATTAGGGTCCTTTAGTCCCGCACGATTACGTTGGATGGCCTTCACAACTTTAGACACCGCTTCGTCTTGACCGATCACCTTGCCTTTAATGCGGTCGGGTAGCGCGGCAAGTTTGTTGCTTTCGTTTTGGTTGATGCGCCGCACTGGAACACCAGTCATCATGGCAATGACCTGTGCCACATCATCTTCTGTCACTTTTTCACGGTGTAACTTTGATTCTGCTTCCCAAGCTTCTTGCGCACTACTCAAATCCTTCTCTAGTGTTTTTTCATCGTCACGAAGTTTGGCAGCTTCTTCGTATTTCTGTTTTTTCACGACAGAATTTTTCATGGCTCTCACTTCGTCAAGTTTGGCCTCAATTTCAAGGATCTTCTCTGGAACGTGGATATTAGTAATGTGTACGCGCGAACCCGCTTCGTCTAGTGCGTCAATAGCTTTGTCTGGCAAGAATCTTTCGCTCATGTATCGGTTGGTCAACTTGACACAAGCCAGTAGCGCTTCATCGGTATAGCTCACATTGTGGTGGGCTTCATATTTGTCGCGAATGTTTTGAAGAATTTCAATGGTTTCCTCAACCGTTGTTGGTTCTACCAGAACTTTTTGAAAACGCCGCTCTAAGGCACCGTCTTTTTCGATGTATTGACGGTACTCGTCTAATGTTGTGGCGCCAATGCATTGGATTTCGCCTCTTGCTAGTGCTGGTTTGAACATATTCGAAGCATCTAAGGAGCCAGCGGCACCTCCAGCCCCAACAATGGTATGTATTTCATCGATGAACAAAATAATGTCGTCGTTCTTTTCTAATTCGTTCATGACCGCTTTCATGCGCTCTTCAAATTGGCCACGGTATTTCGTGCCCGCGACAAGACTCGCTAAGTCGAGAGTGACCACACGCTTGTCGTATAAAATTCTGGATACTTTGTGTTGGATGATCCTCAGTGCTAATCCTTCTGCAATGGCAGATTTGCCCACCCCGGGTTCCCCAATGAGGAGCGGGTTGTTTTTCTTACGACGGCTCAAAATCTGAGAGACGCGCTGTATTTCATTTTCTCTACCCACAACAGGGTCAAGTTTGCCTTCCTCGGCAAGCGCTGTTAAATCGCGTCCAAAATTATCCAGGACAGGGGTTTTCGACTTCTTCTGGCCTTTGTTATTTCCAGCCGAAGTGAATAATTGATCTGAATCTTGATTCGGTGTCGCTTCTTCAGAATCTGAGAACGCCTGGCCTTTTGGCTCTGCATAGTCGTCATCTTTGACAAGCATTTCTTTGAACTCTTCCTTGACACCATCGTAATCAACATTCATTTTGTGCAGCAGTTTTGTGGTAGGATCGTTTTCATTACGCAAAATACAAAGCAGTAAATGAGCCGTATTGATGGCGCTGCTTTGGAATAATTTTGCCTCCAGGAAGGTTGTTTTGAGCGCACGCTCTGCCTGTCGCGTCAAGTGCAGGTTTTTTTTGTCTTGTGGCGCAAGGGTACCTTCGGCATTGGCTGGACTCAGAATCTCAACTTTTCTGCGCAAATGATTCAAATCCACATCAAGAGCGTTTAATATACTGATGGCTTTACCATTTCCGTCGCGCAAAAGGCCTAACATAAGATGCTCTGTGCCAATAAAATCGTGGCCAAGACGAAGTGCTTCCTCTTTACTGAAGGCAATGACGTCTTTTACTCTTGGTGAAAAATTATCTTCCATAGGATTATTTTTTTGCCGCGCAACATGCGCAACAGAAGGGGTTATTAGTGTCAATCATCGCAAAATAAATGCCAGACTTGTACTTATTGAGTAAATGGATGAAAATTATCCTAAATATCAAAATCTAAAGCGGTTTAGTTATCAACTGAAAAGCCTTTATTTTTTGTTAATAAATAAGCGAATAATGTGGGCTTAAAGGCCTGTAAAGGCTGAGAAATTGACGTATATTGTGTCATTAGTTTGTATCATTAAAATTACTGTAAATAGTTATGGCTGAAGGCGAAAAGTTGATCCCAATCAATATTGAGGATGAAATGAAGTCGGCCTACATCGATTACTCGATGTCGGTCATTGTGTCACGTGCTCTTCCAGATGTGCGCGACGGAATGAAACCTGTGCACCGTAGGGTGTTATTTGGGATGCACGAACTGGGGGTTCGGGCCAATACTGCCCACAAGAAATCAGCGCGTATTGTCGGTGAGGTGCTTGGAAAATACCACCCGCATGGCGACACTTCTGTATACGATGCGATGGTGCGAATGGCTCAAGAATGGAGTTTGCGCTATATGTTGGTCGATGGTCAAGGTAACTTTGGTTCAATCGACGGAGATAGTCCTGCCGCTATGCGATATACAGAAGCGCGCATGCAAAAAATATCTGACGACATGCTTGCAGATATTGACAAGGAGACTGTAGATCTTAAGCTCAATTTTGACGATACGTTATACGAACCAACAGTGCTGCCTACCAAGGTGCCTGGTCTGCTCATTAATGGTGCTTCGGGAATTGCTGTAGTTATGGCCACTAATATGCCGCCGCATAATCTGTCGGAAGTCATTGACGGAACCGTCGCGTACATCAACAACAATGACATTGACATAGAGGAATTGATCACGCACATCAAGGCACCTGACTTTCCAACAGGTGGTGTGATCTATGGCTATGAAGGGGTAAAGGATGCCTTTATGACAGGGCGTGGGCGCATTGTAATGCGCGGTAAGGCCATGTTTGAAGAGGTCGACGGCCGTGAGTGTATTGTCGTTTCAGAGATTCCATACCAAGTCAATAAGGCCGACATGATTAAGAAGACTGCTGATCTGGTCAACGAAAAGAAAATTGAAGGCATCAGTAATATTCGAGACGAGTCCGATCGAGACGGGATGCGTATTGTTTATATCTTGAAGCGCGACGCCGTCCCGAACATTGTATTGAATATGTTGTTCAAATACACAGCACTTCAATCTAGTTTCAGTGTCAACAATATAGCGTTAGTCAAGGGGCGTCCACAGTTATTGAACGTCAAGGAGTTGATTCATTATTTTGTGGAACACCGTCATGAAGTGGTGACGCGACGCACGCAATTCCTCTTGCGCAAAGCTGAAGAACGGGCACACATACTCGAGGGGCTCATTATTGCTTCGGACCACATAGACGAGGTCATCGCGCTTATCCGCTCTTCTGCCAATGCAGATGAAGCAAAGGCCCGGCTGATCGATCGTTTTAAGCTCTCTGATATTCAGGCCAAGGCGATTGTTGAGATGCGTTTGCGCCAGCTTACAGGATTAGAGCAAGACAAGTTGCGCAGTGAATATGATGACTTGATGAAGACCATCGAGGATTATAAAGATATTCTGGACAAGAAAGACCGTCGCATGGCGATCATCAAGGATGAGCTTGCCGAAATAAAAGAAAAGTATGGTGATTCGCGCCGTTCACAAATTGAATATGCGGGTGGTGACGTCAGTATAACGGACTTGATCCCGGATGAACAGGTTGTCATCACTATAAGTCATGCGGGTTATATCAAACGCACCCCTTTGACAGAATATAAAACACAGAACCGCGGCGGAGTGGGACAGAAGGCTTCTTCGACAAGGAATGAAGACTTTTTAGAACATCTATTTGTCGGGACGAATCACCAATACATGTTGTTTTTTACTCAAAAAGGCAAATGTTTTTGGATGCGGGTTTTTGAAATACCAGAAGGAAGTAAAACCTCCAAGGGTCGTGCGATACAAAACTTGATCAATATTGAGCAAGACGACAAAGTCAAGGCGTTTATTTGCACTCAAGACCTTAAGGATGAGGATTATATCAATAGTCATTATGTCATTATGGCCACCAAACAAGGTCAAGTGAAAAAAACTTCTTTAGAGCAATATTCTCGGCCACGAACCAATGGCATCAATGCCATTACCATTAAGGAAGATGACGAGTTGCTTGAAGTAAAACTCACTACAGGCGATAGCCAAGTGATGTTAGCAGTGCGTTCTGGTAAGGCCATTCGATTTGAAGAAGAAAAAACACGTCCTATGGGTCGTGGCGCCTCTGGTGTCCGCGGCATCACACTTGGTCATGATAAGGACGAGGTCATTGGCATGATTGCTGTAGATGATGCGGAGTCGGATATTTTGGTTGTTACTGAAAATGGCTACGGAAAACGTTCCAGTATTGAAGACTACAGGATCACTAATCGCGGCGGAAAAGGTGTCAAGACCATTAATATTACTGAAAAAACGGGTAATCTGGTCGCCATCAAAAATGTTACGGACCTCGATGATTTGATGATCATCAACAAGTCTGGTATCGCCATAAGAATGGCAGTAGAGGATCTTCGTGTGATGGGTCGCGCGACTCAGGGCGTGCGTTTGATCAAGGTGCGTGAAGATGATTCAATAGCTGCTGTGGCCAAGGTCATGCACGATGAGGATGTCGTAGATGTTGAAGCAGCAGATCAACAACAAGCCGATGCACCACAAGGGGATGTTACGGAAAATAGTAATGAATAATAAATCAATAAAAACGAAGAACAATTAAGTTTAAAATGATGAATAAATACATAGTTATCGGTGCCCTAGCACTTACGACAGTGGCCTTTGGGCAAAAAAAGGAGATTAAAAAAGCCGAAAAAGCTTTGTCCGGGAGCAAGTATTCTGAGGCCCTGGTGTTTTTGAACCAAGCAGAGCCGCTTTTGGGCGGTGCTGACGCCGGATTGGTCAATCAATTTTACTTGGCCAAGTCAGAGGCATTATTGGCTGCAGGAGAATCTGTCCCTGACAATAAACTCAATATGGCCGTACGTTCCTTATCGACACTAAAGGACAGAGTGTTAGATAATGACGACCAGGAGCGATACAACAGAATCGTTGGCACTGTAAAGGAAGTTTTTGTGAATAAAGCCATTGAGGCGCAAAATGTGCAGGATTATCAGAAGGCTGCTCAATTATTGGCTGACGGCTACAAACTGAGCCCAGCAGACACCTCCTTCTTGTATTATGCGGCAGGAAACTTGACCAACGGCGGATTTTTTGATCAAGCATTGACCTATTATACACAGCTCTTGGATCTAGGGTATACTGGTGTGCAACAAGAGTATTATGCGACAAGTAAAGATACTGGAGAGGCAGTGCTATTTGGTTCTAAGGAAGAGCGAGATACTGCGGTGCGCTTTGGTCTTTACGACAATGCATCTGACAGCAAAACAGCCTCTGTAGAATCCGATTTGCTTCAAAAGGTCACGTTAATCTATATCAATAAGGGTATGGATGATCAAGCTGTTGCCTTAATGGCACGTGCTCGTGCAGCTAATCCTGGAGATACTAATTTAATGCGTTCTGAAGCAGATTTGGCATATAAAATGGGAGATTTGGCAAAGTACAATACTGTCATGCAGGAGGTGATCGAAACTGATCCTAATAATCCTGAGCTTTATTATAACCTAGGGGTGAGCGCCATGACTTTAGGCAATATTGATGATGCCAAAATCTACTATTCAAAGGCTTTAGAGTTGGACCCAAAGTATGCTTATGCGCAAATCAATATGGCTTCTATCATTCTTCAGGGTGAAGGTGCTATTGTTGAAGAAATGAATAATCTCGGAACCTCACGCGCAGATAACTTGCGATATGATGAGCTTAAAGAGGTGCGCCGTGGGATGTATCAAGAGGCCTTGCCTTATTTAGAATCAGCCTCAGTGACTGTTCCGGATAATGTTGAAGTTTTGAGAACACTCATGAACCTTTACAGTCAATTAGGCATGAATACAGAGTATAAAGCAGCTAAAGCTAAAGTAGAGGCCAAGACTGCTAACTAATTTGATTTCATTTGCTTAGTGAATAAAAAAGGCGCCATAATGGCGCCTTTTTTATTGAATGATTTTCTTGATCACGCGCAGTTTGTGGCTGTGGGTTTTGGTTTCGGTATTAAAGATACCGGTCTGGTCTAGACGATCGATGCGCACATGTCCATGGGCGTGAATGATATAATGGTCTTCCATGATGATGCCGACATGGGTAATGTGTCCTTCAGCATTATCAAAAAACGCCAAATCACCTGGTGTGCTTTCTTCTATAAAGCTCAGGACTTCGCCCAGCCGTGCTTGATCTTTAGCATCCCGCGGCAGGACTACTTGATTGAGGCGATAGACGAGTTGGGTAAAACCACTACAATCAATTCCAAAGGGTGTTCTGCCGCCCCAAAGATATGGGGTGTTGATGTAGAGCAATGCTGTTTCAATAAGTCTTTGCCTAGAATCGAATGATGCAGGGGTGCTGTTGCCTTCGAATTGGTGTTCTAAAAGGCTAACATTCTGCACAGCACTGCCCATAACTACTGAGCGCAGGCCACCGTCCTGCTGGCTGACAAAATCGACCAGATCTGCGACATAAGCGGGTTGCGACTGTCGTGCAGTTTTAAAATTTTGTTCGCTAATTTCGGTGAATTGTTTGCGGTCTATCCAGCCCGAATAACCATCAAAGTCTTGACGTATTTTGACCCATTTCTTACGCTGATCAACGATCTTGAAAATTTCGCCATAAAGTACTTGAGAAACCAGCTCGCTCTTATCTGAAGGCTCTGCCCGTAATGGGACAATACTCAATATGCAAATTCCGTACTTCATTTAGCTCATTTAACCCGTTTAAGCCCGTTCGATGACCATGGCAGAGGCTCCGCCGCCGCCGTTGCAAATGGCTGCAGCACCATATCGGCCATTCTGTTGCTGCAATACATTGACCAGTGTGATCAATATCCTGACCCCACTGCATCCTAGTGGATGGCCCAATGAAACCGCTCCTCCATTAATGTTTACTTTTTCAATGGGGAGATTAAGTATTTTCATATTGGCCAAGCCGACCACTGAAAAAGCTTCGTTAAACTCAAAATAGTTGACATCATCAAGACTCAAATTTGCCTTGCTCAAGGCAAGTGGAAGCGCTTTTGCGGGTGCTGTTGTGAACCACTTTGGTTCTTGAGCAGCATCTGCATAGCTCTTGATGTACGCTAGTGGCTTGATTCCTAATTCATGAGCTTTAGTTTCTGACATCAGAACCATAGCACCAGCACCGTCATTGATCGTTGAGGCGTTGGCCGCTGTCACGGTACCTTCTTTGCTAAAAGCAGGACGCAATGTTGGGATTTTGTCCATCCGGACATTTTGAAATTCTTCATCTTTATCAACCATCACTGGCTCACCACGTCTTTGAGGCACTGAAACCGGAACCACTTCGTTGTCAAATTTACCCTCTGCCCAAGCGGCAGCTGAGCGCTGATACGAATTAATGGCAAAGGCATCTTGGTCTTCACGTGAAAATTGATATTCATTGGCACAGCTGTCCGCAAATATGCCCATGGCATGCTGATCATAGGCATCTACTAAGCCGTCTTTTTGCAGCCCATCAATCATTGTTGCAGGGCCAAACTTGGTGCCTTGGCGCATTGAAACATAGTGGGGAATGTTGCTCATGCTTTCCATGCCACCAGCAACGACTATATCAGCATCACCCAGGGCGATCGCTTGGGCCGCTTGCATCACAGCTTTCATTCCTGAAGCACAGACCTTATTGACTGTTGTACAAGGAACTGTGTTGGGTATGCCTGCGTGAAGCGCCGCTTGTCTGGCAGGTGCTTGGCCAGCTCCAGACTGCACAACATGACCCATCAATACTTCTGAAACTAAATTGGGGTCTAAATTGATTTTAGCCAAAGCGCCTTTTATGGCGATTGTGCCTAATTCTGGTGCAGAGAGCGTTGAAAGACCTCCCATAAAACTGCCAATTGGGGTCCTGACAGCAGAGACAATAACAACCTTATGATGACTCATTGATTAAGTGTTTAGTTCAGGCTAAAATAAGCATTATAAATGAGATTATAGATTGGGTAAAAACCCTGATATGATATATGACGCTGAATGACTACCTTTACCCAACCATCAAGTTTTTATGAAGCAGATTTTTATTTTTTTGACCCGAAATCAATCCAATATATACAAACTTTTTTTGTTTGGAGCGGCTATTGTTTTGGTGATCTATATGCTGCCAAAGGGCGGTCAATTCAAATATCAATTTCAGAAAGGCAAGCCTTGGCAGTATGAAAATCTATACGCCCCCTTTAACTTCACCCTCAAAAAGGACAAGGATGGATTGGATCAAGAACGAGAGCAAATTAGGCGTAATGCAGTGCCTTATTTTGATGTCGATAGTGATGTGCCTCTGGATGCTCTGAAGGATTTTAGCGCGTTGTTGGATTTGAGCTATCAAGACAGTACTTGGCGCACTCCCATAAACAAAGCTAAAGAGCGGGGTCTTAATTTGGTCAATCAAATCTATAAGACCGGTGTGCTTACTGCTAGTGGAGATGATTACTTGCCAGAACAAATGGTTTACCTCAAGACCGATAACCAAGTGCGTGAAACGGTCTATTCTCGTTTGATCGAGCGCGAAGAGCTCAATGGATTAGTCGATAAGGCCACTAAGAATATGAGCGAGATGAACGGAGTCTTTCGCCGCATCATCAATACCGTGGTTCAAGACAACATTACCTACAATTCTACCTTAACGGACGCTTCTATTGAACAGGCCTTAAAGGAAATCAATCCCAACAATGGGATGGTTGAGAAAGGGGCGAGGGTCATTGCCAAAGGTGAAGTGGTAGAGGGTGATAAGTACCAAAGACTGGCTTCTCTTAAGGACCAGTTTCAGAGTCAAGTTTGGAGTCAAAGCAATTATTATTGGCTGATATTTGGTTATGCACTTTTGGTTTCTTTAGTCTTTATGATGTTGTTCTTGTTTTTGCAGAAATACCGAAAGGAAATTTTTGAAAACAATACTAAAGTGAGTTTCATTTTCATCAATATTCTTTTGATGGTTTTTGTCACGACTATAGTGGTTAAATACGACTCTTCCTTTATCTATTTGATCCCACTGTGCACGTTACCCATTATTTTAAAAAGTTTTTTTGACGCGCGCCTTGGGCTATTTGTGCATGTGCTGACGATTTTATTGCTGGGCTTTATTGTGCCCAACAGTTTTGAATTCATGTTTTTGCAAGTTATTGCGGGTATTGTGACCATATTGACTGTTTCGGAGCTCTCTAAGCGGGCTAACCTTTTCATATCGGTCGGGCAAATTACAGCGATTTACATCGTTGGTTATTTGGCTTTTTTCATTGTACAGGAAGGGTCATTGGAGCGCATACCTCTGGAAAACTTCGTTTACTTCATAATTTGTGGCCTGATCACCTTGTTTGCTTTTCCACTGATCTATGCTTACGAAAAAGTTTTTGGCTTGGTTTCGGAAGTATCCTTGCTGGAACTGAGCAATACCAATACGCCTTTACTCAAGGAACTTTCGGACAAAGCACCTGGGACGTTTCATCACTCACTCAATGTGGCCAACTTGGCCGAAGCAGCGGCGAACGAAATAGGGGCTAATAGTATGTTGGTGCGGGTAGGAGCTTTGTACCACGATATTGGTAAAATGAGTAATCCAACCAATTTTACTGAGAATCAGGTCAATTCAATAAACACACTTGAAGAACTCGAGCCCATTGAGAGCGCTACAATTGTGATCAATCATGTGATTAGAGGAATAGAGATTGCGCGTAAAAATAATCTACCAGACCGCATTATTGATTTTATCAGGACCCATCATGGCACTAATTTGGTTTATTACTTTTATAAAAAGCAAATGGACCTCAATACAGGTGCTTTAGAGTCAGATTTTCGCTATCCAGGCCCTAAGCCCTTTTCGAAAGAGACAGCGATACTAATGATGGCCGATAGTGTGGAGGCCGCCAGCAAAAGCCTTAAGGAGCCCACTTCTGCTAAAATCAACGATTTTGTAGAGTCTATAGTTGGGATGCAAATGGATCAAGGTCAGTTCAATAACGCGCACATTACGTTAAGAGAAATCGAATTAATCAAGAAGGTTTTGAAAAAGAAACTCAACAATATGTATCACCTTAGGGTCGCATATCCTGAGTAAAATGATTCTAGAAAAAATCTAAAAAAACGCTCTTTAAATTTTGTGATATTGGGTTTATAAAATTACATTTGCAACCGCATTGAAAAATGTACGTTCTTAATCATAGACAGGAGAGGTGCCAGAGTGGTAATGGAGCAGATTGCTAATCTGTCAACGGGAAACCGTTGCCAGGGTTCGAATCCCTGTCTCTCCGCAATGTAACTGTGAAATTATAAACTAATTTTACGGGGTGTAGCGTAGCCCGGTCATCGCGCCTGCTTTGGGAGCAGGAGGTCGCAGGTTCGAATCCTGCCACCCCGACATTAAATGGAGCTCTATGGGTTTTAGAAAGGAGTCCTTTCTAAAAAAACATGGGGCTTTTGTTTTACAGCTACTGGTCGCGTAGCTCAGCTGGATAGAGCATCTGCCTTCTAAGCAGACGGTCACAGGTTCGAATCCTGTCGCGATCACATTTTTATTTAAGAGGGTTACAGACAATTTTAAGTTTGTAGCCCTTTTTTTATTCTGCAAGGTTTTTTAATAAAATGGAAATATTCCACTTTGTTTTTTATTTTGAAGGAGTGTAAAAAACCAATAACTTATGGATTACGGTGGAAGGAAAAAGCTCCAATTTTTGAGATAAATCATAGTCTTTAACTTTCCATATTTATAGTTACTTTTGCTGCCACTATTTGATGAGCATAAATTACTATGTCTTCAAGGGGTCGCGTAGCTCAGCTTGCTTGAGCGTTTTATTTGGGTTATTTTCAGAGCGGAGCTCTGTTAGGATCTTTAATCCTGCTACCCGATGTTCATTAATTCTTTAATAAAAAATCAGTAATCTCACCATTAGGCGCTGCTTTTGCCATAATTTTGTACTGGAATCAAAGTAGTTATACTTGAGCAAAAACGTGATCATTATCGGTTCAGGAGCAGGAGGGCTTTCGACGGCTATATTATTGGCCAAGAAGGGCTTTGATGTGACTGTACTGGAGAAAAACAGCAGTTTTGGCGGGCGTGGCAGTGTCTTCTCTGCCCAGGGGTTCCAATTCGACATGGGACCGTCGTGGTATCTCATGCCTGATATTTTTGAGCATTTCTATGAGCTTGTCGGAGAAGACATTAAAGATCATCTTACCCTAGAGCGACTGGATCCCTCATATAAGATTTGGTTTGGCGAGCAAAAAGAGCCCGTCTCAATGACCTCAGACCTAAAGCGAGATTCAGCCATTTTTGAGTCTTATGAGCCCGGGGTGATGAAAAAAATTGAGCTCTATCTCAAAGAGGCCGCCGCCAAATACAATGTCTCCAAAAACACCTTTATCTATAAGCCCTTTGATACGGTTTTTGATTTTATCGACCGAACGACCATTTTTCTTTGGACTAAATTTTCGGTGATTTCGTCGTTTCATAAGCACATCGCACATTATGTAAAACACCCGATCTTAAGAAAAATCCTTCAGTATCCTTTGGTATTTTTGGGTACCTCGCCCTACAAAGCCCCAGCAGTCTACTCACTGATGAATCATATTGATTTTGAGATGGGGGTCCATTATCCTATGGGAGGGATGACTACGGTATTTGAGTCTCTATTTAATATTGCCAAAAAAAACGGCGTCAAATTTCTCTTTGATACCCCAGTAGAAAAAATATTAATTAAAGATAATCGGGTCGAGGGGGTTCGCGCTGCCAATGGCCAAAATTATCAGGCCGATATTGTGGTCTCCAATGCGGATTACCACCACACCGAGATGAATCTGCTTGATCGGCCACATCGCCAATTCAGTGAGCGTTATTGGCAAAGCAGAACCGTGGCCCCGTCTGGGTTTATCATTTATCTCGGACTCAAAAAGCAATACGACAGCTTGGTGCATCACAATCTTTATTTTACCGATAAGTGGAAAGAGAGTTTTGAGGCTATTTTTGACAAGACAGAATTACCAGAGAACCCTTCGTATTATGTCTGTGCCCCGAGCAAAACAGACCCTGGAGTAGCCCCCGAAGGTCATGAAAACCTCTTTGTTCTGGTGCCTACATCGACTGATCTAAACTTAGACCAGCAGACGATTACCACCTACCGCAATAAAATCCTGAGCCATATGCGAGAGACCATGGACCTGCCAGATCTGGAGCAAAACATTGTTTACGAGCGTATTTTTACAGGCCAAGACTTCTCCAGTATGTACAATGCGTTTAAAGGTACAGCCTTAGGTTTGGCGCAGAATCTAACGCAGACCGCTTTATTTAGGCCGAAAACTAAATCTAAAAAGGTGTCGAATCTATATTATGTGGGGGCCAATACCAATCCTGGAATAGGGGTGCCCATGTGTTTGATCAGTGCGCAGATTGTCTACAAACGGATTCATGGCATCAAACACGGTAGGCCCTTGAGCGCCAAGGACACAAATTTTTACACCGCCTAAAGCATTCATGAAACAGCTCAGTTGGATCATTAATATCAGTCGCCCGCGGTTTTGGACCTATTTAGCGGGTCCGTGGGCTGTGGGTATGGTTACTGCCGCTAATGAATTCAGTGATTTTGGCCATGTTTTATTTTGGGCGGGTATGGTATTTTTCTTGTGGCCTGCGAATTTCTTTCTCTATGGATTGAATGATTTTGCCGACCGGGATACCGATCAATGGAATCCCAAAAAAGGTAATTATGAAGGTCTATACGCCAGTGCTCAAGACAAAACACTTTTGATCATCTGTGGTTTGATCCTTTCGGCCTCCTTTTTATTTGGCTGGATGCTGCCGAGTATCGAGGCTAAATATGTGCTGCTCTTGTGGCTACTCTTGTCTTCGTTTTACTCTTTAAGACCCTTGAGGCTCAAATCTAGATTGTTTTTGGACTCCTTTTCGAATGTTCTTTACATCTTGCCGGGGGTTATGCTCTATTTAGCGTTTAAACCGCTGTCGACCTTATCCTGGCCGCTGGTCTTCGGTGCGTGGGCTTGGGCCATGGGCATGCACTTGTTTTCTGCGCTGCCCGATATTGTCGCCGATCGCAGTGCAAAAGTCAAAACCACAGCGGTCTGGCTCGGCCATAAAAACGCCAGCCTATTGACTTTGTTTTATTTCGCTATTGCTGCGGTACTCTGCGGATTGTATGTGGCCCCATGGATGGGTCTAATTGGGTTAACGGCGTATTGCGGACCCAGTATGTATGTGTTTTTCCTCAGCGAAAGCGACAATCCAAAAATGCTCGCGGTGTACAAAGCTTTTCCGCTGATAAACTTTATTTGTGGCGGCTGTATTTTTATCTATACGTTTTTCAAATACAGTTTATTGGGTTGATCCACGCTTATGAGAAACAAAGGGATAATATTGATTGTTTTATCAGGGCTCATGGCCTTTATCGGTTACCATGCCTTAAGGGTCAAAGACGATTATTTCTCGATGATTCCCATGATTTTATTGGCCCTTCCTGCGTATTTTGACCTGTTGCGCGTCCATCTCAAAAAGGGACTCATCCTGATTACCGTCTTAAGTCTTTATGCCACTTGCATTGAAGCCTTGAGTATCGTTACTTCTTTTCCTTACGGGTCGTTTAATTATAACGCCCAGCTGGGCTATAAACTGTTTGATTTGGTGCCTTGGGGTGTGGGATTTGGCTGGGGACCTCTTGTTATTGGGGCTTTTGCGTTAGCCCATTGGATTTTTGAGAAACGACCGGTTCAATTCGCGGTAGGTGCGGGGCTTTTAGTTTTTACAGATTTAATCCTCGATCCTGGGGCCGTGTTGATGAATTTTTGGACCTGGGCGGACCCTGGGGTGTATTACAGCATTCCTGTTACCAATTATTTGGGCTGGGGGCTTTCGGCTATAGTCGGCGGGCTCATATTTTATAAGTTAATCCCAAATCACGTGATTCAAAAGCTCTCTGTGCTGAGTATTTTAACCCTGTCTTTGGGTAATGCTTTTTGGGTTGGTGTGACCTTGAGCGGGGCCTATTGGATGCCCTTTTTACTCGGGATACTGCTTCAGGGTTTTGTGATCTACACCGTTTGGATCAAATTCGATAAAAGCGATACTTTTTTAAGGAATTAAAGCACAGGATTCTGCTGGGTAATTTGGCATTCTTAGTTATCTTTACAACGCTATGAAATTTGATCTCTCTGCCACGGGTTTGCGCTTTAGCCGCCATGTGCCAAAGGAGCAGTCGCCCTTTGAGCGCCTTTTTGAAATTTTTAAAGAGCTCATTACCCATACTTCTGGTGATTTTGATGAGGCCATAGACTGGCTGCGCGAACTCGACAAAGAGTACTCTCTTACCGACGAAAACTATACAATAGACGATTTTGTGCGTGATTTATTAGAGCGTTCGTATATCCAACCCAAAAATGGAGGCTCTGGAACAGATGGCGAGATGAAGCTCACTCCAAAGACCGAAAAACTCTTGAGAGAGCATGCCATGAAACAAATCTTTGGCAAACTCAAAAAGGCGGGCAGCGGCAATCACAAAACCAAAGCTTCAGGTCAAGGATTTGATGATACGGGAGAATTTAAGCCTTATCAGTTTGGGGATTCCATTGAAAAAATATCGATGACCGAGAGCATTAAAAATGCCCAAATACGGAGTGCGGATGGCCCATTTAATTTGTCACAGGATGATTTGGTAGTGGAAGATAGCCAGTATCATACACAAATGAGCACCGTATTGATGATCGACATCAGTCATAGCATGATACTTTATGGGGAGGACCGAATTACTCCAGCTAAAAAAGTAGCCATGGCCTTGGCAGAGTTCATTACGACACGTTATCCAAAGGATACTTTAGATATTTTGGTTTTTGGCAATGATGCTTGGCCCATCGCCATAAAAGATATACCGTACCTTGAGGTAGGGCCTTATCACACCAATACTGTAGCTGGTTTGTCTTTGGCTATGGATTTACTGCGCAGGCGCAAAAACAGTAACAAGCAAATTTTCATGATCACCGATGGTAAGCCGAGTTGCCTGAAGGAACCAGGGGGTGGCTACTATAAAAACAGTGTAGGCTTAGACGATTACATCGTGGATAAGTGTTATAATATGGCCCGTCAAGCCTTAAAATTACACATCCCCATTACCACCTTTATGATTGCACAGGACCCTTATTTGATGCGTTTTGTGCGCACCTTTACCGAGGCCAACAAAGGCAAAGCCTTTTTTACGGGACTCAAAGGCCTGGGTGAAATGATTTTTGAAGATTATCAGCAAAACAGAAAAAAGAGATGAGAATGAAAGAAATAACGACACTAGGAGCTTTGCGCGCGTCAGGCTATACACCAACATCCATACAAGACGAACTCGCTCAGAATTTAAGGCAGCGACTCAGAGAGGGACAGCCGAGCTTTGAAGGCCTGTTGGGCTATGAGTACACGGTAATTCCAGATGTTGAGCGGGCTATATTATCGGGTCATAGCATTAATTTACTTGGGCTAAGGGGGCAAGCAAAGACCCGATTGGCGAGGCAAATGACGGGGCTTTTGAACCAGTGGGTTCCAGTAGTTGAAGGCTCTGAAATCAATGATGATCCAATGGACCCTATCAGCAAATTTGCTAAAGAGACGATAGCAAAACTTGGGGATAAAACCCCAATCTCATGGTTGCATCGTGATGATCGCTTTTTCGAAAAATTGGCGACACCTGACGTAACTGTAGCCGATTTGATTGGCGATGTCGACCCGATTAAAGCGGCCAATTTAAAACTATCATATGCCGACGAAAGGGTCATTCATTTTGGCATGATTCCACGCGCCCACAGGTGTATATTTGTCCTGAATGAATTGCCTGATTTGCAAGCGCGCATCCAAGTCGCTCTGTTTGGCATCCTTCAAGAAAAAGAAATTCAAATACGTGGTTTTAAGTTAAGACTGCCCATTACAACGCAATTTGTATTTACTGCCAATCCAGAAGATTATACCAATCGAGGGAGTATTGTAACCCCCTTAAAAGACCGAATTGGTTCGCAAATAATGACACATTATCCTTTTTCCTTGGAGGTGGCCAAGGCCATAACCAAGCAGGAAGTTAAGGGCCGTGCGGCGGCGCAGATCCATGTACCAGAATTGGCCAGGGATCTATTGGAGCAAATAGGCTTTGAGGCCAGAAAGAGCGAGTATGTCGATGGAAAAAGTGGTGTGAGTGCCCGTATGAGCATTACTGCTTTTGAGAACTTGATCAGTACAGCAGAACGACGAATTCTTCTTAATGGCGAGCAGGACACCTGCTTAAGGATGTCAGACTTCATTGGAATTATTGCTGCGATTAATGGTAAGGTAGAACTGGTTTATGAAGGAGAACAAGAAGGGGCAGAGCAAATATCCTTGCATTTGATCAATCAATCGGTAAAAACTTTATTCTTCAAATACTTTCCAGAAATCAAGAAGCTCGAGCATAAAGACAAGGAAGGGCCTTATGATCGACTACTCAGTTGGTTTTATGGAGATCACGATTTGTTCTTAGAAGATGGATTGCCTGAAGATGTTTATCGCGATACCTTGCGTGCAGTGCCCCACTTAGAGGCCTTAGTTGATGAATATCAAGGCAATAGTGCCCCTGCAGAAAAATACTTTATGATGGAGTTTTTACTCTGGGGACTTGAGACCCACAAAAAACTCAATAAATACCGCACAATCGAAGGCTTTAAGTTCAAAGATGGTTTAGGTAACATACTGGCTGATTTATAATTATCATGAGCAGAAAAGAACTCTTAGATTTTTAATTTAGCCATGGAGTGGGTATATTTCATTATACAATCTAAAAACTAGTTCAATGAAAACAAAATTATTTCTATGTGCTGTTATGATCAGTTGGTTCACTTCAGCACAAATTACGCAACCAACAATTCCCGTAGACGGTATTAACTATTACATGGACACTAGAGGCGTTTTTTTAAATGCTTCGACTACTGGTCCATGGGATTTTTCTTCAGTTAACCCTGATGATTCGCGTGAAATCGCCATTCAGCCGATTGAAGACTCTCCTTATGCGACTGAATATCCAAATTCAACACACGCCTATTATGAGGATGGCTTTGTGCAATTTCCTGGTTATACAAGTACTGAATACACCTACAATGGAGAACAAAGCTTTTTGCTTTCGAACTATCCTACACCATTAGTAATTCATCCATATCCGTTTAATGTGGGTGATGTGCATACCGATGGGATTTTCAACGTGCCATTTGAGGTGCCAGGAGGACCACCATCATTATTCCGTGATCACGAAGTAGAGTCAGAGGCTATGGACACGTCCAGTATAACTCTTCCTGACGGCACGGTATTTAATGATGTTACATTGGTCATATCTACCGCGACATTTACCGATGCTCAAACGGGTTCTTCTCCGTGTATAACCGTTATAGAGACTTGGTCGTGGTGGGCCCCTGGAATCGCTGTTCCAGTAGCTCAGACCTTTGATCAGCTCTCTGGAGGGCAATGTCCTCCAAATCCATTTCAATTTTCTCGTTTTTACACCGGTGAGGGGCCATTTGCTTATGTTTGTACTCCTGCCTTAAATTGTAGTTTTGGTGATGGATTTCGCTTAGTGAATATTGAAGAAATTGACAATTCTTCAGCTTGCGAAGGTTACGGAGATTTTACAAACCTAGTGGCCAATCTGGAAGCGGATACCACTTATGACTTGACCGTTACCACTGGTTGGGGAGATCAAAACGTTACCGTTTGGATTGATTTTAACGACGATTCTCAGTTCACCAATGATGAAAAAGTAGTACAAAACTTTGTTATCGCTCCTGGTCAAAACGGTGGAACGTTTACTGAAACCGTAGATTTAGCTATTCCTGCCAACGCCCCAACTGGAAATCACCGCATGCGTCTCAAATCCAACTGGCAAGCAGCAGTTCCTGATGATGCCTGCGAGGTAACTGATTTTGGTGAGACTGAAGACTATACAGTAGCTATAGAGGAAGTCTTGAGTATTAGTGATCAAGAATTCCAAAATGCGGAATTAGTGGTTGTTTCCCTCGGTGACAATCGTTTTGAATTGTCTCTGAATACGCTGTCAGGTGTGAAATTATCAGCAGCTCTATTCAATATGATTGGACAAAAGTTGTCTCATGAATCATTAAATAGAGGAAACAATGGAACCTATCAATCCACGATTGATTTATCACAATTTGCTTCAGGTATTTACTTAATAAAAGTGAGTTCCCAAGCTTCTAATACGGTGAAGACCGCTAAAGTAATTGTGAGATAAATACCATAATTTAAATCAAAAAAAGAGGGCCAATTTGGCCCTCTTTTTTAATATGGTCTTACGATCAAGTTTGAATTATCTTTTTAATTCGCCGATGCACCGGTTAGCCAATACCACGTAGCGACTTGATAAAAACCATCAGGATTAATTTCTTCCATATTAGATTGGTTAATCGGATAGTTTATACCATCACCAAGTCGATATTTAAATAAATCAGCTAAAGAGGAGAACATATCCCACGTCATCACACTGGCCCATTCATCGCCGGTTGGATGAATTTTCTGGGCTGTACCCCACGATAACATGTTCATTTTGGTGCCGTTTTCTTTGAAAAATGGCTTCCACAATGTTGCATTTTCTTCAAGGAAGGCAGTGGTATTTTTTGGCTTAGCAAAATTAAATTGAATTGCAGAGCCTACATAATCAGAAGAATTATTAGTCATCCATAGTCCTGAATCGATGCGATAAACCACGTGTACGTCTTTGGTCCAAGTAAATTTCTTTTGAAGTTCAGCAAGATCAGCTTGTTCCTGTTTAGTCAAGATACTGTCAGCGAGGTTCCAAAACATATTCTTTGGATCTAAAATATCTTCGACGGTATTATTACTTTGAACGAACATATAGTTGTACTGTTGTTCATCGTTAATTCCATCGAGTTGAACGGCTTTAAGTAGGTTCCAAGCTATAATATCGCCTTTTTCTGCGGCGTGCTGTGCTACTTTTTGCATGTATTTACTTTCGACCTCCTCAAAGGCTTGTAAGTCTCCTTCAACAAGAGCAGCATGCATTGTAACAATGACGCCCTCTTGGGCTATCGAAAATGTTGTGGTTAAAAATAATCCGATTAAAATAAAATAATGTTTCATAATGGTTTAATTAAGTTGTTTTTCGCAATTTAAATAAAATAATTTTTGTGACCATACTTTATTTTCTAGCCTAAATTATAGATTTTTGTAGGGCTATGAAATCGAAGAATCATTCTTCTAGTAACCCGCGCGCACCCATAAATGTCGTTTGGATTAAACGCGATTTACGCACTCAAGATCACGAGCCATTCAAGCTTGCTGAGGATGCCGAGATGCCTTATGTATCGATTTATATTTTTGATAAGACCTTAATTAGTCATCCTGATACAAGCAATCGGCATTTGTCATTTATTAGCGCTTCAATTCATGATATGAACCGCGTATTGACACGAAAAGGGAAGAGCCTTCGGGCTTTTTATGGCGAGAGCCTTGAAGTGTTTAAGTGGTTACATACTAATTTCGATATCAAACAGGTCTTCTCTTATCAAGAGAGTGGTGTTGCAGTTACCTGGAAGCGTGACAAGATTTTGGCCACGTATTTTAAAAAGCAAGAGATAAAGTGGAAAGAAATACAACAAAATGGTGTTCAACGCGGGATTAAAAATAGAAAGAATTGGGTCAAAAACTGGTATACGACCATGGCTCAGCCTGCTATAGTAAATACTTATATTACTCAAGATGATCCGATTCAAGAACTAGGATTTGATTTAAGCCTGTTTGCTTGGCCCAAAAGATTAATCCCAGAAGAAAATCCTGCAGAAATGCAGCCAGGTGGAGAAACAAAAGCGCGCCGATATTTAAAGAGTTTTGCGACTGAACGAGGGGCATATTATAGTCGATTTATTTCAAAACCTGCTAAAAGTCGCCTTCATTGTAGTCGCTTGTCCCCTTATATTTCATGGGGTAATTTGAGTGTGCGGCAAGTATATCAATACATCAAAAATCATCCAAACTACCCAACTCATAAAAAGGCATTCGAAACCATGTTAGTTCGCTTGAGATGGCATTGTCATTTTATCCAAAAATTTGAAATGCAGTGCGATTATGAAACTATTTGTATTAATCGTGGGTTTGAAAGTCTGCAACATGACAATAATTCTGAGTATCTCGATACTTGGAAAGAAGGACAGACAGGTATTCCTCTGGTTGATGCCAATATGCGCGCTTTAAAGGCCACGGGGTGGATTAATTTTCGAATGCGTGCTATGTTGGTATCTTTTTTGGTCTATAATTTAGATCAAGATTGGCGATTAGGTGTTTATCATTTGGCGCAATTATTTTTGGATTACGACCCGGGAATTCACTTCCCGCAATTTCAAATGCAGGCCGGTACGACTGGCGTGAATACAATACGCATGTACAATCCAGAAACCAATAGTTTAAAACATGATCCCCAAGGTGTTTTTATCAAAAAATGGGTGCCCGAATTAAAGAATTTAACGTCTGATCTTGTGCATGTACCCTGGACACTCTCCGAATTAGAACAAGCCATGTATGGATTTACTTTGGGTAAAGATTATCCAAGGCCTATTGTTGATCTTAGTGAGAGTGCAAAAATAGCCCGCGATAAAATTTGGTCCCATCGGAAAACACCTGAAGTCCAAAAGGCAAAGCGCGAGATATTAAAAACACATGTCATACCGCGCTCATAATGATCTATTGAGGACTATTGTAAAACGAGGTGTGGTAGGTAAAAAAAAACAGCGCTTACCGCGCTGTTTTTTTTTGATTAAAGCCTTGACAACAACTTTATTGATTAAAAAGTTGTGACCGCTTCATTGGGTTGGTACACATAATTAAAAGTGTAGTAACGCAGATCGTTGAGTGCGATGTCCTCAGTGATGACTGCGGGCGCATCTCTGTAATAACTCAAGATCTCTACTTTGGCGTAACGACCGTCATGGGTGCGGAAAACCAATACTTTACCAGGTGTTGGCAATATGGCCATAACACTAGGGTCGTAAGTGTACCATCCATTACCCGAACCTGTGGCCAAAGCCAATCCGGCAGCACTGTCTTGATTAAAGCCAGCGGTATTGACCTCTGTCACGTTGGCAAAAGTGTCGTCTACCAAGTAAACTCCAGCATTACCGTTGCGGCTTGGCTCTTCAGCAATTCCTGTTGCAGTACCACCATTGACCAATATAGTTGTGCCTCTTAAAGCAATATCCCATTCTGTGTCGCTGGTTGTGGTTTGCCCTGTGGCAAAACTAAAGCGCACAAAGTCGCCTGATGCCGCAGGAGGATTTTGGGTGTAATCAGTTTCCTGAGGCGCGTGTAAATTGGTCACTTGATCTGAAGTCACTGGATCCAGATTTGGTACGTTGTTGTCATCATCACTACAGGCAGATAAACCTATAATTAGCGCACTTGCAATTGTCATTTTCTTTAACATGTTCATAGCATTGATTGATTAAAAATTAATAGATAAAGTTCCATACATCAGTTGTCCGGGGACATTAGGTAGATTGTTGTTATCGGTATAGTCCAATAGGTTGTCAATACCACAGCCAAGACTAAAATCTTTTGTAATAGTTTTATTTACGGCAAAGTCCCAGATGCTGAATCCGGAGACCATAGTGTCATAGCGGTCCAAATACGTATTTCCATTGGTATCGAACAAACCAAAGGCACTTCGATAGGTGCCTCTTATATTGGCTTCTAGACCATAGCTTTTCAAGTGATAGAATAATTTGACATTGGCCGTATGCTTTGAGCGATTGAGCAAACCAATATAGTCGTTGGGCTCCAGTCTAAACGAGGGAGATGAGGGGTCTATTCTGGCAAATACACCACCATTATCAAAGGCTTTAACTGCCGCCTTATCCTTGGCATAAAGCAACTGATAGCCGCCAGAAAACTTGAATTCTGAGGTGATTTTATAAGAGAAATTGACTTCAGAACCATAGGTAAAAACCCGTCTCACATTATAGTAGCTAAAGACGTTTTGACCATTTGTTTTCTGTGCAATGACTCGAGTGTCGATGAGGTTTTTGATATCGTTTCTGAAAAAGTTTGTTTCTATTTTCAAGCCTCTCAGCGGCTTGAAATCTGCGCCAAGGTTGAAAGCGATAGAGCGCTCGGGCTTGAGCGGTGTGTCAAAGTCCGCGAGCGGCACGGTGATGCTGAGCAGTTCGCCTGAAGCGTCTAGTTCTGGTAGTCTCGTAGCGACTGCATTATAGCCTAATACTGTGTAACCTGCAGTAGCGTTGGTGAAATCAAAATACAATTGCCTGAAATCAGGTGTTTTAAAACCATACCCAACAGAACCTTTAAAGGATACTTTGGGGCTCAGCTCATAGCGTAAGGCTAATTTCGGACTGAATTGCGAGGCATACTCATTGTGCTGGTCGAATCGGGCCCCGACGATAAGGTTCAGATCTTTGTTCAGGGCTCTATCGTATTGGACATAGGCATAGGGAGAATAAAATTCTGGAGTGCCAAGAAAATCGGTCCTTTCCAACCGCTGAAAGGTCAGTCCTATTCCTGAGACTAAAGTGGTTTGTTGGTTTGGTGTGAAAGTTGTCCGTAATTCTGGTCTCGAAAATAATTGATCGAAGTCATTGTCGTAAAACAAGGCACCTGATGCATCATTGAGGTACTCCTGAGCCAAGTAGCGCGTGGTGTACCATTCCAATGATGTATTCCATTGAGGGTTTAATTCATGATCAATTTTGAGCATACCATTCCACTCGTTAATGGTAGAGGCTCCTTTGAGCAGGGCGCTTGCGGTATAGTCTTGGTTTTGACGGTATAATCTATTGGTCAACTGAAGAGACGTCTTGTCGTTAAATTGAAATGACCAATCTATATTTGCCGTGGTTTTGTCAAACGGCTCAACAGTCTGTGTCTGATCGGTATCGATCAAATCATATCCACCACTTTGAAAGCGATTGACAAATGTTTGAAGGCCATGCTTCTCATTTTTCAAACTTAAATTGGCACTCACATCATGAGTGGTATTTGACCCACCACGATAGTTTAGCGTACCATGCAATCCGTTCTTTGGCGT
The DNA here is from genome assembly GCA_029248405.1 of Flavobacteriaceae bacterium. Lineage (GTDB taxonomy): Bacteria > Bacteroidota > Bacteroidia > Flavobacteriales > Flavobacteriaceae > BACL21. The sequence continues at coordinate 70,427 of JAQWJJ010000008.1, read as the reverse complement.
GTCTGTTATGATGTTGATCACGCCTCCAAGAGCTTCATTGCCATATAAACTCGACGATGCGCCTTTGACAATTTCGACTTGCCTGATGTTGCCCACACTGATCCGACTCAGGTCTAATGTTCCGGCAGATCGTCCCACAAGTGGCAAGCCGTTGACCAAAATGAGCGTATATTGACTGTCCAGGCCTTGCATTTGGATGCCTTGACCACCCCCAAAATCTGAAACGGTAACGAGTCCCGTCTGTTCACTCAGGAGATCCGTGAGGCGCATTGAGTTGATACTGGTAATTTCTTGTTTGTCAATCAACTGAGTGGGCAGGGGAAGAGACGAGAGCTGTCTCTTAGTGCGGGTTGCAGAAATCACTATAGGATCGAATGTTTCGCCCTGTAATGCCCCATCGACAAGGCTATCATTGCGCGTCTGGTTTAAGTCTTGGCCATGGATGGTTGCGCCTACAAAACAAATGATAAAAGAAACAACCAATTTTTTGATCACAGTACTGCTTTAATACGGTGCAAAAAAACGATAGATTTTTGTGAATAAAGAGTCGATTATATCGATTTCTCCTAAGCGCCAATAGACAAAACTGATACCATTTTTTCCTGATTCATTTTGGCACTTATTTTAAGACAAATTTTATTTAAATAATTGAACTACAGCCATTTCTCCATTTACTATCGGCAGTGTAAGGACGCAATCATTTAAGGACAATGTCAATTCTGTCCCAGCTTTCGGAATAAGGGTGAATTCAGGATCACTAGAAAATATCATGAGTCCAATTTGTTGGCCTTTCTGAATGACTTGATCATCAGGCATCAAATCAAAGTTGACGGTATAAAAGCTGCCTTCTCGCATTGGCGCACTATCCCGGAGTGAGGTGTTTTGTGGATCTGCCCAACCCCTTGTGATGAGGTTGTCTATTATTTTTGTGTCATCGCTCGTGGACCACGGTAAGGAGACCAAATAAACCGATAAGTTGGCGGCAGACTTATTGCTGGCTAATCTAAGTGAAATCTTGGGTGTTCCTGAGATGTGCAAGTCCTCGCTCAACACAGGAGTGACATACAGGAGGCGGTTTTCTGATGGTGACATCTGTGCCAACACACTGCTGCTGTATTGGGCGTCATCTATGAGGGTCTCTTGTGTGCTTTGGGTTTGTTGCTTCAAGGTCAGGCCTCCAGCTGCAGGGGCACCCGGAGAAAGATAAAACGAAATCATTTGCGTTTTGGGATTTGGATAATCTGAATAGGGTGTCGGGCGATCCATTGGGTCTGACTCTCTGACAATCCAAGCTTTAGGGTCTTGTTCTACGCCATTTTCAACACCATGCAAATAATGAGTGAACCACCTGTTCATCAGCTCCATTGGTGGCGGTCCTCCATGTCCTTGTTGGTGATAATATACTTGATGATCCAGACCCATTCTCCTTGCTTCATCATAAATGCGATAGCTGTGCTCTGGCATGACATTCCAATCGTTGAACCCATGAGCCATGAGCAATGCCGCCTTCATTCCACCCATTTGATTCAGATAGTCACGTCCGGCCCAAAAATCGTTATAGTCACCCGTCACACGATCCATACCGTTTTTCATTTCTGTATCGCGCACACGTGCATTGTTTGCTGCCCGCTTTGACGGCGCTCCACTATTGATAAAATCGTATAAAACATCTATATCTTCTCCCAAATAGCCCCCTGGGGAGCGGACTAAGCCATTGGATCTGTAGTAATGATAATATGAGGTGTTTGGGGCAATCGGGATGATGGCTTCAAGGCCGGCGACACCAGTGGTGGCTGCAGCCAATGGAAGTGTTCCGTTATACGAAGTACCGGTCATGCCCACTTTTCCCGTTGACCAAAAAGCAGTAACGGGTGTTCCGTCTTCAGGTGCTGTAAATCCTTTCGCACGACCACAAAGCCAATCAATGACTGCCTTAGGCGCCAAAGATTCATTTGGTCCGCCAACTGTCGGGGATCCTTGAGAAAGCCCAGTGCCAGGTGAAGAGGAGTGCACCAAGATATAACCTCGAGGCACCCATTTTTTGATGTGTGAGTTTGAGATGATGGGCCGAGTTCCTGTTCTGGTCACTTCAGGATGAAGGTGTGGTGGACTCTCTTGCCCGAGTTCTTGATGAACGTCCCAAAATGCTCCAGGAACATCGGGGGCTACTCCAGCAAAATATGGACTTGTCACATAAATCACAGGCAGCTTGAGTCCCTCGGTCTCTGTCTGGATTGGTCGTGTGACGGAAACATGCATCCGGTCTAATTGTTGGTCCATGTCGGAGTCAAACTCTGTTTCTACCCACAAGTCATGACGGATCCATTTTTCGGGATCAGAAAATCCAGCGACAATTTGTGCTTGACCATTTTCAAAGACAGGCAAGGTTGGTCCTTTTTGGGCTGATGTCATTGGTGATGACAGCAGACTAATGGCGATCATGTTGATGAGTGTGTGGAATTTGAATGTATGCATATAATGATAATTTATGGAGCACATGGTCTTAACTCATGGTGTTTGATCTCCTGTATAGACTTAAATCTTTTGGGTACTGAGGACTATTTTTTGCCCCGATTCTAAGGTAGTGAAAAACAAATAACGTTCACCACCATCAGAAAGCTGCCATTTTTGCCTCAATTGCGCCACAGTCTCCGGAAAGTGGCGTGTTGTGACATGACATTTTGCGTTCTTGAACTGCCTCATGTTGTTCTTGTTATAAGGCAGTTGCTGGTCAATCAAAAAGCGTCTTCCGGGAAACTCTATCAATTCTGAACTGGTATACAAATGGGCATGAAGTGCTAATTTATGAACGGTATATTGATGTGGCAATAAATCAAAGGCACCTGATTTCAAAATGGCAGCATTAGGCTCATAGAGATAGACCGACGGTTCTGTAAAGGAGTTCTGAATTGTGTCGCCCCAAACAAACGAAAAACGCTCTGTTCGGTCCTTATAAGTATTAATGGTGTGGATTTCAGGCCGCCCAACCGCATGAGCGCAGATATGCCACAAGAGCTCCTTCACTTCATTTTGTACGGCAACGATATGGACTGCTTTTACCGTACCAAATTGATTAAGGCCTTTGGAGAGGTCTAACATTGGAGATGTTTTGACCAGTACCTCAGGAGCAGAGCGCAACAATGCAGGCAGGTGCTGTGTCAAATCTGGGGTGCAGTCCTCAAGAAAATAGACTTTTCCCTTTGCTCCATGGCGTCGGGCGGGATCGACATAGACCGCATCATAGTTCTTTCCTTTAATGCCTTCGATTCCATCAAGTGGCCGACAATTGACCCTAAGCCCTAATTGTTCAAAATTATGTTTGGTGATGGCGCAGAGCTCTTGGTTGTTCTCAAAGTAATCTACAGAATTAAAGTGCTGGCCCAAATAATAGGCATCAACGCCAAAGCCGCCAGTAATATCGGCCAAAGAATCACCTGAAAGGATGGATGATTTATAAAGTCCAGTGACTTCAGAAGAACATTGTTCGAGTGAAAGTTTTTCTGGAAACACAATATCTTTAGTTAGATGCCATAGAGGCAATTTGTCTTTTGTTTTACGCCAACCAGAAACTTGTTCCAAAAGATCTCTTATCGGGATGTCGGGAAATGGACTCCCCTTCAAAGCCAAATCTGAAAGACTACTTTCGGTAGTGCGGATCCAATGTTGCACCTCGGTTGTCAAGAGCTGATGAAAATTCATAAAGCGTGATGAGTTTGAAGGCTCTGTTGTTGCATTATCGTCTTGTCAGTTTAAGAATACATACTGAATGATGTTGGCCCCCATCTGTAGCGCTTGAAGGCGTATCTCTAAAGGGTCGTTGTGCACCTGGGGGTGCTCCCAACCATCCCCTAGGTCAGATTCAAAAGTATACAAAAGCACTAGTCTTCCATCGATATGAATGCCCAGGGCCTGAGGCGCTGCATTGTCATGCTCATGAATCTTAGGAAGCCCTTGAGGGAATTCAAAAGTTTGATGAAAAATGGGGTGCGTTATGGGCAAGGTCAAAAGCGGTGCCTCTGCAAAAAGACTCTGAAGAATAGGCCTAATGTAGGGGTCCATTCCGTAGTTGTCATCAATATGAATGAATCCGCCACTGCTCAAGTACTCTCGGAGGTATCCTTTATCCTGCTCACTGAAAAATACATTGCCATGTCCGGTCATATGGATCAATGGAAAGGTGAATAACCGGGGGTCGGACGCTGTTACGACCTCTGGTTCAGGCGCCAAAGTCGTGCCTATGTTGGTATTGCAAAAATCAATTAATCCAGGTAATGCTGTAGGGTTGCTGTACCAATCACCGCCGCCAGCATAATGCAGCACTGCAATCGATTGGCTGCTCGCCAATGAGGTCAGCAGGCAAAATGCAAAGCATGAACTGAGTAAACGTCGTCGCATGCCCAAATGTAATCAAAGTGTCAAAGTAAATAAAGGAGTTAGGGGATTTGTCGCAAATTCAGTGAGTGAATTGCTGCAATACCCGCTGTTTCGGTCCTTAAACGATGGTCGCCTAGTGAAGCAGCCTCATAACCTTGGCTTATGGCCTGTTCTACTTCATTTAGGCTAAAGTCACCTTCAGGACCAATCAAAACGGTATATGAGGACTCACGTGGGGCCAGAGCCATTAGATGGGGCAGGCCAGGTTGATGGCAATGGGCAATATATTGGCATGCTGATACGGGACTTTGTTTTAGAAAATCCGTGAATGTGGTCAGTGGATTGATTTTGGGCCGATAGGCGCTTAACGATTGTTTAGTAGCGGCATCGACACGTTTTTCTAAGCGTTCGATTTTGATCATTTTCCGCTCGCTATGCCTGCTCAATATAGGGGTAATGGAAGCCACGCCCAACTCAGTAGCCTTTTCGACAAACCATTCAAAACGATCCATATGCTTGGTGGGCGCAATAGCAACATGCACCTGACACTTGGGCAATGGTTGTGTTTGACTTGCGCTGATGACTGCCAAACACTTTTTGGGGCTCGTATGGGTCAACTCAGCCTCAAAAATAGTCCCCATACCATTGGTGATCGATATTTTCTGACCGATATCATAACGCAAAACCTTAACCATATGGTGGCTCTCGGTTTTTTCAAAAACCACTTGCTTGTCACCGGGCATGATTTCAGGATGATAGAATAATTGCATATTGATCAGAGTTTAAGGCGTGCAAGTGCTGTAGCAGTAACAGGTGTATGAGCACCGTATTGATGCATCAGTGAGCCGACCATAGCAATCATGGCGGCATTGTCTGTGCAATAATCGAATTTGGGTATGAATGTGTCCCAGCCGTGGGTTTTTTGGACCTCATTCAGCGCTGCTCTGATCCCAGAATTGGCAGATACGCCACCACCAATAGCCACACGATTGATGCCAGTTTGTGCCACTGCATTGTGCAATTTATCCATGAGGTAAGAAACAATCGTATACTGGATACTGGCACATACGTCAGGAAGAGCCGTCTCTAAGAATTTTGGATTCGCTTGAGTTTCTTTTTGAATAAAGTATAAAATGGCAGTTTTTAGACCACTAAAACTGAATTCCAAATCGCCTACTTTTGGCTTGGTAAAGTGATAGGCCAAAGGATTGCCTTCCTTGGCATAGCGATCCACTAGTGGTCCGCCTGGATAAGGCAGTCCCATTATTTTTGCGGACTTGTCAAATGCCTCGCCAACGGCATCATCCAAAGTTTCCCCTAAAACCGTTAGGTCAAAATAATCATCGACGCGGACGATTTGTGTATGCCCACCACTGATGGTTAAGGCGATGAATGGAAATTCTGGGGCACGTTGGGCCGGATCTTTGATGAAATGTGCCAGAATGTGGGCTTGCATGTGGTTCACACCAAGTAATGGAATGTCCAAACCTTGTGACAAGGACTTGGCAAAACTTGTGCCAACAAGAAGCGATCCCATGAGTCCTGGTCCCTGAGTAAAGGCTATGGCACTTAACTGTTTTTTGTCGATATTTGCCTTGCGTAAAGCTTGGTCTACCACAGGAACAATATTTTGTTGGTGGGCTCTTGAGGCGAGTTCAGGGACTACACCACCATAAGCGCGGTGGATCTCTTGATTAGCCACAACATTTGATAAGACAACATCGTTATGAATAACGGCTGCGGCTGTATCATCACAGGAAGATTCAATACCTAAAATATAGGTGTCTTGGATAGGCATATCGAAATGTTTTACGGATGTAAATTTAAAACTTTATCAGGGATCAAAAAACTTATTAAAATAATAAAACGAACCCTTGTTGTAGCGGTGCTATTGATGCTCATTGGCCTGATCCTTTTGAGCATTCCAGCCGTACAATCCTCTTTGGCCAAATCTGCTACTCAGCGCATTAATGACACCTATGGCGTGTCTGTTTTCATCGACCGACTCGGCCTTAACTGGAAGGCTGAGCTTGATTTGCGTGATGTTTTGATCCGAGATCATCATGGCGACACCATTATCTACAGCGGTAAGCTCACCACAAATGTGCTTAGCCTCAGTGAATTAAGTAATGGTCATTTGAACTTTGGTCGTTTGTCTTTGTCTTCGGCCTTATTGAGGATCAAAACCTATCAAGGTGAGCAGGAGCATGCCTTGAGTCATTTCATTAGACAGTTTGAGGGCAAAGAATCTGATGGCCGCAACCAGGCTGGATCCTTTGTACTCAGGGCAGGGGAGTTACACCTGGATCATACCAGGATCGACGTGATTCAGGAGCAGGCCTCAGAACCACAAATTGTCTGGTTCGATCACTTGGCACTTTCAGGAAATCAGTTTTACATCAATGGTCAGGAAGTCGGCGCCCGAATTCAGGGCTTGACCTTTGACAGCTCTTTTGGTTTGGACGTGCGCTCGCTTTCGGGGAATTACCGTTACACCCCGAGCGAAATGTTTTTAGAAAGTTTTGCGTTGACGACCCCCAATGATTCTGATCTACTTGGAGACTTGTTGCTCAATTATGATAACGGTATGGCGGATTTTGCCAATAATGTTTTGATTTCCCTAGATTTAAAGCCTTCTGTTTTGGCCAACGCTGACCTCAACCGCTGGTACCCAGAATTCAGCGACCAAAATAAGCTGTCGCTACAGGGCAATATATATGGTATTTTGAATGAGCTGCATTGGGAGGAGGCCTTAGTCGCTTTTGATGATTCCTCTCTCGAAGGGACCTTTACTTTAAGTGAAATGTTATCCGATGCGCCTTTCATGTTCAAGGCTCAGACCTTATCAATCAACGCTAACCATAGGGATTTGTCAGGCTTAATGCCCAGGGTCTTGGGCGATAACTTACCGCTTCAATTAAGACGTTTGGGGCAGTGGCAGCTTCAGGGCGATTTGTCCTTGGAAGGAGATGTATTGCATTATAATGGCGCATTAGGTTCAAGATTAGGGGCGTTAAGTGCTGACATCGTTATTGGCAATTTGAATCATCCTGATTACGCTTTTTATGAGGGAGAATTGGACACCAGGTCCTTCAATATAGGCCGATTGTTGGGCTGGAATGATTTCAGTGCTATTTCGGGAAAGGTCAGAATTGATGGGCGTGGCTTCACTCAAGAAGCCTTAAAGACCAAAGTAACAGGCGTCTGGGATTCTTGGACTTATAAGGATTATGCTTATCAGAATGTCGCGCTGGAAGGGGATCTTATGGCGCCTTTTTTTGGGGGGCAATTTACTGTGGATGATCCAAACCTTCAACTCAAATTGGAGGGGGTTTTGGACCGTTCTAAGGATCAAGATAAGCTAGAGATTCATGCAGACCTTAATTATTCGGAACTCAATCAATTGGGGCTTTTTGTGCGCGACAGCGTTTCTGTATTCACAGGTAACATCGATGCAATTATTGAAGGGTCAGGGCCCGAAGACCTTATTGGAGAATTGGTTTTGTCCAATGCCTTCTACCAAACTCAAGATGATTATTACTTTTTTGAAGATTTGCAGTTGCGATCTGCCATGCAAGGTCCTGAACACCTTGTAGAAGTTTTTTCGCCAGATGTGATTGACGGTAACATTCAAGGGGCGTTTCAATGGAAGGAATTGGGTCGTCTTTTTGAAAATGCGGTACTGTCGAATTACTTTAATTATAAGCCGAAGCCTGTGGCCCCAAATCAATTTGTGGCTTTTGACTTCAGTATTTACAATAAAATTGTCGGGGTTTTTTTACCGGACTTACAACTCGGCAGTGACACCCAGATTTCGGGAAGTGTATCGTCCAATGTCAGTGATTTTGCATTATCAATTTCCTCACCTGAGTTATTACTCTATGGGGCATATCTGGGGTCAGTGGCAGTTCAAATAGACAATGACCATCCTTTGTATAAGAGCGCTTTCTCTGTAGATTCGATATTTACAGGCAAGAGCTATTTTAATGATTTTCGACTGGTCAATGGTGGGTCGAAGGATACCTTAGCCGTGCAGGCTTCTTTTTTCGGAGGGCCAAAGAGAGGAGACCGTTATGCCTTTGATTTTTATCATACGCTGAATGCGCAAAAGGAAGCTGTTTTTGGCATCAATAAGTCAGAAATAAAATTATCTGACCACACGTGGTTTTTAAATGAACAAGGAGAGAATAGTCAGGTTGTTGTGGGCCAAAACCAATCTGTTCGTCTTGATCGTTTGACCTTGTCTAACAACGAAGAAATTATTGCTTTATCTGGTTTCAAGAATGACACTACAGACATGAATATTCAGTTGTCTTTCGAGGAAGTCAATATTGACCATGTCCTGCCTGAAATTGATCGTCTGGCCCTTTCAGGCGCACTCAACGGTAAACTTCAGCTCAAAAAAACAGGAAACAATTATTTCCCTAGTTCCGGTCTGATGTTGACCGACCTGGCCATCAATGAAATTCCTATGGGGGATCTTAACCTGAGCATTAAAGGCGATTCAGACTTGATCAATTACCGCATCAATACGGTGCTCATGCAGGGCGATAAAAAAAAGTTCCAAGCTTTAGGATCCTTGGAAGTGACCCAAGATGAGCCGCTTGTTAATCTCAATGTCAGCTTGAGAGATTTTGACTTATCTGCTCTGAGCCCACTGGGAGGAACTGTATTGTCTGACATCAAGGGATTGGCGCAGGGCACGGCTAAAATCACGGGAAAATACTCAGCGCCTTCAGTTGTTGGGGCATTGCGACTGAATCAAACAAGTTTGCGCATTCCATATTTGAACATAGATCTTCAAGTCCCTGATGCCACTGAATTAGAAATTCGCAACACAGGATTCGTTTTGCCTCCGACGATATTGACCGATACGAAGTACGATACAAAAGCAGAACTCTCAGGTCTTATTTCACATAATAGATTTGCCGATTGGACATTGGATTTGAACATGACCACCGATAGGTTTCTTGCACTGGACACCCCTGAAGAAGAAACGGTGTTGTATTATGGGACAACATTCATTGACGGAGAGGCCTCGATAAAGGGGCCTGTAGACGAGCTGGTTATTGATGTTGCTGCACGCACTCAAAAGGGCACCACTTTTAAAATTCCAATTAGTGATGTGGCCACCGTTGGAGACGATTCATTTATTCGCTTTATTTCGCCAGAAGAACAACTGGCAAGGATCAAGGGCGAAACCTATGTCGCTGATGAGATAAAGGGCCTCACGGTTAATTTCGACTTAGACATTAATGACCAGGCTGAAGTAGAAATACTTGTTGATCCAGTGAATAATTCAAAATTTAAAGGACGGGGATCTGGGCTTTTGTTTATTGAAATCAACACTTTAGGCAAATTCAAAATGTGGGGTGAGTTTGTAGTTATAGAGGGCAATTATGATTTTAAATACGGTGGTATTGTCAATAAATCAATTGATGTGGTCCCCGGAGGACGGATCTCATGGAATGGTGACCCCGATAAAGCACAGCTGGATCTGACTGCCAAATATACGGTTGATGATGTTAATCCTTCGGCATTGCTGGACAATCCTTCACTCAACAGTACTGTCGATGTTGAAGTGCTTTTGAACCTCACCGGACAAATTCTGCAACCAGAATTGGATTTTCAGCTTGAATTTCCGAATGTCTCGACTTCCGTCAAAGAGGAACTAAATGTGAAGTTAAGAGACAAAGAACAACGCCAGCTTCAAGCCATTTATTTGGCAGCAACAGGTTCATTCCAAGGAGAGGGAGGACAAAATATTGTGGGGACGCTTACCGAAAGGGTCAATACTCTGGTGGCCGATCTTTTGTCAGATAGTGATGCTAAATTCAAGATATTGCCGACAATTGGCACAAGACAAGTGGACCTCAATGATCAATTAGAATACAACGTCGGGGTACAGATCAGCACACAGATTACTGAGCGCATCTTGATCAACGGAAAGGTAGCAGTGCCAGTAGGTGGCGCCAACGAATCAGCCGTCGCCGGGGATATTCAGGTGCAATGGTTGGTCAATGATGATGGATCTTTGCGCATGAACTTCTTCAACCGACAGGCTGATCTTCAATTCATCGGTGAAAACCAAATTTTTGAGCAAGGAGCAGGAGCCTCATATTCTGTAGATTTTGCGACGTTCAAAGAACTCGTGGCCCAACTCTTTGGTCAATCCATAGAAAAAGAGCGCTAAGCTGTTTTGCGGTTTATTGCCCAGCAATCATCGATATTTCTACACGAACATCTTTGGGCAGTCGCACAACTTGCACAGTTTCTCTGGCGGGTGCGCTCGCCTCATTAAAGTATGCGCCATAAATAGAATTGACCAAACCAAAATCATCCATATTGGTGAGGAAAATAGTGGTTTTGATCACCTGTTCAAAGGTCAGTCCTGCCGCTGCCAAGACCGCTTTGAGATTTTCCATAATCTGTTTTGTTTCTTGGGCTACAGAGCTATTATTAAGAGCTCCTGTTTGGGGGTCAATAGCAATTTGGCCAGAGGTATAGACCATGCCATGATAATGGATCGCTTGGCTATAGGGGCCAATTGGCGCTGGCGCGTTGGTTGTTTCTATGATTTTTTTCATTGGAGAAAGTTTAATTATAGACGCCTATCGGCTTCTCGTCTCTTATCGTATTTGATGTCTCTTAGGATGCTGCCTCGAATCCCTATAAAAAAGTTCCAAGACGTATTTCTTGCGCCAATTGGGGTCCAGCTAAAGCGCATCACCCACGATTCTAAGTCGCGCTCAAAGCGCATTTGGGTCAGTGTGACCCCTTTATTTTTGAAATCATAACCCGAGCTGAGGCCTATTTTCCAGCGGGGCGATAGGCTGATATTAGAACTCATCATGATCGAGCTAGAGGTGATTTCATTTTGTCTTAATTGGTTGCCATAAGTCATGGTGTAGGCCATACGCAGATCCCACGGGATTTTATTTTGGTACCAATCTTGGCGGCGACGCTCATTAGTTTTTGGCCCATCATCGCCGCGAAGATCCGCAATATCCTGACCGTCTCCAAAAAGGTCATCAGGGCGGCCACCATTGCGAAAAGTATCATTGCTGTAATTGTCTTCCTCAGAATCGTTGCCTTCAAAATCTTTTGAAGAAAAAGAGTAATTAAAACTCATATTGGCGTTGACCAATCTGAACAAACTCCCGCCGTTGTCGATGTTATAGGTATTGATCCGTTGGTTGTTGGTATTGAGTGCGTAGGGATCTAGTGACCCGGTAATATTGATGTCGAGCTTTTTTACAATCGGAATACTTCCATTGAATTGAACATTACTCCAATTGAGCGAATCTAGCGTAAAGTTATAGCCGCTCGACAGGTTAAAGTTATTGAGCAAGGCGATTTTTTTGGCTTCGGTCGCGGTAGTGTCTGGGTTGCGGACCTTGGCTTCGATGGTATTGCTCAAAGAAAAATTCATGCTGCTCGAAAAGGCCTTGCCGGGCGCGCCGTATATGGTGTTTTCAAATCGAGAATACTGTCTGACCTCTGCATTGACCTCTGGATCTGCCGAGGGGATGTCGTAGGTTTCGTAATATTGTTCGAAACCGGGTGTGATGTTGTAGCTGATGGACGGACGGACAACATGCCGTATGGCCTGTATTTTTTTGTCTTTACCAAAATTGAATGTCCCATAAACAGTAGTCCCCATTCCTGTTGAAAACCCGTAGGTCCGGTAGCTGTCAAACCCCGATATGGTGTCTTGAACGACACCACCAACACCTTCATTGATCCCTGGGTCGTAAGACCGCCGGATGGTTTTGCCTACCCATGTTTCTCTAAAGTTTGTAGACATGGAGACACTCAGGTAATTGAGTAATTTAAAGTTGGTGCTGAGCGGTATCGAGTGTCTTGCGCCCATTTGGGCCGCCTCGAACATCTCTGGCTTGAAGAATAAGGAATCTGTGGTCTGAATTCGGTTTTCGGCGGTGACATCATACTGCAGATTGATGTTCTGTAGGACACCTTTCTTGGCGCCATCTTTGGGCGCAAAAGGAAACATTCTAGAGACACTGGCGTTAAAATTGGGCAACGACATATTGATCTGCTGGGTCTGCGTGTTCTGGGTATGGGTGGCAGCGGCCGAAAATTGGATGGCGGGCTCGATATCAAAACTTTTGGCGTAGGACACCGAAGAACTCAAAGTATTGACCAGTTGACTGGCATTGTTGGTCTGATTGATGGACTGCTGCAGGTAACGGCTACTGCCTAGGTTGACTGAGGCACTAAATCGCGAACTAGGATTGACTTTAGGGTCTTGTGTATGACGCCAACGGATATTGTACAGACTGCTCTGAGTGAAGTCTGGAAATCCCCGTTCGCTATTGATCAGATTTTCATACCTAACACTCAAATTGCCCCGATACTTATAGCGCTTGGCATAATCGCTATCAGTTCTTAATCCATAACTACCATTAGAATAATAATCGCCCAAAACTGTCAGGTCGATATAATCGTTTACAGCAAAGTAATACCCTCCATTTTGTAGAAAAAAACCTCGATTATTGTTTTCGCCAATATTCGGGATGACAAACCCGGAAGCACGGGTGTCGGCTAAAGGAAAGAAGGCAAAAGGGAGGCCGATAGGAGTGGGCACGTCAGCGATATACATATTGGTCAGCCCTGTGACGACTTTTTTCTGAGGCACAAATTTGGCTTTTCTTGTATAGAAATAGTATTCTGGATCATCAACATTTTCTGAGGTTGTGAAGGTCACATTGCGCATGAAATAAACAGAGTCGTTTTCTTTTTTGGTCACCTGCGACTTCATGTTGATGTCGTTCTGCGCTGTGCGTGAGTTGTAGACTAGGGCTTTTTTGGAGTCAAAATTAAATCTTATCGAATCTGGTTGCACTTTATTAATGCCCTGAACAAATACGGGTAGCTGACTGTAGACACCGGCGCTGTCGATGCCACGGGCATAAACTTCGTTTTTATTTTGATCCAAAATGATCAGACCAGCATCAATGCGATAGTCTTGGTAGGTCATAAAGGCCTTGTTGTACATATAGACCTTGCCTGCAGATTGGTCCATATAGACATAATCTTCGCCATAAAACTCGACAATATCTTCAAGTACTTCTGGCGCCACTTGAGCACTGTCAATCGCTGTAGAATCCAAAATAAGTGCCCTTGGGGGTCTCAGGGTAGTGTCCTGTTGTGTTATAGCGATGATTGTATCTTGCGGTGTTTGGGCAAAAAAATCCTTTCCGCTAATGATCAACAGAAAAAAACAAATCCAAATGTGTCGAGATTGGTGCAATACGCAAGTACAAATATTGTAAACAACTTTTTTAATAAGTTACCGAATAACAAAGGGTCAAAAGCCGTTGTTTTTATAATTTGGCTTAGAATTTGAGTGTCAAAATTACATATAATTTTTGGCTTCAATTTAAATAAACAAAATTTAAACGTTGTAAGGTATAACGATGAATAAAGGGCTTAAGTCTTTAAAAAAATATTGGAGGCTCTTCTGTGGAGTTTTTGTGCTCCTGTTGCTTTCTACAACACTCTTGTGGCCACAGCAAAAGGAGTCGGTCAAGCCATTTGTAGTGGTTCTTGATGCGGGCCACGGTGGCAAGGATCCTGGAAACCTCGGCAATGGTTTTCGGGAAAAAGATATTGTGTTGGATGTGACCTTACAGGTTGGCGCTTTATTGCAATCTGAAGGCATTGAGGTGATATATACCAGAAAAAAAGATGTATTTGTCGAGCTATATGACCGTGCACCAATTGCCAACAAAGCTGATGCAGATTTATTCATTTCCATTCATTGTGATGCACACCATTCGCAAGCTTATGGCGTGGGTACATTTGTCATGGGGCTCAGCAAAAGTGAAAAAAACCTCAGCACAGCAAAAAAAGAAAACGAGGTGATTTTTTTAGAGGACAATTATCAAGAGCGATATGAAGGTTTTGATCCCTCATCACCAGAACTGTTGATCGGTTTGACCTTATTGCAAGAGGAGTACTTAGACCAGAGTATTAGGTTGGCGGGGCTTGTGCAGGAGAAGTTGGTCAAGACCTATAACCGCAAGGATCGTAGTGTCAAACAAGATGTTTTCTGGGTGCTGCATCATTCTTATATGCCAAGCGTATTGATAGAACTTGGGTTTTTGACCAATAACAATGAAGGCCCGTATTTGAATTCAAAAAAGGGGCGAAAGGAAATGGCTCAGGGTATTGCACAGGGTGTTTTGAGTTACAAGCAAGAGTTGGATTACACGCGTTCGTCTCCACCCATGGAACAGCAGATCACGCAAGAGGGTCAAGAGCCGTTATCCAATAGTTTTAATGCAGTAGCGTTCAAAGTACAGATCGCAGCCAGTGGCAAGAAGCTGGCGCTTAAATCGTATAATTTTAACGGTTTAGAACCGATCAGCCGCGAGAAAGAAAATGAATTGTATCGTTATTTTTATGGGGAGACCACACAATACTCGGTGGCGGAGTCCCTGCAGAAGGAAGCGGTCAAAAAAGGCTTTAAAGGTGCTTATGTAGTGGCTTTTAAAGATGGTGAGCGCATTGCTTTAGAGGAAGTTTTAAACAATTAGTAGTGGAAAAGGTTCACTGCAGAAATTCCAATAAACACCAAGGCATGAAGGAAATATTTTTAACTTTGTTATTCACCAAAATCAATTTGATTTGACCTTTTCTAGAGAACTCAAGACGGGCGTTTTCGCTGTGGTTTCCATTTTACTTTTCATTTTGGGCTATCAATTCATGATGGATTCAAAGTTGTTTCAAGTCTCCAAAGAATTTCATGTGGTTTATGATAATGTGGTGGGTCTTGAGCGTTCGGCACCAGTCACCATTAATGGCATGCAGGTGGGAAAAGTTTCCGATATCAAATTAATCAATGCACAAGGAGATGGTGTTTTGGTCTCTTTCTCGATCGAGAATGACTTTGAATTTTCTAAGTCTAGTGTCATCAAAATTTACAGCAGTGGGTTTATCGGTGGCAACAACCTTGCGGTATTGCCAAACCCGAATGACCCCATTTTAGCACAGTCGGGTGACACACTTGTGGGTGAATTGGAGTCTGGCATGATCGATGGGTTGATCGAAAAGTTCACGCCGATAGAAAAGAGTCTTCTGGTCACACTGACCAAGGTGGATTCGGTCTTGTCCGACCTGGATCAGGTACTGGACCAAGCGACTAAGCGTCACTTGAGAAAGAGCATGGCTGACCTTAGTAGTACCATGGAGCAATTGAACCAAACCTCAACCTCATTAAATACATTGGTGGAACATAATGAATCTCATCTCAACGGTACTTTTGAAAATTTGGGACGTACCGCGTCAAATATGGCACAGATCACCGATTCTATTGCCGCGATAAATTCTGCAACCATGCTCAATGACTTGTCAGAAACAATGAATGCACTCAAGCAGATTACGGCCACAATGGCTGCAGGAGAGGGCACATTAGGCGCCTTAATTTATGACCGTGAATTGTATCAGAATTTAGAAAATGTGACCAGTGATGCCCAGAAATTATTGGAGGACATTAAGGCGCAACCAAAGCGCTATGTTCATTTTTCGTTATTTGGGGCTAAGGATAAGTCATCGCAAGAAAATGATCGATAATGAATAGTGGGCTAATATTTTCTCAGCTGATGTTTTTTCTGCTTTTGACCGCAGGAATCGGCTTGTTTGCTTACCGCATTCGTCAGCTCATCGCCATGATCAAATTAGGACGTCCAATAGGGCATGTGTCAGACAAGAAGCAACGTTGGGCTAATGTTTTTAGGATCGCCTTGGGCCAATCCAAAATGGTCAAAAGGCCAGTGTCTGGTTTGTTGCACGTCGTTGTCTATTTGGGGTTTGTCATCATTAATATTGAAGTGATCGAAATCATCATTGATGGTTTATTTGGCACCCATAGGGTGTTTTCCTCTATTGGTCCGGTTTACGGAGTACTGATCGGGATTTTCGAGGTATTCGCTTTATTGGTTTTAGTCGCGGTCATTGTCTTTTGGTTGCGCCGTAATGTCGTCAAAATAAAGCGCTTTTGGCATCCAGAAATGCAGGGTTGGCCAAAACAGGATGCTGATTTGATTCTTTATTTTGAGATGGTCTTGATGAGTCTATTCTTGGTCATGAATGCAACAGATGTGGTTTTTCAGCAAGCCGCCAACGGCAATTGGGTTTCAGCACATCTTTATCCATTTTTTGCCAGCCAGAGCCCTGGCGTCTTGCACGGGATAGAACGTACGGCCTGGTGGCTGCATATTGGTGGTATTTTGGTTTTTTTAAATTACCTATATTTTTCTAAACACCTCCACATTTTGTTGGCTTTTCCCAATGTTTACTTCGGGAGTGTTCGGCCAAAAGGCCAGTTGCCTAACTTAGCATCAGTGACCAAAGAAGTGCGCCTGATGATGGATCCAAGTGCCGATCCTTATGCGGCCCCTGCTGAGGGTGCCGAGCCCGAAAAGTTTGGTGCGAGCGATGTAACCGATCTGACACAAGTCCAATTGCTCAATGCCTTCACCTGTACCGAATGTGGACGTTGCACCAGCGAATGCCCTGCTCACCAGACAGGTAAACTGCTTTCTCCGCGCAAGATCATGATGGATACTCGAGATCGATTGGTGGCATTAGGGGCCCAGAAGCAAAGTAAGGGGCCTTCAATTCCAGATCAGAAACAGCTCTTGGACGGTTACATATCCAGAGAAGAACTTTGGGCATGTACCACCTGTAATGCATGTGTAGAGGCTTGCCCTGTCAGTATTGATCCTATGTCTATCATCCTTTCGATGCGGCAGTATTTGGTCATGGAGCAGTCTGCAGCGCCTAATGAACTCAACAACACCATGTCCAATATAGAAAACAATGGGGCCCCTTGGCCATTTAACCAACAAGATCGAGGCAACTGGATCAACGAATCATAATATAATTAAAAGTGCACATGAAGGAGCAAAACTTAGACAATTTATTAGAGCAGAAAGAAGATCAGGGCCAATGGGTAAGTCCTGTTTTGCCGGGAGGCATGAAGAATTATCTCATCGATATCGACGGAACAATATGCGATGATATTCCTAACGAGGAGCCTGAGCGTATGGCTACTGCAAATGTTTATCCAGATGCCCTCCTGACGTTAAACAGTTGGTTTGACCAAGGGCACGTCATTTGTTTTTTCACCTCTAGAACTGAGGACCATCGCGAAGTCACCCAAGAATGGCTCAAAAAGCATGGTTTCCGTTACCACAGTTTACTGATGGGTAAGCCACGCGGTGGCAACTACCATTGGATTGACAATCACCTGGTGAAAGCCACTCGATACAATGGAAAATTTACGGACTTGGTCGATAAGGAAATCACGATTCAGGTTTTTAATGATTGATCATGGCTGAGCTAACACACATCCCGACGTGGGCTGAATGCCAGGCCCAAGGGCGATTGCCCGAAGTGCTTTTTTGGGTCGGTTGCGCCGGAAGTTTTGATGACCGTGCCAAGAAAATCACTAAGGCTTTTGCCAAACTGCTGCAATCTTCTCAAGTCTCTTTTGCCGTTTTGGGCGCAGAAGAGAGCTGCACAGGTGATCCAGCAAAGCGCGCTGGAAATGAGTTTCTTTTTCAAATGCAAGCCCTAATGAACATCGAGGTGCTCAATGGATACGGCGTGGGAAAGATTGTCACGACTTGTCCACATTGTTTCAATACGCTCAAAAACGAATACCCAGATTTGGGGGGGCGTTATGAGGTGATGCACCATACCCAGTTTTTGAAAGATTTAATGACCTCCGGCAGACTTAAAGTCGAGGGCGGTCACTTTAGAGGAAAGAAAATTACTTATCATGACCCCTGTTACTTAGGTCGTGCCAATGGCGAATACGAAGCGCCAAGGGTACTTTTGTCAGCTTTAGAAATGGAGCTTACCGAAATGAAACGTTGCAAATCGAAGGGTCTTTGCTGCGGAGCAGGAGGTGCCCAGATGTTTAAGGAGCCAGAAAAAGGTCATAAAGACATTAATATTGAACGGACAGAGGAGGCTTTGAGCACCGGCAGTGCAATGATTGCAACAGGTTGTCCGTTTTGCAATACCATGATGACCGACGGAGTCAAAAATGATCCGCAAGAACGCAGCACACCTGTGATGGATATCGCCGAACTTATTGCTCAAGCAGCAGATCTTTAGTAAATTATGTTAAGACCATTTAGTGAATTACCGGACCATTCTCGCGTTTGGATTTACCAATCTAATCGCAAATTCAGCGACCAAGAAGTCATTCTGATCAAAAACCAGGTTGATTTATTTTTATCAAATTGGACTGCTCATGGTGCAGATTTAGAAGCTGGAGCAGAGGTGCGCTACAACCGATTTATTGTCCTGGGACTCAATCAAGAGAATGCCTCGGCCTCGGGTTGCAGTATTGATGCATCAGTGCGTTTTGTCCAAGAATTACAAGAACAGCTTGGTGTTGATTTACTGGACAAAATGAATGTCACGTTCTATTCAGGGGCCTATATCGCCCACAAAACTTTGCTAGAATTCAGAAAAATGGCGAAAAACAAATCTGTATCTAAAGACACCATTGTGTTCAATAATTTGGTAAACACCAAAAAGGATTATATTGAGCACTGGGAAGTTCCAGCATTTGAAAGCTGGCATAATCGATTCTTGTCATGACATGAGAAGCGCTGTAAAATTTAACCCACTTTTTTTTCTTTTGTGGCTTCTTGTTGTTGAAGCGGCGTGGGGCCAATTACAAGATCCCTTGAGCGACAACAATCAGGTGGTCAGACAGCAGCAATGGGTAGACAGTATTTATCAAAGCTTCTCAATAGAACAAAAAATAGGGCAGCTATTCATGGTCGATGTGTTCTCTCGGGACGACCTGGCGCGCAGAGATAAGGTTGATCAATTGATCAAACAATACCATCTTGGAGGAATTATTTTTTCTAAAGGGACACCATCTCGACAAGCGGAATGGACCAACCACTTCCAAGCCGTTTCTGCAGTGCCTTTGATGATCGCAATGGATGCCGAATGGGGCCTGGCCATGCGTCTTGACAGTACGTTCGCGTATCCATGGAATATGACTTTAGGTGCGATTCAGGACTTGGAGACCATTCAAGCTGTTGGGGAAAGAATTGGGATGCATTGTAAGCGCTTAGGGGTGCACATCAATTTTGCACCAGTGGTAGATCTCAACACCAACCCAAAAAATCCAATCATTGGCAATCGTTCTTTTGGTTCCGAACAGCAGAGGGTCACTGATCAATCTATTGCCTTCATGACGGGCATGCAGCGTCAAGGGGTTTTGGCCAATGCCAAGCATTTTCCGGGTCATGGAGACACCGATAAGGATTCGCACAAAACCTTGCCTACAGTTAATTTTGATCGAACACGTCTGAATGCTGTTGAGCTTTTTCCTTATCCCCAACTGTTCTCGGCTGGCTTGGCCAGTGTGATGGTGGCTCATCTCAATGTGCCAGAACTCACCAAAAAGCGTGGCCGACCAACATCCGTCTCGAGAGAGGTGGTGCAAGAGCTGTTGCAGAACGAAATGGGATTTCAAGGACTTATTTTTACTGACGCCTTAAATATGAAGGGGGCCTCAGAATATAAAAACCCTGGAGATATTGAGTGGGCAGCATTAAGCGCGGGAAACGATGTTCTATTGATTCCTGAAGATGTGCCACAGGCAGTGGCGCGACTCTTAAAGGCTTATCAAAAGGGACAGCTCACAGAAGCACGATTGAGTCATTCGGTCAAAAAAATACTCAAAGCCAAATTTTTGGTCGGGTTGCATCGTTATCAGCCTATCAGTTTAAAGGGACTCACTGAGGATCTCAATGCACCACAGGATCAGGTGCTTTATGACCAATGCATGGCTCAAGCCATTACTGTACTCAAAAATAAAGAGGCATTCTTGCCCATACGAGAATTGGGGCAGAAAAGGGTGGCCTATGTTTCTTTTGGAGACTCATCAGGAACACCTTTTTTGACGGCTCTAAATGGTTTTGCTGAAGTGGACCAAATCAGCGCACCAACATTAGATGCCTTATTGATGATGTTGGAAGATTATGACCTGGTGATTGCTGGAGTGCATAAGTCCAATGAAACACCATGGAAAAACCACAAAATTAATGACAAAACTTTAGTGTGGCTCTATGAAATTTCTCGCAAGCACCAAATGATACTCTCGCTTTTTGCCAAACCCTATGCACTTAATGATTTTGCTACATTGAGCAATATTGAAGGCATTGTCGTGGCTTACCAAAATAGTGTGCCCGCCCAAAATATGGCCGCTGAGATACTTTTTGGGGCCCGAGGGGCCCTTGGGCGTTTGCCTGTTGCGCTCAAAGAATTTCCGGTCCTTAGTGGAGAGCAGACAACAGCATTAAAACGCTTGCAACGTGGTGTTCCTGAGTCGGTTGGCTTGTCTTCCCAGGGACTCAAACGCATCGACAGTCTTTTGGCCGTTGGGCTCAATAAAGGCATGTTTCCAGGGGCGCAAGTTATCGTGGCCAGGAATGGGCGCGTGGTCTATGATCGATCGGTGGGCTTTCATACTTATGATTCATTACTGCCGGTAAAATCTTCAGATGTATATGATGTGGCTTCTCTGACTAAAATTCTGGCAACTTTGCCTTTGGTCATGCAAGAGGTAGACCAAGGTCACCTGAGTCTGAAAGCACAACTGGGAGATATTTTGCCGGAATTGGCAACAACCAACAAGGACACCCTGAGTCTTATGAAAGTGTTGTCTCATTATGCAGGACTTCAGTCGTGGATACCATTTTATAAAAGCACGCTGGATTCTGTAACGCAACTGCGCAAACCTGAGCTTTTCCAAACACAAAAGAGTGATTCTTTTGGTCTTAAAGTGGCGGATGATCTTTACCTCAGATCGACTTACACTGATTCTATTTTTGAGGCCATTGCACAGAGTGAATTGTTGCCAACCCCCATGTATAAGTATAGTGATCTGCCCTTCTATTTGCTCAAACTCTATTTGGAGCGAAGACAGCAGAAGTCTTTGGCAGAATTGTCTCAGACTACTCTTTACAGATCTTTAGGAGCCTGGACCATGGGTTATTTGCCTCAAGAACGATTTGATTTGAATCAGATCATTCCGAGCGAAATAGATGATTATTTTCGCGATCAGCGCATCCATGGCGATGTACACGACCCCGGTGCTGCAATGCTAGGGGGCGTAGGAGGGCACGCAGGCTTGTTCAGTAATGCCTTAGATGTGGCCAAACTCATGCAAATGTATTTGTGGGAAGGGACTTATGGAGGCACGCAATATGTGCGACCTGAAACAATAAATGCCTTTAATACATGCTATTTCTGTGACGATGATGTCAGACGCGGTGTGGGTTTTGACAAACCTCAATTGGAAGACGAAGGGCCGACTTGTGGTTGTGTCTCTATGACAAGTTTTGGTCATAGCGGTTTTACAGGGACTTTCGCTTGGGCGGATCCAGAAGAAGAAATTGTATATATTTTCTTATCCAACAGAACCTATCCAACGGCCGAAAACAGGTCACTGATCAGCAGTAACCTCAGAACTGAAATTCAGGCCGCAATTTATGCGTCGATCATCAAAATACAGCCCTTATGAAAATAGCAATTGTTTGTTATCCAACCTTTGGTGGTAGTGGGGTCATCGCTACAGAATTGGGCATCGCGCTATCCAATCTTGGACACGAGATCCACTTTATAACCTATAAACAGCCCGTAAAGCTCGAGTTGCTGTCGCATCATGTTCATTTTCACGAAGTTTCTGTGCCACAATACCCACTTTTTCATTACCAGCCTTATGAATTGGCCCTTTCGAGTAAATTGGTGAATGTGGTCAAAGCCCACGGGATTGAGCTGCTGCATGTGCATTATGCAATTCCACATGCTTATGCGGGTTATATGGCCAAGCAAATGTTGGCGGAGTCAGGCATTCAGATCCCAATGGTTACGACCTTACACGGCACAGACATCACCCTTGTGGGGAATCATCCTTTTTACAAACCTGCGGTCACCTTTAGCATCAACAATAGTGATGCGGTGACGTCAGTTTCTCACAGCCTGAAGGACGATACCCTAAAGTTATTTTCCATTGTTAAGGACATTCATGTCATTCCTAATTTCATTGACTTGGACAAATACAATAAGCCATCAGACCAATGCGATCGCTCGTCGATGGCTCTTGATCATGAGCGTATTGTGACCCATGTGAGTAATTTGCGGCCGGTTAAGCGTCCTGGAGACGTGATTGAGGTATTTGACCGCATTCAGCAGGAACTGCCGGCAAAACTCATTATCGTCGGCGATGGTCCTGAAAAGGAGGTCATGAAGCAGCGGGCCTTTAATTTGGGCATACGCGATCGCGTTTTCTTTTTGGGCAACAGCGATGAAGTGCATAAAATTCTGTGCCTGTCTGATTTGTTTTTATTGCCGTCAGAAAAGGAGAGTTTTGGTTTGTCGGCCTTAGAAGCTATGGCCAGCAGTGTGCCAGTAGTCTCATCAGATGCAGGGGGGCTGTCAGAGGTCAATAAACAAGGCGTTAGTGGTTACCTAGATGCTGTGGGGGATGTTGCCGGTATGGCCCATCATGCCATTGACATCTTGCGTGATCAACATCGGTTAGATCAGTTTAAAAAGCAAGCCCGAAATCTGGCACAAGAGTACGACATCCAGTCTGTCGTGCCAAAATATTTGGCATTGTATCAAGATACTTTGCGCGACTTTAAATCCAGATGATTCAGAATAAATAACGAATACTCAGCGCAAGATCCAGGTTGAGCGCGTCATTATTCTTGCCAAAATTAAGCTCTGGCCGTAAGTCTAAGGCCAATTGAATAGGCAAGGCAAATAGGTATTCTAGTCCAAGAATCCCGGCCGCAAAGGCGTTAGTTCCGTTGATGTCTTCATTATCATTATTGGCCTGCACTAATCCGGCACCTGCACCGTAATAATAGTTCAAGTGGCCCTCAAAGGGACCCACCCATTGATAGAGACCAGTTAATTTCATGATCGCTCCGTCTCGTCTCGAGGCCCAACCTAAGTCACCCTCTAGTCGGTTGCCGTCCGATAATTTCATTTGATAGCTAATTTCAGTACCTACACCACCATTGTCTCCCAGTCTGAGCCCTAGGGCATGGTTGGCGATAGTTTGGGCCTGCAATGAGCTAAAGAGCATAATGAGGCCAATGAGTAGCAGATTTTTGTGCTTCATGAGGTGGTTTTATCATAGAACAAATAACGTAATTTTTGGACTAAGTGGCGACAAAAGTATTGAGATATCTCATGACCGGTTGGTGTAAATTTTGTAATTTTCAATAATGGAGTCTTCAGCAATATTAGCGCAATTAAGACCTTCTTTTGAGGGTGAGGTCCAAGGAGATGAGCTCCATCAAATGTTGTATGCGACAGATGCTTCTGTTTACAAAAAATGGCCGCTTGGAGTGGTTTTCCCCAAGAATGAGCAGGATATTGTTTCGGTAATACATTGGGCCAACCAGCACGATATTTCTTTGACTGCACGAGCAGCGGGAACATCTTTGGCGGGTCAATGTGTGACTAATGGCGTTGTGGTGGATGTATCTCGCCACATGACGAAAATCATCAAATTGGATTTAGAAAAGGCTCAAGTCATAGTTGAGCCTGGCGTGATCAGAGATGAGCTCAATCAATTCTTGGCGCCATATGGCTTGTTTTTTGGGCCAAATACATCAACCAGCAATCGTTGTATGATCGGAGGAATGGTAGGCAATAATAGCAGCGGCACAACCTCGATCAAGTATGGCGCAACCAGAGACAAGGTGCATCGGATTGATGGTTTTTTGGCTGATGGCACAAAATTGACCTTTTCGGATTGTACCCCCGAAGAATTAGGCGCGAAACAGTCTTCATCATCGCGTGAGGGCGATATTTATCGGCGCATCATGGACTTGGTTGCCGCCCCTGCAGTCCAGGAAGACATTCGCAATGGTTATCCGCTTCCAGAGATCCACCGAAGAAACACGGGTTATGCATTGGATCTTTTGATAGACACCAAGGCTTTCGATCCCAGTTCTAACAGTAATTTGAACCTGTCCAAATTGATGTGCGGGAGTGAAGGAACCTTATTCTTTTCAACAGCGATTACCCTGGATTTGGATCCTTTACCCCCCAAGCTGAGTCGAATGGTGGTGGCGCAATATCACCGGCTTTCGGATTGCATGAAGGATGTTGTTGTGGCCATGGAACATGATCTGTTTACCTGTGAGCTTATAGATGATGTGATTTTAGATTGTACCAAGAACAATAGGCTTTATGATTCCTATCGCTTCTTTGTAAGTGGGGCGCCAAAGGCTGTATTATTTATGGAGTTGCGTGGTGATGATATGGTTTCATTGGACCGACAGGAAGATCTGCTCTTAGAAGCGCTAACCAATGAGTCAAGAGCTTATGACATGCGCACGCTAAGAGATGACGATATCGATAAAGCCATGAATTTGCGCAAAGCTGGATTAGGACTTTTGGGCTCAATGGTTGGGGACAGAAAGGCTGTGGCTTGTATTGAAGATACGGCAGTTGCCCTGAGTGATTTGCCGGAATTTATCGATGCATTCACACAAATCATGGAACGATTTGACCAAAAGGCGGTGTATTATGCCCATGCTGGAGCAGGGGAGCTGCACCTTAGGCCTATTTTGAATTTAAAAAAGGGCCAAGACGTCAGTGACTTTAGAGCCATAACCCGACAGGTGAGCACCTTGGTTAAGCAATTTCGGGGTTCGCTCTCGGGAGAACACGGTGACGGTATTGTCCGCTCGGAATTTATAGAGCAACAAATTGGTCAAGCCAATTACAATTTACTGCGTGAGGTGAAGTCCATTTTCGATCCAAAAGGCTTATTCAATCCCGGAAAAATTATAGATCCTTGGCCGATGGACGAGTCATTGCGCTACGTTGCAGATGTCGCTACTAAAGAGGTCGATACGGTATATGATTTCTCGGGTCATCAAGGCATTGTGAGATTAAGTGAGCAATGTAATGGCAGTGGGGATTGCCGCAAGACCGAGCAGAGTGGTGGCATGCTCTGTCCTAGTTATCAGGCGACAAGAGAAGAAAAGGACTCCACACGCGGTCGTGCTAACGTTCTTCGGGAAGTATTGACTCAGTCTAGCGATCCGAAATTGGCTTGGAACAGCCGAGCGCTCGAAGAAGCTTTTGACTTATGTGTGGGCTGTAAAGCCTGCCACCAAGAATGCCCGAGTAATGTTGATATGGCGACTGTCAAATCAGAATTATCATATCAACGCATTAAAATTAATGGATCTTCCTTGTCCGACCGGTTCTTTGGCTTGTCGACACTCAGCTACCCATTGTTGGAAAAAATACCAGGCTTTGTCTTGTCATTGGCCAATAGTCCTGCCGTGCATTGGATGATCAAGCGTGTTGTGGGCATTCACCCTTCACGAAGTTTGCCAAAATTTGCGCAAAAAAGATTCACTGTAAACCAGGCTTCAAAATCAAAAGAAGGCACCAATAAAGCGGGCCAAAAAGTATATTTGTGGATTGACGAGTTCACAAAATTTCATGAACCAGATTTGGCCCGTGATGCTTATGAATTACTTGAAGCATTAGGTTATGCCCCTGAGTGCATTACCCACCTCAATAGCGCGCGTGCATTACTCAGTAAAGGTTTTTTAGATCAAGCAAAGACACAGATCAATAATAACTTAGCTTATTTTTCGGCACATTGTGGCGATGGTATTGTATTAGGTATTGAACCTTCTGCTGTTTTGGGCATGCGTGATGAGTACATTAAACTGGCATCTTCTTCGGATCAGGCCAAAGATTGGGCAAAAAAATCCTATCTCATCGAAGAGTTTCTTGCCCAAGAATTGGCACTGGGTCGCATCACCGCAGACCAGTTTACATCTGAAAATAGACGCCTCAAAATTCATGTGCACTGCCATCAAAAATCTTTGAGCCAACAGAAACACACTTTTGATTTAATGAATTTACCCTCGGGCTACAGGCCGACCTTAATTGCTTCTGGATGTTGTGGCATGGCAGGCAGTTTTGGTTTTGAAAAGAATCATTATTCGGTAAGTATGGCTATGGCTGAACTCAGACTACTTCCTTCGGTCAACAAGGCAAAGAAAGACACCATTATCGTGGCCAACGGGACTTCTTGCAGGCATCAGATAAAAGATGGAACTGCGCGAGAGGCCTTGCATCCAGTCACAGTTCTGAGAGGTGCTTTACTCAACTCAAGGCAATAATCTAGAGGGCTGCTGAATAACCAGGGTAATTTTTTTATTTTCTATGCCAATCTGTTACATTTGTTAAAAAGCGCTTTATGGCAGCAAATTCATTTGGTAATATTCTTAAGTTGACCACCTTTGGCGAGTCTCATGGCGCGGCTATGGGCGGCATTTTGGATGGTTGTCCGTCGGGTCTTGCTATAGATTTTGAGGCTATTGATCGTGATTTGGCCAGACGTAAGCCTGGCCAATCAGCAATTGTGACCCAGCGCAAAGAGGCCGATAAGGTTTCCTTCTTGTCGGGTATCTTCGAGGGGGTCACCACAGGAAGTTCTATTGGCTTTGTGATCGAAAACAGCAATCAAAAATCAAAGGATTATACTCACCTTAAAGACATTTACAGGCCATCACATGCCGATTATACCTACGACCAGAAATATGGTCATAGAGATCATAGAGGTGGAGGTCGATCCTCTGCGCGTGAAACAGTGAGCTGGGTCGTTGCGGGTGCGATTGCCAAGCAAATTCTTCCAGACACATCCATCAAAGCTTTTGTCAGCGCGGTAGGGCCTCATGAATTGGACCAGTCAGCACCAAGTTTTGATCTTTCAGTGATCGAACAAAATGATTTACGTGCCCCTGACCAATTGTGGGCAAAAGAAATGGAGTCCTACATAAAATCTATCCGTAAACAAGGAGATTCAGTAGGGGGTGTGATCACTTGCCGGGTCAATCAAGTACCTTTAGGACTTGGCGCACCTATATTTGAAAAGTTGCACGCCCAACTGGGTCACGCCATGCTCACCATCAATGCCGTAAAGGGTTTTGACTATGGAAGTGGGTTTGATGGGGCTAAGATGTGTGGCAGTGCCCACAATGATTTGTTTGAAAAGGACGGATCGACAAAAACAAATTTTAGTGGAGGCATTCAGGGTGGCATCTCTAATGGGGCCCCAATTTATTTCCGCGTGGCCTTCAAACCTGTAGCCACTTTAATGCAAGAACAAACCTCTCTTAATAAAGATGGTGAATTGTCTATTTTGGAAGGCAAAGGCCGACATGATCCTTGTGTGGTGCCCCGAGCGGTGCCTATTGTTGAGGCAATGGCAGCTTTGGTATTGGCGGATGCCTACTTAATGAACAGAACAACAAAAATTTAGAAAATATGAAGAAATTGGGACTGCATTGGCGGATCATCATTGGAATGGTTCTGGGGGTATTAGTGGCGCTCCTGCTGTCACAATGGTCTTGGGGTCCCGGATTGGTGACGGATTATATCAAGCCATTTGGCACGATCTTCATTAATGGTTTGAAACTTATAGCCGTACCGCTCATATTGGCCTCATTGATCAAAGGTGTTTCGGATCTTAAAGACCTTTCTCGTTTATCGCAAATGGGTGCACGTACTTTATTGACGTATATAATGACTACAGTTTTGGCAGTTTCAATTGGTTTGACAGTGGTTAATCTGGTCAAGCCAGGGGCTCAAATTACAGAGTCTACGCGTAGTGAACTTATTGAAGCTTATGGGGGAGAGGCACAGAAAAGGCAAGATCAGGCAGAGTTGCAAAAGCAATCCGGACCATTACAGGCCTTGGTGGATCTGGTACCCAGCAACATTATTGGTGCCGCTTCAGAC
This sequence comes from Flavobacteriaceae bacterium, assembly GCA_029248405.1. Lineage (GTDB taxonomy): Bacteria > Bacteroidota > Bacteroidia > Flavobacteriales > Flavobacteriaceae > BACL21. The sequence goes on along the minus strand of JAQWJJ010000008.1, from coordinate 42,197 downwards.
AATGGGAATATGTTACAAGTCATCTTTTTTGCTTTGTTTTTTGGTGTGAGTCTCATACTGATTCCAGAATCGGCAGGGCAACCAGTGAAGGCCTTTTTCGATGGCCTTAACGATGTAATTCTGAAGATGATTGATTTGATCATGGCCTTAGCGCCCTATGGTGTATTTGCACTTCTTGCTGCATTAGTGGTCGAAGCGCCGTCTGCCGATTTGTTTGCAGCCTTATTGTGGTATGCGCTCTGTGTGGTCCTTGGTCTAATTTTGTTGATCGGCGCCTATCTGGTCATGGTCAAACTATTGGGCAAACGGAGTCCTGGGTTTTTTCTCAAGGGCATCAGTCCAGCTCAATTATTGGCTTTTTCCACGAGCTCGAGTGCTGCTACCTTACCAGTAACCATGGAATGTGTCGAAGACAATTTAGAAGTCAGAAAGGAAGTGGCGAGTTTTGTCCTGCCTATTGGCGCCACTATTAATATGGACGGCACAAGTCTTTATCAGGCTGTCGCAGCAGTATTTATAGCTCAGGCCTTTGGAATGGACCTTTCATTTGCGACACAACTGGGGATTATTGCTACAGCCACTCTAGCCTCCATAGGATCAGCAGCAGTACCTGGAGCAGGCATGGTGATGCTCATTATTGTGTTGGCACAGGCGGGTATTCCTGAGGCGGGTCTCGCACTGATCTTCGCTGTAGACCGACCACTGGACATGTGCCGCACGGTTGTAAATGTGACTGGTGACGCCATGGTGTCGGTGTTGGTCAATAAATCACAGGACAAGTAAGTCTTTATGTCCATAGGGGCATAAATTCCAATTGTGTTTATAGAAACTTGTGTTTTATGTTGTTGTCAGGAATCATGCATTGGTCCTTTTTGCCAAACCAACGGTATCTATTTTTGGCGATAAAATCATAAACTAAATCGCGCAGGCCTTTAGGCATGACCATAAAAATAAATAAGATAGGGTATAACCCGCCAAGGTGAAGACAAATCCGCAACGCGGCGGAAGATTTGGTATACGTTTTGCCGGACGAGATGAGCACGATGGAATCTGTGGGTTCAAAAGGCATGTGTTTGGCCCATTTTGGATGCTGTTGCACCTGTTCCAAAGGCACAAAACGAAAATGGTCTTTATGATCTCTTTTCAAAACGAAATGGACTGACCAAAGGCATAGGAGACAAACACCATCGAAGGCAATCAGTGCTTTATGATCAGATTGTGTCATACTTTCTCTAAAGCCTTAAGTTGGACATTTGTTGTGAAACTACCATAATTCACAATGGCTTTTTGCTTTTCTATGTTGTCTATGGTGCCTATGGCAACCCCGTCAATCATTCTGACACGATCACCAATTTTTAGAATTTCTACAGGTTTTGGTTGGGCTTGGCTCTCTTTTTTCTGTGCCTTTTTCTTCTCTCGGATTAAATTAACTGCAGCCTCGAGTTCCTTGTCTTTAGCCGGTGCTATGGGTTGCGCCTTACCTGCTTTAGTTTTGGATTCTTTTTTTGGTTTTGTGGCAAGGGTTTGTACTTTCTTTTTTGGAAGTCGTTTGCTGTTTTCTTGCAAAACAATCTTGTACAGGCCCTCCATCAAATTCTTTTTAGTCCCTTTATTCATAAAGGAAACCGCCAGTTGATCAATCTTTTTTCCCAGGGTAATAAGACGTTGGTTAGCATCAAATATTTCTTGATAACGTTCTAACTTTTCTTGAATGCGCTTTTGGGTCCCCTCCAATTTTTTAGCCTCCGTCTGGGCTTTGGCCTCTTCTGTCTTTAACGACTGAGAAGTTGCTCTCAAGGCAGAACGTTCTTTCTGAAGATTCGCAATGGTCTTGTCGAAACGCACTTTGCCCCGTTCAATTTTTTTCTTAGCGCGATTGATCAAGCCATAGGGTATGCCATTCTTTTGTGCCACCTCGAAAGTGTAGGAGCTCCCTGCCTGCCCAAGGTGAAGTAGGTAAAGGGGCTCTAAGGTTTTTGGGTCAAATTGCATATTGGCATTTTGTGCAAAGGGTAATTCATCGGCCAACAATTTGAGATTGGTATAGTGGGTGGTAATGATGCCATAGGCGTCACGGGCGTAAAATTCTTCAAGAAAGGTTTCGGCCAAGGCGCCACCAAGTTCTGGATCACTACCGGTACCAAACTCATCAATGAGAAATAAGGTGTTCTTTTGACATTTTTTCAGAAAATAATTCATTTGTTTGAGCCTGTAGCTATAGGTGCTGAGGTGGTTCTCAATGGATTGGTGGTCGCCTATGTCAGTCAGTATGCGGTCAAATAAGCAAAATTCTGATTGCGGATCGACAGGAATCAGTAAACCGCTTTGCATCATGAGTTGGAGCAGTCCGACAGTCTTGAGTGTGATGCTTTTTCCGCCTGCATTAGGACCTGAAATCACAATAATTCGTCTTTCTGGATCCAGAACAATATCTTGTGGGTGTGTCGGTTTTTTTTCGGCTTGGTGGGCCACAAGCAAAAGAGGGTGGTAGGCCTTCTTTAATGACAATACACGATGTTGTGTGATCATGGGCCGGATGCCTTTTATGGCCTGGGCGTAACGTCCTTTAGCATGCCAGACATCCATCTGGGTCAAAAATGCTTCGTAAGCATGAAGGTCAGTAGTGTAGGGCCGCAAGTGATCCGTAAGTGCCTTGAGTAAGCGCTTTACTTCTTCTGCCTCCAGGTAAACCAATTGACTGAATTCTTGAGCAAATTCAAGTGTTTGCTGTGGCTCAATGTAAACAATACTGCCCGTTTTAGACTGACCCAAAACCATTCCCTTGACTTTTCTTCTGTGCATGGCTTTAACGGCCAGCACACGTTTGTTGTCCACGACAGTCTCTCTAATTTCATCTAGATAATCCAATTGGGCGTAATGCCGTAAAGCTTTGACAAACGATTGATTGATCATGCTCTTGACACGCAATAATGATTTCCGCAAGACCATGAGCTGTTCGGAGGCCTGGTCCCTGACTTGTCCATACTTGTCGATGACCTGATCAATAGATTGGACGATTTCAGAGCGGTAGGCGACACGGTCCGAAAATTCATGCAGTACAACATAAAATTCTTTGTACTTTCTGAAAAATAAGATCAGTGCAAGGGTCGTGGTACACACATGACGAATTTTTTTAAACTCTGATAATTCCAAAAGACTATTTTCAATCTCAAGAAGGTTGTGGGCCCTAGAAAGATGCTCGTAGCCATGGGCGGGTATTCCCTGATCACTACCAAATGATGCTTTGTATTCTTCTACAGTCTTGAGCTCAGTAATGATCTGGCTCTGCCCTTGAATGGGTCGCAGTTCTGAAATTTTCAATTTCCCTGCTTCTGTATGGCTAAAAGCCGCTATTTGCGATAAGACACGGTCAAATTCGAGATCACTCAGTGTGTTAGGGTGTAAACCTTTCATGTGGCTTTGTCGGTAGAGTTGAATTGATTAATTTCATGTAAAAATACAAAGAATGCAGTTAACTATAGAGGGGTCTTGGGCTACATTTCTCAAGGCGCAAAGTCAAAGGCCTTACTTTGATGACTTATGTCGTCACTTGACCAACGAATATCAATCGGGTCCTTGCTTTCCAGAATTTGATCTGTTGCTGCGGGGATTAATTTTAGTGCCAGTGGAAAAGGTGCGTGTGGTTGTTTTGGGTCAAGATCCCTATCATGGAGTAGGTCAGGCTAATGGATTGGCATTTTCTGTGTCTCAAGGCATTACTAAGCCCCCCTCTTTAAATAATATTCTCAAAGAATGTCTTGGTGATCAAAAAGCGAAACAACATTCGGGCGACCTCACTCCCTGGGCCCATCAAGGCGTCTTATTGCTCAACACGGTTTTAAGTGTACGGCAAGGTCAGGCAGGCAGCCACCAAAAATTAGGTTGGACGACATTTACGGATGCATTACTGGAATTTTTAAATGATCTTAAACAGCCAATTATTTTTTTGCTTTGGGGTAATATGGCACAAAAAAAAGCTCGGTTTATTGAGGCACCGCAGCATCGTGTTTTGACGTCAGGCCATCCCTCTCCTTTGAGTGCTAATAGGGGGTACTGGTTTGGTCATGACCATTTCAATCAGGTCAACCATTTTCTTGAGGGCCATGGTCAGAAACGAATCGATTGGTAATTCAGTTGTCTTTTGGAAAATCTGCCTCAGAGGAATCACTGCAACTGAAGTGCAGGAGTAAATAATTGGTCACTAATAAAGCGCCGAGTATTATAAGAAATGTAGTCATATCAGGCTGTTTACAACAATAAGATGTGTCGACTAGCCTGGGGTTGCGTAGGGTTAAATATTTTTTTCTAAAAAAAGAGTGTGAGGGAGTTTTTCTGAAATGAGTTCGAGATTGACCAGCTCTTCTTGCACGGCATTTAGGGCTTTCTCTGTGAGGCCGGAACAACTCCATTGTGTATCTTCTAGCCATCTGCGCAGGTCATCAGGGTCTTGTCCATAACGCAGAGAAAGTGCCTGGATCAGGCCAGGTCGTTCTTTGAAAATCTTTGTTTCAGTATTGATGGTGGTCAGTATTGACTCAAGATGCTCGGGGTGGTTGGCTAAAAAATCTTGGTGTACGGCTATGACAAAACAAGGCCATGGCGTAGGGCAGAGGTCAATACACCGGACAAGCCCTTGGTCAACGAAAGGCTTTGTGGTGAATCTTTCCCACAAAAAATAATCCGATGTACCCTGGGTCAGACTAGAAATACCCTTATTGAGGTCCCCGATTTCAAGAAATGACAAATCGCGATTGGTATTCCATTGGTTATTTTGTCCATAGACATAAGACATCAAGTGTGAGCCACTGCCATAGCGGCTAATGGCCGCAATTTTGCCTCGGAGATCACCTGCGGTGTGAAGATCTGATGTCGCAGCGACATGAACACCCCATACGAGTGGTGATGCTACATAGACTTGAATGATTTTCAGTGGAGCACCCTCAGCAATGGCTTTGACCACACCCTCTGTAAGCACTACCCCTAGATCAATTGTTTTGTTGGTCAAGGCCTCAATCATGGCCCCAGTGCCACCGTCAAAATCAATCCATCTGAGGTTGATGCCGGACTGTTGGTGTTTTTTTGCCTTCAGTGTGAGGTACCACGGATAGTTAAAATGTTCAGGAACACCACCAATTCTCAAATCAATCATAACATAGAAAATTTATGAGTACTGATCAGCCACCAACGCGCTTTGTTTTGAATCCAAGGCTTTGGAGCTGTTCCATAATTTGATCTCTATAATCACCTTGTATGATGATTGTGCCATTTTTGAAACTGCCTCCAACGCTCAATTGCTGCTTGAGTTGCTTGGCCAATAATTTGAAATCGTGGTCCGCTCCATTATATCCTTCGATGATTGTGATGGGCTTTCCTTTGCGTTTTTCGTATTTACAAATCAATGGGTCGGATTGCAGCCAAATAATGGGGTCATCCGGCTTTGCAGTCTCATTACTCTGCGGTTCTTCGGGCTGATGATCTGGAAAGAGCGATCTGAGCTGGTCTTGAAGGTCTATCATTGACTATTTTTTAACAATCCAATTTCGACCAGACGCTGCTGCAAAAAATCACCTGCGCTGATCGGCTCATAGGCTATTGGGTGCTGCTCATCGACGCAGTTTGGCAAGCAATCTAACCTCATGTCTGATCTTGGGTGCATGAAAAATGGTATCGAATACCTCGGGCTGCTCCATTGTGTCCTGGGCGGATTCACAACTCGATGAATGGTTGAGCGCAGTTTATTGTTGGTGTGTCGTTCGAGCATGTCACCGACATTGATCACCAGTTCATCTTCTTGAGGAATGGCGTCGACCCATTGACCTTCTTTGGTCAAAACCTGCAGCCCTCCCGTGGAGGCCCCCATCAAGAGTGTGATCAAGTTGATGTCGCCATGTGCACCTGCTCTGACCGCACCCTTTGGTTCTTCAGTGATTGGTGGATAATGAATAGGTCTAAGAATGCTATTCCCATTGGTCACCCATTGGTCAAAGTAATGCTCCTCCAATCCCATGTATAGGGCCAAAGCCCGCAATACATAAATCCCTGTTTTTTCTAACATCCGATAGGCCTCCATACCCGTTGTATTGAATTCTGGACGCTCCTTGACGATTATGTTTTCAGGGTAAGCTGTTGTCAAATTGGCATCAGCACTGGGTTCTTGACCAAAGTGAAAAAACTCCTTTAGGTCACCTTTGGTTTGCCCCTTGGCGTGTTCTTTGCCAAAAGATACATAGCCACGCTGTCCTCCAAGTCCTTCAATTTCGTAGGCAGACTTTGTTGTGTTGGGCAGGTCAAAGAATGCAGTGACCTCGTGATAGAGTTTTTCGACCAATGCCTGGTCCAAAAAGTGATGACTCAGCGACACGAATCCGATTTCTTCGTAGGCTTGGCCGATCTCTTGAATAAATTTTTGCTTTCTTGACGGATCTTCTGAAATAAAATCAGAGAGGTCCACGGAGGGTATGTTGGTCATTAGGGAATTATTAGTCACCACAAATATACCAAATTCAGGGCGGTTATGGGCATCAAAAAAAACAGCCGCCTAGAGTTTTATACCTATTAATTTTTCTACTTTTGATAGAACTAACAATGCGTCAATGAATCCTTCTGAAAGTCCGATTATTCCTTTTAATTATCAACGCCACGGAATTGATCAAGCGACAATGCTCTCGTTATATGAGCGCATGCTCAAGCCACGAATGATCGAAGAAAAAATGTTGATTTTGCTGCGTCAAGGCAAAATAAGTAAGTGGTTCAGTGGGATAGGGCAGGAAGCAATTTCTGTCGGGGTGGCTTCTGTTTTGGCTCCAGAGGAGTACATTTTGCCGATGCACCGTAACCTTGGTGTCTTTACCACAAGAGAAATTCCGTTATACAGGCTTTTTTCTCAGTGGCAAGGCAAGGCCAATGGCTTCACGAAAGGACGAGACCGAAGTTTCCACTTCGGCACACAGGAATTCAATATAGTGGGGATGATTTCTCATTTGGGCCCGCAATTTGGAGTGGCAGACGGCATTGCTTTGGGGAATAAAATTAAGGGCAACAATCAGGTTTGTGCTGTGTTTACCGGCGAAGGTGGAACAAGTGAAGGAGACATTCACGAGGCACTGAACGTGGCCTCGGTTTGGGATTTACCTGTGTTGTTTTGTATCGAAAATAATGGTTACGGGCTCTCTACACCAACCAAGGAGCAATACAACTGCCAAAACCTGGCCGATCGTGCGCTTGGTTATGGAATGGAAAGTCATATTATTGAGGGTAATGATGTCCTTGAAGTCTACCAAAAGCTTCAAGAAATAGTTGTTTCAATGCGCCAAGATCCTCGACCTGTGCTGATTGAATTCAAGACATTCAGAATGCGGGGGCATGAAGAGGCGAGTGGGACCAAATATGTTCCGCAGGAACTCATGGATGAGTGGGCAGCAAAGGACCCTCTTGTGGGTTATGAAGCTTTTTTGAAGCAAGAAAAAATCTTGACTCCAGAGCACGAAACAGCGCTGAAAACAGCAATAGCAGATGAGATAACAGAACATTTGGCTATGGCATATGACGAACCACCCATAGTATCTAATGAAACTAAAGAATTAGATGATGTTTTTCAAAAATTTGATTTTGAGACAATTGAATCAAATTCAAATGATCAAGAACTCCGATTTGTAGATGCGATCGCCGAAGGCTTGAAACAAGCGATGACGCGGTTTGAGCATACGGTGATAATGGGTCAAGATATTGCAGAATATGGTGGTGTGTTTAAAATTACAGATGGTTTTTTAGAGGCCTTTGGTCGAGATCGTGTGCGCAACACACCAATTTGCGAGAGCGCTATAGTTTCTGCAGCGATGGGGTTGTCGATCAATGGGTTTAAAGCCATTGTTGAAATGCAATTTGCCGACTTTGTGACTTCAGGATTCAATCCTATTGTCAATTACTTAGCAAAGAGTCATTACCGCTGGGGTCAGAATGCTGATGTGGTCATTAGGATGCCCTGCGGTGCTGGTGTTGGTGCAGGACCTTTCCACAGCCAAACCAACGAGGCTTGGTTTACCCATACACCAGGACTTAAAGTGGTTTACCCAGCATTTCCAGATGATGCAAAGGGTTTATTAATCGCGAGTATTGAAGACCCTAACCCTGTGATGTTTTTTGAGCACAAAGCGCTTTACAGAAGCATCCGCGGTGAGGTGCCAACAGATTATTATACCATTCCTCTGGGTCAAGCCAAAACACACCTCATAGGGACAGAGGTTACTGTCGTCACTTATGGTGCGGGTGTTCATTGGATGTTAGAATTGGCCACTGACTATCCTGGACAACTTGATTTGATTGACTTGAGAACATTGGTGCCTTTAGATTATCAAACGGTCTTTGCTTCTGTGCAAAAAACGGGTAAAGTACTTATTGTGCAAGAAGATTCTATGTTTGGTGGAATTGCTTCTGACCTTTCGGCAAGAATTACTGAAGAATGCTTTGAATATTTGGATGGACCCGTTCGAAGAGTGGCGAGCCTTGAGACACCCATACCATTTGCCGCACAGTTAGAGGCCCAGTATCTGGCAAAAAGCCGGATCAAAGCAACCTTAGAGACCTTATTACAATTTTAAGCGCTCGGTCATTAATTCATTAAATTATGGAATCAATAGTCACTTTAGAGCACCTTGGTTCTCTTTTACTTCTTGTCTTATTGCAAGCCGTACTAGGGATTGACAATCTTTTGTACATCAGTATTGCCTCAAAAGAAGCCCCTCAGGACAAGCAAAATCGTGTGCGCACCATTGGCATTTCATGGGCGATCATTCTTAGAATAGTATTATTGTTTTTACTGATCAAACTGATCGCCCTTTTCCAAGAACCTTGGATTGTTATAAAGGAAAATGCCATAGTCACAGGCACGTTTAACTTTCACAGCTTGATCATCCTGTTAGGAGGCGTTTTCATTATGTATACAGCGGTAAAGGAAATCTGGCACATGATGCACCTGCCTGCAGGCACCGCAAAACAAGGCAAAGGCAAAAGCATGAACCAAATCATTTTTATGATGATATTGATGAATCTGGTTTTTTCCTTTGATTCTATTTTGGGGGCGATGGCCCTTACTGATGAGTTTTGGGTTATGGCAGTAGCGATTGTCATAGGCGGTTTACTGATGATTTGGTTGTCGGGACACGTCACAGAATTCCTCAAACGCAATAGAATGTATGAGGTACTGGGATTGTTCATACTATTGATCGTAGGCATTATGCTGCTGTCTGAGGGAGGACATTTGGCTCATCTACATCTTTTTGGCAATCCTGTCACCCCTATGAGTAAAACAACATTTTATTTCATAATCGCTGTTTTGGTGGTCATAGATATTGTTCAGAATCGTTATCAAAAAAACCTTGACAGAAATCGTGAAACCCACTAAAGATTTACCACAATACCATCCTCAAACTATAGCTGTTAAGCTTTCCCCTGTTGGGGAGCGCAGTGTGCGTATGGCCCATCCATGGTTGTTTTCAAACAGCATCAAAAAGCTCAATAAAACCCCAAACGCAGGAGATATAGCAGTTATTTTTGATCATCGAGATAACCGCGTGATGGGTGTAGGACTCATGGACCCAGATTCAGCCATACGCATCAAGATGGTGCATTTTGGCAGTGGAGCTGCGCTTGACGGTTCATTTTTTCGCCAAAAGATAGAGACCGCGCAAGCCCTTAGAGCCCATTTTCATCAAAGTTCGACTTCTGCTTACAGACTAATTTTCGGAGAAAATGACGGCATGCCAGGACTGATTGTCGATCGGTATAATGATGTTTTGGTGATGAAAGTTTATGCGTTGATGTGGGCGCCGTATTTGGCACTCATCCGTGCTTTGCTTATTGAAGTCACACATTGTCGGGCTATTGTGTTTCGGGCAGGTCGTCAGTTTGCCAAAGGCGCCAAAGAGTTTCCATGGTTGGATGGCATGGTCATTCATGGTGATTTGATTAATGAAACGGTTCATTTCACAGAGCATGGCGTTAACTTTTCGGCAAACTTGATCCAAGGACATAAAACTGGATTCTTTCTCGACCATAGAGCCAATCGCAAACGAGTAGGGCAGTTGGCCAAAGGCCGAAGTGTTTTGGATGTATTCTCGTATGCCGGAGGATTCAGCGTACATAGTCTGGTCTCTGGCGCTCAGAATGTCACATCAATCGACATCAGTGAAAAGGCATTATTGCAGGCCAAAGCTAATGCGCAACTGAATCAACATAGCGGCCAACACCAAACCATCTGTGGTGATGCATTTGTCCTGATGAAAGAAATGATACAAACCAATCAACAGTTCGGATTAGTCGTCATAGATCCGCCGAGTTTTGCCAAAAGTGCTGCAGAGCAAGAGCGGGCCATCAAAAAATACGAAGAAATAGCAGCACTAGGGGCACAGCTTGTGGGCCCAGGTGGATGGCTTGTACTGGCTTCTTGTTCTTCTCGGGTCAATAGTGAGGATTTTTATCAAGCCAACAACCAAGGATTTGAAAAATCAAAAACACGCTACACCCTCAAAGAGACCCATGGTCATGATGCGGACCACCCGATCGGGTTTCCTGAAGGTGCCTACCTCAAATGTGGCTACTACAAAAAGATAGGGCAGTAGTCGGCGACAGGGGCCCTCTATCCTCTAATTTTGGTGGCGCGACGGATCCAATGCATCAGCAGTATAGATAGGGCGCCACAAACTGTGAAGCCTAAGAAGATCGGCCACACAAAAGTACTGATGAATTGACCGATATAGGTGCTTAAGGGCAGTGCCATTAATGTCGAGATAAATCCGGTAATCGCTGCGGCCATACCAGCAATATGTCCCATCGGCTGCATGGCCAAGGCCCTTAAATTGCCAAACAGAAAGCCAATAGCAAAAAATTGAGCACTAAAAAAGAACAGCAGCCATTGAATTGTAGGATTAGGATTCTGATAATAGAGACAGAATGAAATCAGTGAAATGCCAAAAAAACCGTACAACGCGATCGCAACAATGCGCTTCATACCGAAACGCAAGACCATGTGTCCATTGATGAAAATGGCGACACCTATAGCAATGGAGAGCAAGGCGAAAATCATAGGAAATTCTTCCTTAAGACCGTACTGCTCATGAAATATTTGCTGAGAACCACTAAGGTACACCATAAAGGCACCAAAAATTAATCCTGTGATCAGTGTATAACCCATGGTTGCGGGCTGACTAATGACTTCTAACAAACCATTTTTATAATCTTTAAGGGCTAGTGGTCGTTGGTTTTTTGCGGAAAGTGTTTCCTTTTGACGGCGCCAAAACCATATGGCCACCAGGCCGCTACAGACGAGTTGCATATAAAAAATGCCTTGCCAATGGGCATGATCCAGGACGATTTTCCCGGCAGCAGGAGCAACAATGGGCACCAGTAAAAAGACCACGGTCACAAAGGACATGATTCGCGCCATGCGATCACCTTGATATTGATCTCTAATGATGGCGATGCTAATGGTGCGTGGTGCAGAAAGTCCGATGCCTTGGAAGACGCGGCCGATCAACATCCAGGTCAAATCTTCAGAATACACGCAGATGAAGCTGGCAATCAGAAAGATAAAAAATCCAAAATAGACTACAGGTTTGCGTCCTAAACTATCCGAAATCGGTCCGAAAACTAAAGGCCCAATACCCAAACCTAAGAATATCATGGTGATGATGAGTTGATTTTCCACAAGTGATGCGGTATTGATGGAAAGACCAATGATGTCTAATGCCGGCAACAGCGCGTCAATCGCCAAGGCGACAACGGCCATCAGCGACGCCATCAAGGTAATGAACTCAAATGACGAGCCTTGTTTTTGAATCATAGGCAAATTTAGCCAAATCTGTTGGCGAATGAGAAGATGAGGGATGTTTTATTATTTTATAGTAAGGGGATGTTGGGGATGTTGTCTTATTTTCTATTTTACATAATATATATTATAGAACATTTTAAAGCTGTGCCGAATGTATCAAAAATTAATTCATCTTTGTATAAAATCCATATTATGGACACAGCAACCATTATTGGGCACCTCGCGGCCTTTTTGACCACAATAAGTTTTTTGCCCCAGGCGATCAAAACAATCCGTTCAAGAGAAACAAAACAGTTATCACTTGTGATGTACATTTTGTTCGTGTCTGGAGTGATATTATGGACTTGTTATGGTGTGGCCATTGATTCTTGGCCGATCATTATTGGCAATGTCATCACTTTGTTGCTGGCGGGAACAATTCTTTTTTTTAAGCTCATAGAGCAAAAATAAAATGGTTTAAGTGTCATCTGATGCGGCTGAGCTATTGTACTGCGCTATTAAAATTTGTACCTTCGTTAAAAACATGATTATGTCACATCGCTTTTTATTGCCCTTACTTTTATTATTTATCGCGACTTCATGGGCCCAAGATCGTCCTATAGAAATTGAAGATGAGCAGAAAGTCAACCGTTTATACTTGTATGCCGTGAACAAAAACCTTCAGGCTTTCGATGTGGCCATTACCGTTACAGGCACTGGTTTTCGCCAACGTGCTGGAAAACCGAGAATGGTGCATGTGCCCGCACGTTCGCGTGTCCAATTATCGAGTTTGATCATTGAACGTGGTAAGGAACCTAAATATGACTACACTCTAGAAGTGTCTGCAGAGCTTTCCCCCCGTGCCTTAAAAAATGAGTTTGAATTGATTAAAATCGATCCAAAATTTCCGGTAACAATTTATCAATCGGCGGGATGCACGGAGCAATGTGCGGCTTTACTCGCGGCTTTTGACGAGAGTCCATACCGATATACGCATACTATTTTGGCAGACTTTCCAAAGGTATTTGACCAAATCAGTGGTCTTATTGTTGGTGGTGCAGAGCGCCTTGAGGCTATGGAAACCCCAATTGTCATGATGGCGGGCAAAATGTTTTTGACTTTGTCGACCTTCGAAGAGGTCATGGCCAAGATGGACGAATTATAGTCCTTTAGTCTTTTTGTACAATCACCGAGGCACGGTACCCGGTGAGTAAGTTCCATTCTTTTGCAGAGACAATAAATCCATTATCGTCATAAATATGGAGTTCTGCTGTATTGGGGCCACTACTGCCTTGATTTAAGGCTTCAAATTCTATTCTATTGAATCCTTCTTCCAAACGGAGTGTAAATCCTGCAAAGCTGCCACCGAGCAAAACCTGGGATTGGACCACATCACCGTTGACATAAACCCTGATGACATCACCATCTACATATTCGTGGTCACGGTACTTGACACTCACATATTCCCCACCAGTTTTTAAATCCCCTAAAAATTGATCACGGGCAAATTCACTCGTGGGCTCCTTATCTTTCTCAAAACCCCTTGGGGCTTTGCCCTTGATGTGGTCGATAAGGCCATCGTTGGCAGTCATGTCGAGTAATGGTTCTTGTTCTTTGCTCGGCTCGGGCATCATCATTTTCTTATCACGCTCTTTTAATGGAATTGATAAGCTTATAGGCGGTTTTTCCTTGCGCTCTAAAGAACTTGGTGTCAACTGTTGAAACGGGTTTTCTCCTTGAGCATTCAAACTGCCAGAATCAATCTGTGCTTGAGCGCTGCCGATGGATAATGATAATAGGCAGAAGATAATGAAACGAAGTCCCGTCATAAGGCATTGAGCGTTGTTGATCAAAAGTACTTATTTTGTTTTGGTGATCCTCTGAGGCTCCACTATTTTAATAAATTTTTAATAATGGTCATCGGCAAAATAAAATATAAATCACCCCTATGATGCGTCATGCTTTACTTCAATCCGCCAGGTACCGTAGGTCTGACCTCAATCTTACTGGGCAAAGTCCGTGGAGGCATTTTGATTAAATCGACCACCATCTGACCGATGTCCTCTTGTTGGATTTTCCAAAAATCTGAATCATCTGGTGTGTGGTTATTAAAATATGTGGCCACAGAACCTGGCATGATCGTTGTCATTTTCACACCGAACTGTCTGAGGTCAAGCATTGCTGCTTGTGTAAAGCCTGTCACACCAAATTTACTCGCATTGTAGGCACTACCGGATCCAAAAAAGTTAGTTCCTGCCAAACTCGAGATGCTGATGAAATAACCTCGATGCTGTATCAGCTGTTGTGCCAAGACCTTGAGGGTATAAAAGACCCCGGTCAAGTTAGTGTTGATCGTTTCGTGCCATTGGTCCAGAGACAATTCGTGGACGGGTGCAAAGTGCCCCACACCTGCGTTGGCGATCACCAAATCTATACCGCCAAAGTCTTTGACTGCTGAACGGGCTGCACGGTCTAGATCGTCAAAAACCCCCACATCTGCCGTATACCCTTTTACATCACTATCATGACAATGGTGCTTGAGCAATTCTTGTGCTTGAGCGACTCCTGCTTTATGGCGACCGGTGAATGCTACCGATACACCTTGGCTCAGAAGTGCTTGAGCGATGCCAAAGCCGATGCCTTTTGTGCCTCCTGTAATGAAGGCAGTTTTTTGAGTCAGATGAATCATATATAAGTTTTTGAAATTAAAATTAATGGGCAAAAAAAATCAGAGGTTTGCCCTGCCAAAGATAGACCAATGAACACTTAAGTCAAAAACATTAATATCTTTGTAGCATAATTTTCAATTTATGAGCCAAAGCTTTTTATTCAAGTGGATCAGTCGTCTCGAAGCATTGTCATTTATCTTGCTTTTGGGCATTGCCATGCCCTTGAAATATATTTGGGGAGACCCAAGCTGGGTCCAAGTGGTCGGCATGTTTCATGGTGTTTTGTTTTTGGCCTATATTGGCTTGGCTATTTTTTTGAGCGCACACCAACATTGGTCCAAAAAGCAATTATTGATTGTCATGTTGTGCTCCCTCCTCCCCTTTGGTCCTTTTTATGTTGAGAAAAAATACGAGATATGATGAACAGTAAAGAGGTTATAGAAATCACTGAATGGATCCGCAATTATTTATTCGACCATGGCGTGCCTTTATTTTGGTCAAATCTTGTCAATGCTTTGGTGGTCATCGCTGTAGGTCTTGTCTTGATCCGATTAATGGATCGTGTCACCAGGAGTTTGATCATTCAACTTTTTAAGGCCTTTAGCAACAAGACCAAAACCACCTTTGATGATTATTTGATTGAAAGTAATTTTCCTCGATTTGTGGCGCATCTCACCCCGCTAGGGGTGTTGTGGTATTTCATCCCAATTGGGTTTTATGACTATCCTTTGGCCCAAATGGTGGCCTTTAAACTGGCCTCGATATATTTTGTAGTGCTTTGTGTTTTAATTGTCCGCAGTATTTTGCGCACGACTAAAATCTATTTGAAATCCGATTATGAGCAATATAAGGACAAACCTTTAGAAAGCTATCTTCAGGTATTAATGATGTTCACATGGGGTACGGGCATCTTTTTCATCATTAATTTAATGACCGGATTTAGCGTCGAGAGTTTGGCTTCTTTAGGGGCAGCATCGGCCATGATTTTATTGATTTTTAAAGATACTATTTTGGGGTTTGTCGCCAGCATACAAGTTTCGATCAATGATATGGTCCGAATCGGCGATTGGATCACATTCAGCAAATATGGTGCTGACGGGGCGGTTATTGAGATCAATTTGGCCTCAGTGCGCGTGCAAAACTTTGACAATACATACACCACTATTCCGACTTATAGCCTTATCTCAGATTCTTTTCAAAATTGGCGAGGAATGCAAGAATCACCAGGTCGCCGCATCAAGCGCTCGTTACTCATTAAGCAAAATTCTGTTTGTTTTTTGACGCCTGAAAAGATTGATGAGCTCAAAAAAATTGAACTGATACGGCCGTATTTGGAGCACCGTCAAAAGGATATCGATAAATATAATAACAGTCATCAAAGTGATAAGCGTCTTTTGATTAACGGACGCAACCAAACTAATCTTGGTGTATTCCGTAAGTATGCAGACGCCTTTTTACATGAAAATCCTGCCATTAACAAAGATATGTTTTTGATGGTGCGTCACTTGGCCCCTACAGAGCTTGGCTTGCCTATTGAGATTTATGCCTTCAGCAATGACAAACGTTGGGAAAATTACGAGCATATTCAAGCGGATATTTTTGATCATTTGATCGCTTGCATGGGTTATTTCGATCTTGAGCTCTACGAATCACCATCTGGAGGAGATCTTAAGGCCCTAAAAGGCTGATGGCCCTGACCATTATAAGTGAGACATGAAAAGAGCAGATGCCCTTTTAAAGTTACGACCAGAGATCCATCAGTCTAGGACTGACGGGTTGATGTCGCCGGAAGAGTTTTTTCAAAATGACACATTACGCCCTATTTTAAAACTCCAGAATGAGCTGTTATTAGGCTTGTTTAATGCTTATATCGCGAGGCATAAGGGCGTGTTTAATGACCTGACCATTGGGCATAAGATGAATTACATTGACGGTGCCTTGCAAAAGGACATCGCGTTAAAAAATGTTCTTAAAGGCGTCGTGATCGGTCAAATGACCCTCGATGAGCTCGAAGTTTACGGTCTTGATTCTGGGGCTTATAACAGAAGAATTATAGGCATGATCAAGGAGCGGCTCAAGAGCCAAATTCAGCTTTTAGGTCAAGGTTAGCCCGAATAAAAGGTCAATAAAATCATGCTCAAACACCCGGGTAAAACTTAAGGTCTATCCCTTTTTTTTGTTTGACCAACAAGGCAATTTGGCCAATGTGATAAGCATTGTGCTCGATAGAATGCATTACGGCTTCCATGGTGGTCATTTGAAAGATCTGAATTTCATGAATTTTGAGCCAGGTCTGCCCATCAACCTGTGCTATTTGGTCTAGGCATTGATCCATAGTGATTTTGGCTATTGCAAACAATTCGTCGCTATGGACATTAAGATGATCTTCAAATTCTTGATGGCGTGATCTTGCCGGGACATCAGCACCTAAGGTTTGCAGTATGTATTGATTCATGTTGCCAATGATGTGCTGCAATAAATGTCCGATACTATTGAGGTGTTCGCCGGATTTTTGCCATAGTTCTTGATCGGTTATGTGTGGCTTCAAATGATCTAAAAGCCGCTTTTGTTCCCTCAACCGACCATGGCAAGAAGTGGTCCATGTTTGTTGCCATTCGTTTTCTGGATTATTGATCATAAGGTGGTGATAAATCATTCAAATATCTAGTAATTTGGTGTGATTTCAAAGGTCGAATTTTTGTATTTTTAACAAGAACCATTTATCGTTGGTGATTGAGATGAAAACTTCATGGGCTGTTTTGTTGGTGTTCCTGATTTGGGTCTTATTTGGGCTCTGGTTTTACGAGTTCCTTGGTGAACGCAAACAACAAAGGGCTATGGTTAATCCTTCCATTGTCGAGACGATAAATACCGTTAATTCTGCAGACTCTATTGCCCAGCAAAGGGCCAAAGAGAATAGCGATGAGCCAGCACAATCTCCAAATACCCAGGACACCACCTCTCTGACACGAGAGGCCTATAGCGATCAGCGCAATACAGCACAATTTGCGAAAATCATCGAAGTATATCGCGATAGTCTCGGCTTGAACTTTACTTTAGAATTTGCAGATGTCCGTCGTGGACTCATTGATTTCTTGAATAATGACCCGATGAGTGATTTAGCCATCATTGGACTCTATGATGCTCAAGAAAAAATCATGGACCCTAACATTGGGCGGCGGCGCAGTGTCTTGCTCAAAGATATGCTTACTGAATCTGGCCTCCCGGCTGATCGTCTGTGGTGTGATTCTGATATCAGACAGATGTTTTTCAAGGATCAATTGAGCTATTTGGGTGGTGTCTTGTTGATGCAAAAAGCACGTGCCGAGCCTTATCAAGGATATATTGACGTCGATCCGCCCAATGACCTTGATCAAAAGCCATCCCCAACCAACAAGGATGTTGCTGCTTCAGACCCCACAGAAACAGCGGCCATTTCGCCGGGAGTGCCTGATCCTGATGTGGTTAAAAAACCAAAGCGAGTGCGACCAAGAGAACGCAGTGTCCTTTTCTACCCTACGATTGAGAATGAAGCCATTGTCATGCAACAAAGCATCACTGACCTGATCCCTGTATTGTCTCAGTGGCTCAATAAAGACCCGCGTTACAGCATCCAAATTATGGGACATACTGACAACGTAGGGCATCAAGATGATAATTTGGTTTTAGGGCTTAAATGGGCTAATCAGATGCGCAATTGGCTTGGATCAACCCAAGGGCTTGATTTAGAGCGATTGTATATCGGATCTGCTGGAGAGGAGCGACCATTGTTCGACAACCAAACGACCAATGGACGATTCAAGAATAGAAGAATTGAACTCATTTTTAAACAATCTCTGCCGTGAATAGTGCAAGCACAATTGGTTTGTGGGCCCTGATGCTAGGATTGGGTGCGTTTTGTTTTGCTGTAGGCTACATGATGGCTCGCAAGCGCTACAAGCGAAGGTTCACAGCAGACCTCAAGAAATTCAAAAGCTCGATAAACACGCGACAGCAGTCAGCGGACCCTGTTGTTGAAAGATATCGCTCTAAGGAGGTTGTAGTGACGGCCCCCTCAACTCAGGCGAAACCGCGAGAAGAAGTTGCGGCCAAAGCACGGACCAGTTATCTGAATTATACACGCCAAAAGCCCCAATTAGATTTCAGTCGTATCGGTGAGAGTTCTGCAGCGCGCAAACAAGACTTGACGCTGATTCGTGGTATAGGCCCTTATATCGAGCAGCGCCTTAACGAAATTGGCATTTATGATTATGAACAAATTAGCCGCTTGAGTGTCCAAGACATAAGGGTTTTGACAGACCTCATTGATTTTTTTCCTGGACGAATAGAAGAAGATAATTGGATGGCACAGGCCACCACCTTAAAATAAAATAAGATGCATTTAGCCACACTTGATTGGATACTGATTGGTTCGTTTTTTGTTGTTTTTCTTGCTATTGGCTGGAAAGTATCCAAGAGAAGTGGGCAGAATACGAAAGAATTCTTTTTGTCTGGTCAAAATATGCCTTGGTGGCTCCTGGGTATTTCGATGGTTGCGACAACCTTTTCAGCAGATACGCCAAATTTAGTCACAGACATTGTGCGGCAAAATGGGATTTCGGGCAACTGGGTCTGGTGGGCCTTCTTGCTCACAGGTATGCTGACTGTATTTGTTTATGCGCGATTGTGGCGCCGATCAGAGGTGGTTACGGACCTTGAGTTCTATGAATTGCGTTATAGTGGTCCAGAGGCTGCCTTTCTGAGAGGTTTTCGTGCGCTTTATTTGGGCGTATTCTTTAACGTCATGATCATGGCGGCAGTCTGTTTGGCTGCCATCAAAATTGGCGGGGTCCTTTTTGACCTTGAGCCATGGCAAGCGGTTGTATATGCGTCTGTTGTGACCGTGATATATAGTTCGTTTGGGGGGTTGCGTGGGGTCATCTTTACTGACTTCCTTCAATTCATTGTGGCCATGATTGGTTCAGTATGGGCGGCGTATTATATCGTTAATTTACCTGAGGTGGGCGGACTAGACGCTCTGTTGCAACATGAAAATGTAGCATCAAAATTGAATTTTCTTCCAGATTTTAACGACAGCAGCACACTCTGGACACTACTCCTGATTCCAATCGCTGTGCAATGGTGGTCTGTTTGGTATCCTGGCGCAGAACCAGGCGGTGGCGGCTATGTAGCGCAGCGCATGCTTTCTGCTAAGAATGAACAACATGCTATTGGTGCCACTCTATTATTTAATATTGCGCATTACGCCCTACGGCCCTGGCCATGGATCCTTATTGCGCTTGCTTCACTTGTGCTTTATCCAGAGCTCTCTGACATCAAAAATGCATTTCCCAATGCCACTGAGGGCCATGATTTGGGTTATTCAGCCATGTTGACTCACCTCCCTCCTGGTCTTTTGGGCTTAGTGGTCACGTCATTAATAGCGGCTTTTATGAGCACCATATCGACTCATTTGAATTGGGGTTCCTCTTACATCGCTTTAGATTTTTACAAACGTTTTGTCTCCCCTTCATCAAGTGAAAAACGATTGGTGATGGTGGGCCGTTTTTCTACGGTTATTTTAATGGTGTTGGCGGCCCTACTCGCGCTATTGTTAGAGGATGCGCTGAGTACTTTTAATATCCTTTTGCAGATTGGTGCAGGAACAGGGCTGATCTTTATTCTGAGATGGTTTTGGTGGCGGATCAATGCCTATAGTGAAATCACCGGAATGGCTGTGTCGTTTATTGTGGCGCTTGTTTTTGAAATAGGAGATTTTGGATTTGATGAGACCACAAAGTTATTGACTGGTGTTGGCATCACCACCGCGAGTTGGATCGCTGCAACGCTCCTGACCAAACCGACTAGCGCGGAACAGTTATCAATTTTCTATAACAAAATCACACCATACGGATCTGGATGGAATGGTTTCAAAGAATTGAGTGCTGCCCAAGGCATTAAACTGAATAAGACTTCAGAGTCGTTCTCTAAAGACCTATTGCTTTTTCTCCTTGGTGTGACTTTGGTGTACTGTGCTCTATTTGGTACCGGTTTTTTGATCTACGGCAATTGGTTGGGATCCGGTGTTTTGCTCAGCATCGTTGTGCTCTGCGCGTTCAGCATGATCCGCATTTACAGAAATAGATAACAACTGCCTTGTAATGTGCTAGAGAAAAGAATAGCCCAAGCTTATGGTGTAAAGGCTTGTTTTACCCGCCCCTTCTTCGCTACCAGCATTACCTATAAAGGGACTATTGACCTCAGTGAGTCCAAAAGCATAACGCCCATCTAGTCGCAGGCCAAATGGGATGTCAAAACCAAGACCTATTGTTGCCGACCAATCAATTGCGTTGGTTTCAATGGCCGTGCCAATTTGATTGACCAATGTGATCGCTTGCTCTTGCAAAAGAATACCGAGTTGTGGACCAAAATCAACATGGAAACGATCGGTCACATAAAGCTTGAGTACTACTGGTATCGCCACGTAATCTAAATCAAATGAACCATAATCTAGCTCAGCACCCTGCTGGCTGTATAGCATATCTGCTTGTAGACCTATGCGGTCATTAAATTTGACCCCTGCAAAAACACCAGCAGTAAAACCATTGCGCTGTTCTGCAATACTGATGTCATTCAAATTTGAGTACGTCAAGCCTGCTTTGATGCCGGCTTCTAAGCCTTGAGCATTTAAAAGACCAGAGGATAAAAGTATGATGCTGTATATTATTTGCTTCATGAGCCGAATATTTATTGATTTTATGCTAATTTAAGGCTAAAATTTGGATTGGTCCAAATACA
Source organism: Flavobacteriaceae bacterium (assembly GCA_029248405.1). Taxonomy (GTDB): domain Bacteria; phylum Bacteroidota; class Bacteroidia; order Flavobacteriales; family Flavobacteriaceae; genus BACL21. Next base: position 20,948 of record JAQWJJ010000008.1, on the reverse strand, counting down.
AAAAACCCCTATTCTTTAATGCACTGGAAACAAATGGCGCAGGCATATGAGTCCTATCTCAGAATTGAGCGTGGGCTTTCGCCGCACACCATTAAGAGTTATCGATTAGACCTTAACAAGCTCATTGATTGGTTGGCAGAGCACCAGATGAATGTTGGGCCGGACAAAATTACTCAAGAGCAGGTGCAGGCCTTTGTTTATGACATGGCCAAAAAGTATCATGCCAGAACACAGTCGCGTTTGATTTCTGGACTAAAAGGCTTTTTCAATTATCTGATCTTTGAAGAGTTGCGCATTGAGAATCCCTTGGCGCTGATAGAAAGTCCCAAAATTGGTCGTTACCTCCCGGACACACTTTCAGAACAAGAAATTGATCGAATGATTGCAGAAATTGATCTAAGCGCTGACCAAGGCCAACGCAACAGGGCAATGCTTGAAACGCTTTATGGATGTGGCCTACGGGTTTCGGAATTGACGGGTTTACGTTTGTCAGATCTGTTTTTTGAAGAAGGTTTTATTAAAGTTATAGGAAAAGGCGATAAACAGCGGTTTGTCCCTATCGGCTCGGTAACCATGAAATACATAGACCTATACATCAAACAAATAAGGCCGCATCAACCCACCAAGTCGGGGCACCTGGATACGGTCTTCTTGAACCGACGCGGCAGTGGGTTGACACGGGCGATGGTCTTCACAATCATCAAAGATTTGGCGGTCAAAGCAAGAATTGATAAAAAAGTGAGCCCACACACTTTTAGGCACTCCTTCGCGACGCATCTTTTAGAAAATGGGGCCGATCTCAGAGCCATACAACAGATGCTTGGTCATGAGAGCATTACCACCACCGAAATATATACCCATGTTGAAACGGCTCATTTGACTAAGGTCATGCGCGAATTTCATCCTCGTAAATAAACCGATCAACCTTTTAATCAGCAATTATGCAACAACTCAAATTTCGCAATCAAAACACAATGCCCGCACTGGGTTTAGGGACATGGAAGGCTCAAGGAGAGGAGCTCGTGAGGGCCATTACTCAGGCGGTCAAGATGGGTTACAGGCATATAGATACCGCCATGATTTATCAGAACGAACGGGACATAGGCGATGCCATTCGACAGCTCATCAAGGAGGGTGTGGTCAGTAGAGAAGAGCTGTTTATCACCTCCAAGTTATGGAACGATCAGCATTTGGAGGAGCATGTTGCAGCCGCTGTGGCCAATAGCCTCCAGAAACTGGGCTTGGACTATTTGGACCTCTATTTGATTCATTGGCCGATAGCCTTCAAACCTGGTGTGGTCTTGCCAGAATCTTCTGATGATTATACATCATTAGAAAAGGCTCCCATATATAAAACTTGGCGGGCTATGGAGGCCATTAAGGAGAATGGGCTGGCCAAACATATCGGGGTCTCCAACTTTACCATCAAACACCTCGTGGCCCTCAAGCACTATTGCCGGGAGACGCCAGAAGTGAATCAAATCGAGCTACACCCCTTACTCCAGCAGACTGAATTACGTGATTATTGCCAGAACAATGACATCATCCTTACCGCTTACGCCCCTTTAGGCTCTGGCGACAGGCATCAAAGCATGAAGTCGGCCCAAGAGCCTGATCTAATGGAGCTTGAGTCTATTGTGGCACTGGCCAAAAAATACCAAGTGTCACCTGCCCAGATCCTGATCAGTTGGCACCTGAACCGAGGGTGTTCTGTGATTCCTAAGGCCATGCAAAGCCAGCATTTGTCTCAAAATATGGCTGCCGTCCAAATTCAATGGCTGCCCGAAGATCTGGTGATGATGAAGGAGTTGGACCAGCAGTATAGGTTCATCAACGGTCATTTTTTCGATTGCCCTGAGCAGGGTTACGATTGGGTATTTGCCTAAAAAAAACCCTGAATAGTCGGGGCTTAATGTGTTCTATTTGGCGATATTGACCGCCCTTGTTTCCCGTATAACAGTGACTTTGACTTGTCCGGGATAAGTCATGTCCGTTTGGATTTTCTGTGAGATTTCAAACGACAATTGCGCGGCCCGATCATCGCTTATTTTTTCACTCTCAACAATTACACGCAATTCACGTCCTGCTTGAATGGCATAGGCCTTTTCGACACCTTTGAAGCCAAATGCGATATCTTCCAGATCTTTAAGGCGTTGGATATAGGAATCGAGTACTTGACGTCGGGCACCCGGCCTTGCACCACTTATGGCGTCACATACCTGAACGATTGGCGAAAGTAAATGAGTCATTTCAATTTCATCGTGGTGTGCACCAATGGCGTTACAAACCTCTGGTTTTTCGCCGTATTTCTCTGCCCATTGCATGCCCAGAAGTGCGTGAGGTGTCTCTGTTTCGGATTCAGGGACCTTGCCAATGTCATGCAATAATCCAGCGCGCTTGGCCAATTTTGCATTGAGTCCTAATTCCGCCGCCATGACCCCACAAAGACGCGCTACCTCTCGAGAGTGGTGCAATAGGTTCTGGCCATAAGAGGATCTGTATTTCATGCGCCCGACGGCTTTGATGAGCTCGGGATGTAATCCATGAATGCCCAAGTCTATAACAGTGCGCTTACCGACTTCAATGATTTCGTCTTCTATTTGCTTTGTAGTTTTTTTGACTACTTCTTCGATGCGTGCGGGATGAATGCGACCATCGGTCACAAGCTTGTGAAGCGATAAACGTGCGATTTCACGGCGGACAGAGTCAAAACAAGAAAGGATGATGGCTTCTGGCGTATCGTCGACAATGATTTCTACACCCGTAGCGGCTTCTATGGCGCGTATATTGCGGCCCTCACGACCAATGATTCGGCCCTTGACGTCGTCCCCCTCGAGATTAAATACGGATACGCAATTCTCAATAGCTTCTTCTGTACCAATGCGTTGTATGGTGTTGAGGATGACTTTCTTGGCCTCTTGTTGGGCCGTCATCTTGGCTTCTTCCATACTGCTTTGGACGAATGCCATTGCATCTGTCTTGGCCTCGCTTTTTAGCGATTCAATAAGTTGCTCTTTGGCGGCTTCGGCAGAAAGACTGCTGATGACTTCCAATTGCTCGATTTGGCTTTTGCGCAAACGTTCTAATTCCGACTCGTGTTTATCGAGATACTTCTGCTTTTCTTTATAATCCTCTAGCTGCTTTTCAAGGGAGGCATTCTTCTTTTTGTTTTGAGACAGTTCATGAGACAACTGAGATTCCTTGTCACGAATGCGCTTTTCAGCTTCAGCCATTTTCTTATCCCGATTCAGTATGACCTTTTCATGTTCCGATTTTAGTTCAATAAATTTCTCTTTGGCTTGGAGCAACTTTTCTTTTTTCAAATTTTCTGCATCAGCTTTAGCCTCTTTCAAAAGGGCTTCCGTCTCTTTTTTTGCTTCAAGCAAAAGTTTAGAGGCGCTTGTTTTGCCCAATGTTTTGGCCAATAAAAAACCGACAATAATGCCTGTTGTACCGAGTATTATAGGGAGTATATAGGATTCCATGGTTGCGTTGTTAAAATTAAAAAAGCCTATACCAATAAGTTATTTTGAATAAACTCCTTAAAACATTTATGGGGCTAATAAATTGATCAAGGATCCGTAACAAAGACGGCATGCTTTAACAATTTGAACTCACCCCTCTTAAAGAATTCCTGTTGAGTTTACCAAATTATATATCGATATAGGCAGTAACCTGATATATGTAAAGAACGTTACTTAGTGCTGATGTCCAATAATTGATCTAAAGCTTTGAGACGTATTTCCATTGCCGCTTGGCCACTGCTGTCGTCTAAATCTTTTTGTGCTACCTGAGCGGCAAACTGTAAGGCACACATGGCCAAAACATCCTGTTTGTCGCGCACGGCATAACTCTTTTCAAAGCGCTTTATCATTTCTTCAATCTTTTTGGAGGCTTTGCGTAAGCCCTCTTCTTGATCCGCTTGTATCGTTAAGGGATAAAGGCGATCTGCGATTGTGAGTTTTATTTTTAAAGGCTCTGACATCAATCTTATGGCGATAATTGAGCGATACACTGTTCAATATCGCGCACTAAAGCATTTATTTTGAGTTTTGTATCTCGTTTATGTTGGTCGCTGCCAAGCATTGCATTGGCCACTTTAATGTGCTCGTATTTTTCTTTCCAATTCGCCAACGATTTGGCCATGATTTGCTGTTCTTGTTGTTGCGCGCTGACCGACTTTAAAAGCTGCTGGTGATCGGCTTTAAGCTGGTCATGTGCCGCTATCAGAATCTTAACTTTATGCTCTAAAGAATCAACAATATTTTGGAATTGAGCCATTCAATGAACTTTACAATGCTTGAAACAAAGTTAACATTCGGCACCATACCTACCAACACAATTGTCTATTTTTTTGTAATATTGAGGACGTATTCTCCTACTGTTTTAAACTCAAAACATTAATGATCATTCAACAGCGTTTCGTTCCTGTTTTAGTCCAATTTGCCCTATTCCTTGCGCTTTCTTTGGGCAGTTTGATGGCTCAGATGCCTTCACCTATAGAGGGCTTTGGCACGCCACTAAAGAGGCCATTGGTTCTTTCTGGTAATTTTGGTGAATTGCGCAGCAATCATTTCCATAGTGGCTTGGACCTTAAGACTAACCTAGCGATTGGCATTCCTGTTTACGCCACCGCCGATGGTTTTGTCAGCCGTATAAAGGTGGCTCATTTTGGGTATGGCAAAGCACTTTATTTGACACATGACGATGGGTATTTTACAGTTTATGCGCATTTAGACCGTTTCGAAGCATCCCTACAGGCTTATGTCAAGCAGCAGCAATACAAAAAGGAAACATTTGAATTGGAGCTATTTCCCAAAAATGATCTTTTTGAATTTAAGGCAGGCGACCTTATTGGCTATACCGGCAATACAGGCAGCAGTGGTGGGCCTCACTTGCATTATGAGATTAGAGATCCTGAGTCGCGACCCCTCAACCCTTTAGCTTCTGCGGGTATTGTTGTCAAAGACACAAGGCGCCCTGTGGTTAAAGCCATGCGCTACTACCCTATCGATTTGGCTGCAGATGACATAGAAACAACAGGATTGGACTTACCGATTAGAAAGGTCAATGACTCCACCTATCTCACAGCGCCCATAAGCATTTCAGGGACTCTTGGGTTGGGTGCCGAGCTCTACGACCAACAAGATGCCGCCAACAATAAAAATGGCGTCTTTCAAATTGAGGGGTTTCTTAATGGAGCCAAACACTATGAAGTGACCTTCGACCGGATCTCTTTTGATGAATCACGTTTCATGAATCGTTACATGGATTATCGATATTATTCATCAACCAAAAAGCGAGTACAAAAACTATTTAGAGAAAGTAATAATCCTATAGGAATCATAAGAGATCCAGAGCACAGAGGTGTTTTGACTATTGCCCCCGGTCAATCCTATACCTATGAGATTGTGGTCACCGATTTTCATGGTAACCAAAGCACCATATTGGTGCCCATAAATGGTGTTCTTGAAGAGGCCTCTCAAATCACGTCCCAAATGCAAGAACCCCAACACAAGGGGCTTTTAGATGTTTTTGGGAGCAACACGGTTTATTGGTCTGATGGGCGGTATGAAATAATGATTCCCAGACAGACATTCTATGACCCTCGCTCTTTGGCTATTACTGTGTCTGCTGACACGCTATTTCTGGATCAGGATCATTATCCCTTGCAAAAGAAAATTGAGATCAAGTACGATGGCCAATGGATGACTCAAGAAGATTTCGACAAGTCTTATATTGGACGCATGACTCCTTATGGTCAAATCGCTTATCAAAACACCGTCAAAGAGGCACGATTACTCAAATCCAAAGTCAGCACTCTGGGAAATTACAGTATTTTTTATGACCGCACCCCCCCCTCCATCAAGGCAAAATCTGTTCGCGAGGGTCAATGGATCAGTAAGATGTCGCGACTCACGGTTTTGATCGAGGATAAAGAAAGTGGCATCAGTGCTTATCGGGCCACACTCAACGGTCACTTCATTCTTATGGAGTATGACTATAAAACAAAACAATTGGTCTATGATTTTTCTGATGCAATCGTGTCCGATACAGAACAGAATTTAGCAGTTGTTGTTCTGGATAATGTAGGAAATAGTGCTACTTTTGAGCTTACGTTTTATCGAAAAAATGATTGATTTTCTTGTGAATAAGTTCAAAATTCTTTGTTTTCTTATGTTGATAATGCCTCTTTCGGCGATAAGTCAGACGGCGCTGCTCAAGGGTATAGTATTTGACCAAGAAGGACAATCAGTGGTCGGGGCTACTATTGGATATGCCAATAAAGGCGTGGTCACAGACCGCTATGGGGCATATGCTATTGAACTACCAGCAGATCAAGAAGTCACCGTCCAATTTTCTTATTTGAGCCTCAAAACTCTGAGTTTTAAATTGACCTTAGGCCCCAACGAAGACTATGAATTCAATCCGATCATGCAAGCAGATATCGAGGTATTTGGTGAATTGATATTGGATGTTTCAAGAAGAAAGCGTGTCGAAGGCATCCAAAGTTTTTCGCCAGATTTGGTCCGAAAAATGGTCGGTGGTAACGCAGGGGTTGAAGCGGTTTTGATGTCTCTGCCCGGGGTTAGTGGTAACAATGAGTTGAGCACACAATATGCTGTGCGTGGCGGTAATTACGACGAAAACTTGGTGTACGTCAATGAAATTGAAGTCTACCGTCCTTTTCTCATCCGCAGTGGTCAGCAAGAGGGATTGAGTTTTGTCAATAGTGACTTGACCTCTAGTGTTGATTTTTCTGCAGGTGGTTTTCAGGCAAAATACGGCGACAAGCTATCGTCCGTCTTGGACATTACCTACAGGCGCCCCACAGACTTTGAGGCTTCGACTAATATGAGTTTGCTTGGCGGACAAGTAGCCATTGGCAATAAATCTGAATCTGGACGATTTACAGCCTTAGCAGGATTGCGTTATCGAGACAATAGCCTTTTTGTCAATGCAAAAGAGACAGAGACTAATTTCAGGCCCCGTTTTGCAGATGCGCAGGCCTACCTCACTTATAAGGTTTCAAACAAATTTGAGCTCGGATTTTTAGGCAACGCCTCGTTAAACGATTACCGTTATGAACCACTGACACGCCAGACAAATTTTGGAACACTTCAGGACCCCCGTGCGTTGCTGGTGTTTTACGAAGGGCAAGAGAAAGACCGATACAGCACTTTGTTCGGTGCATTGAAGGCCACACATGTCGTTTCTCAAAATTATACGGCCAAATATATCGCCTCTGTTTATCAAACAAGCGAGCAAGAATATTTTGATATCCTGGCGCAATATCGATTGGGAGAGGTCAATAACAATATTGGTGATGAGAATCTTGGCGAGGTAGAATTTTCTGAAGGTATTGGCAGCCAGTTGACCCATGCGCGCAATGATTTGGATGCACTAATCGTTAATCTAGAGCATAAGGGTGCGCTGCAGCGTGGCACCCATCATATTGATTACGGCATCAAATATACGGGCGAACATATTCGTGACCGTGTTTCTGAATATGAGATCATCGACTCTGCGGGCTTTTCCATCAGACCCCCCATCATTGATTATGCCAACAACCAACCTTACCAGGCCTACGACAGTCCAATAGTGCCTTTTAATGCCACACAAGGCCAAAATGATGTGCGTATTGATCGGGCTTCAGGATATGTGCAATGGAGTCATCGCGGACAATGGCAAGACGGAGAGCTTTATTTGAATGCAGGCGTCCGGGCGCACCATTGGCAGGTGTCTGACAGTGGTGCCAGTGCAGTCTCACAAACAGTTGTGAGTCCTCGAGTTCAAGTCAGTTTTAAACCGGACTGGAAGAAAGACATGCTCTTTAGGTTTTCTACTGGTCTCTACCATCAGCCTCCATTTTATCGTGAACTGCGCAACCGTATGAGTGCAGTTGTCCCTGAGGTAAAGGCGCAGCAATCATGGCATTTGGTTTTTGGCAATGACTACAGCTTTCAACTGTGGGAACGCCCTTTTACCCTCAACTCTGAGATTTATTATAAAGGATTGACTAATGTCAATCCCTACACATTAGAGAATGTAAGATTGCGCTATGCGGCCGCCAACAATGCTGTGGCATACGCCTATGGAGTAGATATGCGCCTGGCCGGAGAGTTTGTGCCAGGCACAGAGAGTTGGGTCAGTTTTGGTTACCTCAAGACAGAAGAGAATATTGACGATCGAGGCTATATTTTTAGACCTACCGATCAGCGGCTGAAGTTTGGCGTGTTATTTCAAGATTATGTTCAGGTTATTCCTGACTTAAAAATGTATCTTAATATGGTCTACAACACTGGGTTGCCCGGAGGTTCTCCGAGTTATGCTGACCCCTATAATTTTCAGACGCGTCTGCCGGATTATAAGCGTGCAGATCTAGGAATGAGCTATTCATTAGTGCACGACAACAAACCAGGAAATGGTTGGCTCGGCAACTTCAAAGAACTTTCTGTTGGGGTCGAAATTTTTAATATTTTCGATGTTCAGAACTCAATCACCAACACATTTGTCAGAGACGTTTACACTAAGGTTCAATATGCTATTCCGAACTATTTGACACCGCGTATTTTCAACATACGCGTGACTACAGGGTTTTAGGGGACACCTTTGATATTCAGTTGGCGCCCTTGATGCATTCGGCCAACGCCTCTAGGACATAGTCTACTTCCTGCGCAGTGTTGTAAATAGAAAAAGAAAAACGCAAGCTTGGCATCAAAGGAAAGCCTATATCCGCGAGTGCTGTAAGCACATGACTCCCGCCACTACTCCCACTCTGACACGCACTGCCTTGAGAACATGCGATACCCTTGAGATCTAATTGAAACAAGAGTAAGCCGGCTTTCTCCGGGCTAATGGGCAAACCTACATTCACTAAGGTATAAGTGCTTTTTGACAGGTCGCAACAAGGGCCATTAAACCGTATGCCTGGTATTTTTCTAAGGCCGTCAATAAATCTGACTTTCAACTGTCGCACATAATCATGCTCCTGAGTCAAATTGTCGTAGGCCATTTCTAAGGCCTTTGCCATGCCAGCAATAGCATAGACCGGTTCTGTCCCCGCCCTCATGCCACGCTCTTGACCTCCACCCAAAATTATTGGATTGAGCCCAGAATTTTTTCTGATAAAAGCAAAGCCCACACCTTTTGGCCCATGAAATTTATGGGCTGCGGCTACTGCAAAATCTATTGGCAATGCCGCGAAATCCAAAGGATAATGCCCTGCAGATTGCACTGTATCACTATGAAAGTAGGCCCCAAAAGATTTACATAATAAAGCCACTTGTTCGATGGGCAAAATACTGCCAATTTCATTATTGATGTGCATCAAGCTCACCAGGACTTTAGTCGGTTCTTTTTGCTCGGACAGCAATTGTTCTAGGTGATCTAAATCAATAGCCCCTGTATCTGTCAGGCCAACCAGCTCCAGGTTGATGCCGTGTTTTTGCGCAAGCGCCTCTGCAGTATGCAAAACGGCATGATGTTCTATCGGACTGGTAATGATGGTGGTCACACCAAGATCACTTACCGCCGAGTGAAAAATAAGATTGTCGGCCTCTGTACCACCAGAGGTGAAAATAATTTCTCCGGGCACGGCATTGAACCGCTTGGCGATCTCTTTGCGGCATCGTTCTAAAATCGACTTTGATGCTTGGCCAAATTGGTGTGTGGATGAAGGATTGCCGAACTCATGACTTAGCACTTCTGTCATGACCGAGACTACTTCTGGCCTCAATGCGGTGGTGGCCGCATTATCTAAATAGACTTTTTGCATGCTTCTCTTATTTAGTAAACCAAAAATAGATTTTTCTCTGATATGACTCCAATCTATTCAACAATATTTCTGTTACTTTGTGTGATTAATACCCACATCATGAAAATTTGGTTCGCTTTATTAAGTTTATTCTTTTGTCTGAGTTGTGATGATGGAGGAATCGCCATAGAATCGTTTGATTTTGATCAGACCTCGCTCAATTATTGCGATGCGCCACAAGGTTATCTATTTTATGCCTTGAATGATGCAGAAACAGAAGCCATAATGGCTCAGGTATTGATTGATCCTGCAACTTTATTAGTCGATGGTACCGTCAATTTAGTGCTTAATGGCAATACACAAAGTGTCGTTTATCGTGTGTTTGATCAGTCTGTGACACAAGAATATTTTTGTAGTGCTATTCCGCCGAATACACCACAAGTCATTGAAGAATTCACTGCCAATTCCGGTGATGTAGAACTGATCAGTGTCGTGTCTTATGATGATTTTGATGGACTGTCATTGAGTCAAGAGGGTGATTTGAATCTTGACACGGATGTTGATGGACTGCCAAACTTCTATGACTTTGATGATGATGGTGATAATGTACCAACGCTTTTTGAGCTTGACCTAGTCAACGCCGATGGCGACAATGATCCCTTGACCAATCCACTGGATACAGACAGTGATGGGCTACCGGATTATCTTGATCCTGATGATGATGGGGATGGCGTGTTGACCATCAACGAGGACAATAATTATGATCTTGATCCAACGAATGATGTGAGTGATTTGGACTTTGGTGCGGATTATCTTAATCCAGAAGTTGCAGTAGATTATAGTATTGAGCTATACCGTGAGCATGTTTATGAAATTACTAGTGCGCTCACAGTTATTTTACGTGACCTTGTTTTGGTGCGCGACGCTGAAGAAATCATTAAGGATGTTTTGGTCCTTGGTGTATTGCCCAGGTTCTTGACCGAAGATGTTGTGGTGACGCCTTTGCGCGATTAGTTAGTGTTTTGCAAACGATATACCTCAATTGCGCCCATTCCATATTGTCTTGTATCCGCTGGATAAAATTTGATGCCATCGTACCGCCTGAATAGAGTTTCAAGCTCAGCTTTTAGCACGCCTTCACCGACCCCGTGTATGAATACAATACGCTGCTTTCTTTGATTTAAGGCCCATTCCAATTGCCTTTTTGCCTCGTCCATTTGGATATTGAGCATGTCAAAGTTGCTGTATGTCTTCGTATTTTTAACGAGCTTTTCAATATGGAGATCAACCTCCATTATTGGTAATGTTTTTCTTGAAGTTTTTACTACCGTCTTTTTTGTTGGTTTAGACCATATCTTGGATTGCGCCATCTGGTCGTCTGTGTTGCTGGCCAATTCACCAAATTGCGGTGGTTGCGCCACCAACTCGTGGGCCTCAAAGTCCATTTCAAAACCCTCACCTGTTTCAATAGTGACTGACTTCCCCAAGCCCACCACAATACCTTGGATGTCTTCATCAATCGCGGCAACTTGATCTCCTAACTGAAATTGGATCGGCATAATGAACTATTTACGCCGCTAAGTTACTCTGTTTCATGGGAAAATACCTACGAAAAATCTTGTTAGATACAATTATAATAGTATTTTTGTTACGTTAACCCCCATAACATTAGATTGAAAAATCTAAAACTTATAATGACTATGATGAAAAAACTACTGCTCTCTGCTCTTGGTTTGCTTTCTACTTCAGCGGCCTTTGCACAGTTAACCGTAAAGGCAGACGCCAACGATGCCTCTTATATATACGTCAGCGATGTAGTCCTGTTTGTGACAGACGACGTTTCTATTGACAAGGATGCCAATGCAACAGATGCAAATGCCAAAGCCGGCATATATTTAAGAAATGAAGGCCAGCTGATTCAAGGGTCTGGATCAACCGCAAATTCAGGCACGGGATTTATTTCTGTATACCAGGACAGTCGTTCTGATGCCTATGATTACAACTTCTGGAGTGCTCCGGTCACCTCGATGGATGGCAATGATGATTTTACACTCAATAGTCGTATTTTTAACCTTGGTGATTCAGAAATTACTGCTGAGAATGCAACATTTACTGGCGCATGGGAGGGGTCAGGAACTAGTGATCTCGTTTATGCCAATCGGTTGCCGTTGAGTATTTCAACCGCTTGGCTGTACGCCTTTAATCAAGGGACTCAGGCTTGGAGATATATTGGTAATACTGGCGCTGTTGATCCTGGGTATGGTTTTACTATGAAGGGCACGAACATCACCACAGGTGGTACTTATAACATCGACACGAACAATCAGTTCTATGAATTCAGAGGGCGTCCTAATGGAGGGGATATTACTGTGGCGCTCGGCGCTTCTAGCGGAAACTATACGCTTGCAGGAAATCCTTATCCCTCTGCAATAGATTTGGTGTCGTTTTTCAACGATCCAGATAACGATGGCTTTGATGCGATACAATATTGGGATGAAGACCGAACCATTAATTCTCAGTATTACGTTGATAATAAAGGAGGCTATGGTACTTGGGTCCCTGGTGGTTCAAACCGCGGAGACTATGCCGCACCTACCTTCGTAGGTTACGACAATAATGGAAATCCCATTGGTGGTAATTATGGTACCGGTGATGATTTAGCGCGACGATATGCTCCAATTGCACAAGGCTTTATGTTAAAGCGTGGCACTTCCGGTGGTGCAACGGCAACATTTAAAGATGAGCATCGTGTTTACGTTCAAAAGGGCGATACCTCAGTATTCAGAACACCAGTTGAACGCACGCATTTGCGTCTGCATGTGGTTTTTAACAATTATTCTCACTTTCGAGATCTTTTACTGACGTTTTCGGACACTGCCACAGAAGATTTTGATCGTGGGTTAGATGCACAACACCCAATGGACGCCACACTTCAGGAGGCCTATTTCAAAACACAAGGAAATGATTATACCGGTGAAGCACCTAGAAACCTTGTGATTCAATCGGTCCCTTTCCGTGAAAATTTACATGTCCCCATCTCCTTTAAAGTACAACAACAAGGGCGCATCAAAATTAAAGCCGCCGAAGAATTGAATGTCCCGTATGACAAAGTATTCTTGTTGGATTCAGAGGACAATAGCCGTTACGAGATCCTAGGTAACGATCCAACCATAACAGCAGCCGGTTCCGTTACCGCTCAGCTCACACTAGCGCCAGGCACCTACGACAATAGATTCTATATTGTATTCGAAATGGAGCAAGAAGAGGATCCAAGACCCATTACTGATGCCGATCGAATTATGGGTAACGAGGCCTCAATGGAATTTGTTCAGGACAACCGCAAAAAAGCATTAGAGGTTTATAACCCAGAGGCTTACCAAGTCAATGAAGCGAACATCTATGACATGAGTGGTAAACTCGTTTACTTCGCTTATGCATTAGGTAATGCCAGTTATTTCTCCTTCCCTACTTACAATTTCGCCGATGGTGTTTACCTTGTCCGTATGGTCACAGAAAATAATGGCGTTGTATCTTACAAGCTCTCTGTGAGCAATAGATAAGGCCCAATGGTCATGATATAAAAAAGGAGCTGCTTGTCGCAGCTCCTTTTTTATTGATCACCTTTTAAGGTTAGGGTATTATTCAAATTCAGTGAGCGTTCTGGTGATGATGCCGACGCACTCCTCGAGTTGGTCTTTGGTCATGACCAACGGTGGTGCAAAACGAATGATATTACCGTGCGTCGGCTTGGCCAGTAAACCATTGTCGCGGAGTCGCAGACAAATATTCCAAGCCGTATCTCCATCTTCTGAATCGTTGATCACAATGGCATTGAGCAGACCTTTACCTCGAACCAGAGCTACAATATTGCTGGTTTTGATATAGTCATTAAGCAGGCCTCTGAATAAGTGGCCTAGCTCCTCTGCATTATTGGCTAGTCTTTCGTTTTTGACTACCTCTAATGCCGCCATAGCCACAGCAGCAGCAACTGGATTGCCGCCAAATGTAGAACCATGTGTTCCTGGAGTGATCACGTTCATGATGTGGTCATTGGCCAAAACAACAGAAACAGGATAAGCGCCCCCGCTTATGGCTTTGCCTAAGATCAAAATATCTGGTTTCACCTCCGGGGTTCCACTACAGTCCTTTTGTGCACAACTGCATGAGCCACACGTTGCCAGCAAACGCCCGGTACGTGCAATACCTGTTTGTACTTCGTCTGCAATGAGTAAAACCCCATGGGCATGACACAATTCGGCTGCTCGAGATAAATAGTCACTGGCAGGCACGTAGACACCAGCCTCTCCTTGAATGGGCTCTACTAAAAATCCTGCAACATGCTTGTTATTTTTCAAAGCATTCTCGAGTGCTGCTAGGTCGTCATAATCAACCATAATGAAACCAGGCGTATAGGGACCGAAGTTGTCCTGCGCTGTCGCATCATTCGAAAATGAAATGATCGTTGTGGTACGGCCATGAAAATTATTACGACAGACAATGATTTGGGCCTGACCTTCTGGAATGTTTTTGTGCTCGTACGCCCACTTTCGGCATATTTTTAGCGCAGTTTCTACCGCTTCAGCACCCGTATTCATGGGCAGTGCTTTGTCAAATTTAAAATAAGAGGAGAGATAAGCTTCGTAAGGCCCTAATTTATCATTATAAAAAGCCCTCGAGGTCAACGTCAATTTTTGACTTTGCTCGTTCATGGCCTGAACAATCTTTGGATGACAATGGCCTTGGTTCACTGCAGAATAGGCCGATAGAAAATCATAATACTTCTTGCCATCGACATCCCAAACGAAAACACCTTCTCCCCGCTCCAAGACCACCGGCAGAGGATGGTAATTGTGTGCTCCGTATTTATTCTCGAGGTCCATTGCCTTTTGTGCGGCAGAAGTGGCATTTTGCATATTTAATTGCTTTATGTGGGTCAGTAAAAATTTTGTAATGGCTCAAATATGAGCAAAATTGTCAGCTGCAAAATACGGATTTTTGACCACAATATTTGGCGAAAGATGCTACTTTTGTGCCATGCGAAAACGATCCATAAAGAAGATTTTTGAACAGCTATTAGTGGTTGATGCAGGCGCCAAAGGCAAATCCATTGCGAAAGCACCAGACGGTAAGGTTGTTTTCATCCCTAATGCCATTCCCGGTGATGTCGTGACGGTACAGACCACAAAATCGCGCAAGGCATATTACGAGGCCAATGCGATCGACTTTCATGAATATTCTGAGCATCGTGTAGCGCCCATATGCAAGCACTTTGGCACCTGTGGTGGTTGTAAATGGCAGCACATGGCTTACGACACCCAGCTTTTTTACAAACAAAAGGAAGTCGAACAGAATCTGCTGCGTATTGGTGGATTGACTCTGCCCGACGCCATCCCTATACTTCCAGCACCAGAAACATTTTATTACAGAAATAAGATGGAATATAGTTTCAGTAATGCCAAATGGTTGACCAAAGAAGAAATCGAGCAAAATGTATCTATAGAAAATAAAAACGCCTTGGGCTTTCATATACCAAGGTTTTGGGATAAAATTCTTGATCTCGAAGAGTGCCATTTACAAGATCCTATGGGCAACACCCTTCGGCTCTTTGTCAAGGACAAGGCGGAAGAACTTGGATTGCGTTTTTTCGATCCACGGGGTCAGCATGGTCATTTGCGCAGTTTGATGTTGCGCAATACGACACTTGAGCAGTGGATGGTCTTGATTCAATTCTATGAAGATGATCCAGAATTGCGTGTGGCCTTACTCTCTGCGATAGCGGAGCAGTTTCCTAAAGTGACCAGTCTTTTGTATGTGATCAATCAAAAAGGCAACGACACCATCTATGATCAAGACATTCATTGTTTTAAGGGGCAAGATTATATTGTAGAACAAATGGGCCACCTTTCTTTTCGCATCAATGCAAAATCTTTTTACCAAACCAATAGCCAACAAGCCCACCACCTTTACAAAGTTGTTCGTGATTTTGCTCAGCTTTCAGGAAAAGAATTGGTTTACGACCTTTATACTGGAACGGGTACCATAGCGCAATTCTTGGCTGATCAAGCACTTAAAGTAGTCGGTATTGAAGCTGTCCCAGAGGCTATTATAGCGGCCAACGCAAACGCCAAGCGCAATGCTATCGACAACACTATTTTTTATGTGGGTGATATGAAGAATCTGTTTACAGACGAATTTATCCAAGCCAATGGCACACCTGATGTGGTCATCACTGATCCACCGCGTGACGGCATGCACAAAGACGTTGTGACCCAACTGCTGGCATTAGCGCCGAATCGTATCGTTTATGTCAGCTGTAATAGCGCCACTCAGGCGCGTGACTTGGCCATGATGAAAGACGACTACGAGATCATCAGAATGCAAGCTGTGGATATGTTCCCACAAACCTATCATGTCGAAAATGTTGTACTTTTAGAGAAAATAAAGTGTACATGAGAGTTGCATTAGTTGTGGTGATGTCTGTTTTTTTTCTTGGTACTTCCTGTACCAAGGACGATCTGTGCAGTGGGGAAACACCGACTACTCCATTGCTCCAAGTTGAGTTTAGGGATTATTTGGACCGTGACGCCCTCAAGCCTGTAACAGATCTTTCCATAAATTTGCTTGATAATGATACGACAATTGTGCAAAATGGCCTCAATGAATCACTTTTGTCATTGCCTTTGGATTCAGAGGCAGACCAGAGTGCTTTTTATTGGATAAAGAATGCAAGCGACACAATCAATCGAGAAGTGATGACAGTTTCTTTCTTTTATCAGCGTTCAGAACAGTTTGTCAATAGAGCCTGTGGTTTCAAAACACAATACACCAATCTGGCTATCGATATTGAAATCAATGCCTTGAGTTGGATTCAGGACTTGGACTTATTAACACCAAATCTAGAGGATGAAGATCAGATCCATCTTATTATATACCACTAGCCTTGTCTGTGGCGTCCAGATGATGGCACAAGAGCACAATCTTGTGGTGCCGGACACAACAGCACCGAAGATCTCTTACGGCATACGTTTTGGTGGGGATCTTTCTAAGTTGTTAAGAACAGCAGTGGACGCAGATTATAGTGGTTTTGAAGTAATGGGTGATTTGCGTTTCTCGAAGCGTTTTTATGCCGCAATGGAATTGGGCTATGAAGACCGGGTCTGGGACCAGTCTCAAGTCAGGTCGGCAATCAATGGTAGTTATATAAAAATTGGTGCAGACTTCAATGCCTACAACAATTGGAAGGGCATGGACAATGCCATTAGTACGGGTCTGCGTTATGGTCTTGCACGTTTTGCCAATACCCTTGAGACTTATCCGATTTATACTACCGACCCAACCTATCCTACAGTCCTCAGGAGAGAACCTATAGAATTTACTGGCTTGACAGCAGGATGGTTAGAATTTATTTTGGCGATCAGGACCGAGGTATGGTCCCATTTTTATTTATCGGTTCATGTCCAACTCAAGCACATGATCAATGAAACCAAACCTGAAAATTTCGATAACTTGATCGTGCCTGGATTCAATAAAACAAATGACTATAGTGCTTTTGGTGTCGGCTACGGCTACAGTCTGACGTATTATTTGCCCTTGCTCAAGCGCTAGGCAAATGCTCTGAGTTTTTTTGCTTCTTACTGCCCTGATAGAGCTCATATTTGACAAAGCGACTCTCTAGTTTGCCGTTATAGACTTTTAGTTTTTGCGATGGCCTCAGGCCAACACATTTCAAGGCTTCCATATTAGAGGTGATCATCCACGCCTGTGCACCAGGATAACCGTGCTTGAGTGTCGTACCGATCTGACCATAAAAATGGGCCACATCATCTAAACTCAAACGCTCATCGTACGGTGGATTGAATACGATGTGTAAATAGTCGTTGCCCCTTTTTTTGCTCTGAAAAAAATCTTGGGCGTCTAATTCGATAAACTCTTGTAGATTTGCCCCTGCGACATTGATTCTGCTTTTGGCAATGGCAGCAGGATCCTTGTCGGAGCCATAAATCTTGTGGGTCACTTCGCGGATCCGTTTTAATGCCGAAGCTTCTATAACCTCAAAAAGGTCGACCTCAAAATCATTCCATGTTTCAAATCCAAAACGATCTCTGTTGAGATTGGGTGGGATGTTTGCAGCGATCATAGCCGCTTCCGTCACGATTGTTCCACTGCCACACATGGGATCCAAAAAGTCACACTGCCCATGCCAGCCAGAGCTCAATATCAGTCCTGCTGCGAGCACTTCGTTGATTGGCGCCAAAGTCACCTCAGACTTATATCCTCTCTTGTGCAGAGATTCTCCGGAGCTGTCTAATGATACAGTACAAATATTTCGATCAATGTGTATGTTGATCCTTAAATCGGGGCGCTGCAAATCAACATTTGGTCTTTCGCCGAATTGATCTCTAAATCGATCAACAATAGCGTCTTTAGTTTTCAGGGCTACATACTGAGAATGCGTGAAGTATTTAGAAAACACTGTTGCGTCTACGGCCAATGTCCCGTCAAAAGTGAGGTGCTCTTCCCAGGGACAATCGTATATTTTCTGGTAGAGGTCTTCTTCTTTAAACACGTTAAAGGTATGGATGGGCTTGAGGATCTTAATCGCCGTTCGACAGCATAAATTTGCCTTGTACATAAAACCTGTGTCTCCCATAAAGGAAACGTGCCTTACCCCCTTTTCAACCGATGATGCCCCTAGATCTCTAAGCTCCTTTTCTAAAAGTGGTTCAAAACCGTAAAGGGTTTTGGCAATCATTCTAAAATTATTTCCCATAATGTTGTTTTACCTCTTTGCAAAAATAGCCTATTTTAGCCAGACCAATCAGATTGTGTGTATGGTCTTTTTACTCCCATTTTTAGCCATTGTAGCAGGTTATGCTGGTGCGCTTTGGTTTCAAAAAACATCCGCTAATATTGCTTATCTTCTGGCCTTTAGTGGTGCGTTTTTGTTGTCCATCACTTTTTTTGAATTGTTGCCGCAGGCCTTTGAGTATGGTGGAAAGTCTGTTGGTGTCGCGCTGCTCATAGGTATGTTGTTGCAAATAGGCCTTGATTATTTTTCTAAGGGCGCTGAGCATGGCCATGTGCATCATGATGCGCCACTTAATAATTTTCCTTTAGTATTGTTGATCAGTTTGTCGGTACATGCCTTTATTGAAGGATTTCCAGTAGCCCATAGTCAGCATGTCCTTTTGGGTGTGGTCGTTCATAAGGTGCCGATTGCTCTGATTCTGAGTATTTATCTCCTTAAGGCCAATATCCGTAAGATCCATACGCTATTGTTCTTGATCTTGTTTGGATGCATGACCCCATTGGGCACCTATTTGGCACTTTATTTTAGCCCGATACTTCCGTACCTGAATTATATCAACGCCGTAGCCATTGGTGTGTTTTTACATGTTTCTACTACGATCTTGTTTGAGAGCAGTAAAGACCATAAATTCAATAGCCTAAAATTAATGACCATTTTGGCTGGCGCAATTCTTGCCTTTTTCTTGTGAGCTCGCACGTGCCCTTTTATTGCTTAACAATCGAGATGACTTGTGTGCCCTTTTCGGTTGTAACACTAACAAAATAAGTGCCTTGAGTGTAATGCGCAAGAGGTAAAATGGCGCCCGGTTGCTGTGGGCTGAACAGCTCCAATCGCTGCCCCAGAACATTATGAAGTTGAATCGTTTGTATGATCTGGTCTGAGGTGATGTTCAAGCTCGTTTTTACGGGGTTTGGATAAAGACTCAGGACAAATGACGCATGCTCAGAAATACTCAACACCGTCAAGCTAATGGTCACTCCTAGTGGTAGACTGGGACAACCATCCACCAGGTTAACAGCGTAGTACGTGGCTCCATCGACGAGTTCCGTGGCCCCTGGCAAAGGATTTTGACCAGATAAGGCATCTGTTTCTGAGCCATACCAAACGACATTCGTTGGCGACACGATAATGTCTTGAACCAAAGCACCCTGATTGAAGGTTTGATTGGCCTGACCAGTCGGCGTTGCTGGGGTGCTGCAAGGTGCCAAATTTACGCGAGAAATGTACTGTGAGGCTGTAGACCACAGACTCGTTGTGCTTCCAGTGCTCGGGTCAAATATTTTGACACCATAGCCCCCACCGGCGCTAAGTAACAACTGCCCATCATCTAAAGGCATGACACCACGAAGACTGCCTTCTGCCCAAGAATTGACAATGGTGCCATTAGTCCTGCTGAATTCATAAAGCCCAGCGGTATTGCCGCCATTATTACTGAACACAGCAGCATATACCGTATCCCCTGTTGGATGAAGTGCCATTTGTTGGATAAAAGTGACCTGCCCTGTTGGCACTAAGTCGTCAATTAGAACACCAGAGTAGTCCCGTCGTTCGATCCTTGTAGCCGTGTTGATATAGGAGATGTAAACTTCAGTGCCTGTGTCTAAAACATCAAAGGCAGTATCCCCGTTGGTGTCGATAAAGCCCAAATTATTACCACTAAAATCTAACCTAATAATTGATGGGCCTGGTGCCCCGTTGGCGCTGCCCGAATTTGTGACCCAGACTTCTGTCTGATTGACAATATCCATTCCTTTGACGTTGTCAAAACCTGTAGACAAAGCTCCGATATAAACGCCACTCAGGTCGAACCGATCGATGCGGTCCTCGATCTGATCTGTGATCCAAAGTTCCTCCCCAACCTGAAGCAGATCCTTTGGTGTCCCCGGATTGAGTGCAGACAAGTCAATAAATGTAGGGTCGATAATGTTACCCTGTGCGGGATCCAAAAGCACCACAAAGGGCTCTTGAATCACTGCGATGCGTTCTTGTCCATGGGTTATATGCGTCATCAAACTGATGAAAATGACCATCAAACTGGTTCTAAAAGCGATGTGAGTGTTCATATTACTGTGACTGAAGTTATTGGAAGATGCTCAAGCAAAATTGCTGTCAAAATCATCATGGATGATGATCCTAAAATACAAAAAATGTTTTTAATGGAATAAAACCATTCTGGGCGCCACTATATATATGATGTTCCGTGGTCTCAAGGGTCTATCGGAGGCCTTTTTTGGTCGTTATATTTTGTTGTTGTCGTGGTTGTTCAGGGGGGGGCAAAAAAAAAGGTCCGTTATTACAAGAATAACGGACCTTAGAAGAAGGCGGCGACCTACTTTCCCACAAGAATGCAGTATCATCGGCGCAGTCGGGCTTAACTTCCCT
>JAQWJJ010000007.1 GCA_029248405.1 Flavobacteriaceae bacterium | reverse complement strand
AGGGAAGTTAAGCCCGACTGCGCCGATGATACTGCATTCTTGTGGGAAAGTAGGTCGCCGCCTTCTTCTAAGGTCCGTTATTCTTGTAATAACGGACCTTTTTTTTTGCCCCCCCCTGAACAACCACGACAACAACAAAATCTAACGACCAAAAAAGGCCTCCGATAGACCCTTGAGACCACGGAACATCATATATATAGTGGCTACTACTCCGGCAAGGCCCAATGGTAAAAGGAGATAAATTGGGAGCGTTTCTTTATTGAGAAATGCAAAGGTCAAAATATAAGTTGTGGTCACTAATAGGACTAGTGAGAAAGCGAGATACTTGAATCCCTGTATGAGGTGTTGTTTACGATTCATGTTTTTTCTGATAGGCCGAAATGGCATTGCGGACGCTGTGATGTTTCATCAATAGATTTGTTGCCTCGTCTTTGGAGATATTCAGTTGTTCTTGGATCATGGCAACCCCTCTCAATACTAATTTTTCATTACTGAGTTGCATATCGATCATTTTGTTGCCTTTTACATGGCCGAGTTGGATCATGGTGGCGGTGGTGATCATGTTAAGAACGAGTTTTTGAGCGGTACCTGACTTCATTCTGGTACTGCCTGTGATGAATTCGGGACCAACCAAAACCTCTATGGGGTGGTTCGCTGCAGCACTCAGTAGACTATCACTGTTACAGCTGATACTGCCTGTGGTGACATTGTGTTTTTGACATTCGGCCAAGGCGCCAATGACGTAAGGTGTTCTTCCTGATGCAGCGATACCGACCACGATGTCTTGGTCATTGATATTGAAATTTTGGAGGTCTCTCCAACCTTGTTGGACATCGTCCTCGGCATTTTCTACGGCTTTACGAATCGCACGGTCTCCTCCTGCGATAAGACCAATCACCTTATCATGTTCCACGCCAAATGTTGGTGGGCATTCACTGGCATCTAAGATGCCCAAACGACCACTTGTCCCGGCACCAATATAAAAAAGGCGGCCACCTTGACGAAGCTTTCGGACAACATCAGAAATGAGGGATTCAATTTGCGGCAGCACTTTGGACACTGCGTGCGGTACAGTCTGGTCTTCAGCGTTGATTAGCGTCAATAGGTCGCTGATTGAGCGATCTTCTAGATTATCGTGTGCCGATGATTGTTCTGTGAGTTGTTGTGTCATCAATGTTATTTCCTTTTGAGAAAGATACACAATCCCCGCCACGGAACAATGGGTTACTCGATGACGAGATATTTTCTGAATTCATGAACAATTGAAAAATAGCCTAAGGCGTAATTTTCGGGATCATTGACGTTATTGAAAGTATCGTCATTGTTAATGTTGGTCGCGTTAATTAAATTGCCGCGAACCGAAACAGCAGGAGTAGCAAAAGGGCCAAAGCCTCCATCGCTTTGGTCACGCAAAAGATTCATGTAGTTGAATAAATCTCTATTGATTCCCATGAGGCTCACGTTAATAGTGTCTTGGGCTTCAAATACTTGATCATAAAAGTAAGAAAACTCGAATGTTTGTCCATCATAAAATGCATCTTCTGAAGCAAAGAATTCGCCAAAATCAAAATCAAAGAGATAGAAATCTTCGCGATCCCCTATATCGGAATAGCGGATCAATAATTCAGTTTGGTCTTCCGAAAACAAATTCCCCTCTCCGATGGTCAATGAGTCAATTGGTACGCCAAAACTGAGTTGGGCTTCTGCCACAAATAATTCTCCACGATAATCAATTTGAAGAAACCATCTATCGTTGACCAGCTGATCTGTACTGAACGCCTGTTGGTAGATCCCTGATCCCGGGCTGGTCTCATCCAATACTTGATCAGTATTGTTGCCAGGGTTGTCCAAGTTGCTCATGGTGATTTGATCTACCGATACTGGGCGAATGGTGCCAAAATAATCACTGGTTTCACTCAATCTTACTTCTGCTACGGTAAAGCTTTGTGTAGTGTCTACGCGAATTAGTGCGTCAACTATAAGTTTAGGCGTCACATCAGGTAAGTCTACAGTAATGACCTCTTGGCAACTTACTAAAAGTTGGAGGCCGATCAAAACAGGTAAAAGTTGTCTAAATTTCATACTCAAAACTTAAAGTTATAGGTTACTGCTGGAACAATCCCTAAGATTGATGTACGCAAGGCTTCGTTGGCTCCTGTGTCAGCATTTTGTCTGAAATTAATTGATGCTGCATTCGCACGATTATAGACATTATAAATGCTAAACACCCATTGATTGCTGTGTTTGGCCTTGGCCTTGGCCTTTGGCGTGTAAGACGCAGATACGTCTAAACGATGATAATCAGGCAGACGTTGTTTGTTACGTAAGCCGTAATAAGGGACGACAATGCCCTGAAATTCAAATTGGCCTATTGGATAATTCGTGGGCAAGCCAGTTTGGTATACAAAGTTGGTATTGAATTGCCAGCGGGAATTAAGATCATAGGAGAGGTAAAGGGATAAGTCATGCGGCTTATCATATGGCGTGTTGTACCATGCTCCGTTGTTGATGCCAATTTCTTCTGCGTTGCGTCCAGGAGTTTGCTGTTCACTCTTAGAGAGGGTATAAGCTAACCAGCCTTTCAAGGGGCCTGAATTCTTTTTTAGAAGAATTTCCAAACCATAAGCTCTTGCTTGACCATTCAGGATGACTTGTTCAATAGCATCATTGGCCACTAAATTAGCCCCGTCAATGTAATCAATTCTGTTGGCCACTTTCTTGTAATAACTCTCGACCTCAAGAGAGTAGTCTCCATCCAAGAAATAAGTAAAAATACCGACGGCAAATTGATCAGATCTTTGTGGCTTGACGTAAGGCCCACTCGGTGTCCAAACATCCAATGGTGTCGGGCTACTCGTATTAGACAATAAATGTAAATATTGCGTGAGCTTGGTATAACTGGCTTTAAAGGATACCTCTGGACTTAACTCATAAGATAAGGCAAGACGAGGCTCTAGATTACTAAAGGTTTTTAGTTGCTCTGATCGACCAGAACTGACAACACTTACTGGATCTGCACCTTTGTAAATTAATAAAAATGGATCGAAGATTACCGGCTGGTCATTAGCATAAATTTGTAATTCGTCTTGCCCGAACCGAACAAAATGACTCATTCTGAGGCCTGCCTCAACGTTCATTTTGTCATTGATTTCTATCTCTACATCTCCATAAACTGCTGACTCATTCGCATACTTCTGAACAAGTTGATCCGCGACAATACCCGAGTCTGGGCGATTGGGAATAATTTTACCAGGATTGAACGTGTAGTAGGTGTTTTGTATCCCGTAATTGACCTGTAATCCATTCGAAATATAATGATTAAAGTCATATTTTAGATTGAAGTTTTGAATGCCTGAATTCCACTTAAAGCCTACAAAATCTAGCTCTAATCCATAATAGTAGTCAGAGTAAATTAAAGAGAGATTTGAAAATATTTTTTCAGAAAATTTGTGGTTCCATCTAAAATTGATCAGAGCATTGCCATAATTAACAATAAAACTATCGCTGACGCCGAAATAATCACGGCCAAAATAACCCGATAAAAAAAGGCTGTTATTACTGTCGAATTTGTAATTCAACTTGGTGTTTAGATCATAAAAATAAGCACTGTTGTCGATGTCAAAAAGCGGTAAAAAAAGATGAGCATACGACCCTCGACCACCGACTAAAAAAGCGGCAGAGTCCTTCTTTATAGGGCCCTCTGCCAAAATGCGGCTTGCCACAGCACCAATTCCGCCAATAAGCTTGAAGTTTTTGCTGTTTCCTTCCTTCTGGTAAATATCCAGAACAGAAGAGACACGCGATCCATAGCGTGCAGGTATACTGCCTTTGTAAAGTTTGACATCTTTTATGGCGTCCGGGTTAAAGACAGAGAAGAATCCAAAGAGGTGTGACGAATTGAATATAGTTGCTTCGTCGAGCAGGATCAGGTTTTGGTCGGTCGCACCACCCCGAACATTGAATCCAGAAGCGCCTTCGCCTGCATTGCTGACCCCTGGCAACAGAAGTAATGACTTCACGACGTCTGCCTCGCCCAAGAGAACAGGGATGTTTTTAATGGTTTGCGCCGTGAGCGTGTTGACAGACATTTGTGGGGTCTTCAGGTCTAATGCTTCAACATCAGCCTTAATAATGATTTCCGCCAACTCCTCGGCATCCTCGTTCAGGCTAATGTTGTACACGACAGATTGATTGAGCGCAATTGTTTTTTGTTGGGGCACAAATCCCAGGCTACTGAATACCACGTTATAAGTCTCGGCGGGTAAAGTGATGGAATAAAATCCATAGGCATTGGAGATGGCTCCGGCATTAATGTCGGGTATGCTGATATTGACACCGATCAGTGTTTCTCCTGTAGAGGCCTCTGTGATCACGCCACTTAGGGTATATTTCTCTTGCGCCATCGCTGGCCATGTGCTGCATATGGCCATGAGCAAAAGACTATATAGGACTACAGACGTCTTTATTTTTATGAAATATGGACACATCACAGTGATCTCGTTACAACGTAGCAAGTACATGGTTGAATTTTGGACTGCACTGCATCAAGCGATTGACCAAGGCCGTGTCTGGTGCATAATATCCATCAATGGAAACAGATTGGCCTTGTGCCTCGATGAATTCTTGAGCTATATCTTGCTCATTTTGGGTGAGATACTCGTGAATAGAGCTGAATCTTTGTCGTAACACTTCACTTTCGGTCTGCTCAACCAATGCTTGTGCCCAATACAGAGCCAAATAAAAATGGCTGCCTCTATTGTCTAATTCATTGACTTTGCGCGAAGGAGATTTTTGTTGTAATAACAGTCTTTCAGTGGCACTATCTAAGGAGGTCGCAAGTACGAGTGCCTCTTTGTTGTTGTATTTTGTGCCCAGAAATTCTAAAGAAACAGCAAGTGCTAGAAATTCACCAAGAGAATCCCAGCGCAGGTGGTTTTCTGTGACGAATTGCTCTACATGCTTTGGAGCCGAACCTCCAGCACCTGTTTCGAACAATCCTCCACCTTGCATGAGTGGCACAATGGAAAGCATTTTTGCACTCGTACCCAGCTCCAAGATCGGAAATAAATCCGTCAAATAATCGCGCAATACATTTCCTGTGACCGAAATGGTATTCAAACCTTTTCCAACGCGATCTAAAGTATATTCAGTGGCTTGCCTTGGCGCCATGATCTCTATGGTAAGATCTTCGGTATTGTAATGTGATAAGAATGCACGAACTTTTTTGATCAATTCTCTGTCGTGTGCGCGCTCTTGATCAAGCCAAAAAATTGCAGGCCACTTTGTGGCTTCTGCGCGTTGAATGGCCAAACGAACCCAATTTTCGACGGGTGCATCCTTTACCTGGCACATGCGCCAAATATCGCCTTCTTCTACGTCATGACTAAAAATCAAGTCGTTGGATTGGTTATAGACCTTAACGACACCAGATTCTGTCAGTTCAAAAGTCTTATCATGGGATCCATATTCTTCCGCTTTTTGGGCCATGAGTCCAACATTTGGCACCGTCCCCATTGATTTAGGGTCAAATGCTCCATTTGTCCGACAATAATCCAATGTGGCTTGGTATACTCCGGCATAAGAACTGTCCGGAATGATGGCTTTGGTGTCTTGTGGCGCTCCGTTTTTATCCCACATTTTACCTGAGGTACGGATCATCGCTGGCATAGAGGCGTCAATAATGACATCGCTCGGAACGTGCAAGTTTGTAATGCCTTTGTCACTGTTGACCATTGCCAAATCTGCCCCTTGATCAAAACACTGCTGGATAAGATCGGATGCTTTTTTGTGTTGCTCTGGAGATAGCCCCGAGATTTTACCCAATAAATCTCCTAGGCCATTGTTAACATTGATGCCTAATGCGGACAATTCATCGCCAAATTCTTCGAAAAGAGGTTTGAAATATGTTTTGACAGCATGTCCGAAAATAATAGGATCACTGACTTTCATCATAGTTGCTTTGAGATGCAAGGAAAGCATGATGCCTTGTTTGGCCGCATCATTCATTTCTCGTTCTAGAAATGAAATGAGTGCCTTTTTGCTCATGACACTGGCATCGATAATTTCTCCATCCAACACCGGAACTGATGTTTTCAACACCTGAGTCGTTCCAGAAGTGGTCTCTAAGACTACCTTGAGGTCGTCTGCCTGGGTAATGGTGGTCGATTGCTCATTGTGAAAAAAGTCGCCGTGATCCATCGTGGCCACATGGGTGCGAGAACTTGTTGACCATTGCCCCATGCTGTGTGGATTTTGTTTGGCAAAGTTTTTCACTGCCTGTGGCGCCCTGCGGTCACTATTTCCCTCTCTAAGGACTGGGTTTACCGCACTACCTTTGATTTTGTCATAGGTGGCCTTGATGGACAAATCATTATCGGAGGTGGGGTTTTGCGGATAGTCAGGGATGTCAAAGCCTTTCGCCTGCAGTTCCTCTATCGCTGCCAAAAGTTGGGGCATCGATGCACTAATGTTTGGCAATTTAATGATGTTGGCATCTGCAGTTTTCGCTAGGTCACCTAATTCTTTAAGATCATCGGCCCGTTTTTGTTCTGGACGTAAAAAGTCATTGAAATTCGCCAAAATTCTGCCCGACAAAGAAATGTCTTTTGTTTCCATCGAGATTCCGGAGTTTTTAGTAAACGCCGTTACTATGGGTAGTAGTGAGTGAGTGGCCAGAAACGGCGCTTCGTCTGTGATGGTATAAATGATTTTCGACTTAAGGCTCATATCATGTGATTTTGGGAATAAATTATCCATTTATTTGGGGTGCAAATATAGGGAATACGCCGGTAGTATTCAATAATTGATATCTTAAGAAACTCATGTGCAGAAACAAGAAAAGCCATATCCCTGTATTGCTACATTGATATGGCTCCTTGTGAGTCAAATCGTTACCAACTAACCTCTACGATTCTGGATAGGTTTATTAATACCCCTATAGTTGTGACTTGCTTCTTAAGCGCATAACTGTTAGTGCTTTATTGTTTTTCTGCCCATCGGATCAAACGTCTATCCCTCATTTATTGCTAAATATTAGGACCATAAGTTTGATCCTTTTGACGAGTTTCTGTCAAAAAATCACTTTGGTTATCGACTCACCTTTCTCTAAAATTATTGAAAACCCCTAGTGTGGTTGCCAATAGGTTTTTTAGGAAAGTATATTTAAGAACGTTTCTTAAAATCTCGGCGATAGTCTCGCTTTGATGAATCAAAAATAGAGCGGACTTTTTGATTTAAAAAAAAATCCCACAGTCTAATGATAACAACTTGTTAACCAGTGATATGAACAATTGTCAATAAAAAAAGCAGCCCTTGTGTGAGCTGCTTTTTGTTTGATACTGAGATGAATCTAGTATTTCTTTTCTTTGATTCTCGCTTTCTTACCAGTCAATTCTCTGAAGTAGTAGATGCGTTTTCTACGGACACTACCTTTTTTATTGACTTCAATTTTTTGAAGAGCAGGAAGATTAACCGGGAAAATTCTTTCTACACCGACAGTTCCTGACATCTTACGAATCGTGAAAGTTTTTGCAAGACCTGTTCCTTTGATTTGAATGACCACACCCTTGAAAAACTGAGTTCTGGTTTTTTCTCCCTCGCGAATTTCATAATAAACAGTGATGGTGTCCCCTGCTGAAAATTCTGGAAATTCTTTCTTGGTTACAAATTCGTCTTGAACAAATTTAATTAACGTTTCCATGTGTTATTGTTTAATCATTAGTTCACTCAACATTCACGATGATCGCCAGTGGTTGATGTAAATCGAGTGCAAAAATAGATAAATTTATATGTCTACCAATTAATTGCACTAATTATTTGCATGCATTTTTGCCAGCGAGCGCTCAATGTAAGGCCTTTATGGTGTTACGACTCATCTGATTGAGCCCAGAGATCAGGACGCCTGGACTTGGTATGGGCTATGGATTGTTCTTCTCGCCAAAGTTCAATCTTTCCAGAATCACCACTGAGCAGAATTTCAGGCACTGTCCAGCCGTTGTAATCTGCAGGCCTGGTGTAAATAGGGGGTGCCAATAAATCATCTTGAAATGAATCAGTCAATGCGCTGGTTTCGTTATTAAGCACACCCGGTATGAGCCGGATGACGGCATCGCAGACCACAGCCGCTGCAAGTTCACCTCCACTAAGCACGAAGTCTCCAACAGAAATTTCTCGAGTGATGAAATGATCCCGGACTCTTTGATCTACACCTTTGTAATGGCCACAGAGAATCATGATGTTTTCCTTAAGAGAGAGTTCATTCGCTAATTTTTGATCAAGCGTCTCTCCATCAGGAGTCATGTATATGATTTCCTGATAATCGCGCTCGCTTTTTAGCTGAGTCATGCACCGATCAATGGGTTCAATCATCATGACCATCCCTGCACCTCCGCCAAATTGATAATCATCTACTTGTTTGTAATTGGTAGAGGTATAATCCCGCAGATTATGAAAATGTACTGAAACCAGGCCTTTGTCTATAGAGCGCTTGAGTATGGAAGCTTCGAATGGACTTTTCAAAAGCTCAGGCAAAACAGTAATGATGTCAATTCTCATGGTATTGGTTTGTGGAATCAAGCAGCGAAATTAAGCAATTTAGCCCGGCAATAGGGGAATACAATGCTGTTTTGTCGTATAATTTAGGGCAAACACTTCTTTTTTTGAGGACAATAGATTCCTTAATGTTTCTTATCTTTAAGAGGAAAATAAAGACCAACAACCAATGAAAAGAAGAAGTTTTATCCAAAAGTCAGCTGCTGCTGGCGCAGCTTTTACCATTGTGCCAAGTTTTGTTCTGGGCAAAAACCATATTCCACCAAGTGATACGCTCTATATTGGTGCTGTCGGCGTTGGTGGGCGTGGTAGTTCAGTGGTCAACGAGTTATACCAAACAGGTAGAGTCAAATTCGTTGCACTTTGTGATGTGGACGATCAGCGGGCAAAAGCCAGTTATGAGGCCCACCCTGAGGCCAAAAAATATCGCGACTTTCGCAAACTCCATGACCATCACCTCAATGAGATGGATGCCATTATGGTGGCCACTCCAGATCATACGCATGCATCTATCGCACTCCCATTTATGAAAGCGGGCAAGCATGCCTATGTAGAAAAACCCTTGACGCACAATATTACTGAGGCCCGACTCATGGCAGAAGTAGCGGCTCGGCAAGGAATAGTGACGCAGATGGGCAATCAAGGCTCCTCTGGAGAGGGCATTCGAATCGCACAAGAATGGATAGATGCCGGGGTCATTGGCAAAGTGCACCGCGTGGATTGTTGGA
The DNA here is from genome assembly GCA_029248405.1 of Flavobacteriaceae bacterium. Lineage (GTDB taxonomy): Bacteria > Bacteroidota > Bacteroidia > Flavobacteriales > Flavobacteriaceae > BACL21. Next base: position 192,293 of record JAQWJJ010000007.1, on the reverse strand, counting down.
CCAATAGACCAGTCTGGCCTCAAGGCTTCAAGCACATCATCTCTGGAGATCCAATACCCGACACTTTGGATTGGGACTTATGGCTCGGTCCAGCGGCAATGAGACCGTTCAATCAAAATTACTTACCATTTAAGTGGCGCGGTTTTTGGGATTTTGGCACGGGCTCGATGGGCGATATGGGTTGCCATATTATGGAAACACCATTCAAGACGCTTGGCCTGAGATTTCCATATGAAGCTGAGGCGAGTTGCACGACCATATGGTCTAATGACTTCGTAGAAGCCAATTACCCTGAAGCTTGCCCACCGTCATCGATTGTGAGGCTAAAATTCAAGAACAAACAAGATGAGGACATCAGCCTTAACTGGTATGATGGGGGGATCATGCCCGACTTGCCGCCAGAACTCAAGGATGGTGAGCTGCCAGGAGACAGAAGTGGAGGGAGCATTTTTCATGGATCAGATGGTATCATGATTACAGATACTTATTCAAGGAACCCTCGGCTCTTGCCATCAGAGCGTATGAATGATTTTACAGCACCTGCCGCTAGCTTGCCGCGAGTTGAAACCACTCATGCAGGTGAATTCGTCAAAGCTTGTCTTGAGGGGGGTAATACATCATCTCCTTTTTCATATGGAGGACCTTTGACCGAGGCTGTGCTCATGGGCAACTTGGCCATAAAGGGTTTTCAGTATAAGGTTTTACAAGAAGGTAAATCGGCAGATGATTGGTCTCCTTATAATTATCCGGGACGCAAAACCATCCTATGGGACGGTGAGGCGATGAACGTCACCAACTGGGATCATGCCAACCAATGGGTCAAAGGCTCATACCGACAGGGCTGGGCACTATAAAAAAGAAGGCCATCATGTGATGGCCTTTTTTTTTGACATTAGTAATAAGTGAATCGATTGAGTTCGGAAATATAGCGGGCTAATCTTATGACTTGTTGGCTGTAGCCAAATTCATTATCATACCAGACATAAAGAACCACATTGAGTCCGTCTTTTCTTACAATGGTCGCATGACTGTCGTAAATTGAGGGTGCGGGTGAGCCTACAATGTCACTCGAAACCAATTCGTTGTTGGTTGAATATTTAATTTGTTCGACCAAATTACCTTCCAGCGCATTAGTTTTGATCAAACTATTCAATTCATCAAAAGTCGTGGGCTTGGCCAAGTTAAGATTCAAAATTGCTAAAGATCCATTTGGAACAGGAACACGAATAGCATTAGAGGTCAATTTGCCTTCAAAGCTTGGTAAAGCCTTGCTGACCGCTTGACCAGCTCCTGTTTCTGTAATGACCATATTCAGGCCTGCGGCTCGGCCTCGTCTGTACTTGCTGTGCATGTTGTCTACCAAATTTTGATCATTGGTATAGGCATGAATCGTTTCTAGATGTCCGCTTTCTACTCCAAGTCGATCCTCAATGACTTTCAGAATAGGGGTGATGGCGTTCGTGGTGCATGATGCTGCCGAAACAATTTTTGTTTTCTTCGGCACATGTGCCAAATGATTGACTCCATAAACAATATTTGGAATCCCCTTACCTGGGGCGGTGAGTAAAACTTTCTCAGCGCCTTTACTTTGCAGGTGGCGTTTGAGTGCCACATCATCCCGAAAGGCACCAGTATTATCAATAACCAAGGCATTGTCAATACCAAACGCTGTGTAGTCGATATCCTCAGGTTGTTTTGCCGAAATCATATGGACTGTTGTTCCATTGATAATGAGGGCTTTTTGAGTCAAATCAACAGTTACTGTTCCTGCAAAATCACCATGAACGGAATCCATTTGCAGTAGCGACGCGCGTTTGGCAAGGGAGATCGCATCGTTGGCATCACGCGTCACAATCGCGCGCAGCCTCATCAAATTGCCCTTACCCGTGCGGGTCATTAATTCTCTTGCCAGTAAACGTCCGATACGACCAAAACCATAAAGAACCACATCTTTTGGTACAATAGTCTTTTGTTTTTTGGCATTTTTCAATCGATCACTGACAAATTCTATAGTGTCTTGATGTTTCTGACCCGATAAGTGAAACTCATGAGTCAATGTCCCTAAATCAATTTTTGCTGGTGGTAGCTTGATCTTTTGAATGGCTTGAGCAATATCCACAGTATCAAAAATGGAAATTGGCTTTTCAACAACTGACCCGGCATATTGATGAAGATTCAAGATTTCACTGACATTTCGGTCAATCAATTGATTTCTAAACAGAACCAATTCAATAGATTGGTCGTACCAGAGATCACTGATTATTTTTATTAGTGCAACCGTGGATCTTCTGCGGTCTGTTTGAAAAGAAAGTTCGTTATTGTATTGGTCTGATTGCGGCATGAAATTAGGTTTAGGTTGTGTTTGGCCGCAAAATTATGGAACTAAAACGTTTTCGTAAAATATCTTTACGTAAAAAATTCTTGATCAAAACCTTTTTTTATAAGGTCTTGTCTAATGGATCGATTTGATTCTAGATCCTAACGGAAAATTATGGCACTTTTTTCGCCATTTTTGCCCACAAATGAAACTTTTAAGGGGTCTTCATTGGCTAATTGATTCAGGATGTCCTGAACTTGTTCAATGTTTTTCATGGGCTGGTCGTTGATATGGGTGATCAAAATACCCTGCAGGTAATAGCGCGTGAATTCTGGCTTCAAGGATCGGCGCACCAATACACCAAATTTGGTGTTTCGTTCACTGAGTTCTTCCGGTGTGGCATTTTTGAGTTCCAATCCCAATGCTTCGATGACAAAAGCCTCCTTTTTTGTGAGAACGACTTGTACTTTAATTTGCTGTTCATTGCGCAAAACTTTTAAGGTAACCAGGTCGTTGGGTCTTTTTGCCGTCAAGAGCCCGGTCAAGTCCGAAAACTTCAGAATTTTTTGTCCGTCAAACTCTTGGATGATGTCGCCCTTTTTAAGTCCTGCCTCTTGAGCTCCGCTGCCCGGTTCAATTCCTGCAATATAAACGCCTTGTGTTTCGTTGATGCCATAAACGGCGGCACGCTTACTGTCTAAACTGCCTCCTTGGATGCCTAAGATACCTTGTTGTACATCTCCATATTCTAAGAGGTCCTCAATCACTTTTCTTGCGGTGTTAGAGGGTACGGCGAATGAATAGCCGACATATGAACCTGTTTCACTCGTGATTGCCGTGTTTATGCCAACAAGCTCTCCGTTTACATTGACCAGGGCACCACCACTATTGCCTCTATTTACTGCAGCGTCGGTTTGAAGAAAGGACTGTGGTTGGTTATCAAATTCATTTAAATCACGTGCTTTGGCACTGATGATACCGGCAGTCACAGTCGAGGTCAAATTAAATGGATTGCCAACAGCCAATACCCATTGGCCAATTTTGACTTGATCAGAATCTGCAAAGGGAATATACGGTAGGGGGGTGTCTGCATTAATTTTCAATAAGGCGATGTCTGTTTTGGCATCGCTGCCAACAAGCTCAGCGCGGTAGGAGCGGTTGTCATTAAGGGTGACCTCAAGCGCGGTGGCGTGCTCAATCACGTGGTTATTGGAAATAATGTAGCCATCTGGGCTGATGATCACACCACTTCCTGTGCCAATCATTGCTCGAGGAACACCACCACCAAGAAAAAGATCCATCATGCTGCGCGGTTGTCTTGATTCCGTCGTGTTTTTTACATGCACCACGGCATGTACAGATTTTTCTGCGGCCTGTGTCAAATCAATACTTGTATCAATACCAGCAATAGGCATGTAGTTGGCGCTAATTTCAGGTAAAGAGGGATTGGGCTGACTCAATTGAGTTCTGGCATCTTTATTTTGAATGAATTGAAAAACAAAAAGGCAACAAGCTGTTGTCAGAGCACTTACGGCAATCGGTATAATGAATCTTTTCATGGTCAATATGATTTTTATTTCAAAAATAACTCAGTAATAGAGCCGATGTTGTTAAGAGATTTCTTAATTAACGATGATTTAACAGTCCTGACAAACTCCTCATCAATTGGCGTTTTATTACCTTTGTTTTTATGGCGATATCGTTTGTAAAATATCACGGCACGGGTAATGACTTTATCATTATTGATGACCGTAATGGAGCTTTTGTGGACGACGATGCGCAAAGCATCGCACTGCTCTGCGACCGACATAAAGGTATCGGCGCCGATGGACTCATGCTGTTGCGAGAGAGCGCTGAATATGATTTTAAAATGATTTACTACAACAGCGATGGGGCTCTAGGATCTATGTGTGGCAATGGTGCGCGCTGCATTGTTCAATGGGCAAAATCTTTAGGTGTCATTGATGAAAAGACTCAGTTTGAAGCGCCAGATGGCTTGCATCAAGCGTGGTTTGATCAGGGAGAAGTGGTTCTGGCCATGAGTGATGTTTCTGTCATTGACTCTAATGAATATGGCGTTTTTCTCGACACAGGTTCCCCACACCAAATATGTGTCAAGAACACCTTGAAAGATCTAGATGTATTGACTCTTGGGCGCTCATTGCGCCATGATTTTTTTGGTGTTGATGGTGCTAACATTAATTTTGTCTCAGCTGGACTCAATGGGAGTTTTGATCTGCGCACCTACGAACGTGGGGTTGAAGCAGAAACCTTGTCCTGCGGTACTGGAGCTACAGCCGCTGCCTTAGCCATGCATTATTTGTCGTTGACGGCGCATAATGATGTTTCTTTAAATACTTTAGGTGGGCGACTGAAGGTGGCCTTCACCTTTAATGAGGGGCAATACACAGACATTACACTTACAGGACCTGCTGTAGCTGTTTTTAAGGGCGAATGGTTATGACGCTAGTCGGGACAAATATTTGCTTGCGTGCTTTAGAACCTGAGGATTTAGGTTTTCTCTATCAAGTTGAAAATAACCAAGAATTTTGGTCAGTGAGCGATACTATAGCGCCTTATTCTAAGGCGGTACTCAAGACTTATTTGGCCGATAGCCAGCGCTCCATCTATGATTCCCGCCAATTGCGTTTGGTCATTTGTCTAAAAGAATCACTTGATCCTATTGGTTTTGTTGATCTCTTTGACTTCGACCCCCGCCACAGAAAGGCTGGTTTGGGTATTGTGATCAGCGAAGAAGGCCAGCGCCAAAAGGGAAGAGCTAAAGAAGCGATCAATTTAGTCGTACAATATGGTTTTAGACATCTTGAATTGCACCAGCTCTATGCGTATGTCGCGGTAGATAATGCCCCCAGTGTAGGCTTATTTGAGTCTCTGGGATTCAAGTGCTCTGGAGAACTTAAGTCATGGTGGAAAATTCCTGACGGATTTGCAGATTTATATGTTTATCAAAAAATGAGACCTTTATCATAAGTCATGAGTAAAAAGAGTGTTTTGAGATTTTTGCGCTTGTGTTTCGCCTTAGGCTTGATTTATTTCTTGACGGTCTTTTATAGTTTGTTCTGGGCGCCCAACACAAAAACAACAGAGCCTACTTCTGTTTTATTTATAGGGTCTCACGATACCTTCAAGGAGGTCATGAGTCATTTGGGTCCGCTACTAGAAGACACCATTAGTTTTGAGCGATTGAGTCGCATCAAGCGCTATGACCAAAATATTCGGCCAGGACGATATCAGATTACTGATGGTCTGACAAACAATGAGTTGATCAATATACTGCGCAGCGGTAATCGCCCAATCACACTGACATTCAATAACCAGGAGCGTATTGAAGATCTGGCAGGGGCAATGGCCAAACAAATTGAGCCCGACAGTATTGCTCTACTTAAGGCATTCACCGAAAAATCATATTTTCAGCAGGTTGATGGTGTCAACAGGGGAAATATTTTGGCTTTATTCATTGCAAATTCATACGAAGTATATTGGAATATCACCCCCAAGGCAATCTTTCAGCGCATGATCAAAGAATATAATGCCTTTTGGAATGACCAACGCAAAATCAAGGCCTCTAACTTGGGGTTGACGGACTTGGAGGTGATGTCCCTTGCGGCTATAGTCCAGAAGGAATCGGTCAAAGTCAGCGAGCGTCCGAGAATCGCAGGAGTTTATTTGAATCGTTTGTCAAAAGGCATTATGCTTCAAGCGGACCCAACGGTGATCTACGCTAAGAAAACTTTGGAGAATGATTTTTCTCAAGTGATTAGGAGGGTTCTGTATAAGGACTTACTACTGGATTCACCATATAACACCTATAAATACAAAGATTTACCTCCTGGGCCCATTGCCATGCCTGATATCTCCTCTATTGATGCTGTTTTGAATCCCGAAAGGCATCAGTTTTTATACTTTGTGGCAGATCCTGAACGTCCAGGATACCATCTGTTTTCCAAGACTCTTAAACAACATAATGAAAAGCGGCAGGCTTATGTGCGCTGGTTGGCCAAAAACAGAATCAAAAGATAAAACCTATTTTAATTTTAACTCTCTATAAATCAGGTTATTGAAAAATGTATTAGTTTTGCAGGCCCATTTCGTGGGTAGGCGTATTAAAATACACCACTATGCAAAAACGAAGATTACTTATTTTGATATTTGTGGCATGCGCATTTATCGGCCTGTCTTGGAATAATGACACTGCTGAAGTGCTCACTGAGCTCCAGTCCGATGCCCTTTGTTATCATGTGCCCTCTGTGCAAGAATTTGACCAAGAACAAATGGCTCCTGATGGGGTGCGCTTAGGGGATGCTTATGTGGCCTTTAAGGAAGCTATAGCATTCAAGGAATCTCAGGGGCGTTACGATGTGGTCAATACCTTGGGGTATTTGGGTAAATACCAATTCAATAATAACACCCTCCGACTAATTGGAATTGAAGGCGGTGATGCTTTTTTACAAAACTCACTGCTACAAGAGACAGCCTTTTTGGCCTATACAGCACGCAATAAATGGGTTTTGCGGCGTGACTTGGGCCGCTATTCTGGGACTTACATTAACGGAATTGAAATTACAGAGTCTGGGATATTAGCTGCCGCCCACTTGGCTGGTGCAGGAAACGTCAAGAAATACCTCCGCAGCAACGGAAATTTTGAGTTTCAAGATGCCTTTGGAACGCGTTTAGAAGAATATTTGAGCAAATTTTCTGGTTATGACATCTCGGTGGTTCCAACGAACCGTAACTTGCTTAAATCTGAGGTCCTTTTTTAAGATTGAATAATAAATATTGCTGGTCGTTTGTGCAAATCAACTTTAATATGTTGCCATTGCCTTATCGAACATGATTGGATATATTGACTAGGTAAGGTCAAGTCGCAAGCGACACAAACCTTAGTTTCAGTCGATAAAATCTGTTTTAAGGCTGCCAGCATTTGGTTATTGCGGTAAGGAGTTTCAATAAAAATCTGTGCTTGGCCATCTCGTAAAGACTCTCGTTCGAGCTTCTGTAAGGCTAATTTGCGTTCTTTTTGATCAATCGGTAGATAGCCGTGAAAGGCAAATTGTTGGCCGTTGAATCCACTACCCATAAGTGCTAACAATATAGAGGAGGGACCTACCAGGGGGAATATTTTGATGCCGAGTTGGTGCGCTTGTGCCACCAAGGCTGCGCCTGGATCTGCGACACCAGGGCAACCTGCATCGCTAATGACACCAATGTCGTGCCCCTCGAGACATGGGGTCAATAGTTCAGAAATGTCTTCTGACTTTGTATGTTTGTCAATACCACGAATATGGAGACTACCTTGAACCTTACTCGGCAGCACCGTTTTGATGAATCTCCTTGCGGATTTTTCATGTTCAACCACATAATGGTCAATAGACTCTAGTGCTTGGGAAACGGATTGCGGTAATCCGCTGAGTGGAGAAGCGTCCCCTAAAAAACACGGTATCAAATAAAGATTCCCTAAGCCCCCCATATTTACTGGACTAAAAGTTTGTGATGACTGATCTGCCCTTTATCCGTAATGACCTGGATGACGTACCATCCATTAGCCCATTGATCTGTGACTAACTCCAGTGTCGTGTCGTTATTGGTGGTCACCGTAGCGAGCTGAGCACCTTTACTGTCGTAAACAATAACACTTAGTATCGAAGTTGTTGCCGAAATTGTCGTGGAATCGTTGCTGGGATTGGGCCAAAGGGTGACTCGTGACATGCCGAAGTCTTCAGCACCAAGGACCACACCTTCAATCTTATAAATAACGCCGTTAAAACCAGAAACATAGAGCTCCTGATCAATATCTACACCAAATGACGACCAATTCTGGCTGAAATTTTGCGTGACTTCTATCACGCCATTGTCTGGATTGACCAGTCCCATGATGCCTGAAACAAAGTCAGCAAAAATATAATAGCCTTGAAGCCATGGGGTCTGCGCACCTCTATAGACATAACCACCTGTTATAGAGCTGCCGACATTGTGCGGGTAAATGGTAATTGGAAAGGTCAATTCATTGGAAGGTGGGCAGTTACTGTTGTTATACGTTTGATTGCCTTCGTAACATCGCCAGCCATAATTTAGCCCTGATTCAGTACTTGACACACGATTGATTTCTTCAAATGCATTTTGTCCCACGTCGGCGATCCAAAGGTCGCCATTGGCTGAGTCAAAACTAAACTTCCAAGGGTTGCGTATGCCATAGGCCCAAATTTCTTGAGCATCAGTGGTGCTTCCGGCAAATGGGTTGTCATTTGGGATGGCATAATTTAATCCTCCGCTGGTTTGATCGACATCAATCCGCAATATTTTACCCAAGAGTGTTGTGGTGTTTTGGGCTCTATTTTCAGGGTCCCCACCGCTACCGCCATCGCCGCTGCCAATGTATAAGTATCCGTCTGGACCAAAGGCAATACAGCCGCCATTGTGGTTAGCGTAGGGCTGAGTAAAACTCAACAGGGCAAGTTGACTATTGGGATCTGCCAAATCGGGATTTTGCGCATCGACTGAAAAACGTGAGACTTGAGTGTTGCCATTTGGGTTAGTATAGTAAACATAGAAATAACCATTAGTCACATAGTTTGGGTGAAAGGCAAGTCCCAAAAGCCCGCGTTCTCCCCCACTAGAGATAAGAGAAGAGAGGTCCAGAAATGGTGTTGCATTTGTTGTGCCATCACTATTGACAATTTTGATGCGACCACCTTGTTCTACTATAAATAGGCGTTGATCACCTGCATTTTGAATATTGAGCGGCGCATTAAAGCCAGTAGCAAATGGAATTAAATTGAGTTCTTGCCCTTGTACAGTCATGCTGAGCAATAAGCTGAGAAAAAAAGTAAGTCTTATCATGAGATGGATTTTAGCTATTTGTTTGATTATTGAGTTCTTGGGCAATCGAGTTGCAGGCCTGGTCAATCAGGTCATAGACCTTTTTAAACCCGTCTTCTCCACCATAATAGGGGTCGGGCACATCGACATTTTCTTCTGGAAACAAGTTGTTGAGCAACATGGAGACTTTTGATTTTTCCTGTTCGTTATGGGCTAAGCGCAAAACGTCTTGATAGTTGGAGCGGTCCATGACATAAATCCGATCAAATTCTTCGAAGTCATATGGTGAAAATTGTCGTCCTTTCTGCTGGGAGATGTCTATTTCGTGCTCTTTTGCAATGGCTACACTCCTTGGATCTGGGGGATTGCCGACGTGCCATGGTCCAGTGCCAGCTGAAGCAATATAAAAATGTTCAGTATTGAGCTTAGATTTTAAGATTCCCTCGGCCAAAGGTGAGCGGCAGATATTTCCAAGACATACCATTAAAACGTTTGTCTTTTTCATCTGTTGTTGGTGTATTTTTCGGGCTTAGAGCGTTAGCTTTTTGTTGAGGTCATCAACATATTTACGGAATTGCTTATCAGTACTGGAAAGATTGTCAACTGTTTTGCACGCATGCAATACTGTGGCATGATCGCGTTGACCTATTTGCGAACCAATTGAGGCCAACGATGCCTTTGTGAATTTTTTTGCAAAAAACATTGCCAACTGACGGGCTTGAACGATATGGCGCTTGCGAGTTTTGGATTGCAAAGTATCAACATCCATCTGAAAGTATTCACTGACTACCTTTTGGATGTAATCGATGGAAACTTCTCTTTTGGTGTGCTTGACATAGTTATCGACTATTTTTTTTGCCAAGTCGATGGTTATTTCTTTGCGGTTGAAAGAAGAATGAGCGATCAGTGATATAATGGCACCTTCTAACTCTCTGATATTGGTCTTGATATTATTGGCCAAAAACTCGATGATGTCTTCTGGCATTTCAACACCGTCACGATAAAGCTTATTTTTGATTATCGCAATCCGAGTGTCGTAATCGGGATGATTGAGTTCTGCAGATAAACCCCATTTGAACCTTGAAAGTAAGCGTTGTTCAATATCCATCATATCCACTGGGGCTTTATCACTGGTCAAAATGACCTGTTTCCCATTTTGATGGAGGTGGTTGAATATATGAAAAAATACATCCTGAGTACCGGCTTTGCCCGAAAGGAGTTGAATGTCATCTACGATGAGCACATCAATGATTTGATAGAAGTGTATGAAATCATTTCTGTTGTTTTTCTTGACCGACTCGATATATTGCTGTGTGAATTTCTCAGCGGAAATATAAAGCACCGTTTTTTCGGGATATTTTTCTTTTATTTCAACACCAATGGCGTGGCCCAGGTGGGTTTTACCAAGTCCAACACCGCCAAATATCAGCAAAGGATTAAATGAGGTGCCTCCTGGCTTGTTGGCCACTGCGTAACCTGCTGAGCGCGCTAAACGATTCGAGTCTCCTTCAAGAAAATTTTCAAAACTATAATTTGGATTGAGCTGCGATTCAATTTTGACATTTCGAATTCCTGGAATGACAAAAGGATTTTTGAGCTCCGGGCTTTTGTGCTTCAATGGAACGCTGACCTCTTGATCCCTCATCTGACTTCTATTGGCACTAGGAATTTTTTCAGTAAACGGTTGTTTGTTGCCGTATGTGTTTTCCATCTTGATGATGTACACTAATTTGGCTTTAGTTCCTAATTCTCTGGTAAGGGAAACTTTAAGTAATTTGACATAGTGCTCTTCTAGCCATTCGTAAAAGAATTTACTCGGCACTTGGATGCTGAGCGCATTGTCATTGAGCTTAACTGCTTTGATCGGTTCGAACCATGTTTTGTATGCTTGCGACGAAATATTATCTTCGATAAACGTCAAGCAATTGCCCCAAACTGATTCTGCAGTTTTAGTCATAATTAAAGTAGCGGTTTTTTAGTTAAATCTGTTGTCTAGAAAAAAGAAGTGGGACGCTCCTGTGTTATTCTGATGACTATGCAAATATGTGAACAAAAAATCTAAAAAAAAATTAAATGCCTATTGAATTTTGTTTTTTTTTTTCGCATAATGAAACTACTTTATCATCCATAAAAAAGGAACCTTTTTTTTAGACCTCAAAAATGAAAAAATCAACTACCGAGTTAAGAGTACGCTATGGAGAAACAGATCAAATGGGTTTTGTCTATTATGGACATTATGCCTTGTATCTCGAACAAGCAAGGACAGATTGGCTGAGGCTCCTAGGGTTTTCTTATAAATTTCTTGAGCAAGAGAATATACTGCTTCCAGTGACCAAATTGGAGATCAGTTACCATGCGCCAGCCCATTATGACGACTGTTTGGTGATCCAAACAACTTTAAAGAATTTTCCTACAGCAAAAATTGTGTTTGTTTATGAAATTTACAATCAGGAAAATACACTTTTAGCGACAGCTGAAACGACTCTCGCATTTGTTGATAAGTTATCGGGAAAGATCCGAAAGGCCCCCCAATATTTAGTGGAAAAATTGAATCTGGAGTAAACCTTAGTGGTCCAAAATTTTGCAAGTCATTCTGTGCCATTGTGCTAGGCGAATTTTGAGTTCCTCCATGGCGTCTAATCGAACTTCGAGAGTCAATGTGCATGGTGTTCCTAAGTGCTGCTCTGTTATGCGGTGATCTTGTGTTTTGAGATAACGCATAAGCACGCCAATTTCCTCATACTGAAACGAAATCACAACCCGCCGTGTGATGTACTGTTCTATAATGTCAGTGTGTTCAAGGGCTTGGGCTGCTGAGGTTTTGTATGCATGGACCAGTCCGCTGACCCCGAGCTTGGTGCCTCCAAAATAACGAACCACGACCACCAGGCAATTGGTCAATTCTAATGATTGAATTTGTCCATATATCGGAGTGCCCGCACTGTGGTTTGGCTCCCCATCGTCAGAAACACGATATTGTTCATAGCCTTCGCCGAGCTGATAAGCAAAACAATGATGACCAGCACTTGGGTGAAGAGATTTGATGTGGTCAAGAACCTCTTGGACTTGTTCGATGGTTTTTACAGGATAGGCATAGGCAAAAAACTTGCTGCCACGATCTTTAAAAAGGACCTCAGTCGAGGGATCCTTTATGGTTTTGTATACATCTTGAATATTTGGCGTCATGAGGGCTGTATGCTCACCTTTGGCGAAAAGGTTTCTTTTTTAAATAACAGATGGTGCAGTTGGTCTTGGCCAAAAGAGACTGATGCCTTTGTCGTTTTGGTTTTGAGTCGCGGACCAGAAATGCCAGATTGCCATTTTACAGAGGATCGATAGATATAGCATTCATCCCAAAGGTCTTGGTCAATAAAGGATTGTATGGTTTGAGTACCACCTTCTACCAAGACACTTTGAATCCCGTTTTTATAAAGGTGTTGCGCTATTTGATGAGCGGACCATTGTTGCTTTGGGTTGATCCATTGGGCATGACTGGGGTCCTTAAAAAGCGTCAGTGCCTCATCCGAGATCTTTGGCTGACCCAGAACAAAAGCCTGGGGATTGATATTGTTCCAGTCTTTGGCTGTGAGTCTCGGATTATCTTGACGTAATGTTGCACTACCGATCAAAATGGCTTGCTCTTGGGCCCTTAATTTATGAACGTGTTGCCTTGATTCTGGAGTAGTGATCCACACAGGACGCTTGAGGTCTTTGCTTAATGGTGCAGAATAACCGTTACTAGTTTCTGCCCATTTCAAAATAATGTAAGGGCGTTGCTTTTTGATAAAGGTAAAAAACCTTTTATTTAACGCTTCAGCCTGGTGACAAAGCACGTCCGTAATCACCTCAATACCGTTGGCCTGTAAGTAGGCGATTCCAGAACCATTGACAACAGGGTTGGCGTCTTTTGCACCAACGACTACTTTAGTGATCCCAGAGTCTGCAATAAGATGCGCGCAAGGAGGGGTCCGGCCATAATGGTTGCATGGCTCAAGGCTCACATATAGTGTCGCGCCAGCCAATAATTTTTTGTCTTTTAAACCATTTATGGCTTGTGCCTCGGCATGACGTTCTCCGGCTTTATAATGCCATCCTTCGCTAATGATCACATTATCCTTGACCACAACGCAGCCTACTAGCGGGTTTGGATAAGTCGTTCCTAATCCATTTTTGGCCAAATCCAAACAGCGCTGCATGTATTTTTCGTGTATCTTCACCTTTCAAAAATACGAGTTATATTTCACTCACACTTATGGTGCAGATACGTTTAATTGAGCCATCGGATGATCAGGACCTGAATAAACTGATCAAACGCGTTTTGGAAGAATTTAAGGCGCCGCAGACTGGCACAGCCTATGAGGACGCTTCTTTGGACCAAATGTTTGCAACATATCAGTCTGCTAAGAGTGCTTATTTTGTATTGCACGACGATAAAAAAATTATCGGTGGTGGAGGGATTGCCCCATTACGCGACTACGATGAAGCCTACTGTGAGTTGCAAAAAATGTATTTTTTGCCTGAGGCAAGAGGACGTGGTTTAGGGCAAAATATGATGTCAATATGTCTAGAATATGCGCGGAATCAGGGCTTTTCTTTTTGTTATTTAGAGACCATGGATGATATGCTTCACGCGCAGCATCTTTATCAGAAAATGGGTTTTCAATACATTGATGGCGCTTTGGGCAACACGGGTCATTATTCCTGTGGTGTTCATATGTTAAAACGACTCGATGCAGACCTATAAGGATTTGAAAAATGAATGGTTGGCGGTACTGAACAATTATTATGGTCCAGAAGAAACGCATGCAATGTTGTGTCGCGTCACAGATTATAGACGGTCTTGGTCAGCGATAGACCTCTTGATTAACCAAGACCAATACCTGACCACAGAAGACCAAAATTGGTATGCTGATGTATTGAAAGAATTGTCTCAACTCAAGCCCATCCAATACATACTCGGAGAAACTTATTTTTATGGACATTGCTTAACGCTCTCAAGGGACGTGCTGATACCTCGACCCGAAACTGAAGAGCTGGTAGATTTGATCATCAAGAGAGAAGCTTCTGCAGTGGGGTTGAATGTTTTAGATATTGGCACAGGTTCTGGTGCCATTGCGGTAAGTTTAAAATTAGGATTAACGGGGTCTCATTTAACGGCCTGGGATATTTCACCAAAGGCACTTCGCATCGCAAAAAGCAACGCCATCCAATTGGGTGCTGCCGTTTGTTTTGAAGAAAAAAATGTGTTGACTTTAGGGCCGCAGAAGGCCGTCTGGGATGTTATTGTCTCGAACCCTCCTTACGTGTGTATGAGTGAAAAAGCCCATATGCGCGCACATGTTTTGACTCAGGAACCAGATTTAGCATTGTTTGTCCCCGACGACGAACCATTACTTTTTTATCAAAAGATAGCGGAGTTAGGTTTGTCCAGCTTATTGCCAAATGGACGGATTTATTTTGAAATTAATGCTGCTTTTGGCCAAGAAACCCAGACACTACTCATGCATTTGGGTTACCACTCTGTCAGTTTAATAAACGACAGCTATGGCAAGCCTCGGATCGTTTCTGCAGTGAGGCCTTAGGGCTTTTTCTTTGTGATATTTTTGGAAAAAAGCGTCGCTACTACCCTTAATTATTATCTTTGTTTCATGACCATCGAACAGCAAATTACGGAATTAAGAATAGCGCTTAAAGAGCACAACTACCGTTATTATGTCTTAGATGAGCCTACCATTTCAGATTTTGAATTTGATCAGCTTCTAAAGACTCTCAAGTCGTTAGAGGACGACCATCCTGATTTTTTTGATCAGAACTCACCAACACAGCGCGTCGGGGGCTCAATAACCAAAAACTTTAACACGGTTGTGCATGATCAGAGGATGTACTCGCTGGACAACAGTTATTCTACATCTGATCTAGAGGAGTGGGAAAAGCGCCTTTTGAAGGTGATAGACGCTCCATTGTCTTTTATGTGCGAACTCAAATATGACGGAGCGTCCATCAGCTTGACTTATGAAAATGGAACACTCCTAAGAGGGGTGACAAGAGGAGACGGTATTGAGGGTGATGATGTGACTGCAAATATCCGCACCATTCGCTCAATTCCTCTAACACTCAAAGGAACTTTTCCACAGCGTTTTGATATCCGTGGTGAAATTGTGATGCCCAAGGCAGGTTTCGAGGCCTTGAACCTGCAGCGAATTGCTGCGGGTGAAGAGCCCTTTAAAAACCCTCGAAATACCGCCTCAGGAAGCTTAAAACTTCAAGATAGTGCTGAAGTGGCCAAGCGACCATTGAGTTGTCTTCTTTACAATTTACAGGGAGACGATATTGAGGTGTCAACGCAGTCTCAGGCACTTGAACAGGCCCGCTCATGGGGATTTAAAGTCCCTAGTGAGGCAAAGAGTTTTTCTCATTTATCAGACGTCCTTTCGTACGTGTCTTACTGGGAGGCGCAACGACACGAGTTGCCATATGAAATTGATGGAGTTGTGATCAAGGTCAATGATTTAAAGCATCAAGAATTATTGGGATTTACTGCAAAAGCACCACGCTGGGCTATTGCTTATAAATTTCAGGCCGAAGAAGCGCAATCTATTTTGGAGTCAGTAGTTTATCAGGTGGGCCGAACGGGTGCCATCACTCCCGTTGCTCAATTGACGCCTGTAGAGTTGGCGGGTACTGTTGTCAAAAGAGCTTCGTTACACAATGCAGATCAGATGGCCAAACTTGATTTGTGTCTGGATGATCATGTATTTGTTGAAAAAGGGGGGGACATCATTCCCAAAATAACTGGTGTGAATTTTGCAGCGCGTCGTTCTGACAGCAGACCGATTGTATTCATCACGCATTGTCCTGAATGTGATACGCCTTTGGTGCGTCAGGAGGGTGAGGCCCAACATTATTGTCCCAATGAGCAAGGCTGTCCCATTCAAATCATGGGTAGAATTCAGCATTATATTTCGAGAAAAGCCATGGATATTGAGGGTCTAGGAGAAGAGACGGTGAGTTTGATGGTGCGTCAAGGAATCATCAGTGACTTTTCCGATCTTTACACTCTTGAAGTCAGTGATTTATTGCCTTTGGAACGGATGGGTGAGAAAAGCGCTCAAAATCTGGTCAACGGAGTGGCGGAATCACGTTCTAAAGAGTTTGATAGAGTGTTGTTTGCCCTTGGCATCAGGCATGTCGGTCAGACAGTCGCCAAAAAACTAGCACGACACTATAAATCTATTGATGCTTTAGCCAAAGCGACTCTCGAGGAGCTGGTAGACCTGGACGATATCGGCATCAAGATAGCCGAGAGTATTGTTCGTTATTTTCAAGAGGCTCAAAATATTGAACGTATCGAGCGATTGAGGTCATTTGGGATTCAATTGACCATGATCGAGCAACCGGCATCGCTAAATTTACCCGCTATTCTCTCAGGGAAGAGTTTTGTGGTCTCTGGTGTTTTTGAACATTACTCTCGAGAAGGACTCAAGGCCCTCATCGCAGATTATGGAGGAAAAGTGGTGGGCAGTATTTCCGGCAAAACAAGTTATGTCGTGGCGGGCGATCAGATGGGGCCCAGTAAGCGCGAAAAGGCTGAAAAACTTGGTGTACCGCTATTGTCGGAAAATGAATTTAGCGCAATGATTAAGGCAGGAGTCCAAACAAATTTATTTTATTGATATGGTGAAAAAGATCATTCATTGGATCAAAATGAAATGGCTTCATCGGCATCTAGAGGAAGCCATCAGTCAGAGAGATCGGTCTGAGGTCAATGACCCTTGTCACACCATAGGGTTTCTGGTGGACGAAGAGATTATAGTCGATCTAGACCAACTATATCAATGTTCCTTTGACCTTAATTTGGCCCCAAAAGACGTCAAGGTTTTTACTTTTTTGGAGCAAAAAGATAACTTGCCCTCTTTGCGTCAGAACCAAATGCATCAGAATGATATTGACTGGAAAGGTCAAATCCATCATCCAGGTGCTCTAGAATTTTTGGAAACTAAATTTGATGTTTTGGTGGCATTATATCTCCCGGGAAACGATTTTATGGACCTCATGGTGGCCAAGAGTCAAAGTAAGTTTAAAGTTGGGAGCAGAGGACTGCGTGCAGATTTATATGATTTATTAATTGCTGTAGCGCCCGATAAGGTTACCGATTTTAGAACAGAACTAAAGAAATATTTCACTTTATTAAACAAGGCCATATGAAAGCATTAATAGGTACTGGGGTGGCGCTGGTTACCCCATTTACAGAGACAGGCGCTATCGATTTTCCAGCGCTGAAGCGCATCGTGCGTTATCAAATTGATAACGGTATAGATTATTTGGTTGTATTAGGAACAACGGGAGAGAGCGTGACTTTGAGTCCTGAAGAAAAAACTTTGGTTTTGGAAGCAGTTTTGTCTGAAAATCAAAACCAATTGCCCATTGTTTTGGGTGTTGGTGGAAATGACACGGCAGAGGTTGTGCGGCAGATCACGGCAGTTGATTCTCGGCAAATTGATGCGGTCCTTTCTGTGAGTCCGATGTATAACAAGCCCACTCAAGAAGGTATTTTCCGTCATTTTCAGGTTGTGGCTCAAGCGAGCAAGGTTCCATTATTGTTGTACAATGTTCCGGGCCGCACCTCGAGCAACATGATGCCTGAAACCATTGCGCGTCTGGCCCGAGAGTGTCCTAATATCATTGGCATCAAGGAAGCAGCGGGTGATCTGGTTCAGGCCATGAAGATCATTCGTGCAGTTCCCGAAGGATTTTTGGTTATTTCTGGTGATGATATGATCGCATTGCCAATGGTTTTGGCTGGTGGTCACGGTGTGATTTCTGTTATTGGTGAAGGCTTGCCAAATGAATTTTCAAAAATGATTAGACTTGGTTTAAACGGTGAGCACTTAGCCGCGTTCAGGTTGCACTATCAGATGATGCCAGTGATCGATTATATTTTTCAACAAGGTAATCCAGCAGGAATTAAGGCATTATTTCATTATTTGGGGCTATGCAAGAATGAGCTGCGCCTGCCTTTGGTGCCAGTGGATGAGGTCCTGTATGAAAGAATCGCATCATTTGTTAATGATTTTGTCGGGATTGAACGTTAATCTTTCTTAAAATGGGCTTTAAATGATTGTCAGATTCTATTTTCGAGGCATAATTAATTAATAATCCCATTAATTCACTACTTTTGCACGATGATTTCGAAAACCAAAAATCAAGGCATTTTGTTTGTGTTGGCGCTGCTTTTAGTCAGTTGTGGACAATATCAAAAATTGCTCAGATCCGATGATGTCGGTACGAAATATACTTTTGCAGATTCTCTGTATAAGGAGAAAAAATTCAAGAAAGCGTTACCGCTGATGGAGCAAATTGTGCCGATTTATCGGGGCAAGCCCCAAGCGGAACCGTTGATGTTCCGTTATGCGAACACGTTTTATAATTTAGGTGATTTTTATTTGGCAGGTTATCAATTTGAGCGGTTTACAGCCTCTTATCCAAAGAGTGATAGCTTGGAAATAGCCGCATTTCGCTCTGCCCAGAGTTATTATAAATTATCTCCCAGATTTTCTTTAGATCAAAAAGATACCTTTGCGGCCCTCGAAAAACTTCAGGGCTTTGTCGATAAATTTCCAGATTCAAAATACAGAAAAGACTGTAATGCGATGGTGCTGGAGCTCAAGTCTAAGCTAGAGCGTAAGGACTTTGATACGGCGCAACAATATTTGCGGATCAGTGATTACAAAGCAGCAATCAACGCTTACGAGAATTTCATCAAAGACCACCCAGGGTCGATATACAGAAAAGAGGCCTATTTTGGCCGTTTAGAGGCGGCATACAAATTGGCAGAAAACAGTGTATCCTATCTGGTCAAAGAGCGTTTGGAAGCTGCCCAAAGACATTATGAGAGTTTCCTTAAAAACTATGGAGATAGTGATAAGCGAGGCGCAGCCGAAGAATTATTATTAAAAATAAAAACGAGGCTAGAAAGCCTTTCTTAAGAAACGATTAAAGTTTAAGCTATGAGCGATTTTAAAAATTCCGATGCCCCTGTAAGTACCACGACAATTGACAAAAATCTATTGGACTCGGCTACTGATAATATTTATGAGGCAATTTCGATCATCTCGAAGCGTGCCGTTCAAGTCAATGGTGACATCAAAAAAGAATTGACTGAGAAGCTAGAAGAGTTTGCGACCTACAACGACAGCTTGGAGGAGATTTTTGAAAATAAAGAGCAAATTGAAGTCTCTAAGTTTTATGAGCGTCTTCCAAAGCCACACGCTTTGGCAGTCCAAGAATGGCTAGAAGAAAAAATTTATTACCGCAACACCAAAGATGAGGTAGTTGACTAACCAAAATCTTTAAAGGTGTTAAGCGGGAAAAAGATACTTTTAGGCATTTCAGCGGGAATCGCTGCCTATAAGACCGCTTCATTAGTGCGGTTACTGGTCAAAAGTGGTGCTGAGGTGCGTGTCGTCATGACCCCTGATGCCAAGTCTTTTGTCACGCCTTTAACACTTTCTACCCTAACAAATCATCCTGTACTTTCTTCCTTTACGGACACTGATGAGGACCATGCAGTTTGGAACAATCATGTGACCCTGGGACTTTGGGCTGATTTTTTTGTTTTGGCGCCGGCGACGGCCAACACTCTTGCTAAAATGGCACAAGGAGCGAGCGATAATTTCTTACTTGCGACTTATTTATCTCTAAAGTGCCCGGTGTACTTTGCGCCAGCGATGGATTTGGATATGCATGCACACCCTGCTACGCAAGCTTCTTTTGCTCGTCTTCAATCTTATGGCAACATCATGATACCTGCGGAGCATGGCGAATTAGCCAGTGGTCTGGTCGGACAAGGTCGGATGGCTGAGCCCGAAAACATCATGGCCTTTATTGAGCATGATTTGCGCTCTAAGGCACCACTTAACGGTCAGCATTATTTGATCACTGCAGGTCCAACATTCGAACTGATCGATCCAGTCCGGTATATAGGGAATTTCTCAAGTGGTAAAATGGGCTATGCTTTAGCCAATAGGGCTGCCGAATTGGGGGCAAAAGTCACCTTAGTTTCTGGGCCAACAAAGGACCTGAGTTTGCATCCTGAGATCCTCAAGATCGATGTCATTACTGGTACAGAGATGTTCGATGCTGTGTCTTCTGTTTTTGACTCATGCCACGTTGCTGTACTTTGTGCTGCTGTAGCTGATTTCAAGCCAAAAGAGCAATCTGATCAAAAAATTAAAAATAAAACAGAGGACTGGACGTTGTCACTAAAGCCAACAAGAGACATCGCTCAAACCCTCGGAGAGCGCAAGGCAGATCAATGTCTCGTGGGGTTTGCCTTAGAGACTCAAGATGGTTTGGCGCAAGCAAAAATGAAGCTCAAAAAAAAGAATTTAGATATAATTGTTTTAAATTCGCTAGGAGACAAAGGGGTGGCCTTTGGCGCGGACACCAACAAAATCACAATAGTGGAATCCAATGGAACACACAGTACCTATCCGGTTAAGTTAAAAACGGAAGTTGCTGCTGATGTCATTGATTTTATAATCCAAAAGCACCATGCGTAAATTTTGCATTTTATTGATTCTTTTGTTACTCAACTCAGCAGTCAATGCTCAAGAGCTTAATGCGACTGTGACCATTGATGCAGAGCAAACAGGGCAGCCCAATGCACAAGTATTCAGGACGCTAAAGGATCAATTGACGGAGCTGCTGAACGAAACCCAGTGGACCAATAAAACCTTTGCTAATCAAGAACGAATAGATTGCAACTTTACCCTGATTCTCCAAAGTTTCGAGTCGACGTCATTTACGGGCACACTCCAAGTCCAGTCTTCAAGAACGGTATTTGGATCTACCTATGATTCGCCGATTTACAATTATAACGATAGGCAGTTCTCTTTTGATTATTCTGAATTCCAACCTTTGGTTTTCAATATTAATAATTTTGACTCTAACCTTGTTTCGGTTTTGGCTTATCACGTTTATACGATCATTGGCCTTGACGCGGATACTTTTGTGCCAAGTGGAGGAGACCCCTATTTTGCTCAAGCCAAGCAAATTGTCAACACTGGAGCATCAAGCAACTATAAGGGATGGAAAGCAGTAGATGGAACACAGTCGCGTTACCGATACAATGATGCCATTATTTCCAATGTCTACAGTGACTTTAGAACCACCATGTATCAATACCATAGATTAGGCTTAGATGTTATGGATAGCAATTTGAAAAATGCCAAAACTGCCGTGAGAGATGCGGTGATTAACCTTAAAAAAGTCAACGCACGCAGACCAAATTCATTCTTAATGCGTACATTTTTTGATGCTAAGGCAGATGAAATTCAGCAGGTATTTTCAGGTGGCCCGACTATAGAGCTGACAGATTTGGTGGAAAACCTAAAGCGCATTGCGCCCACAAAGAGCGAAAACTGGAATAAAATAAAATTGTAGGTATCTATTGGGTTCGACTACCAAAGCAGTCCAAAAAGTAATTAACCTTAATATTCTGCACTTGTGCTGACCACCATTGTCATAAAGAACTACGCACTGATTGAGGACATGTCTGTATCCTTTGATTCCGGTTTCACGGTTGTGACAGGAGCAACCGGGGCGGGTAAGTCGATTGTATTAGGTGCTCTTGACCTGGTATTAGGGAAACGTGCTGATTCGAAAGTGGCCAAAAATCCAGATAAAAAATGTGTCATCGAAGCGCATTTTGATGTTCGTGCCTATCACTTAGAAGAGCTTTTTAAAGCACTTGATTTGGATTATGACCCAATGACCATATTGCGCCGAGAGCTTTTGCCTAGCGGCAAATCTAGGGCCTTTGTCAATGATGCTCTAGCCAGTCTGAGTCAGGTCCAGCAACTGAGTGAGTGTCTGGTGGAGATTCATCATCAAGGAGATACCCATCGACTTGGTCAAGAAGCATATCAATTTGATCTATTAGACGCGTTGAGTGGTCAACAGAAGGCACATGGGGACTACAAAAAGACCTATCAGTATTTTCTGACCAATCAAAAGACGATTTCAGATCTCATTTCGGCCCAACAAAGAGCTTTGCAAGAATTAGATTATCAGCAGTTTATGCTGCAGGAACTTGTCGATGCCTCTCTTGATGGCATGGATCAGGTAAATATGGAAGAGGCACAATCAAGACTGAAGCATCAAGAACTCATTCAGGAGGTGCTGGAAGAGTCATGGCAGCATCTTTCTAATGATGATATTGGCTTGGTCGACCAACTCAATACTTTGCAGCAGCGATTGGGACGCCTGGCCTCCATTGGCGGGGATTTCCATGCATTGTATCAGCGTATAGAATCTGTGCGGATTGAACTCTCGGACATTAGGGACGAAATCGACGATCAGAGGGATCGCCTCGACACAGATCCATCATCTCTACAGGATATAGAGGAAACACTCAACGGGCTTTATCGCTTACAAACCAAACATGGAGTGGTATCGATTGCCGATTTAGTGGAGATCAGAGACGAGTTGTCTGAGAAGATTGCCAATGCCTCAACAATAGACCAGAGAATAGGTTTGCTGGAGGCTGAGCAAGTTTCTTTGAAAAAAGCGCTTGAAAATCAGGCGACTGAACTTCATGAAAAGCGACTATTGGCCATTCCTAAATTTGAAAAAATGGTGAATCATTATTTAAGCCAGCTGGCTTTAGGTGATGCACAATGGCAATTGCGCTTAACCCGAGTGGAGGAACTCAATTACTATGGTGGTGCACAACTTTCACTTTGGTTTTCTGCCAATAAGGGTATAGCGCCCCAGCCCATTCATTTGGCGGTCTCAGGTGGAGAGATGAGTCGAGTGGTTTTGGCTGTTAAAGCAGTTTTGGCCGAATTTAAAGCGCTGCCAACTCTAATTTTTGACGAAATTGATACTGGAATTTCTGGAGAAATCGCGTCAAAAATGGCAGATATCTTGCGTGATATGAGTGATCGTGGGCAATTGTTTTGTATGACACATTTGCCACAAACCGCGGCAAAAGGCCGGTTCCATAAAAGGATTTTTAAAGAAAGTGACGGAGAAAAAACAAGGACTTATATCAAGGACTTGGATCCTCAAGAGCGCATCCAAGAGATTGCGCAGATGATTGGTGGACGAGAATTGACAGACTCGGCAAAGGCACATGCTCGCCAATTATTGAATTAGTGTATATTTGCGACATCTAACTAAACCTGCAAAAAATGGCTTATAACTTATTAAAAGGAAAAAGAGGGATTATTTTTGGTGCACTAGATCCGAATTCTATTGCCTGGAAAACTGCCGAGCGTGTTCATGAAGAAGGAGGGCGATTTGTATTGACCAATGCACCAATTGCCATGCGCATGGGGCAAATTGATGATTTAGCCAAGAAAACAGGCTCTGAAATCATCCCTGCTGATGCGACAAAAATTGAAGATTTAGAGCATTTAGTGGCCCAAGCGGTATCCATTCTAGGAGGTCCCCTAGATTTCGTCTTGCATTCTATTGGCATGTCGGTTAATGTCCGAAAGGGCAAACATTATACAGAACAAAATTACGATTGGACCCATAAAGGATGGGACGTTTCAGCCTTGTCTTTCCACAAGACAATGCAAGTTTTGTACAAGCAGGACGCCATGAATGAGTGGGGCAGTATTGTCGCCCTATCCTATATGGCAGCCCAGCGCGTTTTTCCAGATTATAATGATATGGCGGATAACAAGGCTTATTTAGAGTCCATAGCGCGAAGCTTTGGTTATTTCTTTGGCCGTGATAAAAAGGTGCGCGTCAATACAATTTCACAGTCGCCAACCCCGACGACCGCTGGTCAAGGTGTTAAGGGCTTCGATGGCTTTATTGCTTATGCAGACAAGATGTCTCCACTAGGCAATGCAACGGCTTTAGATTGCGCCAATTACACCATTAGTCTTTTCAGCGATTTGACTAAACGTGTCACACTTCAAAACCTTTTTAACGATGGTGGATTTTCCAATATGGGTGTGAGTGATGCGGTGATGGATTATTTTGTTACTGACGAATCTTAATGCCATAATTTGAGGTTAAAGGTTGTTTTGCGACCGCAACTATGATAAGCATCATAATAAAGCCGTCCCTTACGGGATGGCTTTTTAATTTCCTTACTTTTGTATTATGAAGCCAGAATATTCGTTTGTCATACCTGTGTTTAACCGTCCTGATGAGGTCAGAGAGCTGTTTCAGTCTATGACGACCTTAGAGGGCAGTGTGGTATTTGAGGTGATTTTGGTCGAAGATGGTTCTGTTGACACTGCTGGATCAGTGGTCCAGGACTTCGCGAAACGCTTGGACATTATCTATTTAATAAAACCCAATACCGGTCCGGGAGACTCTAGGAACTATGGTATGTCACGTGCGCGCGGTCACTACTACATCATATTAGACTCTGACTGCACATTGCCCAAGAAATACCTGATGACGATCGATGGGTATGTCAAAAGGCATCAACCCGACTTTTTTGGAGGTCCTGATGCTGCTCATCAAGACTTTAGTGTTCTGCAACGGGGTATTGATTTTGCCATGACTTCCTTCATCACCACAGGAGGCATTCGAGGTCACAAAAAGCAAGTTGTACGGTTCGAGCCAAGAAGTTTTAATATGGGACTCTCTTCTAAGGCATTTAAGGCTTCTGGCGGCTTTGCCCATATTCATCCTGGTGAAGATCCTGATCTCACTCATCGATTATGGCATTTGGGATTTGAGTCACAATTGATCTCAGGGGCTTTTGTTTATCACAAACGCCGACTTTCTTGGTCAAAATATGCGCGCCAAGTTTATAAATTCGGTTTGGCGCGCCCTATTCTCAACAAATGGCACCCCGCTGGGGCAAAATGGATTTTTTGGCTGCCTGGACTTTGGCTGGTCGCTAGTTTAATTACCCTTGTCATTGGTCTATTGGGTTATTGGTCATTTTTTGTGATTTTGATGGCTTATTATGCTGCTGTTTTTATAAGTGCCGGGGTAATGACAAAGTCCATCAGTGTTGCGATAAATGCTACCTTTGCCGTTTGGATTCAATTGTACGTCTATGCATTTGGATTTCTGAGAGCGCATTTTTTGGTTTCAGTTTTGCGTCAGAACCCCCAGAGAGCGCTTCCAGAATTATTTTTTAAAACAGCGATAAATGAATAAGGTCAGTGTACAGAAAAATCAAAAAGTAAAAAGCTTTTTGTTCTTTTTAGGATTGGCTTTGGGCATTTGGTTCTTGACTAAATTTTCTAAAGATTTATCGACTGAGCTGACCTTGAATGTGGTTTATAAAAATCTGCCTGAGGAAACTTTACTTGGCAAATCCGCTGTTGAACAATTTAGAGTCGGGGTAAAAGCCAATGGATTTAAATTACTCGGTCACTCATTGGGGCGAAAACAAATTGTGATCGATGCTTCAGCAGGCAATAGAATTGATCAAGAGACTTTGCGGTTCAATCAAGATCAATTGTTGGCTTTTTGCTACAGACAATTGCCCGATGTGGGGGTGTTGTCTCTCGAAATAAAGGAATTGTTGATCCCTTTGGATCAAATGTCTTCGAGATTGATTCCCATTGTTTTTAGGGGTGAAATTGATTTTAAACAAGGGTTTCGCCAGGTGTCAGAATTGTTGATGACCCCTGATAAAGTCAAAATTTTTGGTCCTCAGAATAGCATCGCCTTAATAGATAGCATCAATACAGAGGAACTCGTCATTA
This sequence comes from Flavobacteriaceae bacterium, assembly GCA_029248405.1. Lineage (GTDB taxonomy): Bacteria > Bacteroidota > Bacteroidia > Flavobacteriales > Flavobacteriaceae > BACL21. The sequence continues at coordinate 166,445 of JAQWJJ010000007.1, read as the reverse complement.
ATGCTTTAGATCGTGACTTGGATCACGACTTGGCACTACAATTGCCAGAAAACAGTGAAATTGTTCTTTCTGATCAAGCCGTGCATCTGGAGATGACTGTGGAAGAGTTTGCCCAGAAGAAACTTGTTTTGCCCGTGACATTGATCAATGTCCCCAGGAATACTGAACTGAAAATTTTTCCAGAATCTATGTCCGTTCAATTTGAAGTATCAGTAGCTCAATTTAACCAAGTTGTGCCGTCGAGCTTTAAATTGGTTTGTGATTTTTCTGAAAAAATAACGGAAGACAGCTTTATGGTTCCAAAATTAGTCATCAGTCCCAAGGGCATCATCAAAACAGAACTCAGTCATAAAAAAGTGGATTATGTCGTCTTTAAGGATTAAACCCAAGGTTATTGGTCTGACAGGAGGTATTGGGAGTGGCAAATCTACCGTTGCGACAGAATTTGCGGCCTTGGGTGTGCCGGTATATCATGCAGACGAGCGTGCAAAGATTTTGATGAACATGGATATAGAGTTGAAGGGCAAACTTCGAGATCTGCTTGGCCCTGAGACTTATGTCAATGGAAGGCTCAATACCGGTTTCGTGGCAACACATATTTTTGCTGACCCTGAATTGCTCGCTTCCTGGAATGCCTTGGTACACCCATCGGTGGCTCTTGATTTTGAATTGTGGCTATCGAAACAAGATTCGATTTATGTGGTCAAGGAAGTGGCTATTTTATATGAGACCGGCGGTGCGGATCAGTGTGAGGCGGTTATTTTGGTTACTGCCCCTAAGCACGTGCGATTGAATCGTGTCATTGAAAGGGATGGTGCGACATTAGAGCAAGTGGAATCCAGAATGGCGCGACAATGGCCAGATCAGATCAAGAGGAAAAAGGCAGATTATGTCATTGAGAACGAGATCCTTTCTGAGACCCTCAAGCAAGTCCATCAAATTCACCAGAAATTAACGGAATCTTTAGCGCCCGATCAATAAAACTTTTGTTGTTAAGGTAAGGTTAAAGGGGCAATAGCCTAGTTGTTAAAATCTTAATTTTAACAGATGAATAAAAGGCTGTTTACACTGCTTATCAGTTTGATGTCTCTATCCCTACTGGGCATCATGTTTGTTCAAGGCTATTGGATCAATAACGCCTACTCCACAAAAGAAGATCAGTTTACCATTAGTGTCCGTCAGGTGCTCATAGATGTTGCGCGCAGTGTGCAATTGCGTGAATCTGAGGATTACTACAAATTATACAGTGGTCTTGTCGATAGTATAGAGCGACCAGAAAACATCAATGTCACTGAGTTGATTTACCGCATTGTCAATGAAGACAAAAACGAAACAGTGATTTTTTCGGATGGCATTATAGAAGAAGATTATAAGTTGTCGGCCTATTTCTCTGATGTTGAGTTTGATTCGATTGCCTTCAAAAAAATAACAAATCAAAAATCCACGACACGCATCATCAGTTCCTTAGATGATCAAGGTGAGATCACTCAAACCACTGTCGACTTTGATCGTTTGAGGGATTTTGAGCGCAAGCAATTTGAAGAGGCTGTGGCGAATATCGCTTCCCGAATGCCGATCCACAAGCGCGTGACGGCCCAAGAAATTGAAGGACTTATCACAGCAGAGGCTCAGGAACGTGGCATCAAATCTAAATTTGATTTTGCAATTTATAGTGATGAACTCGCGACCAAGGTACGCTCTAGGGGATTTGAACTGGATCCGGAGAATACTTATGGTGTGCCACTCTTTATTAACGATACATTCCAAACACACTACCAGTTGTATGTGAATTTTTCTGATAAAAATCAGGAAATATTGAATTCTCTAATGGGTATGGCATTACTTTCTTTAATTTTCACAGGAGTCATTATATTGACTTACGCCAATACGCTGTCCCAACTCTTTCGTCAGCGTCAGATTTCTCAGATCAAAACAGATTTCATCAATAATATGACCCATGAGTTCAAGACACCGATAGCCACCATCAACTTGGCCTTGGACGCCATGAAGAATCCGAAGGTGTCCGATAACAAGGAGTTCATCGCGCGATACCTTAAGATGATTCGTGATGAAAATAGGAGGATGCATGCTCAGGTAGAAAATGTGTTGCGTATTTCTAAGTTAGAGAAAAACGAGCTTGACTTGCCAAAGAAACGCATCAAGTTACACGACATCATTGAAGACGCCGTCTCACATGTGAGCTTAATGATTGAAGACCGTCAAGGGGTTTTAGAAAAAGAATTGTTGGCGGCTAAATGTTCTGTATTGGGCAATGAACTTCATTTGACAAACGTTATAGTGAATGTCTTGGATAATGCCATTAAATATTCTGAAGGACCGCCCATGATCACTATCAGTACGGAAAACATCAAAAATACAGTGGTGCTGAAAGTCCGTGATTTGGGTATTGGCATGTCTAAGACGGTGCAAAAAAAGATATTTGAAAAATTTTACCGTGAGCCAACTGGAGACTTGCACAATGTTAAAGGGCATGGATTAGGCTTGTCCTATGTCAAAAGAATTTTAGATGACCACAATGCCGATATTTACGTAGAAAGTGAAAAGGGTAGTGGCAGTGTTTTTTATATTAAACTGGACTTAATCTCATAAATTATGACAACAGATAATAAAAAGATTTTATTAGTAGAAGACGATCCTAACTTTGGAGCGGTTTTGAAGGATTATTTGACCATCAATGATTACAACGTGATCTTGGCCAAGAACGGGATGGAAGGCTTTGAAAAATTCAAAAAAGACGACTACGATTTGTGTATTCTAGATGTCATGATGCCCTACAAAGATGGCTTTACCCTAGCCAAAGAAATCAGAGAAAAGAATAAAGAGGTGCCGATTATTTTTCTCACCGCCAAAGCGATGAAGGAGGACGTGCTCAAGGGTTATAAGATTGGTGCGGATGATTATTTGAACAAACCATTTGATAGTGAGGTTTTATTAATGAAAATCAAAGCGATCATACAGCGTAAGTCCAAAGAAACGGTCAGTGATAGTAAGCAATTTGACTTCAGATTAGGACACTTTCATCTTAATGCCAAACTCAGATATTTGACCTATAAAGAAGAGAAGCCTATTAAATTGTCCCCTAAAGAAAATGATTTGTTGCGGTTGTTGGCGTTGCATAAAAATGATTTAATGCCCCGTGAACTGGCGCTCACCAAGATTTGGCGGGATGACAATTACTTCACCTCCAGAAGTATGGATGTGTATATTGCCAAATTGAGAAAGTACCTCAGTACGGATGATGATGTCGAGATCATTAATATCCACGGCGAAGGCTTTAGATTGGTTGTTAAAACAGAAATTGACCAATAAAACATAAAGACCAATCTGCTTGAGTCACATCTGTTTTAATTGGGTTTGAATCAACTCTGCGTGCGGTGTTCGATAGTCAAACCACTGGATTGATGGATCCTTCTTGAACCAGGTCATTTGTCGTTTTGCGAATCGCCGCGTATTGGTTTTGATCAACGCTACAGCACTTTCCAGATTCATCTCATGGTTCAAGAATTGAAATAACTCTCGGTAACCTACAGTTTGTAATGCATTCAGGGATCGATAGTCAAATAAGGCCTTTGCTTCGTCAAGCAATCCATTGTTCATCATTTCATCGACTCGTGCGTTGATGCGCGCATACAACACTTCTCTTGGGGCTTCAAGTCCTATAGATAAAATTTTGAATGGTCGTTTTTTGACACGATTCGTTCTGAAGGAAGAAAAAGGCAGTCCTGTACCTCGATACACTTCTAGACCTCTGATGATTCTTTGGGGGTTATTGAGGTCTACTTGTGCAAAATAATTTGGATCTACGGTGCGCAATTCTGCTCTAAGGCACTCGATCCCGTCCTCCTCTAGTGTTTTATTGAGCTCGTTTCTTATGGTTTCCGGAATTTTTGGGAAAGCGTCTAAACCCGAAACCACCGCTTTGGTGTACAAACCCGAACCTCCTACCATGACTAAATGCTCGTGTTTTTTTTGCAGCTCATCAATGAGCGTGATGGCCTCTCGTTCAAAATCACCAACAGAATAGGGTTGCTGAATGCTTCGGTGCTGTATGAAATAATGCCGAGCAGATTGAAGTTCAGCAGCACTTGGCACCGCTGTTCCTATGGTCATCTCTTTATAAAATTGGCGTGAGTCAGCAGACAATATTGGGCAGCCTAAAGACTTTGCTGCTGAGAGGCTCAGTGCTGTCTTGCCAATGGCCGTTGGGCCGACGATCGAAACTAAGGTCATGTCGGTGTTCATGATTCTGGAGCATTGAGCGCGCTGCCACAATTAAGGCAAAATTTGGCATTGTCTTGATGCTGATGGTGTCCACAATGTGCACAAGACTGGGTGTTGCTGGGGACATCCGCCAGCTCGTGTTTGGCATATTCAGCACTTACGATGCCTGTTGGTACTGCGATGATGCCATATCCCAAAATCATCAGGATCGAGGCGATGAATTGGCCCAGTGGAGTTGTTGGTGCAATATCGCCAAACCCAACTGTGGTCAAGGTGACGATGGCCCAATAAATACCTCTTGGGATACTTGTAAAGCCACTGTTGTCTCCTTCAATGAGGTACATTAATGTGCCGGTAATGATCGACACGATCAATACAGCGAAAAGAAAAATCAAAATCTTCGGTTTGCTGTGCTGCAGAGCGGACCTAAGTCGTCGGGCCTCGCCAATATAGCGCGTAATCTTTAATATTCTAAATACCCGGAGCAGCCTCAGGGCTCTAACGGTGACTAGGGCCGAACTCCCTGATAGCACAAGACTCAAATAAAGAGGTATGGTCGATATGAAATCAATAATGCCATAAAAGCTCAATATATAATGTCTTGGATTTTGGAGACAAATAATGCGCAAGATATATTCAATAGTGAAGAGTATGGTGATGACCCATTCAATGGTCCGCAAGACTGAATAAAATTGATCGGGTAAGCCCTTAACACTTTCTATCATAACCGAGGCGACACTGGCCAAAATAAAAATCAGCAACGCCACATCAAAATACTTGCCCGCCGGTGTGTCGGCTTCATAGATGATTTCGTGCAGCACTTTTTGCCACGGCTTTAGGTTCGATTTGACCATGTTTAGTGGATTATGACTTAAAAATAGGAAGATTTTAATTTTAATCTTCCGTATTGAATTTTAATATCTTTAAAACCTTGTGTTTTCTCAGATAGGATTGGATAATGTGTTGGGCATCACGATTGTCCTGCATGGGGCGTATAATAGACTGAAGGACCTCTGGGCGTTGGATCTGAAAATTCAGATGAAAATATCCGAAACCCTTGTATTTGCCATTTTCTATGGCCACGACAGAGCGTTCATCTACTGTTCTTCCCTGGTCGATGATCAGAATATTTTCTGCACTAAAACTATTTTTATTGATGAATTCTTTCACCCTCGAATTGTAGGTCTCTGGATCTTCTTGTTGGACGCAGGCGCCATGGCAATTGTCCAACCCATGAAGAAAACAGCTTGAGGTGCTTTTATATAATCCATTCAGTTTTTGACATAGACTATAGGTCTCAGTGATTCTGAAAAGAACCGATTTGGCCTGTTGGAAACTGGTAAAGGTGGTGATGGCCTTTTTGCGTTTATCAGATTTTTCTATTTGCAAGTTTATATAGCCATGGTTGTCGATCGAAGAGGTGAGTTGGTATTGAAACAAAGTCTTGCGTAAAGCTCTGTTGTATAATGGTTTGTGTATTTTTATCTCTTCACTTTCTTTAAGTAAAGCGATCAGTTCATTGCCCGTCACTTCAAAGTGAACATCAGCCACTTCTAATTGAATCTTTTTGGCTTTCCTCTGCTCACCAGTAAAATGTTGTGTGAGTCGTTTTTTGAGATTTTTACTCTTGCCTATATAGATGATGTCGCCGTCTTTATTGTGCATATAATACACTCCGGTCGTTGTTGGTGCACTTGCGATGAGGTCTAATAATTTGGGCTCAAGTTGCTTTTTTGGGTCATGGCGTATCAGATTCTTTACGATGCTTTTTTCACTATCCTTATCGAGCAATAACTTGAAAAGTTTTACCGTCGCTAAAGCGTCTCCTTGCGCCCGATGGCGATCGCTTAATGGTATGCCTAAAGATCTTGTGAGTTTGCCTAGGCTATAGGAGGGTTGGTCAGGAATTAGTTTTTTTGACAATTCTACTGTGCACAAACTTTGCTTTTCGAATGGATAACCGAGACGTTCGAATTCTGTACACATGATGCGGTAATCGAATTGTGCATTATGCGCGACCAGTACACAGTCCTTGGTGATTTCTACAATCCTTTTTGCTATTTCGAAGAATTTGGGTGCTTGACGCAGCATCGCATTATTGATTCCGGTCAGATTGACCACAAATGGCTGAATTGGTCGCTCTGGATTGACCAAACTACAAAACTGATCTACAATATCCTGACCGTCATATCGGTAGATGGCAATTTCGGTAATGCCTTCTTCGTTATATTTCCCTCCCGTTGTTTCTATGTCGACAATGGCATACATTGACTAGGCGGTGCTTTGTTGCGGGTATTCGCGGTGGCCAAATAATGCGCTCCCAACCCTTATCATTGTGCTGCCTAGGGCGATGGCTAGCGGGTAATCAGCACTCATGCCTGTAGAAAGGGTCGTAAATTGATAAGGTGTTTTGAGTTGCTGGTAGAATAATTGTAAAGAAGAAAATTCTTTTGTCAACTGCTCCTTGTCGTCAGTAAATGTCGCCATGCCCATAAGGCCAACAATAACAGCACCTTCCATTTGAGCGACAAAATCAGAGTCAAGAATATCGGTAACCTGGCTTTTTGTCAATCCAAATTTTTCTTCTTCGGCCGCGATTTTCACCTGAAGCAAACATGGAATGCAACGGTTATTTTTGCGTCCCTGCTTGTCAATTTCTTTAAGGAGTTTAAAACTGTCTACGGAATGGACCAGTGCGACAAATGGGGCCATATACTTAACCTTGTTGGTTTGTACATGACCAATCATGTGCCAATGGATGTCTTTTGGTAATTCAGCCCATTTACGGGACATCTCTTGAATTTTATTTTCACCAAAAACCCTTTGGCCACCGTCATATGCCATTTGCAAAATGTCGATAGGTTTTGTTTTGGATACCGCAACTAATGTTACCTCGCTGGGTATTTGCTCCTTTAATGCTTTTATTTTCTGTGCTATAGCGTTGGGCATTATAGAAATCGTTTGGCTACAGATTCGGCTTTACGACTTTTTGAATAATCATAAAATCCTTCACCGCTTTTGACACCGAGTTTCCCAGCCTCGACCATATTGATCAACAATGGGCATGGGGCAAACTTTGGCTGTTTGAATCCATCATGCATGACATGAAGTATCGAAAGACAAACATCCAAACCGATAAAATCCGCAAGTTGCAATGGCCCCATAGGATGGCCCATGCCTAATTTCATAATGGCGTCAATCTCTGAGACCCCTGCAACCCCAGTATGGAGTGTCTCAATGGCTTCGTTGATCATAGGAATCAATATTCGATTGGCGACAAATCCTGGATAGTCATTCACCGCAACGGGTATTTTATGTAACTTCTGAGACATCTTAATGATGGTCTCTAGCGTTTTTTCACTGGTGTCATAACCTGAAATGATTTCCACTAATTTCATAAGGGGAACAGGATTCATGAAGTGCATCCCAATTACGCGGTCAGGTCGTGATGTGGCCGAAGCAATTTTGGTAATAGAAATCGATGATGTATTGGTTGCCAAAATGGTGTCCTCCGGACAAAACGTATCAAGATCCTTAAATATTTGAAGCTTCAAATCCAGGCGTTCAGTGGCGGCCTCTACGACAAGACTGGCATATTCAACGCCTTCTTCTAGGTCTGTATAAGTCGTTATATTGGCCAGTGTCTGGGCTTTGTCTTGCTCTGATATAACCTCTTTGGCCACCATGCGGTCGAGATTCTTAGAAATGGTTGCTAAAGCGCCCGCAAGTGCTTTCTCAGAAACATCAATGAGTTGGACTCTGTAATCGTTTTGGGCGAAAGTATGAGCAATGCCATTGCCCATTGTCCCCGCCCCAATAACAGCAACATTCTTCATAGGATTAGAGTTGTTTAAAGTTATCAATCACCAATAAGGCCACCCGTAATGCTTCTGCGCCATCATTCAAGCTCACCACTGGAGTAGTCTTTTCGTTTATGGCTCGGGCAAAAGATTCGAGTTCGTCTAAAATGGCGTTGTTATCGCCAACTGATGGATTGTCAAAATATATTTGTTTTTTGATGCCCTCTGCATTGGTCAGTACCATGGCAAAATCGTCAGGGCTTTTGGGCGCGTCTTTCATTTTGACCACCTCACATGTTTTGTCTAGATAATCAACAGAAATGTATGCATCCTTTTGAAAAAAGCGCACTTTTCGCATTTTTTTCATGGAAATTCTGCTGGCGGTAAGATTGGCGACACATCCATTATCAAATTCAATGCGCGCATTGGCAATGTCAGGTGTTTCTGAAATGACTGATACACCACTAGCACTTACCGCCCTCACTGGGCTATCGACGACACTCAAAATAGCATCAATATCATGGATCATTAAATCCAGCACAACCGGAACGTCAGTTCCACGCGGATTGAATTCTGCGAGTCGGTGTGCTTCTATAAACATGGGTTGGTCAATCAGATCTTTGACGGCCGTAAAAGCGGGATTGAATCGTTCAACATGCCCGACCTGTCCCAATACGCCGTGTTTTTCTGCTAGAGCGATGATGCCTTGAGCTTCTTCATAACTGTGCGTGATAGGTTTTTCTATAAAAACGTGCTTCCCAGCATTTAAAACCTTCTGGGCGCCATCGAAATGATGCAGGGTAGGAGTAACAATATCAATGACATCACAAAGCGCAATGAGCGCGTCAGGATCTTCAAAATAAGTATAGCCCAGACGTCGTTCAATGTCCATGGCCGCTTCGCGATCTGCATCGAAAAAACCAACCAATTCGTAATAAGACGATTGTTCCAGGAGCTTTAGGTGGATCTTACCTAAATGTCCTGCACCAAATACACCAGCTTTTAACATGTGCTTACAGTTTCAAACAAAGATACTTTTTTTGACCAAAATTAGGGGTCCAACCCAAGTTAAATCCGGGGCGCTTTTAGTAGATTTGTTAGGATTCATGTATCAACTCTGCCGCATGGGTACAGGAATGCGATAATGGGCGACAATATAAGGCCGAGCCGTCACAAAAATAATGAAGGACACCTACATACATCAAGGTAAGAGAAAGAAGTTGTTAGAGGAACTGCAGCGCAAAGGAATCAAAAACCCATTGGTTTTAGAGGCCATGAATAAAGTGCCACGACATTGGTTCATGGACAGTGGATTTTTGGATCACGCCTACACGGATAAGGCATTTCCTATCGCGGCCGACCAGACGATTTCACAACCCTACACTGTGGCACACCAAACAGAACTTTTAGAGTGTTTTTCAGGCGCGCGCGTATTGGAAATTGGAACAGGAAGTGGCTATCAGAGTGCTGTGTTGGTGGCTTTAGGCATTGAATTATATACGATCGAGCGCCAAAACATACTATTTAAAAAAACCAGTCTTTTATTGCCAAAAATGGGTTTTAGACCTAAAAAAATGATTTTTGGTGATGGTTATAAGGGGTGGCCTGAAAAGGCGCCTTATGATGGCATAATCGTTACTGCTGGAGCTCCGTTTGTGCCAAAGCCATTGTTGGAGCAGCTCAAAGTAGGCGGTCGTTTGGTGATTCCTCTAGGGGAAGACAATCAAATCATGACAGTTTTTAGGCGCATTTCGCCCTCTAAGTTCGAAAAACTAGAATATGGCCCCTGTCGCTTCGTTCCTTTGTTGGCTCAAAAGAATTGATTTTTGTGGGGTGTTCAGTTGCTTTTTTAAGGGCGAACTGCATCATAAATCAACAGTGCTAGTGCTTTGGCAACTTGTTGGTGCGACGTGCCGTATTCAGGAGCGCCTTCGCAGAGATGCACATATTGACAATGTTCCTGTTGCTTGATGCGACGGAGCGCGGCGCGCACTTGATCAAGTGTTAATCCAGAAGGACTTTGGGCACTGCTCCCCATCTGCGCGATGACGTCCAGATCAATTTCAAGGCCAAAAGGAGATGCGCCCACAAAATCAATCGTGTTTTGAAGTGCCTTGTCGAATGTTATTTCTTGATCGATCAGTGATTCGTATGTGACCAGATAGAATTGTTGGTGATGGGCTCTTATTCTGGCCAGAATCTCTCTCGAGGTCATCGCGTTTTGCAAGCCGAGTAAGGCATAAAGATTCAGATGACCCTGATCTACTGCATAACTGAAGCCATTGCCGCTATGGCGGTGTTCTAATGCTCGAAAATCTGCATGGGTGTCAATATTCAAACAATTCAATGCTTGTCTAGTGGCTAATGAAGCTCCTTTAAGTAAGCCAAAGCTATTGTTGTGTCCGCCTCCAATAACAATAGGAATTTTGCCCGATTCAACTATGGTTTGGATGATGATCGTTACCCGATCATCTAATTCTGTAATGAGTTGGTGAAATATTTTTTGGTCAGCGGGATCACCGGGATTGAGACCCAGACTCGCCTGTTGTAAGTCATTGCAAGAGACAGTCCCTAATAAGGCTAAATCATGGGACCATTCATTTGGGGGTGCGGGCAAACTGCACAAGGTGCTTAAGGTCTGGGTCCATGCTTCTGTTGCGCCCTGTCGTCCACCATTGGCACGAACACCGATATCTTCGGGAATGCCTAACAGAATATACCGCGCGGGCTCAGTTGCAAGAGTTTTCGGGTCTCTAACAATCGCCATGACTTCGCCCCATTTGGTCTCGCCTTGGCGAAGATGGGTGAAATCTTTGGGGTTTATTGATTCGATGCCCTCAAATTGACTCATATGATTCGACCGTTTAATATGACTTGGTCGATGTGATTTTCACCAAATGCATAAGGTAATTGGACATAAGATTCTAATTCTTGAGTGATGATGACACTTGCCTTTTTCCCCGGTGTAATAGAGCCATATTCATGGCCAAGGCCCATGGCGTACGCACCATTAATTGTCGCGGCGTTTATGGCCTCTTCTGGGGTAAGTCTCATTTTAATGCATGCCGTGGCGACTACAAAATTCATATTGCCTGAAGGGGCTGAACCTGGATTAAAATCTGAGGCAATCGCTAAAGGCAATCCAGAATCAATTATTTTTCTTCCAGGAGTATAAGGTATGCTCAAAAAGAAGGAGCAGCCGGGGAGAGCCACAGGCATTGTCTTGCTGTCTTTCAGAACCTCAATATCTTCGTCTGTAATTAATTCTAAATGATCGACGCTGAGCGCCTCATTTTTAACCCCAACAGCAACACCACCTATAGCATTGAATTGGTTGACATGAATCTTTGGAGTGAGCCCATATTGTTTGCCAGCAGACAAAATTTGTTGTGTTTCCTCAGCTGAAAAGTAGCCTTGCTCGCAAAAAACATCAATGTAAGAGGCGAGTGATTCCTTGGTAATGGCAGGAATCATTTCATGGCAAATTTGATTGATATAGCCTTGCTTGTTATGCGCAAATTCTTTTGGCACTGCATGAGCCCCTAAAAAAGTCGCCACTACCGCCAATGGATACTTATTCTTGAGCCGCTGGATGACCCGCAGCATCTTCATTTCGGCATCCAGCGAAAGGCCATAACCACTTTTAATTTCAATGGCACCGGTGCCCAAGTACATGAGCTCCTCGAGGCGCTTAGAGGCTTGCTGCATCAATTTCGTCTCAGAGGTGTTTTGCAGGGTAAGGGCACTATTGAGAATGCCGCCCCCGTTGTCGGCGATTTCTTGATAAGTCATGCCTTTGAGGCGAGCGACAAATTCTCCTGAACGATTACCGGCAAAAACAATATGTGTATGACTGTCACACCAAGTTGGCAGAACAATACGGCCGGTACAGTCTATTATTTTGGGGAAGTTTCCTTGAGGGACCTCTTCCATTGGACCGTAAGCCTCAATGAGATCGCCATTAAGCAGTAGCCATGCATTGCGCAATATGGGGAGTTGTCCCATGTCTTCTCCTGCCAACCATTGTGGTGGATTTTGATGAACTTGAAGCAATTCTTTGATGTGGATCAGTAGTACTTTCATTAGGAAATGTTAGGGCCAAAATCATATATGAATATGCTCAGAATACATCTGTTTTATTATGGCTTTTATCAGGTTAAAGATAGTAATCCTAAGGTGTATTTTGTACTTTTATTGTTTAAAGCAGGATTATGTCGGATAAAGTTAAAGGCATTAATACAGTTTGTATTCACTCAGGAGAATTACATGATCTAGAATATGGTGGTGCGGTGTCCCCGCTGTATATGGCGACGTCTTACGATTATCAGGTTAAATCAGGTGATCTTTACCCCAGATACTTCAACACACCGAATCAGCAAGCGCTCTGTCAAAAGATTTCGGATTTAGAGCACTGTGAGGCCTCATTAATTTTTGGTAGTGGCATGGCGGCGATTACCAATGCGCTTATGGCATTTTTGCATTCGGGTGATCATATTGTGGTCCAGACTTCCATTTACGGTGGGACCTACCACTTTTTGACAGAATTATGTGCCCACTATGGCATCAGTCATGACTTCGTAGATGGTTCAGATCAAAAGGCTTTTTCGGACAAAATCAAAACCAATACTAAAGTCATTTATATAGAATCTCCTTCTAATCCTTTACTAGAAGTTATTGACCTTAACATGATCAGTGCGTTGGCAAAGTCACGCGACCTGGTTTCCATTATAGACAATACTATGGCATCGCCGGTCAATCAAAATCCAGCACTTTTTGGTGTTGACGTGGTGGTGCACAGTGCCACAAAATATATGGGCGGGCATAGTGATATATTAGCGGGTACTATTTCTTGCAGTAAAGCCCATCGGGACAGAATATTTTCGTCTGCCAAAATGTTTGGGGCCAATCTTAGCGAATACACCATATGGTTACTCGAGAGGAGCATCAAAACGATGGGCCTCAGGGTTGCTTGCCATAATGCGAATGCCCAGTTTATTGCAGAATGGCTTGAAGCGCACCCAAGCATCGCCAAGGTTCATTACCCTGGGCTAAAGAGTCATGCGAGTCATGAGATAGCCAAACGCCAAATGAAAGGATTTTCTGGTGTGATTTCATTTGAGCTGGCCGCTGGATTAAATGCAGAGCAGTTTTTGGAGGCGCTCCGAGTCATCAAACGGTCTTTGAGTTTTGCTGGTGTTGAGTCAACAGCATTATTGCCAGCAGCAACCTCTCATTCGATTGTCGGAGAGCAGGCCAGAAAAACGATGGGCATCTCTGATCATTTGATTAGGTTGTCTGTTGGTATTGAAGATGTTGAAGACCTGATTCGCGACATCACGCAAGCCATTAATGTCATTAAATAAATCCTATGAATACATTACGCACAGTTGATATTTTGGCCGTTGGCGCACATCCTGATGATGTTGAGATGAGTGCTGGGGCAACTATTGCCAAAGAGATTGCACAGGGCCGAAGCGTTGGTATTGTCGACCTCACTCAGGGTGAGCTCGGGACTCGTGGTACTCCAGAAATCCGTCATGACGAAGCCATGGCAGCAGCAAAAATACTAGGCGTTACCTTTCGCCATAACATGGGCTTGGCCGATGGTTTTTTTGAGAATAATAAGCAGAATCAATTGAAATTGATCCAGATCATCCGTGCAACGCGACCCAAAATTGTGTTGTGTAATGCTGTTGAGGACCGCCACATTGACCACCCCAAAGGGAGTAAGCTGGTCAGTGATGCATGCTTTCTGTCAGGCTTAAAAAACATAAGAACTTCTAGCGATGGGGTTGATCAATTGTCGTGGCGGCCCAAGCATGTTTATCATTACATCCAATGGAATGATCTGGAACCTGATTTTGTTGTAGATGTAACGGGCTATATGGAAACCAAACTAGCCGCGGTTTTTGCCTACAAGAGTCAGTTTTATGACCCAAACAGTAAGGAGCCCATGACGCCAATTTCTACAGAGAATGTGAAGGACAGTTTGAGCTACCGATATAAAAATCTCGGCAGGCTCATTGGAACTGATTTTGCAGAAGGGTTTACGAGTGAGAGATACCCTGCAGTTAGTGCACTAACAGATTTGATTTAATTTGTCAAAAATAATTGCGGAAAGTAGCTTTTTAAATTATATTTGCCTCCGCTTTTAGAGCAGTTATTTAATGGTGGTTGTAGCTCAGTTGGTTAGAGCATCGGTTTGTGGTACCGAGGGTCGCGGGTTCGAATCCCGTCTTCCACCCAGAAGAAAAAACCCCGATCGTGAGATCGGGGTTTTCCTTTTTAGTTTTGTTCTTTCTGCTCTGAGAGTTTGTCGGCAAAAATGCGGTCTTGACGATTGGCGACTTCCCAGGCGGTGTGAAAAATCAATTGAGCCCGCTTGGCCATTAGCGGGTAATTTATTTTATCGGGTGTGTCCGTTGGTCTATGGTAGTCTTCATGGACACCATTAAAATAGAAGATGACCGGAATATTCTTTTCGGCAAAGTTATAATGATCACTGCGGTAATAAAATCGATTTGGATCATCGTCGGCATTAAAGGTATAATCTAATTCTAATTGAACATATCTGTTGTTGACTTCTTCCGATAAATCATGTAAGGCCTGACTTAATTTATCGCTACCAATGAGATAGATATAGTTATCGTTACCGTTCTTTAGGGGATCAATACGGCCTATCATATCTGTGTTAAGGTCACAAAGTGTTTGCGCAAGAGGGATAATCGGGTGCTCTGTATAATAGCGTGACCCATACAATCCAATTTCCTCACCAGCAACATGCAAGAACAGCAGTGATCTTTTGGGTCCGTGCCCTTGTTCTTTGGCCAATTGAAAGGCCTCTGCAATCTCCATGAGCGCTACAGTGCCACTACCATCGTCATCCGCACCATTATAAATTGTGTCACCATCCATACCCACATGATCGTAGTGAGCCGAAAGGACGACAACTTGGTCAGGAAGTTCCGTGCCTTCGATGTAAGCAATGACATTTTCTGAGCGGACTGGATTTTCCATTCTTGTGAAATATTCGGCAGGGATTTCTTGGTAATAACCTTCCATTGTTGGTGCTGGAGGAATGTTGTGATTTTGATAGAAGGTACGCAAATAATCCGCAGCCATTTTCTGACCCTCGGTGCCTGTCATTCTGCCTTGCATCGAATCAGAAGCAACAGTATAGAGTAATGTGCTGAGGTCTTCAGCGGTTATGGTTGCAGCATATCTTTCTCTGAAATTATCGTCAGAATTTTGCGCCGCTGTGATCATACAAAACATTAAAAAAGCGCCTTGCAATAAAGTCAGTAGTGGTTTTAGTGTCATGGTCATGTATTTAATGGATAAAGATAACTGTTTTTTAACTGCTGCGACACTCCTCAAATAATGAGTGTCAGTAGGCAAGAGCGGGCAGCTGGTCACGATAGATCAGCAGGTGTTTTATTTGACCATTGCTCTATGACACAGAATAATTTGATGAATTTTCTTGTTCATTTTTTCTATCATCTTATCTTTGTGAAAAAAATTATTGTCCTTGGATTTACGTACCATTAGTGCCTTCTTTTTTTTGTGTTTATTTCTGACCCCTATGGTGTTGGTGCACATTGTTGCGGTCAACAAGGAAACTGTTCAGTGGTTGTCTGTGGAGGAGGAGCATGAAAAGGAGTCGAGCCTAGAGTGGACCGATGATGTAAAAGAGGAGTGCACAGTTGATTTGAAAATAGAGCTGAATTTTATCGACCTTGCAATGGTCCAAGAGCTTTTTAATGGTTATTCTGACCAAGTCCATCAAGGCTACCCAAATCCTATACTGCTTCCCCCAGAACAGGTATAATTCTTTCTTCGCGTTTTTCAATTATTATTCATTGACCGTCTTGAGACGGTCGAAAACACTCATATGTTTAAAAATATTAAAAATGATTTTTCGGCAAGTATTGTCGTTTTTTTCGTCGCCCTCCCATTATGTTTGGGTATTGCTTTGGCCAGTGGAGCGCCATTATTTTCAGGGCTCATCGCGGGCATCATTGGTGGTATTGTTGTCGGTGCTTTAAGTGGTTCTAAGATCGGGGTCAGTGGGCCAGCGGCCGGATTAGCCGCCATTGTGTTTACGTCTATTTCTGCTTTAGGTGGCTACCAAAATTTTATGGCTGCTGTGGTTATTGCGGGCGCATTTCAGATTGTCTTGGGCCTGGTTCGGGCAGGGATCATCGGTTTGTATTTTCCTTCTGCGGTCATTAAGGGTATGCTCACGGGTATTGGCTTGATCATTATTTTGAAACAAATTCCTCATTTTTTTGGTTTTGATGCGGACCCTGAAGGTGATTTTGCTTTTCGTCAAGTAGATGGAGAAAATACGTTTAGTGAAATTATCAAAACATTGAATATGTTGAGTTTAGGCTCTACTGTGGTTGCTATTATTTCTATGGTAGTATTGTTAACATGGGATAAAATAAAGGTCAAGTTACCGGGATTCCTTCAATGGATACAGGCGCCATTTTTGGCCGTCGTCATGGGGGTTCTGTTTGTGACCTTCAATGATCAAACTGCCTTTCAAATCTTGCCAAAAAACATGGTTCAAGTACCTGTTAGTAGCAGTATAGAAGGATTCTTGGATCAATTCATGTTGCCTAATTTTGAAGCTTTTTTCCGCATTGATGTATGGGTCACAGCATTCACTATTGCCCTTGTGGCAAGTTTAGAAACTTTATTGTGTGTTGAAGCAACAGACCGCCTTGATCCCGACAAAAATGTGACGCCAACCAATAGAGAACTTTGGGCTCAAGGTGTTGGAAATATGCTTTCTGGTTTTATCGGTGGCTTACCGGTGACTCAAGTCATTGTCAGGAGCTCTGCCAATATTCAATCGGGTGGCAAAACAAAGCTATCGGCGATCATTCATGGATTCTTTTTATTGGTATCGGTATTACTCATACCTAATTTGCTGAATCAGATTCCACTATCGGTATTGGCTGCTATTCTATTGATCGTAGGCTATAAGCTTGCCAAACCGGCGTTGTTCAAATCTATGTATCAATTGGGATGGAAGCAATTTGTGCCATTCATCACTACCGTTTTGGGTATTTTGTTGACGGATTTATTGACCGGAATTGGCATTGGTTTGGCCGTTGGCATCGTGGTCATTTTGGTCAAAAGCTACCAAAACTCTCACTTTTTGCATTTGGAGGACAAAAGCAATGGTGTTCCGAAAATAAGAATAACGCTTGCCGAAGAAGTCACTTTTATCAATAAGGGAGCTATTCTTAAGGAGTTGAATAATCTCAAAGAAAATACTCATTTAGAATTAGATGTGCGCAAAACACGCTATCTTGATCATGACATCATCGAAATTTTGAATGACTTCGTGGAAAAAGCCTTGTTGAAGAACATCGAAATAAAACTCATATCAGAAAAAGGAATGTTGGTTAACGCCGAGAATTATACAGAATTTTTCTATTCAAAATCATATCAGAAAAAATAATTATTATGAAAGCACATACCAGAGAAACACAAAATGCCATGACCCCTGCATTAGCACAAGAGGAGCTCGTGGCCGGCAACCAGAGATTTTTAAATAAGACACAAATTGAACGAGATTTACTAGCACAGGTGCAGGACACCACTAGTGGTCAATATCCTTTTGCGACCATACTGAGTTGCATTGATTCGAGGGTTTCTGCTGAATTGGTTTTTGACCAAGGAGTAGGGGACATCTTTAGTGTCCGTATTGCAGGAAACTTTGTCAATGAAGACATTTTGGGGAGTATGGAATTCGCCTCTAAGTTGGCGGGGACAAAGTTAATTGTGGTCTTGGGCCATACGAGTTGTGGTGCTGTCAAAGGTGCATGCGATCATGCAAGGTTAGGGAATCTAAGCGCTTTAATTCAGAAAATCGAACCAGCTGTTGCCGCGGTAAGTTCCCCAGAAGAAGCTGATTTACGCACATCGGCCAATCTTGATTTTGTCAATGCTGTTGCCAAGAAAAATGTAGAAATGACCATTGATAATATCAGAAATCAAAGTGAGGTGCTCAAAGAGCTTGAAGATATGGGTGACATTAAAATTACTGGTGCCATGTACGACATAGCCACAGGTGCAGTGACGTTTTATTAAGGCATTGTCGCATTAGCGCCATCCGTAAACAAAGAAGAGGATCCCGTAACGAGGTCCTCTTCTTTGTTTTTAGTTCAGTGGTGATGTCAGAACTTAATGACTTTACTGGTATTGGTGTGGCGCTGTGATGCGGATTCAAGTACCACATAGTATAAACCGGAGGCGTAAGAGGACATGTCTAGAATCAATGAGGTGGCCGATACTTCAAAAACACCGATTAAAGCACCATCAATGCCGAATATTTTGACAGTTCCGCCCATATAATCGCTGGCATCTTGAAGCGTGATATGATCACGAGCTGGATTAGGATACCATGGTTGGTTCAATGGTTGTTCGAAATCTCCGGCGGCAAGATTGTTTTGGTAAATTCGGATATAATCCACTTCCATCGCGTCTTCAGTGAAGTTGGTCGGGATTATTTCGGGCAGAATAGCAACATTAAATAACATATATTGATCCGCGTCAAAAGGCCAGGTTTCCATGTTTTGCGGATCGGGTTGATAGGTGTAGTGGACAATATTGTCGACAGAGAATATCATTCGCTCTTCATCCCATTCCAAAACATAGTCATGAAATTCATCAGAAACATTTGATACGAATTGTCCGCCTGTATTCACTGTGCCACCAAAACTAGACGGCGTATGGAGAGCGCTAGAGATGTAATTTTGATTATTACCCCAATGCTCCATGATGTCAATTTCACCGCATGCAGGCCATGAGGTTGTGCCATGTGTGCTCGTAAAATAAGCTCCTGGTTCAATGATGTTTTTTCCAAGCATCCAAATCGCTGGCCAGGTGCCGATGCCAAAAGGGAGCTTGGCTCTCACAACCACACGCCCATACGTGAAAGCGAATTTGCTATTCAGACGTGCTGAAGTAAAATCTTTTGTGACCCCTTGGTTGGTATAGGTTTCTCTTTTGGCCATGATCTTGAGTGTGCCCTCACTGACAAAAGAATTTTCGATGCGGTCTGTATAATGTTGGATTTCGCCATTATACCAGCTTTGCCCATTTGGAATTTGTGTTTGGTGATGCCATTTTTCAGGATCAATAGCGCCGTTGCCCTCAAACTCATCGGACCAAACCAACTCATAATTTGCTCTTTGTGCCTGGTGGGTCTGCACGAAACTCAAAAAAATGCAAAACGTCCAAATATATTTCATGATGTATGATTTTCTGCAAAAATAGGGTTATCGTGGGAATTTAAGAAATCCAGGTTATGAGAAATCACTGCCAAATCCATTTATTCTTTTACTTTAATAAAGTTAATCACACTATCGCCATAGAGTCTATTGAGAATGATTAACTTTAAACAAGTCCAAAAAACATAGCCAATTCTTATGTCTGATCAAATCCGTTTTAGAAACACCGTTTTGCTCGTATTGCTGGTGTTTTTTGTGATTTCCTTCATCACCAATATTTTAAACTCCATTATTGTAGCGGTTAAAGACAGTTATGACCTTTCTCTCGCTGAGTTAGGATTGCTGCCCTTTGCATTTTTTATTGCCTATGCCGTCATGTCGATTCCTGCTGGGTTTCTCGCTGAGCGCTATAGTGATCGACTTTTGTTGCAACTTTCTTTTGGTGTTATTTTCGCCGGTTGTGGTTTTTTTGTTTGGAACCAAAATTATGCATCATTTGTCATCACGCTTTTTGTTTTAGGAAGTGCCATGGCCGTGTTGCAAGTGATCATCAATCCAATGCTACGAATCGCAGGAGGCGTGGAACATTTTGCGTTCAATTCTGTTTTGGCCCAGTTGGTTTTTGGTTTAGCTTCTTTTCTGAGTCCTATGCTCTATGTCTTTGTTGTGAATCCTTCGGCTGATTCTTGGGGTCCGATACAAAAGTTGATACAATGGATTGCCCCCGATAAACCATGGATCAGTCTTTATGTCTTTTTTAGTGTGATGAGTTTGATTTTATTGGTCTTTGCCCGTTTTGCGCGTTATCCCGCAAAATCCAATCAATTGAATGAGTCTGCCCCATCCTGGCAGATGTATCAGGTCGTGTTTCAAGACAGGAAGGCGCTGTTGTACTTTTTTGGGATTTTCGCCTATGTTGGATTTGAGCAAGGTATAGGCAATTGGCTCTCACCATTTTTGGCAGAATACCACGGCTATGACCCCGAGACTATTGGGGCTCAAACGGTCTCTTACTTTTGGGCGATGCTCACTGTAGGCTGTGTCCTTGGCTTATTCCTGCTCAAGGTGATGAGCAGTAGAAAGGTTTTGATTTTCGCGACCACGGCCACAATTCTTGCCCTCACGGTGGCATTATTTGGTCCGTCTAAGCTGGTCGTTTTGGCCTTTCCGTTTTTGGGCTTTACCATTTCTGTGATGTGGTCCATTATATTTGCCCTTGGACTTAATTCGGTCCCAAAACACCACGGCGCGATGGCAGGTCTTCTTTGTACAGGAATTGCTGGAGGCGCCATCATTCCTCTGATTATTGGCCTGTTTGGAGATATTCTAGGCCTAAAGTGGGGACTTGTGGGCCTGTTCTTGCCGTTACTTTATATTCTATCCATTGGATTTTGGTCCAAACCGTTGGTGCAAAACAAAACCATTTAATTGAAATAATTTATGAGAGAGGAAATCTATTTAGGGATCGATATTGGTGCGTCCTCATTTAAATTTGGTCTGGTATCTCATGGGATTGTGGTCAAAGAGTTGAATCTTGTCATTGATGCAAAATTGCCTTCAGAAGTACTGTTGTTTCAGTTGATCAATGAAATCAAAAAGATTTGGCATACCGATATTAGAGGAATCGGGGTTGGAGTCCCGGGTATTGTAGACACCAATAAGGGATTGATAGTTGATTTGCAAAATATACCGTCGTGGAGTGGTTTGCCATTGGCGGATCTACTGATTCGCGATTTTGGCGTCCCGGTAGCGTTGAATAACGATGCGCACTGCTTTGCTCTTGGCGAACATTGTTTTGGAGGGGCTTCAGATTGGCAGAATTTTGTCGGCATCACCTTAGGCACTGGATTGGGCATGGGGATTGTGATCAATGGACAACTTTACAAGGGTGCGCTTAGCGGTGCCGGTGAGCTCGGAATGTTGCCCTACAAGCAAGGCATAATAGAGGACTATACTGCTAGCGCCTTTTTCACAAAGCAATACAATGAAACTGCTCATGGTCTATACAGTAGGGCCCAATTGGGAGATAGTGAAGCTTTGAGCGCTTTCGAATCATATGGCAAACATTTGGGGGAGGCTGTCAAAATAGGTTTATCGATATTGGCGCCAGAAGGAGTCATCTTTGGTGGTTCTATAGCACAGGCGTGGCCTTATTTCTCGGATGGCTTGATGGCCTCGATAAGTACTTTTCCCTATGCCAAACAATTGGAGCACTTCTCAATCCGCCAATCGGCCTCCATGGATAGCGCAATTCTTGGCGCTGTTGCATTATTGATTTCTAAAGACTGTTAATTTCACTTGTGATGATTGTTCAATCCCGATATGTTTTGTAAATTCACAAAAAAAAAATAATATGACAAAAACAACTCAATTATTTAGTGCGCTTCTTTTGGTCTCTGCTGTTGCTGTGGCACAGACGCCATCAGAGCGGGCGCAGATTGTGAGCCATTACAATATGGACAAACTCAATGCGCTAAAAACAGAATTTTCTGCGGCTGAAGCCGAGAACAGAGCGCGGGCTTATGAGCTTGCAGCAATTTACGACTGGCCAACAACAATTCAATCTGAATTTGGGGGCATTGCTTCTCTTATCGGAGTTTATGAAAATGGTCAACCCAAATACCGTGTTTCTCACAACAGAGAGGGAGGAATCACAACTCGTGCCAATACCTTGCATACCGGTGGTGCGACTAATCTTGATCTCAATGGCGAAAACATGATCGTCGGTGAGTGGGATGGAGGCGGTGTCCGAGCAACGCATCAGTTGCTAGTGGGACGTGTCGACCAGAGAGATGGTGCTGCAGGCACAGGAGATCATGCCACACACGTTGCTGGAACCATGATTGGTAACGGTGATGTTGTTAATGGTGCTGCCAAAGGAATGCTTCCTGAAGGAACCTTGTGGGCTCATGATTGGTTCAGTGATTATCCTGAGATGATTACGGCTGCTGGCGATGGGCTATTAGTCTCTAATCATTCCTATGGAGCTGGCATCCAGAACCTTCCTCTTTGGAGGTTAGGCTACTACGATGCGGACGCACGCGGAATGGACAATATCACCTACAATGCACCATATTATTTACCGGTTGTTTCCGCAGGAAACGATCGTCAGAGTGGTGTAAATACTGGAGATAGTGGATTTGATTATCTTACAGACATGGGTACTGCCAAAAATAATTTAGTAGTCGCAGCAACTTTTGAGGTACTGAATTATACAGGACCATCTAGTGTCAGTATGTCAGGATTCAGCAGCTGGGGACCAACAGACGATGGAAGAATTAAGCCAGACATTTCAGGTAAAGGGGTGAACATGTATTCTTCTTTGGCAGGTTCAAACCAGGCTTATGCCAACTACAGTGGTACATCTATGTCCAGCCCAAATGTCGCTGGTAGTTTGATGCTATTGCAACAATACTATAACCAATTGAACGGTAGCTATATGAACAGTGCCTCTTTGAGAGGTCTTTCACTTCATACCGCTGACGAGGCCGGAAGTGCTGACGGTCCAGATTACCGATTTGGTTGGGGCTTATTGAATGTGCAGCGTGGGGCAGAGGTCATCGGTTCGATGAATAACGGCTCTTATATTATAGAAGACGTTTTGGCCTCAGGCGAAACCATGAGTTTTGCAGTTAACTCGAACGGCTCAGATGATTTGATGGGGTCCATCACATGGACGGATGCTCCGGGAGTCATGTTGCCTGGTAATGCCAGTAGTGAAGATGATCCAACGCCAATGCTGATCAATGACTTAGACCTGCGTATGACGACTCCAGGTGGTGATGTTTACGCGCCTTGGAAGTTAGATCCTTTTAACTTTGCGGCAGCAGCGACGACAGGGGACAATATTGTTGACAACATCGAAAAGATTGAAGTACCAGGAGCTTTAGGGGCCTATTACGTGACCATTAGTCACAAAGGAGCTAATCTTCTTGATGGCCAACAGGCTGTATCAATTATTCTTACTGGTTTAGCGACTAGTGATTTCTTTGCCTCGACACACAATGGTCGCGTCGCAGTATGCGAAGGAGATGACACCGCTCTTGTAGCGGTTGATTTCTTGCCTTTAAACGGTTATGCTGATGGTGTTACATTTGGTGTCTCTAGTCTCCCTTCAGGGGTTTCGGGGACTTTTTCTGACCCAACTTTGAGTACTGAAGGGACCAGTAATTTAGAATTATCAGGCATGAATAATCTCGCCACTGGTGATTATGTATTTTTAGTTCAAGTGGTCGGTGTAAATGAAACTCAAGAGTTTCCTGTAACGGTTACTGTTCTTGGTTCAGGTAGTGCTGACGTGCCAGTTGCTGATCTTTTAGTCCCTGAAGATGAAGCCATCGATATTCCGATTGTTTATGAACTATCTTGGACTGATGAAGGTCAGTATGTTGTGAGTTATGATCTAGAGGTTTCAAGAAATATTGATTTTACAGACGTAGAATTTGCTCAGTCAAGTGAATTTAATTCGTCTTTGGTATTAGGCATGCAAGAAGGCTACACCTACTGGTGGAGAGTTCGTGGTAACACGGATTGTGCTCAAGGAGATTTCTCTGAGCCATTCACTTTTACAGTAGCTGGAGTGTTAGGCACCACTAGTCAAGAGTCTATGGGCCTGAGTTTGTATCCCAATCCAGCCGAAACACAATTTACAGTGGCCTCTAATGCACCAATCGAGAAATTGGAAATTCGCAATGTTCTTGGTCAATCCGTCTATCAAATGGCGGTTAACAGTAACCAAGCACAAGTAGATGTTGCTGGCTTGGCCTCTGGAACCTATTTTGTTCGTGTTTACCGCGAGGGTTCTGTAGCCAATCTCAAGTTAGTGAAGAGATAATCAATCCCTTTAAGAGGCAAAAAACCCACAGGATTCCTGTGGGTTTTTTTATGCTCTCAAGCCGTGAGTGCGTTATATTAATCTTGATAGTAATCCAGATTCAAAAAATCAATCTTGTCCTGAGCCATTTTTTCAATGAAGCCTTTGGCGCTTTTATAATGCTTGTCTTTTCTGAATTTTATAAACTGTCCATCACCATGAATACTGAATTTGCTGGTATTGTATATGGCTAATCGGTAGTATGGGATGATCCAGGCAAATCGCTCTAGACCTTGGGTAAAGTGCACGATAATGCCTTTTGGCCTCAATTCAATGTTGGCATAGTGTAGCGACGATGACGACTTGATTTGTGCTTGAATCTTAGGACTAAAACCATCAATAATGAGGCGACTCGATCCCTTTGGGCCATTGACCAATTTCTGAATCAATGAGTAGGAGGGGCCAACAATGGCAACACTTTCATGATCAAATTCTTTATTGGCATAACTGGTATTGAAAAGCATGATGGGCGATGATCTGTTACGTTATTCAAAGAAAACAAAAAAACCTTAACAAATTGACAGACAATAGTTAAGGTTTTTGATCTGCGGAGAAAGAGGGATTCGAACCCCCGGAGGTGTGACCCTCAACAGTTTTCAAGACTGCCGCATTCGACCACTCTGCCATTTCTCCAATGCGGTTGCAAATATAGGATGCTTTTTCAAAAAAACATACTGCTGGTTTGAAATATTTTTCAGGAGAGTGAGATTTTAAAAGTACCTTTGAATTATGGAAATGTGGTATCACTATCCCATGCTCATTCTCATTGGATTTGCTGTGGGTTTTATCAATACAATTGCTGGTGGCGGTAGCCTGCTGTCCCTGCCTTTTTTGATATTCTTGGGGTTACCACCTTCTGTAGCCAATGGCACTAATCGTGTGGCTATAGTGATCCAAACGTTCATGGCGACAATGGGGTTCCGCAGTAAAGGAGTGTCTACCTTTCCTTTCAATACTTATGTGGGATTGTCTGCGACTGTAGGAGGAATTATTGGGGCAAATATTGCTGTAGTGATCGATGAAGGCTTGTTTAACAAAATATTGGCCGTCATTATGGTGATTGTGATCGCCATAATTGTTTTCAAGCCCAAAATGAAATTAAAAGACATTGCTGAAAAAGTTACCGGGAGAGCACTTTGGCAGGGGGTCGTTATCTTTTTCTTTTTAGGAATTTATGGCGGCTTTCTCAACGCGGGGATTGGATTTTTGATCATTCTTTATTTGCACTACGCCCATAACATTAACTTGGTCCGCACCAATGCGACCAAAGTGTTTGTTGTCTTGCTCTATAGTATTGCAGCTTTGGCTGTATTTGTGGTGAACGATAAAGTCGATTTTAAAATCGGGTTGATTCTTGCCATCGGTAATGCACTGGGTGCATGGATATCGAGCAGATTATCAGTAAAAATGGGAGATGGTTTCATAAGAACGTTTTTAGTCATTATGGTGAGTATACTGGCGATTAAATTATGGTTTTTTGAGGTGTAGACTGCCCACCATACTCGGCAACTTCCTCTACTTGCGCGTTTGAATTTCTATGATTTATAATACATTTGCAAAAAAAATAGTTCATGATGAAGTCTGAAGTTCTAGCACAGTTACAGTGGCGTTATGCTTGTAAAAAATTTGATAATACCCGCCAACTATCTAAAGATCAATTGGCCGTAGTGAAGCAAGCGTTTGATCTCACGGCGACATCATACGGTCTACAGCCCCTTAAAATGGTAGTTGTGCAAGATCAATCTTTGAAAGAAAAGTTGGTGGCTGCGACTATGAACCAACAACAAGTTCGCCAATCTTCGGCGGTATTAGTGATTTGTATTGAGAATATACTGGATAAGGACTTCGTCGATGGTTATTTTGATTTGATTCGAAAAATCCGTCAAACACCTGAGAAAATTTTGGCGCCTTTTCAAGCACATATGGTAAGCGAAATATGTGGTATGTCTCAAGGTGAGCGTGTCCAATGGATGACAAAACAGGCCTACATTGCGTTAGGAAATATTTTGGCGGTTTGTGCGATTGAAGGAATTGATGCTTGTCCTATGGAGGGCTTTTATCCAGATCAATACACTAATGTTCTCGGATTGGACCCATTAAACGTCACACCTGTGCTCGTGGTGCCTATTGGCTTTAGAGCACCAGATGACCCTTTTGCTTCCTTCGCAAAAGTGCGTCGCGGCATCGATCAGGTCGTGATCGATTTGTAATCAGCTCTGTTATTGAATAATGCCTCCGCAGGCCACACGTGCGCCCGCAGCACCACTAGGCTGTGAGGTAAGATCGTCCATGCCTTGATGGATGATGATTGCCTTACCCAGGATATCGCGCTGTGGGTCCCCACAACCAATGCACCATTGATCAGTTTTAAACGAATATTTGGCGGTGCCGTCCGATGCGACTTCAAAATTGCCAATATCTCCACGGTGGTAACCCGCTGGGTCGCCCCATGCACCATGCTTTTCAAAGGTTGGATTCCAATGACCTCCTGCAGAAGTGCCGTCTGTGGCGGAACAATCTGCTTTTTCATGCAGGTGAATGGCGTGTTGACCAGGTTTGAGTCCTTCAAACTTGCTGACCATTCTGATGTCATAACCCTCTTCTACGAATATGGCAACACCAGAAGCTTGGCTGTCACTTTTGGGTTCTAGGCGAACCACAAGTCCGCCACTAGAATTCGACTTAGTCTTCTGTTGTTCTTTCGCCACCGGTGCAGGTGCTTGTTCATTAGAGTTCTTTTGGTCTTGTTTACAGGCCACGAGCCCAATAGCCAGTAACATTATGGTAAAAATATTGCGCGTCATTTTTTCAGATTTTGATTATAAAGTTATGAATTTTGTTGCTGTAAAAGTGTTTTTTGGTTAAAAGTCATTAGCTAGAGGTGTTATACCAAAGGGTCACTAACAGACGGTTATACCGTACCGCATTAAAATGATTTTTAAGGAATCCAAGTTGCACATTGAGTTTTGGTGTAGTTTGATAGCCCATTCCGAAATAAAGTCGATTCTGACTGAATGTTGGTTTTTGCAAATTCAAAAATACTTCGTCAAATACAGAGATAGACCACTGGGCATTCAATTTAAAATTGACACGACCCATATAACGGGCGCGATGAGACAATTGATGTCCCCCTTGGCCGTCTTCTAAAAACCTTTGTTCTAGTCTGTAGCGATGGATCCAAGTCAGACCTGAGAACTTTTGTCGCATGATCAGCTGCTGATGGATCCGGTGTTCATAGGTTAAAGATTCATCTTCGATAATCTCATAGGTATTGTCAGTGGGTATGAGCCCGTAGCCAGCGCCAACCGATACGGCGTTACTGAACTTATAATTGAGCGTCGTGCGCATGAGTAACTGATTGAATCTTGTGCCAAACGCATAACTTCTATGTTGGACTTCAGTCAGCGTGTTCCAGTGTTCTGAAAATTGATGTTGGTTAAAAAACAAGAACCAAGACCCAAGGTCTTTTTCCGCCTTAGATTGACCCATCATTGGCGCGATACATGAAAAGCCAAATAACGCGATAAGAAACAGTAAAGATGCTTTATTCATTTGTGTTAAATAGTTTGTGGGCCTTGAATGGGGACAAGTCCAATATTTCAATAGTTTTCTGGTAGTTTTCCCATTTGGATTGATAAAACTCATTGACTTGAGTAACCGCCTTTTCATATGCGTTTTTGGCATTGACCAAGAGTTGCTGCTCAGTTGCTGTGGGCCCATTAGGGCGGCTGCTTGCATACCAATTCAATTGACCTATGCGCTCCATGACGGTAACCTTTAATGACGCCGTGATTCCTTGGCGCTCGTCGTTGGCCCCTAAAAACAGGTCAATCAGTTGGTTGATCTCTTTATTGATCGTCTTGCTGCTGTCTATGTGGGCTTCAAAACGTTGCGCATCAATTGCTGACATGCGTTGAGTCAGATCAATTACGGCGTCTCTGCTGTGTGCTAACTGATCAATAACTTCTTTAATGCTTTCGGTCATGGTTTGCACCTCTTGCAGTAATGTTTGATTCAGGGCATAGGCATGAGCATTATATGGAATTCTTGGATCAGCCTGGATCTTGATCATTTGCTCTGATTTCTGGTCGCCATAATTCAGGACCAGTCGGTAGTCGCCAGGAGCAACCCAACCGCCACTTGGTTCGTAACGCGAAGGCTTAGGGTTGCGAGAGGGGCGTTGTACTCCACTTTTATCCATACGCCATCGCCATCTGTAAAAACCAGTACTGTCCGGTGTTTTTTTCTTCAAGGTGCGGATCAAGTCTTGACCTTCAAAAATTTGCAAAATAAGACTGTCTTTTTTGCTCGCTGTTGGCGTTCCATTTTCTGTAGCGGCGTCAGGATCTTTTTGTTTGGCTTGATTAACATAATAGGTCAATGCCACTCCTGAAGGCTTATTGTCTCCCTGATACATGGCATCAGCACCAAATCGAGAGCCTGTGGGTTGCTGATAGGCGGCAAGATAACCGATTGGCGGTGGCGCTAATGCCAGATCATTATTGATCATATCGGAATTCTTGGCTAATGCGCGCAAAATTCTAATGTCATCCAGGACCCAAGCAGAGCGACCAAATGTGGCGATAACCAAATCATGCTCTCTGGGGTGTATCACCAAGTCCTTTACAGAAACTGTTGGGAACCCATTGGTCCATTTTCGCCAGTTTTTTCCAGCATCGATGGAGCAATAGAGCCCGTCATCAGTACCTAAAAACAATAACCGCTCTTCTATTGGGTCTTCAACAATACAGAGGGCATAACTCTTGACGTCATTTTGATCAACAATACGGACCCATGATTTGCCGTAGTCTGTGGTGCGGTAAGCATAAGGGGTATAGTTAAAACGTCTGTAATCATTGGCCACTAGCAAGGCTTCGCCAGGTCTTTTATTCGATGCTTTGATTTGTGTGATCCAACTTCCTTGAGGCAGACCCTTGATATTTGTGCCTACGTCTTGCCAAGTTAATCCGCCATTTTGAGTGATGTGTACCTTTCCATCATCAGATCCAGTCCAAATCAATTCGTGGGTTATCGGCGAAGGCTCGATCACTAATAGAGTTGTATGATTTTCTGCACCGGTGGCATCCATTGTCAAACCACCACTTTCATGTTGCATTTGTTTTGATGGGTCGTTGGTGGTCAAATCGGGAGAAATAATGGTCCATGTCAGCCCCTTGTCTTCGCTCTTATGAACAAATTGACTCCCGAAATAAAGGGTGCTGTTGTCAAAAGGATCGATGCTGATGGCACTGTTCCAGTTAAACCGCAAACGCATCTCAGGGTCCGGATGTGTTGGCCTGACCGTGTAATTATTACCTGTTTGATGGTCATAGCGGCTGACATAGCCCTCTTGACTCATGCTCCAGCCGTATCTGCTGTCCTCTGGATCAGGAACAACATCAAAACCATCGCCAAAGGAAATTTCTTGCCAATAGCTATTGCGTATGCCTTGGGCTTTCCACACATATGCCGGACCCCGCCAGCTGCCATTGTCTTGCATGCCCCCATAAATGTTATAAGGAAATTCCATATCTGTCGCGATATGATAGAATTGACCAACAGGGATATTGCCGACAAATCGCCAAGTTTTGCCACCGTCTTTAGTGATGTTCAATCCGCCATCGTTTCCATCCATCATGTACTTTCCATTGGTGGGGTGGATCCACCAAGCATGATGATCAGGGTGTACCCCATTGTCTACGCCATAGGCAGGCATCAATTGTTTGAAGCTTTTTCCGCCATCAATAGAGACGTTGACATAGGTAAACACAGAATAAACAAGGTGTTCGTTATGTGGATCGACAAAAATATCTGAATAATAAAAAGGACGATTGCCAATATCATCGTTGTCATTTATTTTTTGCCATGTGACCCCGCCATCATCACTGCGGTACAAGGCATTTTTCTTAGATTCGACCAAGGCATATATTCGGTCTGGATTACTTGGTGCTATAGCCAGTCCAATGCGCCCAAGATCTCCCTCAGGAAGGCCATCAGCATGATCTTTCTTTTGCCAGGATTGACCACCATCATGCGTGATATAGAGTCCGCTTCCTGGTCCACCTGAAGTGAAGTGCCATGGGTCGCGTTTGTGTTCCCATAAAGCCACAACCAATTTATTTGGATTGCTCGGGTCCATCACCATATCGGCCACACCAGAATGGTTGTTGCTGTGCAATATCTTGACCCAACTTTGGCCACCATCTGAAGTTTTGTATACTCCTCGCTCGTCATGCTCGCCCCATGGAGAGCCTATGGCGCCGACGTAAACAGTATTTGAGTCTCTTGGGTCTACAATGATGCGATGGATGTGTCTGGTTTTTTCGAGGCCCATAAGTTGCCAGGTCTTGCCGGCGTCAATTGAACGGTAAACACCAAATCCACCATTGAGACTATTACGTGGATTGCCCTCTCCAGTACCCACCCAGATGACTGAGGGATTGCTCTGGTCAATGGCCAATGCGCCAATAGAACTAGTGGCTTCTTTTTCGAACAATGGGGTCCATGTTTGTCCACCCCCTGTCGTTTTCCAGACCCCACCTGAAGCTGTGCCCACATAGATGATTTCAGGATTGGCATTGACGGCATCAATAGCGGTAACTCTACCAGACATCCCCGCAGGGCCTATCGATCGGGGTTTTAAATCCTTTAATAATGAGGTGTCCAAAACCTGAGCGGCGGCCCATGGCCCTGTAGTCATGAAGACCATAATTGTCAAAGCAAAGCGTGATATTGACTGCATCGTTATGATTTAAATATTGAAGAGGAAAGTTACCAAAATTTAGCCTTAGAGGCTAAAATATGACGACAAAACTACAGGGCATTATGGATCAACAGGACACCACTTATTACCATATATGCGATGAGGATTTGTCTGAATTTTTTTTCTGAAATACGGTATAATAATTTTTTACCCAGAAAATTACCCAAGCTCGCGCCAAGGCCTAAGCATAGTCCATAGAACCAAAGCCGTTCACTCAATAAGCCAAACGATATATAAGCAGCGATTTGACCTAACCCCATGAAAAATGATTGAGCACCTTTAGTGCCAATCAAAGCTTCCTTTTTCAGTCCTAAATTCAACAAAAATGGATTGAGTATAGGCCCCATGCCGCCAGTCAATGTGCCAATAAATGAGACCATAAGTCCTAAGGGCATAAAGTGCCACAATTGTATTGGGAATGATCGTTCTTTTTTGCCAAAACGGTATTGAAAAATAGTGCTGACCAAAAACAGCCCTACCACAATTTGAATCCATTGCGTATGAAGCGATGCAAACCACCAAGAAGCTAAAAATGAGCCAATAATGGCCATGGGGACGTAGTAAAAAAAGACAGGCCAATAAATATGACGCCAAAACAAGATCACGCGCGTGGGTCTGCTGATGAATGCGCCAAGGTTGACCAGTGGCGCTGCCAGGTTGGGTCCAACAAGAATATTCATTATGGGGATTTGGGCCATTGCTCCTCCGCCACCTGTTAGGGTTGATAGTGTAAAAGTTAACGTGCCAATGCCGAAAAGTAATGCGCCAATATAGATGAGCTCAAGCATTATGGCGTGTTTTGAACTTTTGTGTCTACCAAAAAGTCTTTCTCGATTACAAATGAGGTAACGGGCTCGGGAAGAGTCAGTGATTGCCATTCATGAGTCGGAAAAATCCATTGAGGCACTCCATTAATCCGGGTCTTAAGGGGCATGTCGAAATGGTCTACAACGTCTTGGTATTGAAATTGCAGCTGGTCTTGAACCATTTTGTAAACCAGCACTGGAATTCTATTGGTCCGTAAGTATTGATGCCAGAAAGCCTCAAGGTCTATGCCAGAGGCATTACTGATGTAGTCTTCAAGTTGGGCTGAACTGATGGTCTGGTGGTAAAAGTCTTTATTGAGGCCCATGAGTATTTGGCGCCATAACGCGTCGTCATCAATAAGCTGTCGGAGTGTATGTAATACGTTGGCTCCTTTATAATACATGTCACTGCTGCCTTCTTGATTGACATGATAAGGCCCAATAATGGGTTTGTCATTCAATATCCTTTTTTTGGTGCCCAAGACATAGGCCTGAGAGGCCTCTTTGCCAAAATAATAATCCAAGTAAAGATTTTCAGAATAGGCCGTAAAACTCTCGTGAATCCACATGTCCGCAACGTCCGTATTGGTGATGTTGTTGGCAAACCACTCATGACCAGATTCATGAATGATGATGAAGTCAAATCGATCACCCCAGCCACTGCCACTGAGATCCACCCCTCGGTATCCATTGTTGAAGCCGTTGCCGTAGGTCACGCTGCTTTGATGTTCCATTCCCAGATAAGGGACCTCAACGAGCTTGTATCCATCCTCATAAAAAGGGTAGGGACCAAACCAATATTCAAAAGCTTCCATCATCAGAGGGGCTTGTTTGAATTGTTGACGAGCAGCATCTAAATGATGATCTAAGACCCAATAATCCATACTCAAAGGCCCGTTAAGTCCGTTATAGATTTCATTGAAATGCACATAATGGCCAATATTGATGTTTACGCCATAGTTGTTGATCGGATTTCTAACTTCCCACGTATAGCTTGTGAATGCGCCCTGCTCTTTTGTTTGGAGTAATCGACCGTTAGCAACTGCTGTCAAATTTTGAGGGACCAAGAGAGCGATTTTGACCCCCTGGTCCGGTTCATCATAGGGATGGTCTTTATTGGGCCACCAAATACTTGCCCCAATTCCTTGGTTGGCAGTAGCAATGAACGGACGATTTAATTCGTCTATTTGCCAGGTCACTCCTCCGTCCCATGGAGGATTTATGGCATTTTTAGGCTTGCCCTCAAAATAGAGTGTGATATTTTGTTGGCTGCCGACGGTTTGATTTTCTGATATGGTGATGAAGTATGCTGCCCCTTCTCGGGTAAAGTCAAGTGCTCGGTCATTTTGCATGACACGGGTCAACATCATTGGATCCTGCAAGTCAACCTGCATTTGTCTTACAGAATCCATAACGCGATAAGTCATGGTATTGACCCCCTTGAAGGTTCGGGTTTGTGGTGTGATGGTGATATTGAGGTCATAGTGCTGGACATCCCACCAAAGGCGTTCGGGGTTTAATCCTCCACGGAGCGAATCCTGACGTGTAAATTGTCCCAATAGACTCAAGGGCATGAGCAAAAACAAAAGGCTATAATGCTTTATCATTATCTTAGAATTTTATTTGGGAAGGTGACAATGCTTTCATGACCATTGGCACCAATTGCTGCGACCCCGAAGAAAAAGTTGTCGACAACAATGCCGTCCAGGGTAAATTCCGTAGTGTTGGTCACTACTCTGCTGTATTCCCAAGTTGGTGAAGTCGTCTTGCGCCAATAAATTTTATAAGCTACGGCGCGGTTTACGGGGGGCCATTTGAGTGATACAGAGGGGGCGACGATTCCGCCAATAGACACTTGACTTGGGGCCAATGGGGCCCAGGCCAAGGCGGCCAAATTAATTGTATTGACGGCAGTGAGTTTGGCGGCGTAATCAAAATCTACATGTTCAATGCGATCGCCATAACTAATGCCATTTTCGATCCTTAAGTCTTGATGCTGTTGGGTATAATTTTCATGAGCTTCCATAATGCGAATGCCTGCAAAACCGGCGTCGTTAAATGGTCGGTGGTGACCACCACGTCCAAATCGATCTAACCGATAGACCATCATAGGGTTCATTTCGGGCATATACGTTTTGGTGGTATTGAAGACATATCTTGCAAGTTGCCGCGAAACTCCATCTACCTCTCCGCCATAAAATCGGCGAGCGCGTCTCTCTGCCTCAGATTCGGTCACTGGCGTGGGTTCGCTAAAAATGCGAAAAGTTCTGTTGTCTATGACACCGTCTACACCAGTGATATTGCCAATCATATCGTTATTGAACACACCAATGACGTCCCATTGCTGATCAATGGCCATTTGTGCCACACCTTTTCCGCCAAATAAACCTTGTTCTTCACCACTGAGCCCCAAATAAACAATACTGTTGTCAAATGAGTATTGCGACAGGACCCTAGCGGCTTCCAATGTGCCGGCCATACCACTGGCATTGTCATTGGCCCCTGGAGATGTATCGACAGCATTATTAGGATCACTGATGCGAGAATCGATGTCGCCAGACATCATGATATAGCTGTTAGGGTTTTTGTTGCCTTTCTGCACTGCAACAACATTGACCACCCAAACGTCCTCAAAAATCCGCTCATTACTGCCTTTTTGAATCAAAGATTTTTGGTAATAAACCTCAAGACAACCGCCGCATGCAGCACTTATGGCCTCAAATTCTTGTTTGATGAACCGTCTGGCGGCTCCAATACCTTTGGTGTGTGATGTGGTGTCGCTCAAGGTATGTCGTGTCCCAAAATCAACAAGGGTCTGAACATCTTTGGCCAATCGTGCACTGTTGACATTCTGAATCATTTCATAAATGCGCATGTCAGATTGTGCTTGTACAGCAGGACACATTAATGACCAGCAGAACAAAAAAAATAAATGATTCTTCATAAAGTGTTTTTATAAGTGCTTTTAATTATGCCCAAGAAGTAGGAGTAATTTGTGCATAAAAGGTACATAAATTCATTTATTGTGGGCGCGTCCTAGATCGAATAAATGTGCTAATTTCGACCTTGCCCCCGAATAGTTAGAGATGATGATGGATCAGCTTAAGGTTTACAACATAACAAATCACCGAGGATGGACCGGCCAAATATTGAATTATGGCGCGACACTCAACGCTCTATTTATTTCTGATGCCAAAGGCATTCAGCGTTCTGTAGTTTTGGGTTTTGAAAATCCTATGGTTTATGGGTCGGCAGTGCATCAGAATGCTCAGTTTTTTGTTGGTGCGACAGTTGGGCGGTTTGCGGGTAGAATTGGCTCAGGAGGGTTTCGCCTCAATGACCAAGATCATCCTATAAGTGCCAACGAAAGGGGCATACAGCTCCACGGAGGTCCTCAAGCCCTCAACACACTTTATTGGGCGGCTCCAGCGAATCACAGTCCCAACGACGCTTCAATAGAGCTTAGTGTCCTGAGTCCAGAAGGGCACAATGGATTTCCGGGTAATTTAAAAATCACAGCGCGATTTGAATGGTTAGACGAAACATTTCGAGTGACCTATACCGCTTGTTCTGATCAAGACACCATCGTTAACTTGACCAATCATTCTTACTTCAATCTTGATGGTTCTGGTTCGGTCTGTGGTCATGAATTATACATTAATGCCAACAAGAGATTGGCATTGAATGATGATTTATTGCCAACAGGTCACTATTGTTCACTGGAAGGGACTTCTTTTGATTTTAGCAAGTCAAAACCCATCTGTCAAAAATCCTTTGGTGGTCTTGACACGCCCTTCGTCCTGAAAAAACGTGGGCCTCATGCCATATTATATAGCCAAAAATCAGGCATAAAACTCTCGGTCACGACCAATCAACCCGGCCTTGTGGTGTTCACCCCGCATAACTTTTCCCATTTAACTCAGGAATTTATGACGCCTCATGAACCTTGGCCAGGGCTCTGTCTGGAATGCCAAAATTTTCCAGACGCACCACATCACCCTCATTTTCCGACATCAGTTTTAAAGGCAAATGAAGTATATAACCACATTACAGACTACGACTTTTCGATAGACGGCTTTGGTCAAAAAGGATAATGGTTAGCGGCAATAACCTTATCTGCTATGGATACACGCAACGCGATAATGTTGGGGTGGTGCACATATTTTGTGAATCTCTTGAGTCCCATAAGCATCATGCGCTGTTCGTCTCCTTCCGAAAAACTAATAATGCCTTCTTTGGCTTTTAGAATGATTTTGTCTACGGCATGGTAGAGATAGAGCTGGGCCATTTCCATCTGATTTTGTCCTTTTTCAGGATCTGACTTCATGGTTTTTTCTGCTCTAAGGAGCCCGCTTTCGGCCATATAGATGTTGATCATGATGTCTGATGCGGCGAGTAAAAGTTGTTGGTGTTCCTCCAAATCCGGCCCGTATTTTTGAACGGCTTGTCCAGAGACCATTAAAAACACCTTTTTCAGATGGTCAATGATGACTTTTTCTTCCGAAAATGGCTCAGAATAATCAGGTGTTTCAAAAGACGGTATTCCTGTGAGCTCTTGAGCAACAGCCATGGCAGGACCTAATAAATCTACATGACCTTTCATGGCCTTTTTCAAGAGCATGCCGACACAGAGCATTCTGTTGATTTCATTGGTGCCTTCGTAAATCCTCGTGATTCGGGCATCTCTCCAAGCCGACTCCATTGGGGTATCTGCACTGAATCCCATGCCGCCATAGATTTGAATGCCCTCGTCTGCGCAATGTTGTGCACTTTCAGACACAGCGACTTTCAAAATAGAACATTCTATGGCATATTCTTCAACGCCCTTTAGTTCTGCCTCTTGGTGAGTATTTCCGGCTTGTCGCCTCAAGGTAATTCGGTCTTCGATATTTTTAGATGCACGATAGGTTGCACTTTCGTCGACAAAAGCAGCACTTGCCATTTCTGCCAATTTTGACTTAATGGCTCCAAATTGGGCGATGGGTGTTTTGAATTGTACCCGCTGATTGGCATATCCCACAGCATTGGATATGATTCTTCTTTGGGCATCCAGACAAGCGCCCGCTAGTTTAATACGGCCAACATTAAGTGCATTCATGGCAATTTTAAAGCCTTCTTGGCGCTGGGAGAGCATATTGTCTATAGGGACTCTAGTTTGGTTAAAAAAGACCTGTCGTGTCGAAGATGAATGGATGCCCAGCTTGTGCTCTTCGTCGCCCATGGTGATCCCATTGTTGGGATCATTTTCCACGATAAAACCTGTGATGTTCTTGTCGTCTTCAATTCGCGCAAAGACGATAAAAAGTTGACAGAAACCAGCATTTGAGATCCACATTTTTTGTCCTGAAATGAGGTAATGCGTCCCATCTTCACTCAAGACTGCTTTTGTCTTTCCACTATTGGCGTCGCTGCCTGCACCTGGTTCCGTGAGGCAGTAGGCGCCAAACCATTCACCGGAGGCCAGTTTCGGGATGTATTTTTGCTTTTGTGTTTCATTGCCGTAAAGGGTTATGGGCATGGTGCCGATCCCTGTATGGGCACCAAATGCAGTCGCGATAGATCCGGTGGCACCACTGATGTAATCACACACGAGCATTGTGGTGACAAAACCCATGCCCAATCCACCGTATTCCTCTGGTACGGCAATACCGAGCAGTCCCATTTCTCCGATTTTTTTCATCACATCGAGTGTAAGGGCATAATCTTTTTGTTCGAATTGGGCCTTTTTGGGCCAAATCTCTCGATCAACGAACTCCTGAACAGACTCAATCATCATGCGCTGTTCTTCTGAGAAATCTTCTGGAGTAAAAATGTGATCACATGGCGTCGCTTGGACTAAAAATTGTCCGCCACGCAATAAGTTATCTTGGGTTGGGGTCTGTTCCATGGTTCTAGGTTGTTAAGAGATTAGGGGTCGTATGGGTAAAAAATCAATTTAAAAATTCAAAAATACCAGCAGCACCTTGGCCTGTGCCGACGCACATGGTCACTAAACCATATCCGCCTTGTTGACTGCGTTGGCGCATTTCGTCAAAAAGCTGTACCGACAACTTGGTGCCCGTACATCCTAATGGGTGGCCCAGTGCAATGGCTCCACCATTGACATTCACTATATCAGGGTCTAAATTTAAGGCTCTGATGACCGCCAATGACTGTGAGGCGAAGGCCTCATTTAATTCTATTAATTTGAGGTCGTTTTTTGTGATGCCAGA
Source organism: Flavobacteriaceae bacterium (assembly GCA_029248405.1). Lineage (GTDB taxonomy): Bacteria > Bacteroidota > Bacteroidia > Flavobacteriales > Flavobacteriaceae > BACL21. Next base: position 128,503 of record JAQWJJ010000007.1, on the reverse strand, counting down.
TTTTTCTAATGCTTTGGGTATCGCTTTAACCGGTCCTATACCCATTATTCTTGGCGCTACTCCTACAGCAGCATAATTGACCATTCGGGCAATGGGGGAGAGGTTAAGTGATTGCATCATGGCTTCACTCATCACAATCACAAAGGCAGCACCATCGCTCATCTGAGAGGCATTCCCCGCTGTAACACTGCCGCCATTGGCAAATACTGGTCTCAACTTGGCCAGGGCCTCGAGAGACGTATCTTGCCGCGGCCCCTCATCACGATCCACTGTATATTGCTTATTTTGTTTATGTCCATTCTCATCCAAATACGTCTCTGTGATGTTAATCGGAACAATTTGGTTTTGAAATCGGTTGGTTTGTTGCGCGGCGATGGCCTTTTGGTGTGAGTGGAACGCAAAGGCGTCTTGGTCTTCGCGGCTGACGTTATATTCTTTAGCCACCGCTTCTGCCGTGAGGCCCATACCCCAGTAATAATCTTCATGGCCTTGTGCGACAATCGCATAATCCGGTGAGGGTTTATAACCTCCCATTGGAATAAAACTCATGCTTTCGGCTCCTCCTGCTATGATACAATCGGCCATGCCGCTTTGAATTTTTGCTGTAGCCATAGCAATTGTTTCCAGTCCCGAGGCACAGTAGCGATTGACTGTGACACCAGGTACTTCTTCCGTCTTTAGTCCCATAAGGGAGATGAGCCGCGCCATATTGAGCCCCTGCTCTGCTTCTGGCATGGCATTGCCCACCATCACATCGTCAATTCGGTGCTTCTCGAGTTCGGGCAATTGGGTCATCATGTATTCGATGGTTTCTGCAGCGAGCTCATCTGGCCGTTTGAATCGAAACAATCCTTTAGGTGCTTTACCCACGGCGGTGCGGTAGGCTTTAACAATATATGCAGTAGTCATAAACAAGACATTTTAAAGATGATGGTCATTTGTTTTTGGTCAATGTCAATTAATTACGCAAAGGCTTTCCCGTGCGGATCATGTGTTGGAGTCGTTCAAGAGTTTTTCGCTCTCCACAAAGACTTAAAAATGCTTCGCGTTCCAGGTCCAGCAGGTATTGTTCACTCACCAAGGTTGGTTCTGATAAATCTCCTCCAGCCATAACATAGGCCAATTTATTGGCAATCTTCAGATCGTGATCACTGATGTAGTGTCCTGCCTTCATGGCGTTGGTGCCCACTAGAAACATGCCCAGTGCTTGCTTGCCCAGAACTTTGATGTCTTGGCGCATTGTCGGTTGCGTATAGCCTTGATCCGCCATTAGACGGGCCGTTGTCTTGGCTATGGCTATTTGGCGATCTTTGTTGACCACTACTACATCTTTGCCTTTTTTAAGTATGTCAAGATCAAAAGCTTCTTGCGCAGAGGTCGCGACTTTTGCCATGCCTATGGTCAAGAAATATTCTTGAAGTCGGTTGAGTTCGACATCATTTTTCTGATAGCCGTCAGAGGCTCTTAAGGTCATTTCTTTGCTGCCCCCACCACCAGGAATGACTCCGACACCAAATTCTACCAGCCCGATGTAACTTTCTGCTGCGGCCACTACGCGGTCGGCATGCAAGGTCAGTTCACAACCTCCTCCTAGAGTCAAGCCATGGGGTGCCATAACTGTTGGGATGCTAGAATAACGCAGCCTCATGACCGTATCTTGAAAGTATTTGATCGCTGCATTGAGCTCGTCATATTCTTGCTCGACCGCCATCATGAAAATCATGCCAATATTGGCGCCAACAGAAAAATTGGCACCTTGATTGCCAATGACAAGTCCGTCGTAATGGCGCTCGGCTATGTCTACGGCTTTGTTAATGCCTTCCAATACATCACCGCCAATACTATTCATTTTACTATGAAATCCACAGTTGATGATGCCGTCACCCAAATCATGAATGACAACACCTGAATTTCTGAAGAGCTCATGCGACTGATCAATATGATCCAAGACCAGAATGGCATTTTGACCAGGTATCAAAACATGCTTGGCTTTTGTCAAGTCATAATAAAACCTTTTGCCGTCATTTAAAGCATAAAACTGTGGCTTGTCTGCTTTGGAAAGCGCTGTGAGCCATGGGGCAGGGGTGTGTCCAAGAGATTTAATGAGCGCCAAGCCTTCGTCAAGACCTATGGCGTCCCAAATATCAAAGGGCCCATGTGACCAGCCAAATCCAGCTTTCATGGCATCGTCGATCTTGTAAAGATCATCCGTTATTTCGCCAACCTTGAGGCTGACATAATGGAAGAGTGCCCCAAAGTTGGCTCTATAAAATTCACCGGCCTTATCTGTTCCATTGACCAATATTGGGAATCGATCGATGACATTATCAATTGACTTTGTCGCTTCTAAAGTGGTGAATTTTGACTTTTTTGATGGGTGGTACTCCATGGTCTCAAGGTTGAGCGCGTGGATTTCACTTTTTCCGTCTTTAGTCATCTTTTTATAAAAGCCCTGGCCCGTCTTACTGCCTAACCAATTTTGATCCAACATCTTTCGGACAAAATCTGTATGCTGGAATAGCTCGTGAGCCTGATCGTCCGGACAATTGTCATAAATGCCTTCAGCGACGTGCGCCAGGGTGTCTAGGCCAACCACATCAACTGTTCTGAATGTTGCGCTTTTAGGGCGACCGATTACTGGTCCGGTAAGCTTATCCACCTGCTCAATCGTGAGGCCTAAAGCATTCATTTGGTGAAAAAGACTTTGGATCCCAAAAATACCAATTCTGTTGCCTATAAATGCAGGGGTGTCTCGGGCAATAATTGTGGTTTTGCCGAGGTACTTACTGCCATATTCCTCGAGATAGGACACCACTTCAGGATCGGTTAGGGGGCCAGGAATCAATTCCAGTAGCTTGAGATAGCGTGGAGGATTAAAGAAGTGTGTGCCACAAAAATGTTTTTGGAAATCTTCACTGCGGCCTTCAGCCATAAGGTGGATGGGGATTCCTGATGTATTAGAACTGACTAATGTCCCAGGCTCGCGGTATTCCTCGATTTGTTCAAACACTTTTTTCTTGATGTCCAATCGCTCGACGACGACCTCAATGATCCAGTCGACTGATTTGATTTTGGATAAATCTGTCTTGAGGTTCCCTGTAGTGATGCGTTGTGCGTAAGATTTGTGATAAAGGGGACTGGGATTTGATTTAATGCATTTTGCTAAAGCCTGATTGACGATGCGATTTTGGACCGACCGATGCTCTAAGCTAAGGCCTTTACTGGCCTCAATTTCTGTTAGTTCATTTGGCGCGATATCCAGAAGCAGCACAGACACACCTATGTTGGCAAAATGACAGGCAATGGCACTACCCATAATGCCAGACCCTATGACTGCAACATTTTTTATTCTTTTGATTGGTCGCTTCATGTGTTATTTTTTGATGAAGGGTTGATTAGATTGCGCCAAATCCATTATGGTTTGTGCGACTCTGTTGAATGTTTCTAGTTCTTCTTGTGTGATGGCCTGTCGTACCTTTTGGTCAAAGCCAATGACGATTTCTTTTGAAAAGTTGCGCATACTTCGGCCAAATTCAGTCAAGTGTATGATGACACCACGTCCGTCTTCGGGATTCGGTTTGCGCTGAATGAGTCCTTTCGACTCCATTGATTTAAGGGTGCGCGACAAACTCGTGGCTTCCATCCCCATTTTTGGGCCCAAAGCCATAGATGATGTGCCGTATTCCGGATCGATACTGATCAGGGTAAAACCAGTGGCCATGGTACTTTCCTTTTTTAGCGCTTCTTCGTGGTACATTTTGGATACAGAAATCCAAACCGTACGGAGTATGTGGTCTATAGTTTTTGCTTTCATCAATTGTAAAGGTACAATATTTATTATGCGTGCATAATAAATATCCACTTTTTTTGACTCTATATAAAAACAACAAAAAATTAACTGGTTAAACCCTTGTGTCGGCGTAGATCTTTTCTACTAAATCACTATAGCGTTGATGGATGACTTTTCGTTTCATCTTCATGGTAGGGGTGAGGTGACCGAGTTCTATACTCCAAACTTCTGGTGTGAGTTCAAAGCGCTTAATTTGTTCCCACTTGCCAAATCGGGCGTTAAAGCCGTCTATTTCTTCTTGTATTCTGGCCACAACTTTAGGATGTTGGTTCAGGGCATGATTATCAGTAGGTAAATCATATTTCTTATTTTGCCCCCAATCTTTGACGAAATCAAAATTTGGCTGAATGAGTGCCGCTGGCATTTTTTGATTTTCTCCAATGACCATGACTTGCTCAATGAATCGCGACTGCTTTAGGGCATTCTCAAGAACCTGTGGTGCAATATATTTTCCACCGCTGGTTTTGAACATTTCTTTTTTTCGATCCGTTATTTTGAGGAAGCCGTCAGCGTCCATTTCACCAATGTCCCCGGTATGGAAATAGCCATCCTTGATGACTTCGGCGGTCAAGTCTGGATCTTTATAATAACCCATCATGATTTGAGGCCCTTTGACCAAAATTTCACCGTCAGCGGCGAATTTGATCTCGGTATCGGCAATGGCTTTTCCTACAGTACCAATTCTGAAGTTATGATTTCTAAAATCATTGACGGTCACCACTGGTGAGGTTTCGGTCAGTCCATAACCTTCCATAATAGGAATGCCTGCAGCGTTGAATACTCTTGCCAATCGGGGCTGAAGTGCCGCACTTCCTGAGGCCACTGCACGAAGTTTGCCGCCAAGCGCTTCTTGCCATTTCTTAAAAATAAGCGCTCGTGCAATTTTGAGTTGGAACTCATACCACCAACCATTTTGTCCGTAAGGTTCATAAACCAATCCAAGAGAAACCGCCCAAAAGAATAATTTGCGCTTTAGGCCAGTCAAGGCCGCGCCCTTGGCGTAAATCTTATCATATACTTTTTCTAATAGTCTAGGGACAGCCGTCATCACATCTGGGTGCACCTCTTGGAGGTTCGCACTTATGGTCTCTAATGATTCGGCATAATAAATTTCAACGCCACAATACTGATACATATAAGACAACATGCGCTCATAAATATGACAAATGGGAAGGAAACTTAGTGCCTTAGAACGCCCTAAATCAATAGGCAATCGGTCAGCGCTGCGCACAATGTTTGCAGAAATATTTTGATGGCTAAGCATCACACCCTTGGGTTTGCCGGTGGTGCCCGAGGTATAAATTATCGTGGCTAAATCGTCTTGCGATACATTGGATTTGATTTGATCAACTTTTGCTTGGTTGCTCTGGTCTGTGCCTAGTGTCAGTAACTCTGACCAATGAAGACAGTCTTGCAAAACATCAAAGCTGTAGATGTGTTTCAGAGACGGCACTTGGTCCTTGATCGCCGCAATTTTGTCGTAAACCTCTTGACAAGAAACGAAACAAATAACGCTTTCACTATGATTCAAAATATATTGGTAATCTTCTTTTGAACTGGTTGGATAAATCGGGACATCTTGCGCTCCTACTTGCAAAATTCCTAAATCACAAATATTCCATTCACTGCGATTGGTCATTGAAATCAGGGCTATTTTGTCATTAACCTCTATGTTCAGACGCAAAAGGGCACGACTGATGGAATTGCCCTTGTCGATGAACTCTGTAATCGAAGTCGCTTTCCAATGTCCCTCAACCTTGTCCACAAACGCGTGACTCAGATTGTAATGTTCTTTTTGATAATACGCGAAATCGAAAAGTCTCTTAGGCTGTTGCATCTATAGTGTCGTTAGTTCTTGCAAATTATGAAAAATAATTTGGTTTTTTATAGAAAAGACTGACTTCAGGAGGCCTATTGACAAGACCTCCTCATGACGGGACTTGTTAGTGTTTCACCAGCTTGATGGTGTGCTGCTGAAGATCTTTTTTGACGGCGACAAAATAGATTCCAGCGGAGAGCCCACTAATCCGTATTGTTGTTGGCCCGCTGCAATTGGTTCTGGTATTGAGTTCTTGGCCTTGAATTGAAAAAAGCTGTATCTCGTAGTGCTCCAAGTCCGTCAAAACAGTCACTTGATCTTGTGCAGGATTAGGTGCAATACTCAAAAGCTGAGCGAAATTAGTTTCTGTCCCTAGTGAGTTGTCATTAACGACATTAATATTAAGGTCGTCAAAATAAAATCCATCGGCACGACTAGACCCATCCGTGCGCAACTGGAACCGCAAGATGACCTCTTGTCCAATAAAATCACTAAGATCGACTTCCTCAAGCACCCAATTTGCTTGCTCACCATCGTAAACAGGTTCGCCCGTGGGTTGAAATCCATTCTCACTTGCTGTATTGGTGTAGCGTCCACAAAGAGCAGTCCAATTGTTACCGTCCGTTGACGCTTGAAATTGAACATAATCCCAATTATTTTCAATTTCCCATTGGGCATAAAATGTGACATTAGCTGCCAATGCCTCGGTCAAGTCAATGGGCGCTGAAAGTGCAATGGTCTTATTGGTGTTGTTGCTGTAATTCCCAGAAGGGGAGTCCGTAATACAAGAACTTGGGGAAACAAAGGTACTGCTTGTCAGGGACCAACCATTGTTATCGAATTGATTAGAGGTGCTATTGCCAGGGTCTGAAAATATAACTTCGCTATCTCCAAATATTTTTGATACTGACACTCTTGTGACGTAAGCGCCATTGTCCACGATAAAGTCATACTCGATGCTCGTCCCTTGATTGGTATTAGCGTCTAGTGAGAGGCTTATGGAGCCAGTACTTTGTGCTAGGGTCCCCATGGCATTAAAGTTCACACTGGGACCGACGTTGGTAATTTGCGGGCTTGTAGGCTCCACACTTACCGTAAAGTCTCCACTGCCCGAAAGCCCAAGGCGTTTTAATGAAAATGCAGCGTCAAATGTTGTATTGGAGCCCACGAACTGTGGCGACAAATCGGCAAGGACGCCATAATTATTGGCCATTTTGGCCGCGGTCAAATTAAGGTACATCATTTGACGACAAATGGATTCGATTTCATTGGAAGGTGGCCAAAAAGACGGTCCTATTTCTGGAGTGAAAGCATAAATCTTGTCATGCGTTCCAACAGTGCCATACATGAAATCGTCACTATCTCCTGCAGCAGGATACAATCCGGCCGACATGATGTTGTCAAAACCATTCCGGGACACTAATTCTTCGGACACATTCTGAAACAAAGCATCATCTGGGGAGACTATATTATTAGTGTACCCATAAGGATATAAAAGTAGATCTCCTGAGGTGTGGTTGTTAAAAGCCATTACAAAATTATGATTCTCAACAAACCATTTCATGGCCATATTTTCAGCTTCAGAAAAGGGACTTGATCCGCAATAGGTGTCATTATTAGGGTTGCCTGAAGCACCCACACCACCCCAAATGCCAGCAGCGGGATCCCCACCAACATGATAGTCGTAATTACGGTTATTGTCAACACCAAAACCGCCTCGTCTGTTTTTGCGCCAAAAACCACCACCATTTGGATCTGTTTTTTCGTTATATAAATAACCATCAGGATTGACCACAGGAACAAAATACAATTCCGTTTGGTCCACGATGCTTTTTACTTCAGGGTCCGTATCGTAGTTTTCAAGGAGGTACCACATATAGAAAATCAACTGTGATAGGGATGCGGGCTCACGCGCATGGTGCAGCGCCGAATAAAGGATTTGTGGCTCAGACTCACTAACATCGGGGTTGTCACTAATTTTGACCCACTTGATTCCATTACCCCCTATTGGCGGTGTCGTGCTGTTGTCTGCTTGTCCTTGTGTTGTAAAATTACTGATGTCGGATGGGGCAGAGATTAAGTTGGGGTAAGCCTGTCTCATGGCATCCAAAATATCCAAAGTCTCCTGATAGGTGAAATAGCCCCCCATACTGCCAAGACTAAAGGCGCTAGGGGTGTCATAGTTTTCGTTGGCATTGTTGCAATTGTTGCTGCTTAAGTTTAAGGGCTCAGTGTTGTTTCGATTCTGTGCCAAAAAATAGGCTTTTGCATCTTCAATCAGTACGTCAACAACAAAACCTGCTGCGCGCGCAGTGGCCAATTCCGATTCTGAAAATTCCGATATGATGAAGAAGCCGTGTTTGTGAATGCCATGTGCTACGGGCAGTCCTAACGCATCCAATTGCACTAATGAGCGCCCTTGATAATGGATCTTAGCTTTTTGATAACGCTCTGTCGATTCTTGAGCTGAGACTTGACAAACATGAATTAAGATGATAAAGAAAAAGAGGCGCATCATTTATTTCGTTTTAAGCGTTAAAATAGTTTGGACCTTATACTATTGTTGTTCAATCCAAGTTCTTGCGTTGACAAAGGCTTCAATCCAAGGAGACACTTCATCCGTTCTTCCTTTGGGGTAATTCGCCCAATTCCATTGAAAAATTGACCTTTCGATATGAGGCATGGTGACCAGGTGCCGCCCAGTAGCATCGCATAACATTGCTGTATTATAATCGCTGCCATTTGGGTTTGCAGGGTATTGATCGTAGCCATATTTGGCCACAATGTGGTAGCGGTCCTCACTCATGGGCAGATCAAAACGACCCTCGCCATGGCTGATCCATACGCCTAATGTAGCGCCCTTTAGCGAGGAAAGCATGACGCTATTGTTGTCCTGAATGGTCACACTGGTAAAATTGCTTTCGTGCTTGAGCGAACGGTTGTGCTTCATTTTTGACAACTTCTCGTGATCAGGGTTGATCAAATCTAACTCTAGAAATAACTGACAACCATTACAAATCCCTACCGAAAGAGTGTCTGGTCTGTCAAAAAATCGCTTGAGTGTTTCCTGAGCTTTCTCATTGTACATAAAAGCTCCAGCCCATCCTTTTGCGGAACCTAAAACATCACTGTTAGAAAAACCACCAACAGCACCAATAAATTGAATGTCGTCAAGTTGCTCTCTCCCCGATATCAAATCAGTCATGTGGACATCTTTAACATCAAAGCCAGCTAAGTACATGGCATGGGCCATTTCACGCTCACTATTACTTCCTTTTTCGCGAATAATGGCAGCTTTAATGCGGCGTTTTGGCTGGTCCCATTGAGCCGACTCAGGCAAACGCCCGCTGAATCCTTGAGGAAATTCGAAGGTTAAGGGTTGGTTTTTGTAGTTGATGAAGCGCTCGTGTGCCAAATTGTTGGCAGTTTGTTTGCTGTCCAGTAAAAAAGATGTGCGGTACCAATGATCTCTATATTGGGCGACATGAAAATCTTGATGGACTTGATGATGCGTTATCGATAACACCCCAGTATCATTGGCTTGTCCAATACAGTGTGCCGTAATACCGTGGGATTCCATGATGGCCTGCACACGGGCATCCTCTTTGGCTTGAATGATGAGCCCACAATTTTCTGCGAAAAGTATGGTTGTTAAATCTTGTTCTGAAAGAGCACTCAGGTTGATGGTGGCCCCAACTGAAGGACTTGAAAAGCAAAGTTCTAATAAAGTTGTGATCAGACCACCAGATGAAACGTCATGACCTGCTGAAATCAATTCTTTGTTGATCAGTGCCTGAAGGGCATCGAAAACAACCCCCACATATTCTGGCGCTTTAATACCAGGCACTTGATCACCAATCAGACTCAGTGTCTGTGCCAATGAGGATCCACCAAGAGCAAAGTGCTCTTGAGAAAGATTGATGTAATACAATTGACCAGCTTCTGGATCTAAAACCGGTTCTACAACTTTATTGATGTCATGGCAATGCCCTGCTGCTGAAACTATAACTGTCCCAGGCGCCATCACATCTTGATTGGCGTATTTTTGCTTCATGGACAAAGAGTCCTTGCCGGTAGGAATATTGATGCCTAAGGCTATGGCAAAATCACTAATGCCTTGAACTGCTTGATACAAGCGTGCATTTTCACCATCATTATTGGCTGGCCACATCCAGTTGGCAGAGAGCGATACACTTTTTAGTCCATCCTTCAGCGGAGCCCAAACTAAATTTGTGAGTGCTTCTGTGACGGCATTTTGGGAACCGGCCACGGGATCTACCAGCGCGGTTAATGGACTGTGACCAATTGAGGTAGCAATCCCTTGTTGGCCTTCGAAATCTAGGGCCATAACGCCACAATTATTTAGCGGCAATTGAAGGGGGCCGGCACATTGTTGTTTGGCCACTAAGCCCCCAACACATCGATCGACTTTGTTGGTCAGCCAATCTTTACAACCTACTGCTTCAAGTTGCAAAACATTGATCAAATAATCTTCTATTTTGGCGGCATCGTAATGGATTGCGGCATAAGTTGGGGCGATGCTCTTGTCGGTGAGGACTGTTTTTGGCGTACTGCCAAACAAATCATCCAGCGCGAAATCCATGGGCGCCTCACCATTGCTCGAGCGCCTGATGGTAAATTTATGATTGTTGGTCACCTCTCCCACAACATACATTGGTGCGCGCTCACGATCAGCAACTTTTTGGACCATATCCACATGTTCTGGAGCAATGATCAGACCCATGCGCTCTTGTGATTCATTTCCAATAATTTCTTTAGCAGAAAGCGTGGGGTCACCAACTGGTAATTGATCCAAATCAATCAAACCTCCGGTATCTTCGATCAGTTCACTAAGGCAATTCAGATGGCCTCCGGCTCCATGATCATGAATTGAGACAATTGGATTACGGTCAGATTCCACTAATGCCCTAATGGCATTGGCCGCTCTTTTTTGCATTTCTGGGTTAGAGCGCTGCACGGCATTGAGTTCAATCCCACTGCTGAATGCTCCTGTATCGGCACTTGAAACAGCCGCTCCCCCCATACCAATTCGATAATTTTCGCCACCCAAAACAACAATTTTATCTCCGACTTTTGGTGCCTCTTTAAGGGCAAGATCTTTTTTTCCATAGCCAATACCCCCCGCGAGCATAATGACTTTATCAAAGCCAAGAATTTTGTCATTTTCTTGATGTTCAAAAGTCAAAACTGAACCACTGATCAGTGGCTGGCCAAATTTATTGCCAAAGTCAGACGCGCCATTACTGGCCTTGATGAGGATGTCGAGAGGTGTTTGGTAAAGCCATGGTCTTTCTGCGACAGCGTTTTCCCATGCTCTACCTTTCTCGGAGCGCGAGTACGAAGTCATGTAGACAGCACTGCCCGCAAGAGGAATAGATCCTTTACCACCAGCCAATCGATCACGAATTTCTCCGCCACTGCCCGTTGCCGCACCATTAAACGGTTCTACGGTTGTCGGAAAATTGTGTGTTTCTGCTTTTATGGATAAAACACTCTCAAATGGTGTTTTTTTATAAAAATCTGGGGCATCAGGACTGCTCGGGGCAAACTGTTGTACCTGTGGCCCAGAAACAAAGGCGACATTATCCTTATAAGCCGATACAATAGAGTTCGGGTTTTGTTTGGCGGTCTTTTTGATGAGCTGAAAAAGTGACTCTTTTTGAGCCACACCATCGATAACAAAGGCTCCATTAAAAATTTTATGTCGGCAATGCTCGCTATTGACTTGACTGAATCCAAAAACCTCACTATCCGTGAGTGGCCTGCCAAGTCGATGGGCTAAATCCACGAGATAGACCACTTCATCTTCACTCATTGCCAGACCTTCTTTTTGATTAAACTCCGCAATATCTTTTATATTCTTAATCGGCTCTGGTTCAGTAGAAATCGTAAAAATAGATTGGTCCAAATTCTGGTAGGCCTCAAACAGCATAGGATCAAACGCTTGGTTGTTTTCTGTTCGGAATTCAAAGGTTTCAATGCGCTCAATCCCTTTGACACCCATGTTTTGAGTAATTTCTACAGCGTTGGTGCTCCAAGGCGTGATCATGGCGGCTCTAGGTCCTACAAAAAAGCCTTTAAGTTCCTGAGCGAGAAGCAGAGATTGATTGCCAAATAGCCAGCTGAGTTTTGATTGGTCCTGGTCGGACAAGCTGATGGAGGATTGAACGGCATAAATGAGCCCTTGGGCCTGTCCAAAAAAATGAATCATGAAGACGGATTTAAGTCGCAAATTTAATCAAAATTGAATGAAATGTGCCATGACTTATTACGGACATATCAACATAATATAACGACATTTCTCGATGTGCCAGACGCTGATGAGAACCAAAAAAATGTTTTACCTTAGACTCTTAAAATTTTAATCATGAAAAACATCTTGGCCGCATTGGCTATTATACTGGGTGCATCCAGTATTGTTGCTCAAAACACGCAAAATGACCAAACAGCATCGACAGTGATCTATGGTCAGTTATTACGGAAAACTCAGCCCTTAAGGGATTTTCCGACTGTAACGGCACAGCAGTATAAGGTGAATGAAATCACCATTATCTCTAATAATTTGCGGGCCAATGAAAAAGTCAATAACGATGCTTACCCTCAGAATGGTATTGACCCATTGCGACAGCGCGAATTTGGTGGAGTGGCACGACAGCCGATCGAAGAAAATTTTGATGGACTCAATAGGAATGAAGGAGGGGGTTTTACCCCGCCAGATCCCTCGGGTGCTGCAGGTCCTGATCACTATCTTAATGCCGTAAATGTCGCCATAAAGATTTTTGACAAACAAGGCGGTTTAGTGGCGGGTCCAACGATGCTGGGGACTTTTTTGGGTTCTTCGAGCAATAGCGGTGATCCGATCATCATGTACGACCAGCTTGCAGATCGCTATTTTGTCAGTCAGTTTGGTACGGGTAATTCTTTTTTGGTTGGGGTTTCAGATTCGCCTGATCCTACAGGCGCCTACAATGTCTACCAATTTAATTTAGATGCCTTTCCAGACTATCCGCATTATAGTATTTGGCCTGATGGATATTATGTCACAGCCAATAAGTTTGTTGGCAATACAACTTATGTTATGGACCGGGCGGCTATGATCGCTGGGGATGCGAATCCTGCTATTGTTGGTTTTGATTTGCCTGGTGTGGTCAATAACACCAATACGGTATTTAGTCCAGAACCGGCTAATCTTACCGGCACTGTTTATCCTTCAGATGCGCCAGGATACATTGTGTATCTTCAAGACGATGGATGGGGTGGAGGTATCGCCAACGATCACCTCAAAATTTGGGAGATTTCTATGGATTGGTCAAACCCGAGCTCTTCGACAATTTCAGCCCCCTTTGAAGTACCAATAGATCCATTCGATTCTGTATTTGCGCCTTTCGGCTCTGGTGATGTCCAGCAACCCGGTACAAATCAAAAAATCGATATGATTGGGGGCATCATTTCCTATGCCGCGAATTACAGAAGCTTTGCGGCACACAACTCTTGGTTGATCACATTCAATGTAGATGTGGACGGCAATGACACAGCCGGAATTCGTTGGGTAGAATTACGTAATTCTGGTACAGGAGCGTGGTCTTTGTATCAAGAAGGGACCTATGCGCCCGCCGACGGAAACAGTCGATTTATGGGTAGTGCTGCGATGGATGCAGCAGGTAATATAGGAATGGGTTTCAATATCGCCAGTGCCAATCTTCCTGCGGGGATTAAGTATACCGGTCGTTACGACGGTGATCCTCTTGGTCAAATGACTGTTGCCGAGGCCACCATAGTCGATGGTGTTGGGGTGCAAACCTTTTCAAATCGTTTTGGTGACTATTCACATTTGACCGTGGATCCTGATAACTTTACATTTTGGCACACAGCTGAATATTTTCCGGCAAGCAATCTATGGAGCTCTCGTGTCGCGGCATTTACACTTTCCAGCGGTTTCAATAGCGACGTTGGCGTCAGTAATATCAGTCAGCCAGAGAATGGATTGCTGACCACAACAGAGACTGTAGAAGTGGCCATCCGCAACTTTGGCCTCACAGCGCAAGGTAATTTTCCTGTTGAGTTGAGTCTCGATGGTAGCGTCGTCGCTACAGAAAACTTTGCGGGAACACTCCAGCCTAACGAGGTGAGTAATTTTACTTTTGCTCAAACAGTAGACCTTTCAACAGCCGGGCAAGATTATTCAATTGTTGCCCGAACTGTATTGCCCTCAGATGAATTTAGCGCAAATGATCCTTACACGAAAACAGTGCGACACTTATTGGCAGATGATGTCGGTGTTCAAGAGATCACGGGACCAGTTTCTGGCAATAGTCTGGGATCAGAAACGGTTTCTGTTATTTTGAAAAATTTTGGTGCTGTGGCACAATCAAATTTCTCAGTATCCTATTCCATCGATGGTGGGGCACCTGTTACGGAACTCGTGACCGATGTAATTGATAGTGAAGAAACTCTTTTGTTTAATTTTAGCCAAACAGCGGATTTATCGGCTTTAGGGTCTTACAATATTACAGTGACCACTGGCCTCAATGGAGATCAAGACACGAGTAATGATGCGCAATCGGTGACCGTAACCAACCAATTCTGCCAGCCTAATTTGGATTGTAGTTTTGGCGATGGTTTGCAGTTATTTTCCGTCAATGAGATCAATAACCCTTCGGGATGTGAGGGTTACGGAGACTTTACAAATCTTTCAGCAACTTTCGCTTCAGGCTCAACTTATACTTTAACAGTAATAACGGGTTACGGTGATCAATTTGTTACGGTTTGGATTGATTTTAATGATGATTTTAACTTTACTAATGATGAGCGTGTGGTCATTGATTATGTGATCGCTCCTGGGGCTGGTGCCGGGACCTTCACCGAGTTCATCCCTTTGACAATTCCTGTAGATGCATTACCTGGAAGTCACTTAATGAGAGCTAAAACCAACTGGCAAGCGCCAGTCCCTGCCGATGCGTGTGAGGAGACTGCCTATGGCGAAACAGAAGATTATACCGCTGTTGTTGGTACTTTGGGTATTGGTGATCAAACCCTAAACCAGAGCGATCTTTTGGTTCAGTCCCTGCCCAATAATCAATTCGACATTAAGTTAACAACAGCTTTCGAAGGCCGTCTGTATTTTGCATTGTACAATGCCTTAGGCCAACAAATTAAATTCAAGACTTTATCTCAAAGTGGACCAGATCTTTACCAAGTCAAATTAGACATGAGTCAAGCAGCATCTGGTATGTACTTTATCAAAATGTCTGGCCCAGAATTGGAGACTTTTAAGTCAGCAAAGCTGATTGTGCGCTAAACTCAACTGTGTTTATTTTCAAAGGCCCGCTTTTGCGGGCCTTTTTTGTGAAGATCAGGAAACCCGTTTTAATAGGGCCATATAAAACCCATCAAAATTTGTGACGCTTGGGAGCAGTGATTGCTCTTTGATGCGTTTGAAGTTTTTGCCTATTTCTGTTTTCAAAAATCGATCGACTTGTAGTTTATTTTCTTGTGGTAAGATGGAACATGTCGCGTAAACCATTTCGCCAGACTCTTTAAGCATCGGTGCATATGTTGCCAAAATTTCTTGCTGTTTCTCGATGATTTCTTCTAAGAATTCTGGAGTTAACTTCCACTTGCTCCCTGGGTTGCGCCGCAAGACACCCAAGCCAGAGCAGGGTGCGTCAATCAAAAGTCTGTCGGCTTTACCCATCAATTTTTTGATCACCTTAGTCGAATCAATCAGTCGCGTTTCGATATTGTGGGCGCCGTTTCTTCTTGCACGACGTTTGAGTTCTTCCAATTTCTTGGGATAAATATCTAATGCCAAAATAGATCCTTTATTTTCCATTAACGCGGCCATATGCAGCGTTTTGCCTCCAGCACCGGCGCAGGCATCAACAACCCTCATGCCTGGTTTTGGGTCTAAATAGGCCGCAACCATTTGAGAGGCACCATCTTGGACCTCAAACCATCCATTTTTGAAGGCGTCTGTGACAAAAACATTGGCACGTTCTGTCAACTTTAATCCGTATGGAACACCTGTAATGGTCGTTGTTGCCATGTCCAGATCATTGAATTGATGCTGCACTTCACTGATACTTGACTTGAGGCTATTGACACGAATAATCACTTCAGCTTGAGTATTTAGTGCCGTTAGTTCCTTTTCCCATTGGGCTTTGCCAAATGCCTCTAAGCCCACTTGATCAAGCCAATCTGGTATGGATTCCCGCACCACGCGAATTTTTGATAATTCATCAAAACGTCCTTTTATCTTGCGCGTGGGTGTGCCCTCAAACTGTTTCCAATCGGGCAGCTTAATGCCCTTTAGTGTGGCCCAAACGACAAACATTCTGAAGAGGTTTTCTCTGCTATACGGGGCTTTTACTTCTGCAATCTCTTGATAAAGTCGTTTCCATCGTACGATGTCATAAGTGGTTTCTGCAATGAAACTGCGGTCACGCGAACCCCAGCGCTTGTCTCTCTTTAAAGTGTTTTTTAATACCTTATCCGCCTGCTTGCCTTCATTAAAAATGTCGTGCAAGGAATCTATGGTGGCGAATACTAAATTTCGATGAAGTCTCATGATTGAATTGTTGGGCGCAAAGTTACTATTCTTTGGGGCTTTATCTACCTTTGAAAAAATAAAAATCTATTTCTCTATGCCGTTGCGTTTTTTGTCCCTCATTTTGGTGGTGATCCTCACCTCTTGTCATCAGAAGAAGTCGTTCAGTCGTGTAGATGTAGATATGCTGTTCATTGACTCAATCAGTGTGAGGGCTATAGCACCTATAGATACAGGCGCAGTATGGTTTGCGGCCAACCGTGGGATGGTGGGATTGATCAAAAATAAAAACTCAAGTGTTGCTCAATTGCTTCAAGACGGCAGTCCCGTCCCATTCAGATCTCTGGCTCATGTCGGTGGAGCGGCTTTTGTCCTGAGTATAGAAGATCCAGCGCTTCTGTACCGAATTGATCTTGATGGAAGTGAGATCAGCAATATTGATTTGGTTTATAAAGAAGAGGGTGCTGGGGTGTTTTATGACGCCATGACTTTTTGGAATGCCCAAGAGGGACTGGCTATTGGTGATCCTGTAGAGGGTTGTTTGTCAGTGATCAAAACGGTTGACGGTGGGGCAACCTGGACTAAATTACCTTGCGACGACCTACCTATGATGGGTGAAGGAGAGGCGGCATTTGCCGCGAGCAATGGCAACATCGCCGTGATGGGGGACCAGACTTGGATCGTGACTGGCGGAAAAAAATCGCGTGTATTCTACTCTCCCGACAAAGGTCTGACCTGGAATATCTTCGAGACCCCTATCGTCCAAGGGGCTGAAATGACCGGCATGTTTTCGGTCGATTTTTATAATGAGCGACTCGGTGTAGTATTTGGCGGCGACTGGTCCAAACAAGAGGAAAATACTAAAAACAAAGCACTGACCATGGATGGAGGTGCAACATGGACTCTTTTGGCCGATGGGCAAGACCCTGGTTATTGCTCCAGTGTACGTTTTGTGCCAAATGGTGGGGGAGAGCGAATCGTAGCGGTAGGACCAAAAGGAATTTACTCGAGTGGTGATCAAGGGGCTTCTTGGCGGCAATTGGACCAAACGGCATTTTACACCATAAGGTTCGTTAACGACACCTTGGCCTTCGCTGGTGGACCAAACCGTATTGCCCGATTGATTTTCAGGTATTGATTTGAATTTGAGCGACAGAATGGTGCGGCGGACAGGGCTAAAACGGCATTTTTATCGATAAAACGCAAATAATCACGATAAAATGCAAAAAATGTTTGGCAGAGTGAAAAATAGTCTTACCTTTGAAATATCAAATAAGTTATTGAGCCGTTAGCCCCAAGGCGGTTCAGCAAACGAAAGAAGCGGAGCCCCAACCGCTTCTTTTTTTTTGGATCTAATTGAAGGATTGCATGGCGACCAAATTATGGTAGATGCCTTTCTGTGCCAGTAGTTCTTCGTGTTTGCCTTGCTCGACAATTTGCCCTTGAGACATGACCACAATTAAGTCTGCCTTTTGAATGGTCGAGAGTCTGTGCGCAATCACAAGTGAGGTGCGGTGCTTCATCATGTTTTCTAAAGCTTGTTGCACCAAGCGCTCACTTTCTGTATCTAAGGCAGAGGTGGCCTCATCCAAAATCATGATGGGCGGATTCTTCAGAACTGCTCGCGCGATGCTGAGTCGTTGTTTTTGTCCACCACTTAATTTATTCCCAGAATCTCCAATATTAGTATCGAGCACCAAAGGCAGGATAGAGACAAATTCCCAAGCATTGGCGACCTTGAGGGCCTCGATCAGCTCTTCATCAGAGGCATCTGCTTTAGCCACTAACAAATTACCCCTTATGGTGTCGTTAAAAAGTATGGAATCCTGTG
Source organism: Flavobacteriaceae bacterium (assembly GCA_029248405.1). Classification (GTDB taxonomy): domain Bacteria; phylum Bacteroidota; class Bacteroidia; order Flavobacteriales; family Flavobacteriaceae; genus BACL21. The sequence goes on along the minus strand of JAQWJJ010000007.1, from coordinate 110,436 downwards.
TAACAAGACCCATGAGACCACGTAGTGAGGCGATTGTCAGATCTGTAGTGCGATGACCGTCGATTTTAATAGAGCCCTTGTTGACATCATAGAATCGAGTGAGTAGGTTCGCAATAGTGCTCTTGCCGCTGCCACTTTGCCCTACAAGGGCCACGGTGCTGCCCTTGGGGATTTCTAAGGAAATATCATTCAATACCCACTGATCTTCATACTTAAAATAGACATTTTGAAGGGAGATGGCGTCTTCAAAGGCTGTTTTAACAATGGCCTTCGGTGCTTCTTGAATCGAGGATTCTGTGGTCAATATTTCAAGGACACGTTCTGCCGCTGCATTTCCTTTTTTCACGCTGTAACTGGCCTTGCTGATGGCCTTTGCTGGGGTTAAAATATTATAGGCAAGCCCCATATAAACGATAAAGGCCTCAGGGGCCAGAGTGTGCTCGACAAGAACCATTGAGCCGCCGAACCATAGCAACATCGCGATGACCAAAATTCCTAAAAATTCACTAATAGGAACCGCTAGATTTTGTCGGTGCATTAAACGGTTTGAATAATGGAAAAATCTGTTCGTGCTTTTTTCAAACCGCCCTTGAAATTGCTTTTGAGCATTGAAACCTTTGATGATTTTGAGCCCTCCTAAAGTTTCCTCCACTATGGAGAGAAATGTGCCCAGTTCTTTTTGTACACGTCCACTTTTTTTCTTTAAACTTTTGCCAATATAGGCAATGGCAAAGCCCGATAAAGGAATGAATATAAACACAAAGACCGTTAGCTTGCTGCTGATCAACAACATGGCGACAATTGTGAAGATGATCATGAGGGGCTCACGAACCAGTAATTCCAAAATTGATAAGAAGGAATGTTGTATTTCTAGAATATCAGATGAGATCCGGCTGATGGTATCTCCTTTTCTTTTTTCGGAGTAATAGGAGATCGGCAAAAGGACAGTTTTTCGGTAGACTTCATTGCGCAGGTCTCGCAAAACCCCGTTGCGCAGATAAGTAATGAAATACATGGCGGTGTAACCGAATAAGTTTTTAAGTAAAAATGTTGAAATGACTAAGGCTATCATCAGAGAAAGAGCGTAGAGCTCTCCTTCGGCATCGATTTTTTGGGTGATGTAGTAATTCATTAAATCTTCAAAATAGGCCCCAATATCACCAATACCCTCGTAAGTAGGTTTCGCACTGATTTTGGTGGCATTTTGAAAAAGTACTTTGAGCATTGGCATGAGCGATACAAAGGCCAGGGTGCCAAAAAGTGCATAAAAGATATTGGCTATAATATTCAGCCAAGCATAGCCCATATAGGGTTTTGCAAAATGTATGATGCTTTTAAAATACGTCATTAAGTGAGACTAAGGTCAGATTTGATTTGCTGAATTTGCGCCATCAGGCCATTGGCGTTTTTTGCACGAACACTGATATAGAATTTGATTTTAGGTTCTGTGCCACTGGGACGACAAGCAATCTTCCCGCCGTTTTCTGTGTTAAAAATCAGTACGTTAGACTGAGGAAGGTCCAGAGGGGTCTGTTTCTGAGTGCTGAGATCTGTTTGTTGCTGGTTATGATAATCTTGAAGTGTCACAACCTTAGAACCACCAAGTGTCTTTGGGGGATTCTGTCGCAGAGTCTTCATCATATCCTGAATTTCTTCAGCGCCTTTTCGGCCTTGCTTGACCATAGAAATCAAAACTTCTTCAAAATGCCCATACTTTTGGTACAGCTCCTGAAGATAAGCCCATATGCTGGTGCCCTGTGCTTTTTTCATCGCGGCAATTTCGCAAATCAACAAGCTTGCTGTGACCGCATCCTTGTCGCGAACAAAATCGCCGACCATATAACCGAAACTCTCTTCTCCACCACCAATAAATTGCTCTTTAGGATGATCTTTGACCATTTTTGCGATCCATTTAAAGCCGGTTAGACCTTCTCTATAGGTCACTCCGAAATCATCCGCTAAGACACGCATCATGGGTGTAGAGACTATAGTCGATGCAATAAAAGAGTCGGCAAGTTTGCCGTCCTGCTCATGCTGTTCTAATAAAAAATGGGTCTTAACGATCATGGCTTGATTGCCATTAAGCAGTTGTAAGCGCCCTTGATCATCACGCACGGCGATACCGAGACGGTCGCAATCCGGATCTGTGCCGATCACCAAATCCGCCTGCTGTGCATCGGCTTGTGTTATGGCCATGGATAGGGCCTCAGGCTCTTCGGGATTAGGAGACACTACTGTCGGAAAATCACCATCAGGCTTTGATTGTGCCGCAACAATCGACAGCTGATTGAACCCAGCTTTTTCAAGCACCGGAGGCACCATAGTGATGGATGTGCCATGAAGTGGGGTAAAGACAATTTTGAGTTGGTCCCGCTGGTTTTGCGTTGTTTTTTGCGTAACGGCTTGGGTTGATGCCGCGATAAATGCCTGGTCGACTTCATGATCAATCTGCTGGACAAGGTGTTCCTGAGCATCAAATTTGATGTCTGAGTAGTCTAACTGATTGATGTGTGCAATGATTTCAGCATCTTGAGGGGGCACTAATTGTCCGCCATCTTGCCAATAAACTTTGTAGCCATTGTATTTTGGTGGATTATGTGAGGCGGTCAATACAATGCCACAATGGCAAGACAGGTGTCTTACGGCAAAGGACAATTCAGGTGTCGGACGTAAATCAGAAAAAACATAGGCCTTGATGTCGTTTGCAGCGAAAACTTGTGCCACGGTTTGAGCGAGTGCTTTGCTGTTGTGGCGGCAGTCATAGGCAATAACGACTTTCTTTTCTTCACCTGGAAAAACTTGATGCATATAATTTGCCAATCCCTGTGTCGCTTTCCCTAAAGTGTATTTGTTGATGCGATTATCTCCAGGCCCCATAATCCCGCGCATGCCACCGGTACCGAAAGCTAAAGACTTATAAAACGCATCCTCGAGGAGTTCGGGGTCGCCATGGAGCATCTTGGTCACATTGTCCTGAGTTTCTGAATCAAAATAAGGCGCTAGCCAACGCTGAGCTTTATTTAGTATGTCATTTGAAAGGTCATTCATGAGTCTTGAATTAGTGAGCATCAAGGGTCAAAAATACGGATAATTGACTGAATCAATCTAAGTTTAATACTTCTTTAATGATGTAGTTATTGCGTTGTGGTTTGCTGCGCAGTATCAATTCTCCTAAGAATCCTGCAACAAAAAACTGACTCCCCAAAATCATGGCGGTCAGCGCAATATAAAACTGAGGCCGCTCTGTGATGAGCCTTCCGGTCGGATTGATCCAGATTTTATCAAAGCCTAGGTAGGCCGAAAACACGAAGCCTAGAGACAACATGATCACCCCCCAAGAGCCAAAAAAATGCATTGGTCTTTTGCCAAATTTTGAAAGAAATGAAATCGTGATCAAATCGAGAAAGCCTCGAATAAATCGCTCTGAACCAAATTTTGTCACACCATACTTGCGTGCCTGATGTTGTACAACTTTTTCGCCAATATTGGCAAAACCAGCATTGCTCACCAGAACAGGAATATAACGGTGCATGTCGCCAGTGACCTCGATGGCTTTGACCACCTCTTTTTTATAAGCTTTAAGGCCACAGTTAAAGTCGTGCAGTTTGACCTTCGAGGTTTTTCGTGCGGCGTAATTGAATAATTTGGAAGGTAAGTTTTTGCCAAAAAAGGGATCAAACCGCTTCTTCTTCCATCCCGAAACCATATCATGACCGCCGTGAGCAATCATGTCGTATAATTCGGGAATTTCTTCAGGATTATCCTGTAGATCCGCGTCCATGGTTACCACAACCTGACCTTGTGCCTGAATAAATCCTGCATGTAATGCTTGAGATTTCCCGTAGTTTTTTTGAAAACGGAGACCTTTGGTTTGGGGGTCCTTTTTGGCAATCGACATGATGGTAGTCCACGACTCATCCGTACTGCCATCGTCTATAAAGACGAGTTCATAGCTGAGCTGATGGTCGACCAAAACCTTGGTCAGCCATTTGTGCAGCTCAGCAAGAGAGGCCTCTTCATTCAGTAACGGTATGATGACTGACAGATCCATGATCAGCCTTAAACGGTAGGCGCCGCCTTTTTAAAGATCAAACCAATAAGCAGACCCAAAACGGAGTGAAAAATTAGAAGAGAAAAATAAGATTTCGCTTGGCTCATGATAGAGAAATTATCGACCTGTGCCGCTTCAGCTATGGCCTTGTCGATTTCCTCTTGTGGTGCACCAAATCGTGCCATCATGTCCTGAACCATCAATAAAGATTGTTCGTTGAGGTACGAAGCCAATTCGGGATCAATGACCGTAAAAATTAGGATGCCTACTGCGGTACTGATGGCTAAACCTACAGCTGTAGTGATGAAATAAGCGGTAAAGGCCTCTTTGAAAGTCATGAAACCACCGAGAAGGCCTTTGGATTTGGCCGTTGAGATAATCCCCATAGCGATCACTAAGAGAAGACTAAGAATACCAACCCACCATTTGAGAAATAACTCTGCATTGAGGGCGTACATGAGGGTAGTGCTGAGCCCAAGCATAAGGCCGAGCATGGTACCATGATTGATGGCGTTTTTTTTAGGTGTGAGCATTTCTGACATGGTTAAGGTGTTTTAGAAGGTTAAACTCATGACAAATGTACTAAATTGTTGTCTCATTTTTTATCTAAAAAAAAGATCAAAGTATTGTCTAATTCTAATTTATGATTAAATTTGCATCCGCTTTTAGGCCCTAAACAGGCCCGATTAATGATAAAAGCTTTAATAATAAGATCATGAGAAAAGGAATACATCCAGAAAATTACAGACTAGTGGCTTTTAAAGACATGTCTAACGATGAAGTATTCATCACCAAAAGTGCTGCAGATACAAAGGAAACTATTGAAGTGGATGGTGTGGAGTATCCTGTTGTTAAATTAGAGATCTCACGTTCGTCGCATCCTTTTTATACTGGAAAACATAAATTGGTGGATACGGCTGGTCGTATCGATAAGTTCAAAAATAAATACGCAAGCTTCAAGAAGTAGTCTTGTGCTGTGACAATATTGAAAGGCCTTCATCATGAAGGCCTTTTTTTGTGCCCAAAAATTAAACCCTACCGATGACAATTAGTTTTGTATTTTTGATCTTCAGTCCAAGCTGTAAAGAAGCATCCTATGAACTATATTCTATTTGACGGCCCCTTTAGAACCGGTCTTTTGCCTTTTACCTATACGCGACCAGTGGCAGATTTGAGAGTCGGTGGACTGACCATAGGACAAAAGTGGGAATTCGCTTTGTCTTCAAAGATATCCGTCAAGACAGAACACTACCTGTCTGGCCTATTTCCACTCCACATTGAAGAGGATAATATCTGGATCAATGCGGGAGTATTCCCTTCTGATGCGCTGGTCATGGCTATAAAAGCATTATTACCCCATCAGGCACTGTACCACAATAGTACACTTTTGGCCTACCGTAGTCAGTACTTCGTTGAAGTGGAGCAACCGGATTTTGTTCCTATAAACTTTGATGGCGCGCAGATTGATCTTTTACAACATACCTGGGATATTTTCGCCCAAAATGAGCGACAAATTGAATGCGATTTTTTGAAATTATCTGTCCAGCATTCCTCAGCGTCGCTTCCTGACACAGTTCAGGCCATTGCCCCTGAGCGCATCTACGTGGCCTCAGGAGCGCAAATGACATTTTGCACAATGAATGCCAGTGAGGGGCCCATTTATATTGGTGAAAACGCCATAATCATGGAAGGGGCAATGCTGCGCGGCCCTTTGTTTATTGGGGATGGTGCAGTTGTGAAAATGGGTGCTAAAATCTATGGTGGTACGACCATCGGTCCGTATTGTAAAGTAGGCGGCGAAGTCAATAACTCAGTACTTATGGGTTACAGCAACAAAGGACATGACGGCTTTTTGGGTAATTCTGTGATCGGATATTGGTGCAATTTGGGTGCCGACACCAACACGTCTAACCTCAAAAATAATTATGATCCTGTGCGCCTCTGGGATTATGACAGTCAACGATTTGCCCAAACTGGTTTGCAGTTTTGTGGTTTGATGATGGGCGACCATAGTAAGTGCGCCATTGATACTATGTTCAACACAGGAACAGTGGTAGGGGTCAGCGCCAATATTTTTGGCAGTGGATTTCCGCGTAATTTTATACCAAGCTTTAGCTGGGGTGGTGCCTCAGGAATGACGACCTATAGTCTCGAAAAGGCAGAGTTGACCGCCCAACGTGTTATGGCCCGTCGCTCCATCAATTGGTCGAATCATGATCAAGAACTCTTCGCACATCTTTTTGACCTTACCAAGGTTTATAGAAAAGACTAAACCCAGCAATGCGAAACATACGATCTAATAATCAATGAGGTCGTGGTAGTCTGTGATTGATTGATCACTAGTTTTTATCTTTTTTGACGGTCTTTAAAAACAGAAAATTCTGTGGATTAATGCCTAAGTTTTTCACGCCATTGTGAACAAATCGCACCGCCAGGTCATAATAAAGAGGAATGACAGGGGCTTGCTCCATGATCAACGCATCCATAGTTTGATAAATTTTAAGCCGTGACTCCAGGTCATTGTTCTGCAAGGCGTCCATGTACAGGGAATCGATTCGGTCGTCTTGAAAGTGCGTATAATTTGGTCCATTAGGCGTGAAATTGTCACCAATGAACAGAGATAAATAATTTTCTGCATCAGGATAATCGGCGACCCAACTTCCTCGAAATAGTGCCAACTCCCCGGTGTTTTTCATTTGTCGCAGTGTGGATGGTGGCATGACATCAATGGCGACTTGTATGCCTATTTTTTCCAACTCCTTTTGCAGGTATTCACAAAGGTCTAAATATTGACTGTTGGTGCTTATGGTGAGTTGCGGTGTTGTCTTGTGCTCTTTTATGAATTCTTGAACAAGGGATTGCGCTTTATTAAAGTCATAAGGGTAAATTTCATGATCTACAGCGCCAGGCATGCCTTGTGGGACAAATCCATAGGTGGCAGGCAAACCGATACCATTGCGCAAATAGGTGATCATTTTCTGACGATCAATACCATAATTGGCGGCTTGTCGCAATTTGAGAGACTGAACCTCAACTTCTGGACTGCCCAAATAAAAACCGATATATTCGGTATTCAAGAATGGCGTAGTGAGCATATAAACCTCATCTTGATATTTGGCCCTTAAGGCACCAGAAGAGGTCAGGAGTTCATCCTTATAGGATTGATCTATTCCAGAAATAAAGTCTAAATTACCTTGACTGAATTCTAAGAATTCACTTTGCTTGTCTGGCAAAAATGTTATCGCGATGGCTTCAAGATAGGGCAAAGCAACACCCTCTTGATCCTTTTCAAAATACAGTGGGTTTTTCCGCAAAACCAATTTTGTGTTCTCTACCCATAATTTGAAACGAAATGGTCCCGTGCCTACAGGATTTTTTCTAAACTCTTTGCCAAAAAAGTCAATAGCCTCATGAGGGACAACTGAGCAATAGCGCATCGAAAGAATGCCCAGAAAGGGGGGGAAGGACTGTTTGAGCCTTATGACTAATACATGATCGCTCTCGGCATAGTAATCGGCGACTTGATGCAGCACCCAACTGCCTGGTGACGCGACATTGGGATCCAATAAACGATCAAAACTAAAAACAAAGTCGTGCGCCAATACTTGACGTGTCTTTTTGGTCCCAAAGGCCTGACTTTCATGAAAATAAACATCATCCCTCAGGTAAAACCGATAAACTTTTGTAGTGTCGTTATAGGTCCAAGAGTGCGCTAAGTCGGGTTGGATCTTGAGGGCCTCATCGAGTTGTACCAAGCCATTAAATAACTGATTGGTGGGCCAAATATTTTGAGGGTTACGGGCAAATGCAGGGTCTAAAGAACTGATGCTTCCTGATTCGTTATAACGAAAAACGGTGTCAGCGGCTCGTTCCGAAAATGTCTGACTGCAGGAAGTGGCGAGCAATAACACGCTAATCAAGGGCGTGATGACCATAAGCAGTTGAGTTGTCCTTTGGGAGCCGTTCATTAGAATCGAAATTAAGTTGTATTTTTGCCTTCCTCTTGGCTAAAATACAAGAATGAACCCAACAAAAAAAGTTGCATTTTATACCTTAGGCTGTAAGCTTAATTTTAGCGAAACCTCAACGATTGCACGAAGCTTTGAAGAGGACGGTTATGAACGCGTAGACTTTGACAAAAAAGCCGAGATTTATGTCATCAATACATGCAGCGTTACAGACAATGCTGATCAGAGGTTCAAAAGTATTGTGCGTCAGGCCCAAAAACTTAATGCAGACGCATTCATCATTGCGATCGGTTGCTATGCTCAGCTCAAACCTCATGAACTGGCAGCTGTTGAAGGGGTTGACATGGTTCTTGGCGCGACAGAAAAGTTTAAAGTTACGGCCTATATTAATGAATTACTGGCGCAACATCAGGCTAATGATCAGCAGGCAATTGTCCATAGTTGTGCTATAGAGGAAGCCGATTTTTATGTGGGTTCATATTCTATTGGCGACCGCACAAGAGCATTTTTGAAGGTTCAAGACGGCTGTGATTACAAGTGCACTTATTGCACGATTCCTTTGGCGCGGGGTATTTCGAGGTCTGATACTTTGGAACAGGTTTGCCTTAATGCAAAAGAAATAGTCCAACGGGGCATCAAAGAAATTGTTTTGACCGGTGTTAATATTGGAGATTATGGCAAAGGCGAGTTTGGCAATAAGCGTCATGAACACACATTTTTTGATCTTATTGAAGCCTTAGATCGCGTATCTGGAGTAGAGCGCGTCAGAATTTCGTCTATCGAGCCCAACTTGCTCAAGCCTGAAGTGATTGATTTCATTGCTCAGGCCGATAAGTTTGTGCCCCACTTTCATATTCCCCTGCAGAGCGGCAGCGATGCCCTTCTAAAATTAATGAAACGTCGTTACAACAGAGACTTATATACTCAACGTATTGAATTGATCCGAGAGAAATTGCCACACGCCTGTATTGGTGTTGATGTGATTGTTGGTTTTCCTGGAGAGACCGACGCACTTTTCTTAGAGACTTATAATTATTTAAGTGCTTTGGACATCAGTTATTTGCATGTTTTTACTTATTCTGAGCGAGACAATACCGAGGCGGCTCAGATGTCAGGAGTAGTGGCGCAAAAAGTACGCAAAAAAAGGAGTAAAATGCTTCGTGGCTTGTCTGTTAAAAAACGACGTGCATTTTATGAAGCGCAACTGGGAAAGGATTTTGAAGTCCTGTTTGAAGGGGAAAACAAATTGGGTTATGTCCATGGATTTACTCAAAACTACGTTAAAGTCAAAACGCCTTGGAATCCAGATTTGGTCAATACGGTCCATCGGGTCAAACTCGATCATATTGATGACGATGGTCTAGTGCGGTTTGCATTTGTGGGTGCAGCGCAGACCGCTTAAATATTCATACCAATCGGCAGAAGTGATCTGTATTTCGAGCGATTGCGTTTGAAATAAAGCGCGATTTCTGAACTTGTGGGGACTAGGGATATGCCGCGTTCTCGAACATTTTCAAAAACAGCCTTGATAAATATTTCTTTAAATCCCTGATCGATAAGCACTTGTGGCATTTCGAACTTTGTCAAGAAGATTTTGCGCTCTTGCAATGCATATTCGATTCTGGCCATATTGTCCCCGATCTCTAACTCAAATTGTCTGAGAAACTCATTATCTACTATTTCAACGTCATCAATCATATATGATTTATTTTAGTTAGGTTACATCGGTATTTCAATAGCCAATAGTTTAGTTTGAGGGCTCGCTTGGAAATCAACAGTTTCGGTGCTGTGTATGCCCATGGCGTCGCGTGGACCTAGGTTAGTGTCGTCTACGGAAATGGCTCCTTCTATAACCATGAAATAGAGTCCTTGATTTGGACCATGCAAATACAAGGTAATATTAGTGGTTTGTTCAAATTCACCAAGGTAGAAATAGGCATTCTGATGGATCCAAAGCGCACCGTCTTTTGCTGCATCCTGCGGTACAACAACCGGTGTCATAGTATTGGGTTTGAGCAGTGGAAGAATGTTTTTCTGATCGTAGCGTGGTGCTGCATTTTGGGTATCCGAAAAAATCCAGATCTGAAATAGCGTTAAAGCGTCTTCTTTAGAGGCGTTGAATTCACTATGTTCCACACCATGTCCTGCACTCATGACCTGTATTTCTCCAGCTCTCACGACACCGCTATGGCCCAGGGAATCTTCATGTTGTAGTGCTCCACTAAGCGGTATGGTCACAATTTCCATATTTTGATGTGGGTGCTTGCCAAAACCCATCCCAGGGGCTATTTTATCGTCGTTAAGCACTCTTAGCTGACCAAATTGCAGCCGACTTGGGTCAAAGTAATTGGCGAAGCTGAATGAATAATTGGCTTCAAGCCAACCATAATTAGCATGACCTCTGGAGCGAGCAGGATGTAAAATCTTTTTCATAGCTTTAACCGATTGTAATAAAATAACAGTTTAATCAGCGTGTTCTGTAAAGGTAATGATATTGCCTGATATTTAAGAGAAACAGAATCACCTTTCTTATGGTTGTCGCCCCATCGCTCAATGTCTACTTGATTCCCGGAATGTCGGCAGATGCCGCAAGCTTTGCTTCATTGGATTGGGATGAACAAATTTTTGTTCCGATTGTTTTGCCTTGGTTAGAACCCCAAAATAAAGAAACCTTAGATCATTATGTCGGCCGCATGAGTGAAGGGATAGACCGCTCACAGCCCTTTGCCTTAGTCGGAGTGTCTTTCGGTGGAATCATTGCTCAAGAGCTGTCTCTGAAATTTGATCCTGTCGCGACTGTAGTGATTTCTAGCATTAAGTCAGCAGCCGAAAAGCCCGCTTGGATGCGTCTTGGTTTTCATCTCAAGCTATACAGGCTCTTGCCTTTTTTCATGATGCGTTATATCAATTATCGCCCTTATAAAATATTGCCATCAAGCATTGAACGGCGCCTGCGTCAGTATGACCACTATTTGCCAATGCGGTCAGAGCATTATTTGCGTTGGTCAGTACATCAAATACTGCTCTGGGACGAGGCAGGTAATTCTTCGCCACCGATCCATATCCATGGGGACCGCGATGAGATGTTTCCGCTAAGGAACATCAGCAATGCCCATATTATTAAAGGGGGTAGTCATGTGATGATCATTACCCATGCCCGAAAAATCTCAAAATTGTTAGCAACAATTTTGGTCAAGTCGTCAGAATAATACTTGAATTTTTACCTTTATGTGGTAAATAAATTTCATGTATTTAAATTTCAAAATATCTTTTATTACCGTGCTTGGCCTGTTCTATGGTCAGATTAGTTTTGGACAGCAAAAAGCTGTAGCTGTAGGTCAATCATGGCTATCCATGAGCGACCCTGTCCCTGAAAATTATCAAATTCACGCCTTGCCAGTACCAGGGACCATGACTTTCGCAGGAGAACAAGTGCCCTTGGACCAACCGGACATCCGAGAGCGTTTAGACCGCGAGCTATTGGTCAACACCTATTGGCAATCCAACGCACTACTGATCATCAAACGGGCTCATAAGTATGGACCATTGATTGATTCAATACTGCGTCAAGAGGGGGTGCCTCTGGATTTTAAATATTTAGCGATTATTGAAAGTGGTTTGCAAAACGTCACTTCTCCATCAGGAGCAGCTGGTTTTTGGCAGTTCATGAAGACAACAGCCAAAGAATATGGTCTAGAAGTCAACAGTAATGTGGATGAGCGCTTAAATTTAATCAAGGCCACAAAGGTTGCGGCGGCCTACCTGAAGGATGCCAAGGAGTTATTCGGCAATTGGACACTTGCGGCAGCGGCCTATAACGCAGGAAGAACAGGAATCAAATCTCAGCTGACGCGGCAGCGAGTCTCCTCGTATTATGACCTATTGCTCAATGAGGAAACGAGCCGATATGTGTTCCGAATTTTAGCGCTAAAAGAACTTTTAGAAAATGCCAAGTCGTATGGATTTCGATTTGATCAAGAACACCTCTACCAAGCCATACCGGTCACCCGGATAAGAATAGATACTGCGGTGACTGATTTTGTGCAATTTGCGCAGGAGCAGGGCATCAATTATAAAATTCTAAAAATTCACAACCCTTGGTTGCGTCAAAGTCATTTGAATAATGCATCACGAAAAGTCTATTATATAGACATCCCGGAACCTGGCTACTACGATCGGTCGTCTCCGTGACCTTTTGACATGATTTTTCTAATACGACTAATTGAGGCTAAGTGCGGCCTGAGTTTTTAAGTGAGACACCCTTTGGGTGAATTGCTGAAAATGTTTGTTATAAGAGGCAGAGTAATCCAAATCGTAATGATGAGAAAGCATTCGAGATACGTCAATAATGCGCTGATCATCAGACAATAAAAAAGTTGTTGGAAACCCCAGGCTGTGTTTCATTCGACGGATAATGAAGCTATGGTCATTTTCTTTTTCGTTGACAAAAAGAACCGTTATTTTGCGGTGGAGGCGTTGCTTTATTTTGCGCACAGCGCGTCTAGGACCCCAAAATAAAATCACAAAATCTATTTCGGAGTGATTTTTATCAACGATGTCGTTCAGTGCTGGAAGCTCACCAACTCCAGGAGTGCACCAATCGGCATAAGTGATCAGATACATAGGCTTTTCGAAACGATCGAGCGCTATGCGTCGACCACTAAACTTTCGGACTTTAAAATTGTCCAAATAACTGTCCGTAACAACATGGTCGACCAAAGAGTCAAATAAAAACTGCAAGCGCTCGTCATCACGATCTTTAATGGCGCGACGTGATTCGTAACGGTATTTGCGAATGTTTTGCCCAATGACCTCAGAGAAATAGGTCTTGTGTTGTTCAATTTGTCCCATAAGGTGATCAGTGCCCGAAAGAAAGAAAAGGGCTAAAATGGTGGTCTTAAAAATCCTTGTTGATATCATAAACCTCCTTTAATGAACTATTTAAGGAACTCTAAGATAGTTAAATATAATCAGATAGTTGATCATGAAAAGGGCTTTCTTAGCGCCCTCGACCGCCTCGACCACCTCGTGAGAATTGTTGTCGGGGCCCACCTGCCTTTTTCATTTGTTGCTGCATCATTTTGATTTGATCCGTCATCATTTGATGCTTGTCCAACTTTTTCGCTTCGGCCAGTAAACTTTCAGCTTCACGCTTACGTTGCTTAGACATGGCAATTCCCGCGAGGTTGAGTTTGACCATGGCCATATCTGCAGACATGCTTAGCCCTAGTTTTTCTGCTTTTCTAAAGTATTTTTCCGCTTCATTCATATTGGTTTGTGATATCATCAAACCATTGAGGTAATAATAGTAACCTTGTTGCTTAGTGACCAGAGCGCCTTCAGGATTCTTGATGTAGTCTAGCCATGCTTTTGCGCCAACAAAATCTTGCTTTCTCAATTTTAAAAATGCCAAAAGAATGAATTCATTTTTGAAATAAAGAAAGACAAATACACTGCTCAAAAGAAGGTACATGATGCCGTTGCCGATATGTCCCTGAGTAAATTCCCAAATAGAAACAGCTATAATTAAAATAGTTATAGCGAGTTTGAAGTTTTTATGAAACATAATTCATTGATATAAGCCCGTTAGCTGGTGTGATTTTTGGCGGGTCTATTAGACCGCAAAGTTAATAATTATTGCGCATTTCAGGTGCTTATTTTGAGGGGTAATAAGTCTAAAATATTTTAGCAATTGGTTTTGGCTAAGTTAAAAATGATTGTATATTTGCACCCGACTTTAAGAAAGCCTTCGTCATAGAAGGGATTGATCAGAAGATTTAATACACGAGTATAATGAAAAGAACATTTCAGCCATCTAAAAGAAAACGTAGAAACAAGCATGGTTTCAGAGAGCGTATGGCGTCGGTCAATGGCCGTAAAGTATTGGCTGCTCGTAGAGCAAAAGGAAGAAAGAAATTATCAGTATCTTCAGAAACTCGTCACAAGAAGTAATGTTGATAAATCATAAATAAAAAAGGTGTTGTTTTAAAGCAACACCTTTTTTTTATACCCCATCAAGTCGTAATTTTAGCAACAGATTAAAGAAGTTCAAAAATGCCCAAAAACACTCATCTAAAATCCATCCTCATTATTGGTTCCGGACCGATTGTAATCGGTCAGGCCTGTGAATTTGATTATGCAGGTTCTCAATCTTTGCGTTCCCTTAGAGAAGACGGAATCGAAACCATTCTGATCAATTCAAACCCGGCAACGATCATGACAGATCCTGTCATGGCAGATCATGTATATCTATTGCCATTGACCACAAAGTCATTGGTCAAAATTCTAAAGGAACATCCGCAAATTGACGCTGTTCTGCCAACCATGGGAGGGCAAACCGCACTTAATCTCTGCATCGAAGCAGATGAGAAGGGGATCTGGAAGGACCATGGTGTGGAACTTATTGGTGTCGACATTGATGCCATCAACATCACAGAAGACCGTGAACAGTTCCGGAAGTTAATGGAAAAAATTGGGGTGCCGATGGCCCCTCAGTTAACCGCAAATTCTTACCTGAAAGGAAAAGAGATTGCTCAGAAATTTGGATTTCCATTAGTCATTCGTTCCTCTTTCACCCTTGGTGGTGCTGGCGCGTCGATCGTCTATGACCCTAAAGATTTTGATGAATTGCTCAAACGTGGTTTAGAGGTGTCTCCTATTCACGAGGTGATGATTGATAAAGCAATGATGGGGTGGAAGGAATATGAGCTCGAATTATTGCGGGATAGTAATGACAATGTGGTGATCATCTGTACCATAGAAAATATGGATCCTATGGGCATCCACACAGGAGATTCTATTACTGTAGCGCCAGCCATGACTTTGAGTGACACCACATTCCAACGCATGAGAGACATGGCCATCAAAATGATGCGCAGTATTGGTGATTTTGCCGGAGGTTGTAATGTACAATTCGCCGTGAGTCCTGACAAAAATGAGGACATCATTGCCATAGAAATCAATCCAAGAGTATCGCGTTCATCAGCTTTGGCCTCAAAAGCGACAGGTTATCCTATCGCCAAAATCGCTTCTAAATTGGCCATCGGTTATCATTTAGACGAACTCGACAACCAAATTACCAAGAGTACTTCTGCATTATTTGAACCCACACTTGACTATGTGATTGTTAAAATCCCGCGATGGAATTTTGACAAATTTGAGGGTGCTGACCGTACGCTAGGACTTCAAATGAAGGCAGTAGGTGAGGTAATGGGTATTGGACGCTGTTTTCAAGAGGCGTTGCACAAAGCCACACAATCCTTAGAGATCAAGCGCAATGGATTAGGAGCAGACGGCAAGAGTTATAGAGATTACGACCAAATTATTGATAAACTCACCCACGCCAGTTGGGACCGTGTTTTTGTGATTTATGATGCGATTCAAATGGGGATGCCCTTGAGTCGTATCCATGAAATCACCAAAATAGACATGTGGTACCTCAAGCAATACGAGGAACTATATCTTTTGGAAAAGGAAATTGCCACTCATACATTAGAGACCATACCGCGCGCTTTATTGCTCGAGGGCAAACAAAAAGGATATGGCGATCGCCAGATTGCACATATGTTGAAATGTTTGGAGAGCGAAGTATACAACAAGCGTATTGAGATGAATATCCAGCGGGTATATAAGTTGGTAGATACTTGTGCCGCAGAGTTTCGTGCTGAAACGCCTTATTACTACTCAACTTTTGAGAATGAAATACAGACCACAGATGGAAGGCGGTTTGTAGAGAATGACAGTGCTGTTACAGACAAAAAGAAAATTATAGTTTTGGGATCAGGGCCTAACCGTATTGGGCAAGGTATTGAATTTGACTATTGTTGTGTCCATGGTGTTTTGGCTGCTGCTGAGTGCGGTTATGAAACCATCATGATCAATTGTAATCCTGAAACAGTGTCTACAGATTTCGATGTGGCGGACAAGCTTTATTTCGAGCCTGTTTTCTGGGAACACATTTACGACATTATTCGCCACGAAAAACCTGAAGGGGTCATTGTGCAGCTTGGCGGTCAGACGGCATTGAAGTTGGCCGAGAAATTAGACCGTTACGGCATTAAGATCATGGGCACCAGCTACCAGTCTTTAGACTTGGCAGAAGATCGAGGCAGTTTTTCTAATTTATTGAAAGAAAATGACATCCCTTATCCAGAATTTGGTACTGCCGAAACAACAGATCAGGCGCTTGCACTAGCCGATCAATTGGACTTCCCCTTATTGATCCGTCCATCATATGTTTTGGGTGGTCAGGGCATGAAGATTGTGATCAATAAGCGCGAGCTTGAGGAGCACGTGGTTGATTTATTGCGTAAAATACCGAACAATAAACTACTTCTTGACCACTATTTAGATGGTGCGATCGAGGCAGAGGCAGATGCCATTAGCGATGGTGAAGATGTTTACATTATCGGCATTATGGAGCATATCGAGCCTTGCGGCGTACATTCAGGGGACTCAAATGCTACACTGCCACCATTTGACCTTAGTGATGCGGTGATGCAGCAAATTAAAGACCACACGGTTAAAATTGCCAAGGCGCTTAACACGGTAGGTCTGATCAACATTCAATTTGCCGTCAAAGACGACAAAGTATACATCATTGAAGCCAACCCTAGAGCCTCGAGAACGGTGCCTTTTATTGCTAAAGCCTATGGTGAGCCTTACGTGAACTATGCCACTAAACTTATGCTGGGAACACATCGTGTTAAGGATTTTGATTTTAATCCACAGTTAGAAGGATATGCCATTAAGCAACCGGTGTTTAGTTTCAATAAATTCCCGAATGTAGACAAGAAATTAGGGCCCGAAATGAAGAGCACGGGTGAAAGTATTTTGTTTATTGACAGTCTTCAGGATGATGAATTTTATGAAATCTACTCACGAAGAAAAATGTATTTAAATAAATAAAAAAAACACAAATGAAAAACTCAATGAATTTATTTTGTCTCGTTATTTTTTGCTTTGGATCACCATTGATGGCGCAGCAAACTTATGGCCTTGATTGGGCGATCGGAATCAATGGTGCAGCAGCATCTTTGACTATAGAGCCAGGGGACACAGTAGAGTGGACTTGGACAGATACACTGAACCACACAGTGACCAGTAACAGTGATGCGCAGGAATCATTCGACAGTGGTTTGTTAGGCGGACTTGGCACTACGTTTTCTTATACTTTTACAGAAGTTGGTGTCAATGGTTATGTCTGTACACCTCATGCTTCAAGTATGTTTGGCGTGATTACAGTAGAGGAGGGGCTATCAATTGGTGACAAATTTCAAAAGAATGTCACGACCTTAATGAATCAGACCTCTGAGCAATTGATGGTCCAATCATTATTGTCCCTCACATCTTTTGAGGTCTACAACATTCTTGGTGTGCAACAACAATCTGGTTTGCTTTCAGGCACCTCTGGTTCAATTCAGATGAATGGTTATGCTTCCGGCATTTACATTGTTGTTTTGCACCATAACGACCAATCTATTGCCGTAAAGGTCGCGAAGCGATAATACAGACTACCGCCATTCAAAATGGCTCAGACGCCATAGATCATTGATCGAGTAAATCGTGATCTGTGGCCCGCTTGAGTAACTTTTCGTTTTGCTGTTTGCTGGCTTTGGCGCCTAATTTCTTTAACCGTTCCACGCGGCCGACCAAATTGCCTTTGCCTTCAGATAATTTGTTCATGGCATCGGCATAGGTGCCCTTGGCGCGGTCCATTTGTTCACCGACCTTAAGTAAATCATCACTAAGACGCACAAAGGCATCATACAAACGCCCAGCGTGAGTTGCGATTTCAATAGCATTTTGTTGCTGCTTTTCATTGGTCCACATACTGTCAATTGTTCTTAGGGTCGCCAAAAGAGTTGTAGGGGTCACTATGACTATATTTTTTTCAAAGGCCCAATTATATAATGAGTTGTCATGATTCAGAGCGACAGCAAACGCGGGCTCTATAGGCACAAACAAAAGGACAAAATCAGGGCTTTCGATGTCATATAAATCATGATAATTTTTGGCGCCGAGTTGCTCAACGTGTTTTTTCAACGATCCAACATGCTCTTTAAGTTGCTGACCTTGTTCATTTTGGTCTTCAGCGTTGACAAAGCGTTCATAAGCCGTCAAAGAGACCTTTGAGTCAATGATCATTTTTTTGCCTTCGGGCAAGTGCAATACCACGTCGGGCAAAACACGCTGACCTGTGTCAGTGGTAAAGCTCTGCTGGACGTAGTATTCACGGTCTTTTTCTAATCCACTTTTTTCGAGCACTCTTTCCAGCACTAGCTCTCCCCAATTCCCTTGCAGTTTACTGTCCCCTTTTAATGCTTTAGTTAAATTCGTGGCCTCGCGACTCATTTGTTCATTGAGCTGAGTCAGACCAATGATCTGCTGTCTCAGCGAAGCGTGGTAATCAATGTTGTCTTTGTGGGTCGATTCCACTCTTTTTTCAAATTGCTCAATTTTCTCCTGCAAGGGTTTGAGCACATGATTCAGGCTTTCCTTATTCTGTTTGGTGAATTTTTCGCTTTTGGCGTCTAAAATTTTCTGAGCCAGGTTTTCAAATTCGCTGGTAAAACGCTCTTGAATGTGTTCTAATTCCTTTTTTTGATCACTTAATTTTGCAGTAAGATGATCGTTGTTGGCCTGCGTTCTGATCAGTTGTTCCTGCACTTGTTCTTTCTCTCTTTGCAGGGTCAATAAATCTTCATGATGACGGCGACCTGTATTTTGTTCTTGATCGAGTTGGGCCTTTAATAAAGAATACTCGCCTTTTTGTTTGAGTTGCGACAAATAACGTCCTAAGAAAAATCCTGCAATTCCCAGGGCTAAAGTAATGGCCAAGTTGGTTTCAGACATAGTATTGAGTTGGTGTGTTAAAGATAATCAATCCTTCATTGAAAATCGTTTGGTCTTTGGATCGAAATAAACATGTTCTTTTGGAAATAGGTGATCGAGATGTTTTTCTTCAATCAATTGATTTGGTGTCAACAATTGTCCTGACTTTGTGGTCATTAACAATATTTTGTCCACAATGTCGAGGGCCAGTTCTATATCATGCGTGGCGTAAAGCACGACTTTCTGGTGTTTTGTCGCTAAATCTTTGAGTAATTTCAAAACAAGAGCCTTGTGGTGCAAATCAAGATGTGTCGTGGGCTCGTCGAGCAAAATAATTGGTGTGTCTTGCGCCAGGGCTCGCGCTATAGCGACCCGTTGCATTTCGCCATCACTTATATCACCGCATTTTTTGTAGCGCAATGAGATGAGATCCGTTGCCTCAAGCGCTTTAAGGATCATGGATTTGTCTTCTTGCTGGAGCGCACCAACCCAGTTGGCATAGGGTAGGCGGCCTAGGCTAACGAATTCTTCAACCATCAATTGCTGAGAATGCTGACTTTTGGTCAGGACTAAACTCAGTTGTCTGGACCGCTGATGCGGTGTCATCTGAGATAAAACAAGCCCTCGCATTGTAAGGGTGCCCGCCAAAGGGTCGATGCTTCCGCTCAAAGTTTGTAAGAGTGTCGATTTGCCAATACCATTGGGCCCAACAAGAGCGGTCAACGATCCAGGTTGTAGATTGAAATCATGAATTTCTGACAAAAATATAGGGCCAGATTTTCCACGATAGCCAATTTTTAAATTTTGCACATCCACCATATCAGAACATTATATTTTTTTTACGCCACAATAGCCAAATGACCACAGGAGCACCCACAAGAGAAGTGATGGCGTTAATGGGTAATGTTGTTGAGTGAAAAGGGACTTGTGCAATTGCATCGCAGCACAATAGGATGATGCTGCCCCACAAAAAAACAGTCGGAAGCATTATTCTATGATCAGCAGTACGGGTAAATTGCCGGACGATATGCGGTACTGCTAATCCAACAAAGGCAATGGGGCCCGTAAATGCGGTAATACTTCCTGCCAATATGCTTGTAGCCAACACGAGTTTGAAGGTTGTTTTTTTTAGAGATACTCCCATGCTTTCTGCATAATTGGGACCTAACAAGAGGGCATTCATTGATTTGATCGATCCCACGGCAATAATGAGGCCCAAAACTGAACAAATACTCAGGAGCGCAACAGATGACCAGGACAAGCTCCCAAGACTGCCAAAGGACCAAAAGACAAATTGCTGTAGTTTTTCGGCACTACTGAAATAACTCAAAACCCCTACTAAGGCACCGCTTAAGCTGCCAAACATAAGGCCTATAATCAGTAAAGTCATGGTGTCTTTTATTTTTAGTGAGGCACTAACCACCGCCAGCAGCACGGAAAAACTTCCAAGGCCTGAGGCGATGACCAATCCCCATGGCGTTGATAAGGCCTGTCCAAAAACGCCTCCAATGGCTGAAGAGCCAAGAACAACTATAGCCACACCGAGACTGGCACCGCTACTGATGCCCAAAACATAAGGGCCTGCCAATGGGTTGCGAAAAAGTGTTTGCATCAAAAGGCCTGATATGGCTAAACCGCCTCCGGCTAAGATACTCGTGATGGTTTTTGGCAATCGATAGTCATGAATAATGTAGGACCAGGTCAGATCATCAGTTCCAAGGCCCAATAGAATTTTGATGACCGATCCAAATGGTATATATACCGACCCTAAACTTAAACTCAGGACCATGACCAAAGGGAGCACCAAAAACGGCAGCAAAATGAATTTGTATTTCAGGCCTTGAAGCATCAGGGGTTAATCGGTTTAAAATAAACTTGTTGATGCTCCGGCAATAACGCGGGATGAAATATCGAAATAAGGTCGCGCAACACCAAATCTGGCCGCATAGCTGCTAATTCAAAATAAAGTAACCCTCCTGTTGGCCCCACACTCAAGCCAAAAGTATAAACTTCTTCTTTTTGGAAGGGAGCGAAAAGCGTGTAGACTTGGTTGGCCTCTTCCAGTTGTTGGTAGCTGGTGAATTGCCCGGGGCCAATCCAAATATCGGTTTGTTGCGCTGCAGCCAAAACTTCTTCAATACTGAGCTGTAAACTCCCGGTCCCTTTGCTGTTTTGATAAATGTAGGATCCATTCGCATCGTCAATAAATTGAGCAGCCCAACTTTCGCCTGCAGGGAGGTACCAGACATCCTTATAAAGCGCACCACTCAGAACAGACGGTCTCTGCTCTTGACGCGCTGCCGCCTCCTTGGCCTGCAGATAGTTCGTCGTGATGGATTGAAAAATACTATCCGCACGTGCAGATTGGTCAAACAAGGCTCCAAAGAACTTGATCCACTCCGCCTTGCCCAAAGGGTGAGTTTCGGTCCAGTCGGCGTTGTAGAGTATGGGCACACCATTTTCCTGAAGTAGTGTGAGTTGGTTTTGAGCGCCACTTACAGCGAAGGTCACGATGGCATCAGGCTTGGCTTGAAGGAGCAGTTCAATATTTAATGCTTCGTTCTGCCCTAACTCCAGTACAAGGTTTTGATCAACCCGCTCTCTTGTTTTAGGGGACGAAATATAGTCAAGATTTGGAAAGCCTTGAAGCGTATGAGTGACGTCCAAAAGTTCTAGGGCCGGAATGTGTGTGGTTGAGGTCACTACAATATGGTTTATCGGCACTTCTATGACTTGATCAAAGTTACCTTCGAGGTCTGTAGATTGATTCTTGCCGACCAAGGCATAATGGAGTTGAGAGGTGCTTCCTGGCCAAGGCTCGTTGATCAAAATCTCAGTGAAGTCATCATGGATGATCAAGTCAAAACCTTTGGCATATGCCATTGAAGAGGCAACGGTTTGTGTTGGGGTGACCACTCTCTTACTGGATGACAAACAGCCCAAGAGGCATGTCAAAATCACTGCAATAAGGCCAAAATATTTCATAATCAAAAATAAAATAAATAATGGGCTCGAGGACTAATAATGGTGTATTTTTGAACGGTTATTGGTTTTTTCCGTTTCGCGGAAAAATGAAAAGGGAATCCGGTTGAAATCCGGAGCTGTTCCCGCAACTGTAAGCCCGCTCGAATAGGAGCCTACTCGACTAAATCCACTGCGTTTATCGTGGGAAGGAGAGTGGTAAGTGGTGAGCCAGGAGACCTGCCATAACAATTATTGTCTAACTTTCGGGATAAAGGTTTGGCCTTACAACGCTATGCTTTGCAATAGCTCAGTAGCTCCAGACACCCGTATATTATTTTTCTAATGAAATATACTGCGTTATTGCTGCTTTTAATTTTTTCTTTAACGAGTTTGGCCCAAAATTCTTTGTTGCAAACCCAACAACTGGATTCTGTTTTTCTTGCCGCCAAATTAAAATTGGACCGACGTGAAAGTGGCCGCGTATCGGTGCAGATCACTCAAGAAGAATTGCGTTTGTTGAGTGGTTTTTCTTTGGCCTCTGTGCTCAATCGAATTTCTGGTTTTGAATTTAACGGCAGTACAGGGCACCCGGGACAAAACCTTGGCATGTATGCACGTGGCGGTAACAATCGGCAAGTTTTGGTCATGATAGATGGCGCAGTCATCAGTGATCCATCACAGATTGCTTCAGATTTTGATTTGCGTTTATTGCCCATGGATCAAGTGGCCTCTATTGAGGTGATAAAAGGGGCTGCGAGTGTTTTATATGGCAGTGGTGCAGCGACCGCCGTCATCTCCATAACAACTAAAAAATCAAGCAAAAATGGATGGGCGGCAAATTTCACCCACCAAATAGGAACTAATCGAGCACCAAAGGATCGCCCACTCAGTGGCCTTGCTTTGAATAGGCAATTGTCTTTATCCCGCAATTTAGGCCATTGGCGCATCAGGATAGAGGGCTCTGATGCTCAGTATAGGGGTTTGTCCGCCGTAACGCCATTTAATCAAAATGTTTTTTCGCAGCAAGATGGTGTGTCACAAAGAGCCATAAAGACGGACCTTAGTTACCAGCCACACCGAAATATTTCTATGGGCCAATTCATCTCTTATGATGTCTTTGATTACGAATTCGATGGTTTTGATTACACGGAAAAACCATATTATGGCAAAACAGAACAACTCCGTACTGGTGGTAGATTCAAATGGGACTTTAAAAATGGATCCTATGCATTTAATGACCAATGGAATAAAACTACGCGAACAATCCATACTGATGATGTGACCCGATACCAAGGTACTGGTTATAATTTCGATCAATATGCAACACATCGTTTGTCTAAAAGTATTTCTGGAGTGCTTGGCACACAAGGCGGATTTGCGCGGATGTCGGTGGGTGAACTCCTGCCAGGAGCTCAGGACAATACTTATCTTTCTGAGGATGAGGCTAATTTTTATTTCTTTGACCCTTATGTCAATGTGCACTGGCGGAGTGAAAAAGGTTGGAGTCTTCAGTCAGGAGCGCGCTACCATTGGCACCAGCGGTATGGAGCGCAATGGGTCTATCAAATTAATCCGTCCTATAACGTGGACATCAACAAGGAAACGCAACTCAAACTATTTTATGGGTACAGCACAGCGTTCATTACGCCTTCACTGTATCAATTATTTGACCCCGTCTATGGTAATGACGCATTAGTTCCAGAATCTAATGCTACCCAAGAGTTTGGGTCAGAAGTCACAAATAATCACGGTTTTAGGTGGTCTTTTGTTTACTTCGAGCGACGAGAAAAACAACGGGTAGATTTTCTCTTGATCAACCCAGAAACCTATCAATATGCTTATGACAACACCATAGGCGTGCGTTATGTGTCGGGTTTTGAGTCTCAATTTTTATGGCCAATCAATAAATCAATACGCTGGACGGGCAATTACACGCACATCGTGCAAAAGGATCTTTTGCGCATCCCACGATACAAGGTGACTGCTGGCCTTGATTTAAAGGCCAATGCTCAAGAACAGTGGAGATTACAATGGTTGTACACGGGGCAACGACTTGATCGTTATTACGACAGCACCACTTTTAGTGCCCAGGAGTTAGACCTCCCGGAATACCAATGGATTGATTTGATATATCAAGTGACCTTGACGTCCTGCATGACCGCAACGGTGACCTTAAGCAATGTGCTGGATGCCGATGCCTCTCCTCTATACGGGTACACTGCTCAGGGGCGGAATATGAAACTTGACCTCATTTGGTCATTCTAGCACAACTCATACGGCCTTGGTGACATGGTCAATGATCGCCTGCTTTTGTAGAACTCCAGAGGTGCGCCAAACCTGTCGCCCCTCCTTGAAAGCGATCAGTGTGGGAACACCCTTGACTTGATAACGTCCTGCCAAAGTGGGGTTTTTGTCGACATCAATTTTTATGATCATGATGTCCTCTTTGAGCTCTTGCTTGACTTGCGACAATATTGGTGCTAAGGTTTTGCAAGGCCCGCACCATGTGGCAAAAAAATCAACCAAAACTAGAGAGTGTGACGCCAAAAGGTCTTGAAAACTTTTTTTCATAGTCGTTTTTTAAGGACTTTACAAAGATACCTGATGCGCATGATTAGTCAACAATTACTCAAGGATATCTTGATAACTTTTCACTTCATTTCTGAAGTAAAGTCCCTATTTTTACGCTCATTGAAATTAAATAATCTGAACCATGTCTCAAGTTATAGAACACATCAAATGCCTTATTGTTGGATCCGGTCCTGCTGGTTATACTGCTGCAATTTATGCAGCACGTGCGGACCTGAAACCCGTCGTATATACTGGTTTAGAGCCCGGTGGGCAGCTCACCACTACCACTGAAGTAGATAACTTTCCTGGCTATCCAGAAGGTATTGATGGACCAACCATGATGGTTCAACTTCAGCAGCAAGCTGAACGTTTTGGTACAGATGTGCGCATCGGCATGGTGACGGCTGTTGATTTTAGCCATGAGCCTGGAGGCCATCATCGGGTGACGGTCGATAATTCTATTGAACTCACCGCAGAAAGCATCATCATTTCAACTGGTGCGACGGCCAAATATTTGGGCTTACCCAGTGAGCAAAAACTACGTGGTGGTGGGGTCTCTGCCTGTGCGGTTTGTGATGGATTCTTCTATAAGGGTCAAGATGTCGCTATTGTTGGCGCTGGTGACACTGCTGCCGAGGAAGCAACTTATCTAGCCAATATATGTAAATCGGTGACCATGCTTGTGCGTAAAGATGCTATGCGTGCTTCAAAGGCCATGCAGCACCGTGTTACGGCGACGCCCAATATAGATGTTCGTTACAATACTGAAGTAGATGAAGTCTTGGGTGATATGGTTGTAGAGGGTTTGCGCATGGTCAATAACCAAACTGGAGTGAAAGAGGACATTGCCATTACGGGTTTATTTATCGCGATTGGGCATAAGCCCAATACGGACATCTTTAAAGGACAGCTAGATATGGATGATACTGGTTATTTAATGACCAAAGGCAAATCCACCAAGACCAATATGCCAGGTGTATTTGCCTGTGGTGACGTTCAGGACAAAGAGTATCGTCAGGCGGTTACAGCTGCTGGTACCGGTTGTATGGCCGCATTAGATGCTGAGCGCTATTTGGCTACTTTAGAGAGCGCATGAAGCATCGGGCGCTTAGATTCTTGAAAGAGTCAAACTTTCTTTTTCTCTAGTTTCTCGGTCATAAGCCTGCAACACTTCACCATCTAATTGCCATAACGCATCAAAATTTATTTGCTGTTCTTCTGACTTGAATTCATCGATGATCAAAAAGCCCTCTTTATTGATGGCCCATGTGAGCGTTTCTTTTTGAACTTTTTCTTCTGTGGGCACTCGAACAGTAAGATGGACGACACCATCAGGCTCAAAGATAAAAGTCATGTCAATGACGTCGAGAACTTCTTGAACAAAACCCGAAATCCCTCGAGCCAATAGGCGCTCCATAGTCCCGAGGTCCTCAGTATCCTCTTTTATTTTTTCGTCAATATCAATAGACAAGGACCATTGGCCGAGGACATCTTTTTCTTTCAGCTTTTGGGCTTGTGTGTATCCTGATAAGAGCATAAGTATTACAAGTAATTTATATTTAATGGAATTCATAGTACGGTGGGTTAAATGTTGTTGGTTGTTTTGACTGTTTTATTTTGTGAAACTATTGAGCTAGTCTTCTGACTTAATGACCAGACCATCATTTTTGCAATCTAAGCAAAGTGCTTCCTGGTCCATGACTTTTAGATAGTGCCCCTCATTTCCAGAAATCAAAATATCTTGATAGCGCTTTGCATTTTGGTGATAGGAGTGTGTGTTTTGATCTGCCCAGAAAACGCTGCCTGTTGGGAGATAGACAATAACGTCAATCTTTTGATTTCTGTATTTGTTTTCGATTGGTGTTGTCCAATTGGGATCGATGAGCAATTTGTTGTCGCTTAACGAAATGCGGTAGTCTATGAGTTGGGCTTTCGCTTGAGCGTCGTCTAAGGAGTGGCTATCGGCATAGGCATTTATTTGAACAAATCCTTCGGTTTTTGATGTTGAACGAACGACTAATCGGACATCTTGATTGATGATTGATTTTTGACCTTCGTCAAGCATTCTTATCTTGAAATCATCTTGCCTACGGTGGTCATTGCGGGCAACATAATTTTTATTCATCGCCAGAATTAGCGTGTCTTGTTTGGTCATTTGGAGTGGAATTTCTCGTTCAAAGCTCCCAGTGATGGCATTTCGCGTCATGCTCTGAACGCCAACAATAACTAAGCTGATGAGGGCACTGAGCCAAATCAAGAAAATAATGACCTTTGCTGTCCAACCTATAGACCGCAAGTGCGGCAGCAGCAGTTTAAGTCCCACAATAAAAAGGACCAAAAACGGTAGGCCAAGCGCTACAAATATAAGGGCAAAAATGACCCAAATAGGAGCGTTGTAGCCATTTACGGCATGAAGGTAGTCAATGAGGTTGCCTTGGCCCCAGAATTCGATAGTGCCTACCGAAAAGAAGCCAATGGCCATACTTAAAATCGTCCCTAAACTCAAGACCACAAGTATTAAACCTATGATCTTTCCGATGATTTTTGCCATTATGACTAAGGCCTTAGCGATGGCTTCAAAAAACCTATGACTACTTTTTTTGACCTGATCACCATATTTATTGTAGTCCATAGACTTGACCGAATCGCTGATGTTGTCATAGCCCTCTTTGAAGCGTCGTTCAATATTAGAAATATTGATGGGTTGTCCCTTCATTTTAAGTTTTTGACTGGTCGAATCCGCTGCAGGAACCAGGATCCAAAACAAAATGTAAATCAAGATAAATGACCCACTTGAAAAAATAGTCAGCAATAACCAAATCAGGCGAACCCAAAGAGCGTCAATACCCAAATAGTGGCCAAGCCCGGAGCCTACACCTGCGATGTATTTATTGTCTTGATCTCGGTATAGTTCTTTTGGGGTGGCTTTTCGGTTTTGATGTTCTTGATCGGCAGGTTCGTCCGTGTCAAATTCTTCTGGCTGCCCCATAATGTCAATAACCTGTGTTATTTGGCTTTTGGTCACAACACTTTTGGGATTTGGTAAAAGTTCGACAAATAATTCTGCGATCCGCGATTCGATGTCACTGATGATTTCTTCGATCGATTCGTCTTGGTTTAATGAAGCCCGGACAGCGTCCAGATAGCGTTTGAGTTCGGCGAATGCGTCTTCGTCAATATGAAAAAACTCACCTCCTAAGTTGATGTTGACTGTTTTGTTCATTATTATTTTTTGGATTTAGTTAGGGTCTTGACCGCTTGATTAAGTTCGAGCCAAGTTTCGTTAAGTTCATTTAAAAATTCTTCGCCTGAAGAGGTCAGTTGATAGTATTTTCGCGGAGGACCACTAGTGGATTCTTCCCATCGGTATTGCAGTAATCCGCTATTTTTTAACCGGGTCAAAAGCGGATAAATTGTGCCTTCGACGACGATCATTTTGGCCTCTTTCAGCGCCTGTAAAAGATCACTGGTATAGGCTTCGCCGTCTCTCAACACTGTTAGGATGCAATATTCTAAGACGCCTTTGCGCATTTGCGCTTTTGTGTTTTCAATGTTCATAGTGTGTCGTTATATCGGCCAAGATCATATTCTTTGGGACTCACTAGGTGCGCCCCTTTAATTTGGCCACTAGTGATAAAACCGTTGTGCAAGTGCATTGGTCTATGATGCAATGACTCCTTGATTTCATGTCGCGAGAGGCTTGTGACGCCAAGCAGGCAAAGCGTGAAAATGATGCTCAAAAAAAAGTGATCGTGCGCCATGGCCATATCGTTTATTACTTATGGGGCAAATATATGTATTTTATAAACAGTATTATGTAATACATAGTACTAAATTAATAATTATTTAACACACGACAGAATTGTGTATTTTTGTTCTGTCTTTTTAATAAATCAGTTTGCGCAAAGTACATGTCTATTTATTATTGAAATTACCAGCAGCGTTTTTCTGTGGGGTTCGGGTGGACCATATTTCAGCGCAATGTGTGCGCACAAGATTGCGATTGCGCTGGATCAATCAAAATCCATTCCGCTCATTATTCTGGGCTGTTCAAGGAATGGCGGCTGAATTGGCCTCTGGTCTCTTGGTGATTAATGAAATCAACAAGAATCAAGTGTCTATGTCTATGCTTTTGGTTGGTGTCCAAGGACGTTTTACGAAAAAGGCGAGAGGCCAGGTACATTTCACTTGTGAACAAGGTCAAAAAGTCCAGGAGCACGTCAAAAAAGCGATATTCTCAGGAGAAGGAGAAGTTTTTGATCTTATTGCGATTGGTAAGGATGCCCATGGAGATCAAGTGGCAGAGTTTTGCTTTAATTGGTCGGTCAAACCCAGGGCCGCTTCTAGGGTTTAATCTGCGCTATTGGTCTTGAGGCACGTTTAGGGGCTTGATATTTTTTGTATCTTACCACAAAATATCGCGCCTGTATCCAAAACTACGCTCTCTTTTATTCCAATCACCATGGCTCGAGCAATGTTTCGTTATACCAAAGCTGTTCTCAAAAAAGTAAGCTTTAGTACATTTTTATTTTCATTAGAATTGAAAAAAGCCAGAAAACGGCTGTTGCCCTCCGAGCAGCATGAATTGGATTTGTGGTTGGCCATATGGGTCAAGCGGCATCCCAAATTAATGAAGTGCATCAAACCAAAATAAGCATAACCGCACCGCTTACTTCGGATCTATTATTTTTACATCTTGGAATTTTATCGCACCGCGTATGATTCCTTTAATGACTTGATGTAGTGCATCGATGATCTGCAGCTTCAAAGCACTTTTTGGGTATATGAGACTGATTTCACGTGCTGGAGCTGGTGCTTCAAAATGACGAAGATAGCGTCCGTGTGATGCGTCTAAATCGATAGAATGTAAATAGGGGAGTAGGGTCATCCCGAGACCTTCATGCGTCAGTTTGACAAGGGTTTCGAAACTGCCACTGGTCAATTCAAAACCATCAACCCGCGATTTTTTTGAGGTTTGGCAGAGATTCATTACACCTTCGCGAAAACAATGACCATCCTTGAGCAGCAACATGTCCTCGAGTTCCAGATCAGAAGGAATGATTTCTTTTTTGGAAAATAAACGATGGTGTTCTGGAACATAGCCCACGAAAGGTTCATAATATAAAGGGCGCTCGATGACGCGCTCATCATGCAATGGTGTTGCCGCTATAGCACCATCGAGATGTCCTTCGACAAGACGCTCCATGAGTTCTTTTGTTGAAAGCTCTTCTATGCTGAGTTGTACTTTGGGAAAACGCTTGGTAAAAGATTTCAAAAACATGGGCAATAGTGTGGGCATCACAGTAGGAATGATACCGAGTTTAAATACCCCGCCAATAAAACCCTTTTCTTGGTCCACAACATCTTGCATTCTGGTAGCCTCATCGACAATTTGTCGGGCTTGAGCCACTATTTTATGTCCTACAGCAGTGAGTTCAATGGGTTTTTTAGTCCGGTCAAAAACCAAAATATCGAGTTCTTCCTCGAGTTTTTGTATTTGCATGCTCAGTGTGGGTTGGGTCACAAAAGTGTGCTCAGCAGCCTTCGTAAAATTCTGATATTCTGCTACAGCCAAAACATATTTAAGTTGTGTAATCGTCATTGATAAATCTTTGGTACAAAGGTATATATTCGATAATAATAATTGATATGTAATTGTGGTTTTAAAAGAAAAAACTAATCACTATACGTCCCGTATTGATTCTTAGTCTTTGATTTCAGCGCGAATAAAGACATTTGTTTTGGGCCATTCACCTGAATCTGTGGGCAGATCAGCGATGCGCTCCACAACATCCATGCCTTCAATGACCTGGCCAAAAATAGTGTATTCGCCATTGAGGTGCCGTGCACTTATATCTGGTCCAATGAAAATGAAAAATTCATAGGGTGCAGACATTTTTTCTTTATTCTTGCGGTATTCTTTGGCCCCGGACACCGCACCGTAGGTGTGTTTTCTGAGGGGATTTACTTCTGAGGCTAGGCGATAACGGGGGCCAATTTGTTTGCGTTTGCGTGCAGTGCTGACCAGGTCACTATTGCCTCCTTGAATGATAAAGTCTTTGACTACCCGATGAAAAAAAGTATCATCAAAATAACCGCTTTGGGTCAAATACAAAAAATTAGCACGGTGCAAAGGTGTTTCGTCAAAGAGCTCAATAGTTAAGGACCCTAAGGTGGTGTGCAGGACGACCTTACTCTGGGTCATACTTGAGCCAAAGGCCAACAGAATGTCCTCATGGTTTTCTTGGGTTAAGGTGGTTCGCGGTGTTTTGGCTTTAACGGCTTGCACGTTGTTGTATCGACTTGTTGTATCTTTAGTTGTCTTTATTGCCGATGTGCCCGTGTTTGTGCTCTTGGGCACAGAGTCTTTGCAAGAGGTCAAAAGGATGGCCAGAAATAGTATGTTAATGATTTTGATATAGTTCAATGGAGTTTTCGAATTTTCTAGATGTATTGCCAAAAATAGGAAAAATGTCTTTGCCTGGGTTCGATGGCCAACTCCAAATGACCCCAGAGTTTCGAAAAAACTTCCTCAATAAGGCCATCAGTGACCACCCACCACCACAGTGGGCGGCGGTTTTGTGCTTGTTTTATCCAGACCGTCATGGGCAGGTTTGTTTTGCAATGATCCGCCGCAGTGATGACAAGGGTGTGCACGCGCGTCAAATGGCGTTTCCCGGTGGTCGTGTCTCATCAGATGATTTGGATTTGGCGGCGACTGCACTCAGAGAATGTGAAGAAGAGGTGGGGGTTGCGCGCAACAGCATCGAGATACTGCGTCCAATAACTAAAGTTTACATCCCTCCAAGCCATTATTGGGTGCAGCCCTTTATCGGTTATACGAGGGCCACGCCAGAATTTTCGCGAGAGGTTTTAGAGGTCGATGAAATTGTTCAAGTGCCTTTAAGTGAATTGATGCAAGACACCATTATATCTACACAGCGCATAGAAACGACATATGCTGGTATTGTGACCACACCCACATATAGGTTACAAGGCCAATTCGTTTGGGGGGCTACGGCAATGATGCTGAGTGAGGTAAGATTAATGATCAAACCCAATATATGAGGGCATTTTCATATATTTGCCCTCAATTCTAGAGAAAGCCTTTGCCTAAAGCCTATGGGACTATTTAAAAGAAATCCGTTTGGACACATCCTCTTTCTTAAGAAGTGGCTGATACGGATATTCGGTTCTTTGAGCCATCGGCGTTTTAAAGGTTTTAATCAACTGCAGATTGAGGGCAGTGAAATCATCAAAAATTTGCCAGAAAGCAATGTTTTGTTTGTCTCAAATCATCAAACATATTTTGCAGATGTCGTCGCCATGTTTCATGTCTTTAATGCCAGTTTGAGTGGCCGAGTAGACAATATCAAAAACATTGGCTACCTATGGCAACCCAAGATGAATCTTTATTTTGTTGCTGCTCGAGAAACGATGCAGTCTGGCTTATTGCCTAAGATACTGGCCTATGCGGGATCTGTGAGCATCGATCGCACATGGCGCGCAAAAGGTCAGGAAGTCAATAGGCAGGTCAAAATGAGTGACTTGAACAACATCAATCTGGCCTTAGATGATGGCTGGGTCATTACTTTCCCACAAGGCACCACCACACCCTGGAGGCCTATCCGAAGAGGTACAGCACACATCATCAAACAAAACAAACCTGTCGTTGTGCCAATTGTCATCGATGGATTTCGCCGCTCCTTTGACAAGAAGGGATTGCGCATCAAAAAACGCGGTATTCTGCAATCTATGGAAATCAAGCAGCCCCTAGATATAGATTACGACAAGGATACCATAGACGATATTGTTGAAAAAATCCAATACAGTATCGAACAACACCCGTCTTTTTTGAAAGTCATTTCGCAGGGGGAGCTTAGAAAAGAGGAAGAATTAAATAAGATGCGCGAATGGTAAGCTTAGTGCGCTACTGTTTGATGAATTTTATGAAGTAGCGTCCTTTATTGGTGTAAACCTTTATAAGATAAAGTCCCGCCCTGAATTTCCGGGCATCAATACGATCAAAATTCTCATATTTTTCCAATACTTGTTTGCCATTGATATCGAAGATTTCAATGCTTTGGGCAATCACTGCTTCAGGAATTTTTAGACCAACAAAGTCTTTGGTTGGATTTGGCCAGAGCTGAAAAGTTGGTTCAGGAGAGAAGCTTCCCTGGTCTAAAGTCAGGTCATCGTAGAGCCCTTGCAAAAGATCAATGGGTTCAATACCGCTGGTTTGGGCAGGAACTACCAGGCGAATATCTGGCGCCCCAGGTAAATTATCTGGCCCATAAACAACCATATAGGCTGCTCTGGAAGAGGTGCCACTGGCCAAACAACGACTGTCGGCCCCAGGAAAATTTGCCCCTTGGAGTGCTGCCATAAGCCGGTCGGCTAGTGTTCCTGAAGTGTTGTTAAAGTTTTCTTCCATCTGGTCTATGACACTGGCGTTGAGCAAGATGTTGCCCTGTATGCTGTAGGTGGCTCCTTGACGGTCTTCTTTATAATCATCGGTAAGGGGACCTGTAAAACCGGCGGAACGAGTGCCGCCCATACCATCAAAATCCACAATGCCATATTGCCTATAGTCTGGATTGAAATTTTGAGCACCGCAGGCATCATTCAGCATGAGCCAATCGATGATCTCTTGTGGACTATAATTTTCTGCCATGCGCGCTATTGCCCCCTCTAAATTAACATTAGGAATACAGACATATGCTTGTGAATTGACTCCACCGCGCCCTGGAATGATATCAGTGATCCAGGTGTCCCAATTACTGTTGACAATATTGATGCATGAAGCTCCAGCAGAACCAATTTCGCCGGTCTCCGGATCCAAAGCGATAATTGAAAAAGTATCCTGGGCCATGAGTTGAAGCGAGGCAACGATACACAATGCAGTGAAGTATTTTTTCATAAGATAAATGTTAGGCAGAGCCTTTACGGAGTATGAAAATACAATTTTCGACCGACAAATGCGCTAGGGCATCCCTTATTATGCGCTCAGTGCAGAAAGGGCGCTGAAACCTGTGGCCAAAATGCCAATAAAAACTAGGGCGTAAAGAGACAACATGACGACGACCAAGATACCGATGAACTTATAATGTGCGGCAAGGTACATGAGCCCTTGATCGGTATGATGTTGGCTCTTGCTTTGAAGTCCTAAGCGACCATGACGGGCAAATTTGAACAAATAATACACTGGCATGAAATAGACTGCAGCCAAGACTAAATAGATAAAACCCAAACCCAGTGCTTCTGCCCCAAAAACGGACTGACCTACAAAAATAATGGTGAGCATCCCAAATATCAAAAGTCCTACGGCAATGAATCCCACGATGCTCAAAAATTTCGCCCAATAAATCATACGGTCCAGTGAATCAAGCATTTCTGAAGACAAAATAACAGGTGTCTCTATTGCCGTATCTTGTTCCGATGAAGAGCCTAGCGAAGGTTTTGGATTGGTTTGTTCCATGGTGATCAGGTGTTATGAATTTTTTTAATCCTACTAATGTCGCGCTTGTTGTCTCTTTCCTTGAGCACTTCCCTTTTGTCGAACAGTTTTTTTCCGCGACACAAAGCGATCTCCATTTTGGCCAAACCTTGATCATTGATATACAAAACCATGGGAATAATAGTGAGTCCAGTGTTTTTGACGGCCTTAAAGAGTTTATTGAGCTCGCGTCGCTGCAGCAAGAGTTTTCTGGAGGACTTGGCTTGATGGTTGTAATGTGTCGCATGACTGTATTCTTGGATGGTCATGTTGATCACAAACAACTCGTTGTTGCTGAATTCGCAGAAGCTTTCAGCGATAGAGGCCTGCCCCGAGCGCAAGGATTTAATTTCCGTGCCCCGCAAAACAATGCCAGCAGTAAAGCGATCCATAACCTCGTAGTTAAAGCGCGCTTTACGGTTTTTTATTGTAATGTTTTTGGCCAGTCCCATGAGGACAAAAGTAAGAAGATTCTTGTTAAGATATCATGTGGACCTTGCATTAAGATTGGTCATATAAATGGGGAGTGCGACAGAGGTGCAGCAGTCCTCACGGCGGTTAATGTTGCTCTTTGGCTTTAAGTGGTATTGTAGTGATGTCTAGAGAGGCTTTGCCTTGATAGAGCGTTACGCGGTAGAGTCTGCCGTTCTCATGGTCAGGTATGTCTTGTAAAGAATCACTTTGGATGAGTGCATTAATGGTGGCGGGCATGGTGTTACTGTGTCCACTGATCAACCAATTGCCTCCTCTGGTGGTGGTCATAAATGCGGAATCAATAAGGGTTTCAGGCACATAAATTCGGGGGTCAAGGATTTGTGATGCCGCAGTGGGCAGGATGGTTTGTAGGGTTCGTTTGTAACTGGTCGAATAGATGCCATTTAATGGAATACTGTCAAAATATTTGGCCCAAAGATTGGCGCGTTCAAGGCCCGTAGAGGTGAGTTCGGGGTCATTTTCGTTAATGTTTGACCTGTCTTTTTCGGCGTGCCTAATGCCATAGTAGACTGTTTTTACTTGGGCTGTTGCGATTGAATCGGCGAATAAATCTTGATGATTATTGGCAGATTTTGACCAAAACAATAGCATGGCCAATAACCCCAAAATAGTTAGGATAATGACTTTTTTACGGATCATTTCTTGGGTTTTTTAAGATTCTTAAAACTTGCCGCTCTGGCCTCAAAGTGGGATTCAATCACTGGAGCTAAGGCCGAGTCGAACAACTCCATGAGTGTTTTGCTGTGGGGCGTTCTTTTCTGTGTTGTGAGATCGATATGGACATAAGTGCTCCACATTAGCGCCTTTAACTGAGCCTTATCTTTGTCGTACATCCGCAATTCTACCAAAGTTTCTGTGTCGTCAAAACTCAAGAGTTGTGACTGCATGACCAAAGATTCCATCAGCCATGCTGGACGTAAATAGGCAATTTGATTACTCGAAACGACCCAACTTTTACCGCCAAGTGAAGCGGTGTCATATATATTAATGCCATAGGCTTCCATCAATTGATCTTCTCGTGCATTGACTAAATAATTGAGATATGCGGCGTTGTTGAGGTGATTAAATGGGTCACAGTCCTGAAAGCGGACAATGGCCTTGCTTTCCAATATTTTGTTTTCGATCATGTACCTATATTTAGGGCAAAAGTACTGATATAATTGGAGCAAAAAAAAATGGCCTCCTGCAGATGGAGGCCAGGTGGGTTATATGAAGAAGTCACAAAGACAGTTGGATCAATACCTGATATGATAATTGTGAAAATGAGCGCCTTTACAAGAGGTCTATAATCTTACTTACCATGCCAGAATAATGCTTATTTTTGTGGCTTAAAAAGCACACATGAGCATATTTAACTTTGGGCGTAAGTCAAGTCCTAAGACTGAAACGGGCTGGTCTGATGGAGGTTTTCCATGGCAGCCTTTACATACTGAGTTTGCTGTTGACCAAGCGAGAACGGCATCAAATGAATCATATGTATTCCTTTTCAAGCACTCGACACGTTGCATCATCAGTAAAATGGTCTTGAGAGATTTGGAAGCCCATGCGGCTGCTCTTTCTCCTTTAGGACAGTGGTATTTCAACGACCTTATCGCAGATCGTCATGTATCGAATCACATTGCCCAGAGTTTGTCAGTGCGTCACGAGAGTCCACAACTGATCATTCTTCGTGACCAAAAGGTATTCTGGAATGGTGCGCATCAGGGCGTTAGTGCGGATCAAGTCATTAATTTATTGAGGCATTAGGACTTTTGTCTTATAGGGGTCTTGCTGGAAGCACCTCTCCTGTGCACTCTCCGAAACCTATGCGGACCTGGTCGTTTTCGCAGTAACCTCTCATGATCACTGTATCTCCATCATTAATGAAGGCTCTTTTCGTGCCATCGCTTAAGGTCAGTGGTCGCTGTCCTTTCCAGCTGAGCTCCAACATTGATCCGTAACTATCGGGAGTTGGTCCTGATATAGTACCGCTACCCATCATGTCTCCGCTTCGGACATTGCATCCATTGACCGTATGGTGTGCCAACTGTTGGGCCATGGACCAATACATGTATTTGAAGTTAGAATGGCACACAAGTGACTCTTCTCCTCCGTGCGGCTTTATGCTGGCTTGCAAGTGGATATCATAATTATGGGCGCCTTCTTGTTGCAGATAGGGCAGAGGTGTAGGATCCTGTTTCGGGCCAGAAACTCTAAAACTATTTAAAGCATCTAAGGTAACGATCCATGGAGAGATAGTTGATGCAAAGTTTTTGCCCAAAAATGGCCCTAGTGGTACGTATTCCCAACCTTGAATATCACGGGCACTCCAATCGTTAAAGAGTACCAATCCAAAAATATATTCTGCTGTTTCTTCTATAGGTATTGGTTTGCCCAAATCGTTTGCTGCCGTCGTAATAAAGGCCATCTCTAACTCAAAGTCTAATAACTTGGTTGGACCAAACCCAGGGCCATTACCTTCTTTTGGTGCTACCTGCCCATTGGGTCGGCGTATAGGAGTCCCACTTGGTACGATACTCGAGCTGCGTCCATGATAACCTATGGGGATGTGCAACCAGTTGGGGAGCAAGGCATGTTCTGGATCACGAAATAAGGATCCGACATTTGTCGCATGCTCTTTACTGGCATAAAAATCCGTATAATCCCCGACATCTACCGGTAGTTGCATTTCAATTTCATCCAATCCAAAAAGCACCGTTTTTTTATGTGCGCTATGATCTCTTAATGCTGGATTGCTTTCTAGAAAAATATCTGAAATTCGGTTGCGCACCAGTCGCCATGTCTTGCGGCCATCTGCTATAAAATCATTCAGACTATCTTGCAGAAAAATATCGTCGGTCAATTCGATGCCGTCAAAATAACCTAATTGATGTAAAGCCCCTAAATCAATAGCAGTATCTCCAATACGGGTGCCTATTGTGATGACGTCATCCCTTGTCAAGAACACCCCAAATGGAATATTTTGAATCGGAAAATCACTCCCAGCCGGCACATTTAACCAGGTTTTTTTTGACGGATCATTGGCACTCAAAGGCATAAGAAATGGTATTTAATTGTTCGTAAAATGTTAATCAAATATATAATTTATTGGGCAGTAAGTGGCGGCTTTTAGTATTTTTGAAGTTAAAATTTACATAAAAATGATTGCAAGAGACACCCAGGTATTTGACCTTATTGAGGACGAACACCAAAGACAACTAAATGGACTTGAGCTCATCGCCTCCGAGAATTTTGTAAGCCCTCAAGTGATGGAGGCTGCAGGTAGTGTATTGACCAATAAATACGCAGAAGGGTATCCCGGTAAGCGCTATTACGGTGGCTGTGAGGTTGTGGATCATGTCGAGCAATTGGCCATTGACCGCGCTAAGGAGCTGTTTGGTGCGGCGTATGCCAATGTCCAACCCCATAGTGGTTCTCAAGCCAATACTGCGGTTTTTCATGCGTGCTTAAAGCCTGGTGATACTTTTATGGGATTTGATCTCGCGCATGGCGGTCATTTGACCCATGGGAGTCCTGTAAACTTTTCAGGAAGAATTTATAATCCTGTATTTTATGGAGTAGAAAAGGAAACAGGATTACTTAATTATGACACTATTGAGGCATTGGCACTCGAGCACCGCCCTAAAATGATTATTGCTGGCGCCTCAGCCTATTCTCGAGAAATTGATTATCAGCGTTTTAGAGAAATTGCAGATCAGGTTGGGGCAATTTTACTTGCGGATATGGCGCATCCTGCAGGTCTTATCGCAAAAGGCATCATTGGTGACCCGTTACCCCATTGTCACGTGGTGACTACCACCACCCATAAAACCTTGCGTGGTCCGCGAGGCGGCATGATTTTAATGGGTGAAGATTTTGACAATCCTTTTGGCATTACCCTAAAAAATGGAGCGCTACGCAAAATGTCGTCCTTGTTGGACAGTGGTATTTTTCCAGGAAATCAAGGCGGTCCGCTAGAGCATATTATTGCAGCAAAGGCCATTGCCTTTGGAGAAGCACTGACAGATGATTTCTTACATTATATAGTACAGGTCAAGAAAAATGCAAACGTCATGGCCGAGGCTTTTATGGAAAAGGGCTATGATATTATTTCAGGAGGCACCGATAACCACATGATGTTGATTGATTTGCGCAATAAGGGGATTACAGGAAAGGCAGCAGAGGAGGCTTTAGGTAAAGCCGAAATCACCCTCAATAAAAATATGGTGCCATTTGATGATCAATCGCCATTTGTGACAAGTGGTATCCGCATTGGCACGGCTGCTATTACTACACGAGGATTGGTAGAACAAGACATGCAACAAATTGTAGATCTAATTGATCGTGTGGTGCAAAATCCCGATGATGAGGTCAATTTGGAGTCTGTTGCAGATGAGGTTTGCGCGATGATGTCACATCGCCCATTGTTCAAAAACGCCTAATGAAGGCAGGGGCCACTGAATTGATTTTGCGGCAATGCAATCTCGAGGACGCCCCTTTTATACTCGAATTGGTCAATTCGCCTGACTGGCTTAGGTTTATTGGCGACAGGAATATCCATTCAATTGAGGATGCTCAACGGTCAATTTCAGAGATTTATCACCCCATGTATGAGCAACCCGGCTTCGGGCCTTTAGCCATTTGCAGTCCTCAGCATAGGACCCCATTGGGGACAGTGGGACTCTATAAGAGGCCTTATTTGAAAGAGCCAGATTTGGGCTTTGCCTTGTTGCCCAAATATCGTGGCAAGGGCATGGCTGCTGCAGCATCCCAAATACTCCTTGAACAGGCCAAAAATAATTATGGGATCACAAAGCTGAACGCCATTGCGATGAAAGAGAACTGTGCTTCTATAGTTTTGTTGAATCGCTTAGGGTTTTCATTGATTGATGCCATTACACCACCCAATGAACAGCAGTCATTACTGCGTTATCAGATTAATCTTCTGGAGGAAAAATAATGGCTTGGTAAGCACCCGCATCGGGAGCATTTATTGTGCGCAAAGTGCCATTTAAGTCCAATGGAGTCATTTCTGCACCTTGACTGCTGCCAATGTTTTTGGCTGCTGAATCAGAGTCCGAAATGTTGTAATTATTAAGGTTGGTGTTTTGAAAAACAGGATCACCGTTAATTTGGACTTGTTGGTAATGATCAGTATTTGTAAAATCGTAAACGGGCTGATCGGCGAAAAGGTCAAGTGGGTCCTCGAATTTTATCAGACAATGCTTGAATTGGAAGTTAAACGCAGCGTCATTTTCTTGGTATAAGCCGAGTTCTCTTTGTTCGCTGCCATAGATGATGCAATTGGTAAATTCAGCAGCAATCAAATCACTGACTAAAACCTCACTGTCACTAATGGGAAGAGCATTGGACAATTGAACAGCAGGAAACGATCTAAAGCTATTGGCCCAGTAATTGGCAAAAGTACTATGGTTGAATGCGTATGTTCCACCCAGGGAGAGGGACAAAGCAGATTGCCCTGCATTACTGACAACCACATTCTCGCCATAAACGTGCCCGGTTCTTGCCAACAGACCAGCCGTTACTGTATTATAAATTTGTACGTTTTTGAGCGTGAGTGTGCGGTCTCCGTCGTTGCTGTCCATGAGTATCCCGACCAGGTTATTCTTTATTGTCGTATGATTCAGTTCATGATTGGTGCTGCCCGCTGTAAGCCAAATAGTGCCCCATTGTCCTGGAATATCCGAAAAGTTAGGTTCTAGTCGATCGCCTTCAAAGATGATTTCATTTTCCATCAATTCTGGATCTTGACTTGGTGCACCCATAGCCTTGAGCGACGCTCCTGACGCCACAATGATGCCACTATTCTCATGGAAATGGACTCGAGCCCCGGCTTCGATCGTCAGTGTTTTATTGGCGGGGACGGCCGCATAACCATATATGACATAGGGTTTGTCGTTCGTAAAATTCAGTTCGCTTTCATCCAAGAAAAATCCGTCTATAACGACATCATCTCCTAAATCCAACGTTTCGTAAATGCCCTCCCCTAATGGCTCAGGGAACAAAAAGTGCGCATCTTGAATCAGCGTAATGAGGGTGACCCTTTGTGCATTATTGCCTTGATCAAAAACCAATTGATCTTCGTAGAGCAATTGATTGCCATTATCGGGATCAATGCCATCGACAGTGGTTTCGATAAACACAAAAATACTGTCCTTAGGCAGGATCTGAACGTCTGAGAATGTTTTGCCGGGTTGTCCATCGACATTAAGTCTGTAATTTGATGCTTCACCTTGAGCCAAGCCGACAGTAGGAATATTAATGGTGTTGTTGCTCGAATTATACACCTTCAGAGTGTAGGTGCTTGAACCGATTTGAGAAAAAACAGTATCTAAGAACAAGGTGTCCTGGGAAAAGCGAAGATTGCCTGTGCTTTCAACAGCATCGAAATCAGTCCGGCAAGAACTCCAAAGAATGACAGATAAAATAAGAAATAGAGTGCTTAATTTCATGGGTGGGGTGGGTGTTTTGACGTCTTTATTTAGCGGTGATTTCTATTTTTCAATGATTTGAATTTTGAAAAGGGTGTCCCAATTTTTACCTGTAATATACAATATCCCAGGGCTGCCATTGTAGGCGATGCCATTTAAAACATCCAATGCGGCATGCTGTGTGACTTCTTTTTGCAACCCCTTAAGGTTGATCACCCCTTCTACGGCACCTGTGGCCGGGTCAACAATCGCGACGGCATCTTTCTGGTATATATTGGCGTATATTTTTCCATCAACCCATTCAAGTTCGTTAATTTGATCAATCACGAATTTATTGGTGTAAATCTCGATGTGGTCTATTTCTTTGTGGGTGTTGGGGTCCAGACGCCAAATTTTTTCGGTGCCATCACTTTTGTACAAGTATTGACCATCATTGCATAAGCCCCAACCTTGACGAC
This sequence comes from Flavobacteriaceae bacterium, assembly GCA_029248405.1. Classification (GTDB taxonomy): domain Bacteria; phylum Bacteroidota; class Bacteroidia; order Flavobacteriales; family Flavobacteriaceae; genus BACL21. The sequence continues at coordinate 69,169 of JAQWJJ010000007.1, read as the reverse complement.
TCTGGTCATATTGAAATTCATCAATCAATTCAAAAGTGTTTCGGTCGTAGACCAAGCCGGTGTTTGCGCGCCAAGTCAGTTGATAAATTTTATCTCCCATCAAGGTGATGCCCTCACCAAAATATCTATTGTCTAGTGTATTTTGCTTGAGCACTTTGCCTTGTTTGAGGTCAAGCTGTCTCAATGTTGACGCACCGTATTGTCCCGTACCTTCATACAAGGTGTCTTGATAAAACTCTAATCCTTGAGTATAGGCTTTGATGTCGTGGGTGTATCGTTCTAAAATTTTATACGTGTATCGTTGCGGTGGGGCCGCGGCCACGATTAATAGTTGTTGTTTGATCTTAAAGTCACCTTGGGGTGTTGAAATTTGCGCGCTGACCGAATGTTTGCCAAGTTTTAAATCCGCTAAAGAATGCTGCTCTTCTATAGGGACACCGTCGAACTGCCACGAAATAGAATGAGCATTGAGGTCCGTTTTAGACCCTAATGTATAGGATAGGGTATCGCCAAGTGTATATGTGGTTTTCTTGGGCGATATTTCTATCGAAAATAGTTGTTTTGGATCTTGTGTCTTAGAGCCACATTGGATCAATACCTGAGTCACAAAAGCCAAAAAAAGTACAGATAAATACGTCCGCATCAGTGCAAAATTTAGCGGCAAGATAACCAATATTAATTGATGCTTAAAATGTTTGTGGGACCTTAAAAAGCACTGTATATTTGCATCGGCAAGTCCTACACAACCAGCTCCTGTTTAATCCCCCAGGGCGGGAACGCAGCAAGGGTCGATGGTCGTAGCGGTGTGATGTAGTGTACTTGCCATTTTTTTGTTTTCTTCCCGACAAAAACTCATCTTTGTTTTTTAAGTCCGAGACATGTCAAAAGTTGTTTTAGTTACTGGAGCCTCATCAGGAATTGGTCGTTCGATTGCACTGAACCTGCATCAAAATGGTTTTGTCGTTTATGGCACGAGCCGGACGCCCAATAATTACAAAGACTTGCCTTTTGAGCTACTGGCCTTGGATTTGCATAAATCTCAAACTTTCAGTGCTGTTCTGGACCAAATAATAGCCAAACATGATCGCTTGGATGTCTTGGTCAATAATGCAGGTGCTGGAATTACAGGGCCCTTGGAAGAGACACCGATTGAGACGAGCAAAGCAGCTTTCGAAACCAACTTTTTTGGTCCTATAGCCTTATTAAATGCCGTGCTGCCACAAATGAGACAACAGAAATACGGATTGGTGATTAATATTACGTCGATCGCCGCCTATATGGGCTTACCGTTTCGTGGCGTTTATTCCGCTACTAAATCTGCATTAGAAGTCATCACAGAGGCTTACAGGATGGAACTTGCTCCTTTTAACGTGCAACTTACCGCTGTTGCTCCAGGAGATTTCGCCACTAATATTGCGGAAAGTCGTTTCCATACTCCCGCAGCGAAAGCCTCTCCATATCATGATGATTTTCAAAAAACATTAAGACTCATGGACGATCATGTTCATAAGGCCAAAAATCCTCAGCCGATGGCGGACATGGTATTAAAAATCATCAACACGAGTCAGCCCAAACCGCATTACAGAGTAGGGACTTGGTTACAAAAGTTTTCTATCGTGCTTAAAATGATATTGCCCCAGAAGGTTTATGAGCGCTTGATCATGCGCCATTACAATTTATAATATTGTTTTGTGGACAAGTCGTTGAGAAACTTTTATGGGCTCCTATTTGCTAGGGCATAAACTTGATTTATTTTTACACCTTAAACCAACCACTATTATGAAATTTTTTATTGATACCGCGAATCTCGACCAAATTAAAGAAGCGCAAGACCTCGGGGTTTTGGATGGTGTGACCACCAATCCCTCGCTCATGGCTAAAGAGGGCATCACAGGTCGTGACGCCATTTTGAAACACTATGTGGACATCTGCGGGATCGTCACGGGCGACGTATCTGCCGAGGTGATCGCCACCGATTTTGACGGAATGATTAAAGAAGGCGAAGAATTGGCTGCTTTACACGATCAAATTGTGGTGAAAGTCCCAATGATTAAAGAAGGCATCAAAGCGATTAAGTATTTTTCTGATCGTGGGATCCGTACCAACTGCACCTTAGTCTTTTCATCAGGCCAGGCTTTACTGGCGGCGAAGGCAGGAGCAACCTATGTCTCTCCTTTTATTGGCCGTTTAGATGACATCTCAACTGATGGGTTACATTTGATAGAAGAGATACGCCTCATTTATGACAACTATGGGTTTGCCACGCAGATATTGGCCGCTTCAGTACGCCATACGATGCATGTCTTAGAATGTGCTAAAATCGGTGCTGATGTAATGACAGGGCCACTTTCTTCTATTGAAGGGCTGCTTAATCATCCTTTGACGGACATTGGTTTGGCAAAATTCTTGGCTGATTACAAAAAAGGAAATTAGACCATATGGTCAAAAAGCTACAGGAGTTATTGATTTAAATAGTTCAATAGCTCCTGTTCTATTTTCATGCCAAATATATTGATGTTGGCATTGAGGACCTTACCCTTGGCAGAGACCACCATAGAACGGTTGACAGAGTTAACCAGCAAGGCCATTTCCGCCTGATTGAAGTCATCAAATTGATATTCTGAGCCTGTTTTGAAGTTCTGGTGTGTGACAAGTCGTTGCCATTTCTTGAACTGATCATCTACATTGAGGCCTATAAAATCGTATTCTGGATATTTAGCGGCAAGTTCCTCGACCCGAAGATGAATTTTTTTGTAGTGTCGTGAGGAGTTTAACGACCAAAAAAAGAAGACACTGGGTCGTTTTATAATGGCACTGATGGCGACTGTTTCATTTTGTTTATTGACCAAAGCGACTTCTGGCACTTTATTGCCTGGGGCCAATTTCATTGTAGAATTGGCTAATGACTCCATCATTTTAAGGTCGTTGGAACTTTGGTTCAGGGCTTTGAACTTGGTCAACATTCGTTTTTCTTGATCGATTTTATCGGCATGCATGAAATAGGAGGCCACCGTGACGTTCAAAAGGCTATGCTTGAGAGAGTCATTGGTGATCATTTGGTCGATCAAGTCGATTTTGTGCCATGTGTGTGTGAATGACCGCCGATCAAAGGCCTCAGTTTGACGATAGTTCAGAAAGGCCAAATTGTCCAGGTAATAGCCAACACAACGGAAGTACGGATAATAGGTCCTCAGATGCTCATGGCCCAAGTCAATTTTCGATCGATACTTGAAAAACGATTCTGGAATGACGACACTCTCATCGTACTGTTGCTTGCGGTAATTGGCCGAGAGATAAAGCTCGTTTTTGGCAAAAATGGCGTAATCAATGGCGGCATGAGCCATGGTCAAGAACTCATCTGAGACGTCGTTGGTCTCAATAAAGTCTTGGAGAAAATTCAGTCGGTTCGTTTTGACAGAATCTATAGTGGCTTGAAAAATATCCGGACTTAGTCTATTATAATCGGCCAAAGACTGATCTAAAGATTCATTGAGCAAGAAAAGTTCTGTCAAAAAATTATTCTTGGCAGATCCCCGCCCTGTATAAGTTAATGATTCATCAAATTCGATTGTATTGACCCGCAGCATCACACTGTCGCCTGGTTCTAAAAATAGGGCCTGGTATTCAAAATGCCTAAAAAAATATAAGCCAGGTTCTGCTGAGGGGATTTTATAGAGAAATGAATTGCGTTGGTCAAGATATACTGTGTCTAAGGTATTGCGATTATGTGAAATGATGACATAGTCTTGCTTGGGATTGACAATCTGCCCACCGATCCATGCACTTCCGCAAACAGCTGGAGTTTCATTGGATTGGCAGGACAACAGGACCACACCTAATAAAATAAAGAGATAATGCCGCAATGTCATCAGTTCAATTAACTATTACAAAAATAGAGGTATCGCTGATGCATTCTGTTAATGAGGCGTTAAAGTATTTGGGGAGCAACCCTTTAATTCTCTCAATAATTGGCTATTTTTGCAAAAAATTAAACAAGACATTCATGCTTTCGGTATCCAACTTATCTGTTCAATTTGGCAAGCGTATTTTGTTCGACGAGGTCAACACACAATTTGTTCAAGGCAATTGCTATGGCATTATCGGTGCCAATGGCGCTGGGAAATCCACCTTTCTCAAAATCATGGCGGGCAAACAAGACCCAACATCAGGCCATGTCCATTTGGAGCCCGGAAAGCGCATGAGTGTTTTGGAGCAAGATCACAATGCCTGTGATGCTTTTACCGTTCTGGAAACGGTAGTTCGAGGCAACAAAGACCTCTACGCATTGAAGGCCCAGATCGATGCCCTTTATGCAGATTATACAGATGAAAATGCCGAGAAAATTGGTGAGCTTCAAGTTGCTTTTGAAGAGATGAATGGATGGAATGCCGATAGCGATGCAGCGGCATTACTGTCCAGTTTGGGCATCAAAGAAGATTTTCACTACACCCTAATGTCCGATTTAGATGGGAAGCAAAAGGTCCGCGTGCTTTTGGCTCAAGCCCTATTTGGTGCACCGGATGTGCTGATTATGGATGAGCCGACCAATGATTTGGACTATGAAACGATCGCTTGGCTTGAACATTTTCTGGCCAATTACGATAAGTGTGTCATTGTGGTCTCACACGACCGTCACTTTTTGGATGCGGTCTGTACCCACATTAGCGATATTGATTTTAGTAAAATCAACCACTTCAGTGGTAATTACACTTTCTGGTACGAAAGCAGCCAATTGGCAGCACGTCAAAGGGCACAACAGAATAAAAAATCTGAAGAGAAGAAAAAGGAGCTTCAGGAATTCATCATGCGATTCAGTGCCAATGTGGCCAAAAGTAAACAAGCCACATCCCGAAAGAAAATGCTTGAAAAACTCAATATAGACGAGATCAAACCCTCAAGTCGTCGTTATCCTGCGATTATTTTTGACCGTGAGCGTGAAGCGGGTGATCAGATATTGAATATTGAAGGGCTTTCTGCAGAACAAGACGGCGAATTGCTATTTAGTGGTTTGGATTTAAATTTATCTAAAGGCGATAAGGTGGTGATCTATTCAAAAGATTCTCGTGCGTCTACAGCATTTTACGAAATCATCAACAATAATATCAAGGCGGCCTCAGGGACGTTTTCCTGGGGGGTCACTACCGCTCAGAGCTATTTGCCGCTCGATAATAGTCCGTTCTTCGACAAAGACTATAGCCTGGTGGATTGGTTAAGACAATGGGCCAAGACAGAGGAAGAGAAAGAAGAAGTTCACTTGCGTGGATTTTTGGGTAAAATGCTTTTTAGCGGTGATGAGGCGCTCAAGACGTGTAAAGTACTTTCAGGAGGAGAAAAAGTAAGATGTATGCTCAGCCGCATGATGATGATCAGAGCCAATGTAGTCATGCTCGACGAGCCGACTAACCACCTGGACCTGGAATCAATAACGGCGTTTAATAATTCTTTGAAAAATTTCAAAGGAACAGTCTTGCTCACGACACATGACCATGAATTTGCGCAAACCGTTGGCAATAGAGTCGTGGAGCTGACACCAAAAGGGCTGATAGACCGTTATATGACTTTTGATGATTATATGAGTGACAAGAAAATAAAGGAACTGCGTCAGAGTATGTACGCGGTTTAAAGCGCGGCAAATTTCTCCACCACAAGACGGGCCTTATTTTCTTGATCTTCTCGCACGAACAGCTGCAGTTGGTCAGGGATGGCACTTCCAAAACCAGCCAGCGCACTACTTTGCATGTCGTTGCGCTCAATAGGCGCAATGCCTATATCGTTGAGTTCAGCGACGATCGCTCTAGCAATTAAGGAAGGTCCTGTATAAATTCGCTTCATGGTCTGTTTTTTTAGGGTCAAATGAAAAAGGACTTAACGCAATGTTGCACCGTATTCTGATTCAAAGGCGCTTTTGAGGCGTCCCATTATTTTGTCGATCTGTTTATCGGTCAGTGTTTTGTTTTGGTCCTGAAGGGTAAAGCTAAGGGCGTAGCTTTTCTTGCCTTGAGGTAAGTTCTTTCCGACGTAGACATCGAATAAGGAAACTTCTTTCAACAGATGACGTTCTGTTTTGAATGCAGCCTGCTTTAAATCAGCGAAGCGCACCTGATCGTCAACCAATAGTGCAAAATCTCTTTTGACTTGCGGAAATTTAGGGATTGGCGCAACCAATATAGCGTTGGTTGCTATGGCACTAAGGAGCGCATCCCAATCAAAATCCGCATAGAGTACAGGTGTGTCGATAGAAAAGTGCTTGGTCAATTTTTGATCAACGACGCCATAACGTACAAGAGGCTTATGAGCAACATTGATGACCAAGCCCTCGCTCCATAATCCTTGCGGCAATTCCGCTTCATCAGTATATTGAATGCCTACCGACTGCAGTAATTGATGCACCATACTCTTTAAAAAGAAGAAACTTGTCGTTGCGGTTGGCCCATGCCAAGAATCTTCATTATGTTTTCCTGCCAGAGCCAAAGTGAGGTGCTGCGCCTCCTGATAAGCCCCATCATGTCCATAAGTGTAACCAAATTCAAATAACTTGAGTGCGTTTGCCCTCCTGTTAAGGTTGAAGGCAACCGTTTCTAGAGCGCCAAACAGCATTGATTGCCTCAATACGCTTAGGTCTTGACTGAGCGGATTAAGTAAGGCAATGCGCTGGCTTTGGTCTATTTCCTGAATCAACTCACTGTACTTAGGATGGGACAGTGAATTGTTGAGCATCTCATAAAACCCATGAGCAGCGAGCTGCTGTCCTATTCGGTTTTGGACCTGAAAATCTTCTATTTTTTGGTAATTGGCGATGGAAGCATTGAGTTTGGTCGTTGTGGGGATATTGTTATAGCCATAAACACGCAATATTTCTTCGATCACGTCAGCTTCTCTAGTGACATCATTCCGAAACGCAGGGATGGTCATTCCTAGACTGGTCTCTGTAACATTATTAATTTTGATGTCCAGAGAAGTCAGAATTGATTTGATGGTTTCTTTTGGTAAATCGCAACCAATGACGCGTCGTGCTGTATCAAAATTCAAAACAACCTGATGGTCATTGATCTTCTTAGGGTAAAGGTCGACAACATCACTTGAGATTTCACCCCCAGCAATTTCGATGATGAGTAGTGCTGCACGCATCAAAGCATATTCGACGGCATTTGGGTCAATTCCTCGTTCAAATCGGAAAGAAGCATCTGTGCTCAGGCCATGCCGTTTGGCGGTCTTTCGGATGCTTACAGGATCAAAATAAGCACTTTCTAAAAAGATGTTTGTGGTTTCTTGGGTCACCCCAGAGTGCAATCCGCCAAAAACCCCTGCGATGCACATCGGTTTTTCGCTATCGCAAATCATTAGATCTTGGTCGCTTAATTCACGTGTGACACCATCTAGAGTCACAAATTCAGTTCCGGCGGGCAATGTGGTCACCCGTACTTGGTTTCCGGCAATTTTGTCTGCATCGAAAGCGTGTAAGGGCTGTCCTAAATCATGGAGCACATAATTTGTGATGTCGACAACATTGTTGATGGGACTCAGGCCAATTGCTTTCAATCTGTTTTGAAGCCAGTCTGGAGAGTTCTTTACGCATAAGCCTTTGATGCTCACCCCGGCATATCTTGGCGCTCGTTCTTGGTCAGCAACGGTGACGTCTATTTTTAAAGAACGGTTGACCGTACGGAAGTTGCTGTTCGATGGCGTTATGAGTTCTAGTGTTATTCCTTTTTGAATAAGACCAGCTTTAAGGTCTCTGGCCACGCCCCAATGGCTCATGGCATCGGCTCTGTTGGGCGTGAGGCCAATTTCAAACACCTCATCTGCCCCGACGTCATAAATCTCGCTCAGTGGGGTGCCGACATTGGTCTTTTGGTCAAGTATCAAAATGCCATCATGACTCTGCCCCAAGCCTAATTCATCTTCGGCACATATCATGCCGTGGCTTTCTTCACCTCGAATCTTACCTTTTTTAATGACCCATGCCTCGCCCTGCGGAGTGTAAAGAGTCGTGCCGATCGTCGCTACAGGTACCATAAGACCTTCGGCAACGTTCGGTGCTCCACATACAATGGAGAGGGGAGTCCCTTGTCCAATATCGACCTTTGTACATTTTAATCGATCGGCATTCGGGTGTTGACTGCATGACAAAACCTTTCCCACTACTATGCCCTTGAGCCCCCCGCGAATCGATTCGTGCTGCGTGATGCCCTCAACCTCTAAACCGAGATCAGTGAGGAGTTCTCCAGCCTGTTCCGCAGGCCAGTCAAGGTGGATAAATTGTTTGATCCAATTATATGATACGTTCATGGCGCCTTGTTAGGTAGGCAAAGATAGTGTTATCCTTTTTTTGGCAAAAACAATATCTATAAAATAGAGACCGGCTCTGATCCACCCAAAAGCCTCATGATCAGAATCAAAACAGGTTAGTCATGATATATAATTCCAAATATTCTTGAATTGCAGTATCGCTTTGAGGGTGTCACGCACCTTGCGGTGTTGTTCTTGTGCGAGTTGAGGATCTGATTTCAGTAATTCGATGGCATAACTTCGGGCAATTTTTAATGTTTCTCCATCTTTGATCAAATCGGCTATTTTGAGTTGTAACACACCACTTTGTTGTGTGCCCATCAAATCGCCAGGGCCGCGTAATTTGAGGTCTACTTCCGAAATCTCAAAACCATCGTTGGTGGCGACCATGGTTTCAAGGCGTTTTTTTGCATCTTCAGAGAGTTTGTCTCCAGACATTAAGATGCAATAACTCTGATCAGCCCCTCTACCCACCCGGCCGCGCAATTGATGCAATTGAGACAGGCCAAATCTTTCGGCGCTTTCTATCACCATGACTGAGGCGTTGGGGACATTGACCCCAACTTCTATCACAGTTGTTGCGACCATTATTTGTGTCTGTCCTTGGATAAAGCGGTTCATTTCATAATCCTTGTCTTCTGGTTTCATTTGCCCATGAACAATGGAAATCTGGAAATTCGGGGATGGGAATTCTCTCGAAATACTCTCATAGCCATCCATAAGGTCTTTGTAGTCTAATGCTTGGCTTTCTTGGATGAGCGGGTAAACCATATAAACTTGTCGGCCTTTGCCAATCTCATCCCTGACAAATCGAAATACTTTGAGTCGATTTGCGTCTCTTCTGTGCACGGTTTTTATAGGTTTTCTCCCAGGAGGCAAGGCATCAATGATGCTGATGTCTAAGTCTCCATAAACACTCATCGCCAAAGTTCTTGGTATGGGTGTTGCGGTCATGATCAATACATTTGGTGGGTGCTCATTTTTGTGCCATAATTTACTGCGCTGAGCGACGCCAAATCGATGTTGTTCGTCGATGATGGCCAGGCCTAAATTCTTGAATTGCACTCGATTTTCTAGTAAGGCATGAGTGCCCACAAGACAATGAATTTCTCCTTGCTTGAGCTGTTCTAAAAGCACATTTCTTTTTGAAGCTTTGGTTGATCCAGTGAGTATTTTAATATTGATATTCAATAAGTTAGCCCACTTACTTAATTCGTTGAAATGCTGGACTGACAAAATTTCAGTTGGGGCCATGAGACAGCCCTGAAAACCGTTATCAATGGCCAAAAGTAGTGACATGAATGCCACCACCGTCTTGCCTGATCCAACATCGCCTTGAAGCAGACGATTCATCTGAGCATTACTGCCTAGATCTTGCCTGATCTCACGCAATACTTTTTTTTGGGCCTGAGTCAGCTCGAACGGCAATAGGCGGTGGTAAAACTCGTTAAAAATGTCTCCAACCTGCGGAAACGGGTAACCTTTTATTTTATGTTTGTTGATTAAGTTTTTACGGACTAATTGAAGTTGTATGTAAAATAACTCCTCAAACTTTAGTCTATAAAGGGCTTGTCTCAGTTTTGTTTGTGATTCTGGAAAATGTATCGAGATGAGGGCTTCAGACTTATGGATTAACTTTAAGCGTTCCAGCAGAGCATCAGGCAGCGTCTCGTCGAAGGTTTTGGCGTGTTCTTCTAGGAGGTGGGCGACTAGTTGTCCCAGTACGCGATTGCTCAAGCCACTCTTGCCGAGTTTTTCTGTCGAAGGGTATAGTGGTTGAAGTGCTGATCGGCGTTGCGCTTGATGGGTTTGAAGTAATTCTAACTCCGGGTGGGCGATCGAAAAAGTGCCATTGAAGTGATTGACTCGGCCAAAGGCCACATAATCTTTATGGGTTTCGAGTGATTGTTTGACCCATTTGTGTCCTCTGAACCAAACCAATTCCATGGATCCTGTTTCATCTTCAAAACGAGCAACGAGTCTCTTTCCTCGTTTTTGATCAATTGTTTTGACTGATATGAGCTTTCCAATGACCTGAACATCTGTGACGGCTGCGTTCAGCCCACTAATTTTATGATATTGGGTGCGGTCGATGTATCTATTAGGAAAGAGGTGCAGTAAATCTTGAAAGGTGGCAACCCCCAGTTCTTGACGCAAAAGAGTGGCTCTTTGAGGCCCGACCCCTTTAAGGTATTCAATTGGCGTTTGCAACACTTGTGACTTCATTGAACTAAATTACCAAAAAACAGGAGTTTTTGCCTGCCCTTTATCAGATTAATGGCAATTCCCCATCTGGCTAAAGCCTGACCGGTGGGTCCTTACTGTGATGCGCCTCAAGTATCGTGATGCGGACAGCATAAAGCACTGAACCTTAAAACAAAGTTTTGGCCTCCTCTTGCAATAGGGCTAAGGGGTGCTCAGTCGGTGAGGAGTGCGCAACAAGCTGTTTTAAAATAACTTCACGCAATTGGTCTGATGAAGTGACTTGGGCTGTTGCCCCAGCTTTGCGGATGTGTTGCATGCACAACAATTTGCTCTGGACAATGGCCCGCCAGCAATCAGCGGAAACATAAATTTGTTGGCTGAGGTTGTGTTCGAACTCTTGCTCGATGGTTTGCAGCAAAAGTTGAATGTAGCCTTCTAAGTCCGAATTGAGTGGTGTGACGCGGAGCAAAAGTCGTTTGAGACTGATGCGCTCCAGGAGTAAGGTCAGTCGCTCGTACGCTTGTAAACGCGTCGGCAAGGCTTGAGCAGAAAGTTGTTTTTGCAACGTGAATTGTTGTCGTTTATTTTCTTGTTTGATATAACCCTTAAACAAGTAAAGGGCCATTAAGCCAATACACAATGCCGGTAGCGTACTCATTAAAACTGTCCCTATAACTGAATAATCTCCCATGCTATAAATTTAATGGCCGTCTTTTGTTGATCAATTGAGTTGCAAATAATCAAGGGCTACTTGACTCAAGGCTTGGACACCCAATTTCATGCCGCTGTCTTCAACCTTGAAATCTGGAGTGTGGTGTGGGAATGGTTCTGTATTTCCCGGAGCCATACCGCCTAAAAAGAAAAAGAAACCTGGGACGACCTCTTGATAGTAAGAAAAGTCTTCTCCTCCTGTGGTCGCCTTTGTTATTTGAACATTGTCAGCGCCTGCGACGGCTTCGAGACTTGGCACCATTTGACTGGTCAAATTTGGATCGTTATAGGTCACAACAGTATTGTTTTGCCATTGAATGGTTGCGCTACCACCATAAGCTCGGGCAATATCGGCCGCCATGGCATCCATTCGGCTCATGATCAAGGTGCGCATGTCTGGATCCAGCGTGCGGACTGTGCCGATCAATTCAGCGGATTCTGGTATGATATTGAAGCGGACTCCTGAGGTGATTTTCCCAACAGTAATGACGGCTGCTTCGTTGACAAGAGGTGATTCACGGCTAATGATTGTTTGGAATCCGTCAATGATTTTGGCCGAAATAAGAATAGGATCTACACCTGTCCAAGGCGCGGAACCATGTGTTCCTTTGCCATTGACTTTGACCACAAATCGCTCTACTGCAGCCATCGTGCCTCCGCTCTTGTAGCGAATAGTACCAACCGGTGTGGCAGAATTAATGTGCAAGCCAAATATCGCGTCAACATTGGGTTGGGTCAAAGCTCCTTCTTTGATCATGAGTTTGGCCCCACCTTCTTCGCCAGGAGGAGGCCCTTCTTCAGCAGGTTGAAAAATGAATTTCACCGTACCATGTATTTTGTCTTTATGAGCAGATAAAACTTCCGCGACCCCCATCAGCATCGCAGTATGTGTGTCATGACCACAGGCGTGCATGACTCCTGTTTCTGTATCGAGGAATCGTGCGCGGACTTCACTCTTGTATGGCAAATCATTGCGCTCGGTGACTGGCAAGGCATCGATATCCGCCCTTAGGGCGACTACTTTACCTGGATGGTCTCCTTTGAGCAAAGCGACAACACCTGTTTTGGCCACTTTGGTGCGCACCTCTAGGCCCAAATTTGTCAAGTGCTGTGAAATTTTCTCGGCGGTTCTATACTCCTGATTGGAGAGCTCAGGATGTTGGTGAAAGTCATGACGCCAATTGATGACCTTGTCTTCTATTTGGTCAATGGATTTTTGGACGTTGACATCCAGCTGCGCGCTCACTATGCCTGTTGTAAAAACTGAGAGTGTGAGCAGTATGATTCGATTCATTTTTATCTGTGTTAAGACATAAATATAAAATAAATTGAAGACTTGACAAGCCGCATAATGTTTATAAATATTCCTTTTCTTTTTGGACCTCCCGGTTCAAATTCAGTAAATTTCAGTATCGAAAATAAACATAAAATCCCCCAGTGCAGAATTATTTAAAACAACTCAACGAAGCGCAATTGGCGCCTGTTCTTCAACGCGATGGCGCCATGATTGTCATTGCCGGAGCAGGCTCAGGTAAAACCAGAGTGCTGACCTATAAGATCGCCCATTTGATGCACCATGGCATTGATCCTTTTGAGATATTGGCCTTGACTTTTACGAATAAGGCGGCGAGAGAAATGAAGCACCGCATTGCCCAAATTGTGGGTGACGGAGAGGCGAAAAACCTTTGGATGGGTACGTTTCATAGTGTTTTTGCTAAAATTTTGCGGGTAGAAGCTGAGCGGTTGGGTTATCCATCTAACTTTACAATTTATGATACACAGGACAGTCAGAGTGTGATCAGAGGAGTGATCAAAGATTTACAACTTGATAAGGATGTTTACAAATACAAGCAAGTTTACAGCCGCATCTCTTCTTACAAGAATAACTTGATCACGGTTAAGGCCTATAAAAACAATCCAGAACTCAGAGAGGCAGATGCGATGGCACGCTTATCACGTTTAGGAGAGGTTTATCAGCATTATGTCGATCGTTGTTTTAAGGCTGGGGCCATGGATTTTGATGATTTATTGTTAAAAACTAATGAGCTTTTGACACGATTTCCAGAAGTGCTGGCCAAATACCAACACAGATTCAAATACATCTTAGTGGATGAGTATCAAGACACGAACCATAGCCAATATTTAATTGTTCGTGCCTTGAGCGATCGGTATCAAAATATCTGTGTGGTTGGTGATGATGCACAAAGTATCTATGCCTTTCGTGGAGCCAATATCAATAACATTTTGAATTTTCAAAAGGACTACGATCAGGTAAAAATGTTCCGTTTAGAGCAAAATTACAGATCGACCAAAAATATCGTAGAAGCGGCTAACAATATTATAGAACACAATCAAAATCGTCTGGAGAAGGTGGTTTGGACGGCCAATAGCCAAGGAGAGAAAATCGGGGTGCACCGCAGCATGACCGATGGAGATGAAGGTCGTTTTGTGGCCAATATGGTATATGATCAGGTCCTGCAACACCAAAGGCCCTATGATGACTTTGCTGTGCTGTACCGCACTAACGCTCAATCCCGTTCTATTGAGGATGCCTTGAGAAAAAAGGATATACCCTACCGGATTTATGGTGGGTTGAGTTTCTACCAGCGTAAGGAAATTAAAGATGTCATTGCTTACTTGCGACTGATCCTCAACCCAAAGGATGAAGAGGCGTTGAAGCGAGTGATTAATTTTCCGGGCAGAGGGATTGGTGATACAACAATTGATCGTATCGTGGTTAAGGCCAATGAGGCTGGGACTCATGTCTTCGATGTCTTGTTGCGTTTGGAGGAGTTGGCCGTAAAGGTCAATAGTGGGATCAAGACCAAGCTCGAGAACTTTGCAACAATGATCCAAAGCTTTCAAGTCTTGAACCAAGAGTATAATGCTTACGAAATCGCCGAGCATGTGATCAAGCATACGGGTTTGTTTGTAGCGTTCAAAAAAGATGCAACACCAGAAGGACTAGCACGTTTGGAGAATATTGAAGAGTTGCTGAACGGTATCAAAGATTTTGTTGAGGAGCAAAGACAGATGGCAGACAGCACGGGCAGTTTGTCTGAATTTCTTGAGGATGTGGCGTTGGTCACAGACTTGGATCAAGAGAAAGATACAGGAAATAAGGTCGCCCTTATGACGGTGCACTTGGCCAAAGGCTTGGAGTTCCCTGTGGTCTGTGTCGTGGGTATGGAAGAGGATTTATTCCCCAGTATGCTCAGTCTCAATAGCCGATCTGAACTTGAAGAAGAGCGCAGATTATTTTATGTGGCACTGACCCGAGCTAAGGAAAAGGCTTTTTTGACTTATGCACAAAGTCGTTACCGTTGGGGAAAACTCATCGATGCAGAGCCCAGTCGATTTATAGAAGAGATTGACGATCGCTATCTCGACCAATTAACCCCGACTATTGAGCACCGCTATCGACCTCTTGTGGATGCGTCTATTTTTGAGGATAGAGATCAGTCAAAAATAAGATTGCGGCAAGCCCCGCCGAAGGCAAAAAAAGGTCCCGCCCCAGAACAACTCAAACGCCTAAGAAATCTTAAGCCTCTGATGGCGAAGTCATCTGCACCTGTTGATCCCGTGGCACACAAGGATTTGGCAGTCGGCCTCAGGGTAGGGCATATGCGCTTTGGCTCTGGACGTATTGTGTCGCTAGAAGGTGCCGGGGCCGATATGAAGGCAGAAATTGACTTTGATCAGGGTGGAGTCAAAAAGTTATTGTTGCGTTTTGCCAAACTGAACATCATTAAATCCTAGCTGACATGATTTTTGCGTTCCATTATTTAATACGATCATAATGTCCAAATTATTACGCATTTATGAAGACCAGCCCAATCCCAAATCAATTGCTCAGGCTGTTTCTGTTTTGGCTTCTGATGGCCTCATCATATATCCTAATGACACCGTTTACGCCATAGGGTGTTCCATTAACAGTAAAAAGGCTATTGACCGCCTGCTCCGACTTAAAGGCTGGCACAAGGATAAATCTATGCTCTCTTTTGTCTGTTCTGACTTGAGCACCTTAAGTCGTTATGTGACTCCTCTTGATAGTGCGACCTTTAAATTATTGAAGCGCGCGCTGCCCGGCCCCTATACCTTTATTTTGCCAGGGAGTAACGATTTGCCGCCTATTTTTAAAAAAAGAAAGGAAGTCGGCATCAGAATACCGGACCACAGCATTCCAATTGCACTTGTTGAGGCGCTTGGTCATCCGATCGTTACCGCATCGATCAAGGATCCGGATCAGGTTATTGAGTACACAACGGACCCTGAGCTCATTGCTGAATATTGGGGAGGTGATGTTGATTTGATCATTGACGGCGGAATGGGCGGCAATGAACCCTCTACAATTATTGATGTTACTGCTTATCCACCGGTTGTGATTCGCCAGGGCCTAGGGTCTCTAGAAGTTCTTTGACGCGCATATGACGCAAAAAAAAGACCGGTGGATGCCGGTCTTTTTTTTTGAGTAAACTAAAGCTTTAATTGCCTTCTCCTGAGAGATTCTCCAATTCGTCTTCAACCATTTTGTAAAACTGATCAATTTTTGGCAGAACGTAAATCTTGGTTCTTCTGTTGATGGCTTTATTTTCGGCTGATGTATTTTCGACAAGCGGTGCATATTCTGCGCGACCCGCTGCAATCAGTTGTCCTGGTTTAACACCCAAAGACTGTAACTCTCTAACGATGGCTGTTGAGCGTTTCACACTCAAATCCCAGTTGTCAATAAGGACACCATTATTGTAAGGAACATTGTCTGTATGTCCTTCAATTAAAGCTTCAAAATCTGGCTTGCCATTGATCACCACAGCGACCTTTGCAAGGATTTCACGGGCTCTAGTGGTCACGGTATAACTGCCACTTTTGAACAGCATTTTGTCCGAAAGTGAAATAAACACCACACCTTTTTCCACATTGATTTCAATGTCTTTATCATCTAAGCCAACTTCCTTCTTTAGACTAGAAACCAAGGCCAATGACACACTGTCCTTCTTATTTATGGCATCTTGAAGACGATTAATTTTGAGATCCCGCTCCTTGAGGCTTTCCAGAGATTTTTCCAAGTTTGTCGCTCCAGTTTGCGTCAGTATGGTCAGGTCCTTAGAGCTTTCAAACAGGTCTTGCTTGTCCTTTTTGAGTTCTGCAATGCGCTCCTCGTAGGACGTAATGCGCACTTTTGCAGCAGCCTGCTCCGCTTCACAAGCGTTGAGCTTTACCGTAGCAGTATTGAGTAAATCTTGGGTTTTTTTCTGTTTGGCGCTGAGTTCAGAAAACTGTTTCTTCGATACACAAGAGGTAGCGATTAAGCCGACAGAGAGTAATAAAACAAAATACTTCTTCATGATTTAAGGTAGGTTTAATTTATCCAAAATTAGTAATATTTGAGAAGATTTTTGATGTCTTAACAATTATTTATAAACCGACTTATAAGTCTCTGAAAGAGCGCTTTTTTAAGAGGTAATATTGCACGACAATTGAGTTGGTTTTGGCATAGGGCATATCGGATTTTGCCGTGCGGCGCTTTGCCAAAAACTGGGGTAATTTGGCGTAATAACTAAGGTGGGCACGAAGAATGGCCCAAGTGTGCCC
Organism: Flavobacteriaceae bacterium; assembly: GCA_029248405.1. Classification (GTDB taxonomy): domain Bacteria; phylum Bacteroidota; class Bacteroidia; order Flavobacteriales; family Flavobacteriaceae; genus BACL21. Next base: position 52,372 of record JAQWJJ010000007.1, on the reverse strand, counting down.
GACTTGGCCATTCAGTAAAAATTTTATGCCTGCCAAGCCATCCAAAATCAGGCGCAAGAAGATGATCAAAATGACTTTTGGTCCTGCCACCATTTTGGTGAGGACCAATAATGAATTTCTAAAATTCAAGTAGGTTTTTTGGGGTGCATGCTTGCTCAAAGTCCCACCTCCTAAATGTAAAACAGAGACCTCCGGAATGAGCATGACGAGACCGCCTTGTGACTTCAGGCGCCAACACAAGTCTATTTCTTCTTGGTGGGCAAACAAATCAATATCAAATCCCTCTATTTTTTTGAAGTTTTCATGTCTCAAGCAAAGGCAAGCACCACTGGCCCAAAACAGCTCTGTGCTTTGATCGTATTGTTTTGTGTCTTGCTCTAATGTATCAAATATGCGGCCTTGACAAAAGGGATAGCCTAATTGATCTAAGAAACCACCAGCAGCGCCTGCATATTCAAAATGTGACGGTTGATTCAGGTTCAATATTTTTGGCTGAGCCGCTGCTAAGCTAGAGTTTTGCTCAAAAGCTGTTATAATTGGAAGGGTCCATTGTGCTGAGACCTGAACGTCATTGTTGAGCAGAATCACCAGAGGTTCTGTCACGGACTCAAGTGCTCTGTTGTGGCCTTCGGCGTACCCATAATTGTGGTCAAGTGCAATAATGTTGACTTGGGCATGATTATTTTGCACCCAAAGGACGCTATGATCTGATGACCCATTGTCTGCAAGATATATTTGAGCCCTGTCAGAGTGCCGCACCACATCAGGCAAGAACCGCTTTAGGAGCTCCAATCCATTGTAATTCAAGATGACCACTGCACACTTCATGGGCGCAATTTAAATCAAAATAATCAGATAGCAGAGTTTGCGCCCTGTATTGCACAGGAACAGCGCAACCCTTATCTTTGAACCTCATCTAATGAACGAGATTAAACCCCGATATTATGCCTGGATTTGAAGTATTTGGAGACCATGAACGCGCACAAGTCAATGAGGTACTTGAGACTGGAGTCTTGATGCGTTATGGATTTGAAGGAATGCGACAAGGAAGATTCAAGGCCTTAGAGTTCGAAAAGTCTTTTGCTCAAAAAATGGGTGTGGCACACTGTCAGCTTGTTTCGAGCGGAACATCAGCGCTCAGCGTAGCTTTAGCCGTGGCAGGAGTGGGTGCAGGAGATGAAGTCATTGTGCCGACTTTTACGTTTGTTGCCAGTTTCGAATCGATTCTTATGTTGGGGGCAATTCCTGTTTTGGTCGATATTGATGCGACCCTAACACTCGATCCAAAGGCCGTTAGCGATGCCATTACCCCCAAAACAAAATGCGTTATGCCAGTGCATATGTGTGGTTCGATGGCCGACCTGGATGCCCTAAAGGCCATTTGTGACGCGCATGATCTCATTTTGTTAGAGGATGCCTGCCAAGCCATTGGCGGAACTTATCGAGGAAAGGCTCTTGGGAGCTATGGCGATTTGGGTTGCTTTTCTTTTGATTTTGTCAAGACCATTACTTGTGGAGAAGGAGGGGCGGTGATCACCAACAACAAAACTTTTGCCCTACATGCTGATCAGTTTCAAGACCATGGTCACGACCATGTGGGCTCAGATCGTGGTGCAGAAACACATCCCTACTTGGGGTATAACTTTCGAATTTCTGAACTTAATGCTGCCGTTGGTTGTGCCCAATTAGAGCGGATGAACGATATTTTGGCTCAGCAACAAAAACATTACCAATTCTTGAGAGCGGCCATCAAAGATATCGAGGGTGTGACCTTCCGTCATGTTCCAGAGGGTGGGGTAGAGAATTATTCCTTTCTCAATATATTTTTACCTACAGTAGCATTGGCAGAACAGGTGCATGCGGCCATGACCCAATCAGGTATTGACGCCTGTTTTTATTGGTTCAAGAATAACTGGCATTATATTTCTGGTTGGCCTCATTTGACTCAGGCCAAGAGTCTCTATCCTATGATGCCCATCGTTCAAGAGCGTCTTAATAAATTGGCCACGCAAGACTTTTCTAGGAGTGACCATTATATGGGGCGTAACGTGAGTTTTTTGATCAAATTAGGCTGGGATGAAGAAACCTTGAAACACCGTGCTGCGCTTATGACTCGCGTGTTAGAACAGATTCTTAGTAACTGATGTATTCTGTAATTTCTAGGCCATAGCCAATCATGCCGACACGCTTAGATTGTTGGTGATTGGAAATCAATTGAATCTTGTGGATTTTCAAGTCGTGCAAGATCTGGGCGCCGATACCAAAATCCTTAACATCCATTCGGACTTGCGGTGCTTTGGTCACTGTATTTGGCTTTTGGTTGCTCTTGAGTTCAGTCAAACGTCTGAGTAAATTTGTCGCTGAGGAGTCTTGGTTGATGAAAACCATGGCACCTTTTTTCTGTTCGTTCAAAACGGCAAACATGGCTTCTAATTGGATATGGGCGTCTTGGGTCAGGGTGGCCAAAAGGTCGTTATTGACAAGAGAGGCATTGATCCTTACAGGTACGGCATCATCATCGTTCCAGTTTCCCTTGGTGAGTGCCAGGTGAACTCTTTGGTTAGTGGTTTGTAGATAGGCTCTTAAACGGAATTGACCAAATTTGGTCTCGATTTCAAAATCTTCTTTCTTTTCTATCAAGGAGTCATGTTCCATACGATAGGCCACCAAATCTTCGATAGACACAATTTTTAAATCAAAATTCTTAGCGACTTCTAAAAGCTGTGGCAATCTGGCCATTGTGCCATCTTCGTTCATTATTTCTACAATCACTCCTGCGGGAGACCATCCGCCAAGTCTTGCGAAGTCAATAGCCGCCTCTGTGTGCCCTGTTCTTCTCAATACACCACCTTCTTTTGCGACTAGCGGAAAAATGTGTCCTGGACGGCTCAAATCATGTGGTTTGGTGTCATTGTTGGTGAGGGCTTTGATGGTTTTGGCCCTGTCTGATGCAGAAATTCCTGTGGTGACGCCCGAACCTTTGAGGTCTACCGAAATAGTAAAGGCCGTTTCCATAGGATCTGTATTATTGCCCACCATCATGTCCAGTTGCAGGGCTTTACAGCGCGACTCTGTCAAAGGCGCACAAATAAGTCCACGACCATGAGTGGCCATAAAATTGATCATCTCTGGAGTCACGCATTCTGCTGCTGCCAGAAAATCACCTTCGTTTTCACGGTCCTGATCGTCTACTACAATAATAACTTTGCCTTGACGAATGTCTGCTATGGCTTCATCAATTGTATTAAGGGTAATAGAGGTCTGCTGAGTCATAAGGCTACGTTATTTTGATGCTTGCAAATATATGTAATGGTTGAGTATTATTTCTTTTTGAAAAATCTAAATCGATTGAAGAATGTTTCAAAATCAAAAATCCCCTGGTCTGTAGTCGCTCTATAGGTGAGCCAAATACCCAAAGGCAACATGATAAAGGTGCTGATCCAGGTAGCCATAAAGGGATGCATGGTGCCATCTTCAGCACTGTTTTTTGAAAATATTCCAATAAAATGATAGGTCAAAAACAGGACCACGGCAATCACCATCGGCATGCCCATACCGCCCTTGCGGATTATGGCCCCTAGGGGTGCGCCTACAAAAAATAATATGATACAAGAGAAGGCCAAAACAAATTTTTCATGCAGCGCAATTTCATGTTTGTTTAATGTTTTGGTCAGCTGTCTGTGGTTTTGTTTTTTGGCCCCTAAAGCAGCAGTGGTGCTGCGCACATTATCAATCGCTGTCCCTGTAATGCGCACGCGTTGTGACAAATCATATAAGTCCAAAACCGAATCAAATCCACCAGCGTTATGGTTTGTTTTGTAGAGGGTATCGGCAAATTGTGTAAATCCTGTGCGGAAGTACATATTGCCGGTGAGTTGAGCAATGTCCTCGCTATAAACCTCTCCGAGCCTTTTTATCTCTGGAACCAGCTCAGAGACATTGTACATATTGTGGTTATTGAGGTTGTTTTCCTTGTCAATATCTGTGTCATTGAGTTCTGTAAGGTCAATATTGATGGTATAGGTCGCAAAGGCACTTTTGGCAAATGGTCTATTGATCCGTTCTTTGACACCATCATTCAATTGAACATCCTCGTAATAGTGGCCATTATTTAAAATCAATGATAAGGTGTTGGAATCTAAGGTGCTGGCCAATTCTCCAGATTCCGCCACAATTACTGTGGTATTTTCACTCGGACTTTTTGGGTTTTTCTTGTGAATGATGACGTCTTTGAGGTATTGGTCTCGATCTCCACTTTTTTCGTTTACTTTAATATTAAAGTCGTCACCAATCGAACTGAATTGACCTTCGATGATCGCCATCGAAGGACTTACCTGGGCAATATTGCGCCGCAAATTTTGCCATTTGTACTCAGAGTAAGGGATCACGTTGTTGGCAAATATGAACGCTACCAGGGCGAGGCCTAAAATAAAATAGGTCAAACTCCTCATGGCGCGCTGTAAGGAAATGCCCGTTGATTTCATGGCCGCGAATTCGTATTGCTCCGCAAAACTACCAAAGACCATGAGTGAAGTCAACAAAATGGATAGCGGCAAGACCAGCGGGATGAGTTTGGGGGTAAAAAACCAAAGAAATTTTAATATGATACTGAAGCCAAGATCCTTACCCGCTAATTCAGCAATGTAGAGCCAAATGGTTTGCAAGACAAAAATGAACATCAAGATGACAAAAACGCTCAAAAACGTTTTTAAAAAACTCATCAAGATATATCGGTCTAATATCTTCAAGGCGCTAGTTTAAGTGATTGATGTAGTAGCCTTGCTGTTGGTAAGCGTCCAGATCTAAAGTAAAGTCTTGTTCCGTAATCAATGAATCTGTATCAAAGGATTGAACGGTCAAGGTGTAGCGTGTGCCTTGGTCGTCTGTTTGAATCAGTTTGTATATTTGCTTGGTCTCTAAGTCGATGCCCAAAAGCAGGTCTTTGATTTCTGCATTGGCATCGATGGGAAGGAGTTTGATGTATTGAATTCTGCGGCTTCCCACGCGTTGAGTAATGTCCCATTGATAGGTATAGCCCTCTTGGTAGAAGGTCAATAGCTTTGACGGAGTAATGTCTTTGTCTTCACTAGGGTCATATGGCGCAATACTGACTTCAAAATCCTCCGGGGCAATCGTGTAAAGTTTGTTTCCATCAAAAAGCCGAGTGATGCCCATCATCGACAGCTTATATTTCTCCCCCATCAGCGCAACATCTCCTCGAGTTTCTTGTGATACTTGTTCTTTTTGATTGTCCAGCTTCCATTTGAAGTCGATGGCAATAGTGCTATAACTTTTTACTTGCTGTGCCACTTGATCCAATAATCCCTTGGCGTCTTGAGCGACAAGTTCTGTTGATGCGGTGGTCATAAGAAGCACCAAACCAAGCACGATTATATTTCTGTTATTCTTCACCATTGTCTAAAAGATTGTTTAATGCGTCGATACTTGGGATCAGTATTTGGCGTGCCTTACTGCCTTCAAATGGTCCGACAATTCCCGCTGCCTCGAGTTGATCAATAATGCGTCCGGCTCGGTTATAACCAAGTTTCAGCTTTCGCTGCAAAAGCGAGGCCGATCCTTGCTGAGCAATGACCAAGACCTCTGCGGCTTGTCGGAATAGGGCGTCCCGTTCATCTACATTGATATCAAGACTCGTGCCACTGTCTTCACTGACATATTCTGGCAGGATGTGTGCACTAGAATAGGCTTTTTGAGCGCCTATGTATTCTGTGATGTCCGCAACCTCAGGAGTGTCCAAAAATGCACATTGTAAACGGACTAATTCATTGCCTTGTGTAAAGAGTAAATCACCCCGTCCAATCAATTGATCCGCTCCGGAGCTGTCGAGAATGGTTCTGGAATCAATTTTACTGGTGACTCTAAAGGCGATTCTTGCGGGGAAATTGGCCTTTATGATTCCGGTAATGACATTGACCGACGGGCGTTGGGTGGCAATGATCAAATGGATTCCGATGGCTCTAGCCAATTGCGCCAGACGTGCGATTGGCGTCTCTACCTCCTTCCCGGCGGTCATGATCAAATCGGCAAATTCATCGATCACTAAGACAATATAAGGCAAGTAACGATGGCCGTCGTTTGGACTGAGTTTGCGCGACTTGAATTTTTCATTATACTCCTTGATGTTGCGCACCATGGCATCTTTAAGCAAATCATAGCGTTGGTCCATTTCGATACAAAGCGAATTGAGCGTGTGGATCACTTTGGTCGTGTCGGTGATGATCGCCTCGTCTGTATCTGGGAGTTTGGCCAGGTAATGTCGTTCTATTTTATTAAATAAAGTGAGTTCTACTTTTTTGGGATCTACTAAAACAAACTTGACTTCAGCAGGGTGTTTTTTATACAATAGAGATGCCAGTATGGCATTCAGTCCTACTGATTTTCCTTGCCCTGTAGCACCAGCCATTAACAGGTGTGGCATTTTGGCCAAGTCAACCACAAAGGTTTCGTTATTGATTGTCTTGCCCAATGCTAGAGGGAGTTCCATTTCTGCCTTTTGAAATTTTGGCGAACTGATGACGCTCCGCATCGAGACCATTTGAGGAGATTTATTGGGCACTTCAATCCCAATTGTGCCTTTGCCTGGGATCGGTGCAATGATCCTTATGCCCAACGCAGATAAAGATAGTGCGATGTCATCTTCTAAGTTCTTGATTTTGGAAATACGGATACCGGCCTCGGGTACAATTTCGTAGAGGGTCACCGTCGGTCCAATCGTGGCCTTAATACTCGCAATACCAATATTATAATTGTTGAGGGTGCTGATGATTTTGTTTTTGTATTCCTCAAGCTCTTGTTCATTGATGGTAATGCCTTTTCCGCCAGAATAATCTTTGAGCAGATCAATTGAGGGAAATTTGTAATTCTTGAGTTCCAATGTCGGGTCAAAAAAACCAAAGTCAGCAACTAATTTTTCGCTGCCCGTTAATGGAACGATTTCTTCCTCTTGAACGGTTTCGATCTCCATCTTGACGCCATCACTATCGTTATCGGATACGTTATTGCTGGACGGGGCATGAGAAACCTTATCGGTGATGGCCACTTTGTCCGGCTCACTATTTGCGGCTGTCCCAGTATTTTCTGCGGTATCTCGGGACTGGTGCATGTCAGACGCCATCATGGATTCTTGAGGTTCTTCTGGTGCGTCAAAGATGTGTTCCGGACTGCTGGCCTCATCCTCTTGTGTTGCTGAATCATCACCATCGGCTAAAATGTCGGCATCAGGCTTCTTGCCTTTGGCCACCAGCGCTTTTACGCCACGAACCATGCCGTCAGGAGTCCACTTGAGCCTGATGACCAGATAGACCAGACCCATGAAGGTCATCAAGAGCACTGTGCCCGCAAAACCCATATAATCTTGGAGCAGATCGTTCATTTCAAATCCTACAATACCACTAATTAAGGGGACATCACCAGCAAAGAATCCGGAGGTTATGGAAATCCATAACATGAGGTATAAGCCCCAAAACCATAATTTTTGTAATGGTTTTCGGTTCAGACTGAGAAATAAATAAACACCACTGATGGTGACTAATGAAGACAGGATATAGGCAGCAACACCAAATCCATTGTAAATAAAAAGGTGTCCTAGATTACTGCCCAGGTGGCTGAGCCAGTTGTCGACAGCAGAATGTCTGGCCCAGAGGCCTAATTCACTCTGGTCATTCTGCCAGTGCAATAGGTAGGACGTAAAAGAAATGATCAAGCCAATCCCGAATAATGCCAAAAAACTTCCAAACAAGACCGTTTGCTGCTTGGACATTTGCCATGCGGGTGTGCTTGACTTGGTTGTTCGAGCGCTTTTTGGTTTTTTAGCTTGACGTTTGAAAATCATCGTAACGGATTAGTGGCCTGACAAATATACGAGGATAGGCTTGAGTATGAAAGTTTAAATTGCTGGTCAAAGGAGTTTTGGTAAATAAATGAATGTCGCCACAAGGAGGGCGGTCATTGCCGCCAAAAACACAGCGCCAGCCGCTATATCTTTGAGGCGGCCAATGGCCAGGTCATATTTTGGTTCCACAAAATCGGCCAAGTGTTCAATGGCTGTATTGACCCCTTCGGTGCACAAGACCAGGCCAATAGCTAAGGTTTGTAGGGCCCACTCGAAAGGCGTAAGCCCAACACAAATGCCAGTAATGGTAATGAGGGCTCCCGCGACCAATTGCCATTTAATACTGCGTTCGGACAAGAGCATGAGGGCTCCTTTGCCCGCAATTTTCATGGCTTGTATGGTGCTTTGTTTTTGCATTAAGAATGACGCGCAGCGGCAATCGCGGCTTCGTATTGAGGCTCATGTCCGATTTCAGAGACCAATTCACTATAAACCACTTCGTGATTTTCGTTCAATACAACAACAGCCCTCGCATGAAGCCCATCAAAAGCTCCGCCTTGTATATTGACGCCATAATCATGTCCAAATTGCCCTGTTTTAAAATCACTCAAAAGGACGACTTGATCGAGTCCTTCGGCACCACAAAAACGGGATTGGGCAAACGGCAGATCTCGCGAAATACACAAAACCACTGTATTGTCAAGATCGGTGGCGTGTTTATTGAAGGCACGAACCGAGGCACTGCATACGCCAGTATCAACACTAGGGAAAATATTGAGGATTAAATTTTTTCCTGCATAATCCTTCAGAGAACGTGCTGATAAGTCTTTGTCGAAAAGCACGAAATCTGTTGCTTTTGTCTTGTTGGCGGGCAGTGTTCCGCAAGTGTTTGTTGGGTTACCCCCAAGGGTGATATGAGCCATATGCGTCAATTAATGTTTATAGATTAATAGATTTATTTTGATTTTTGGGCTTGAGCCAATGTTCTGATTTTGATTCGGAATGCCGCAAATAATAACGTCATAAAGGGACTCAGCCAGTTGAATACGGCATATCCGGCATAAGACAGTGTGTCGACACCCAGAACACCGCTTTGATAGGCGCCACAAGTGTTCCAAGGTATTAAAGCAGAGGTTACTGTTCCGCTGTCTTCTAGTGTTCTGGACAGATTTTCTGGTGCTAATTCCTTCTCTTTAAAAGCCTGAGCATACATTTTTCCTGGAATGACAATTGCCAGATATTGATCACTTGCCGCAATATTGATGGCCAAACAACTGGCCACAGTACTGGCAAATAAACCAAATGTCGAATGAAACATCTTAAGCAGTGCTGCACTGATCGCGCTCAAGGCGCCAATAGCATCCATAACACCGCCAAAAACCATGGCACAGATGATGAGCCAAATGGTCCCCAACATTCCCGCCATACCCCCTGATGCAAATAGATCATTTAGCGGTTCGAACGAGGTGGGAATCGCTGTATCAACTGTGATGGCGTTGATCAAACCTTTGTAGCCTGTAAGCAGATTGAGATCGGTTCCACCACCTAAATAAGCAACAATATCAGGTTGTGCCAAAAGCGCAGTGACGCCTCCACCTATAGTCCCAAGGAAAAGTGCAATCAATGGTGGTGTTTTTTTGACCACCAAAATAATCACCGCAATGGGCACAACAAATAGCCAAGGACTGATGTAGAACGTATCATTAATGGCGGCTAGAAGGTCGTTGGTCTGGACCTGTCCATTAGGCTCAAGGGTCAAGCCAATGATGATGAAAACAACCATAGTGACTATAAAACTCGGCAAGGTTGTATAAGTCATGTAACGGATATGAGTAAATAAGTCAGTGCCTGCCATGGCAGGAGCTAAATTGGTCGTGTCGCTCATCGGAGATAATTTATCTCCAAAGTACGCACCGGAAATGATTGCTCCAGCGGCCATGCCAAGAGGGATGCCCAAGGCGTCGGCAATACCGATCAGGGCGATACCAATTGTGGCTGAAGTGGTCCAGCTGCTTCCGGTGGCTATTGAGATGATGGCACATATGACCACTGCTGAAGCCAAAAAAATACTTGGTGTGAGTAATTCCATACCATAATAAATCATGCTTGGAATGATGCCGCTGATCAGCCATGTACCGGACAAGGCACCAACCATTAGCAGAATCAAAATTGCTCCGCTAGTGCTTTTGACATTTTCCGCCACTTCGTCCATCATGGCCTCAAATGAAATTTTATTGGCCAAGCCCACCAAGACAGCAATAGCAGCACCAATGAGCAGAAGAAATTGATTGCTCCCGCTCAATGCGTCATCTCCAAAGGCAAATAGAACGTTGAAGAATAACAAGAATACAAGAACAAGTACGGGAATCAATGCTTGGTATATTGGGAGATTTGGTTTGGTGGTATTGGGTTGTTGCGGTGTCTGATTCATGTTCTGATATTAACAATGTAATGTTACGATTTTGCTGATGATTGTGCAAATGACTCATTCAATTCATAAATGATCTCAAGGATCGTTTTTTGGCAGCGTAATAACGTGATATTTTTGCCTAATGCTCCCTTGAACCTTTAGGCAATTAATGAGTTTATTGCGTTTTTTATTGCTGTGTTTTGCAGGCGCGCTGCAAGCGCAGGTCGGTATTGGCACAATGCGACCAGACTCCTCAGCGATTTTGGATTTGACGGCAAACGACAAAGGGCTTTTGTTGCCTCGTGTGACTCTGGCCGATAGGTCTGCAGCAGGTTTGTCTCCCTTAATTCATGCGGTTTCTGGATTATTGGTTTATAACAACAATCAGCTTTTGGATTATGGGACAGGACTATATTATTACCAGGAGCAGCAATGGCATAGGCTGCAGGCCTTTGACCCTGATCTGAGTTGGCAGTGGTTGGGGCAGGGCATGGGCTATGATCAAGGGCATCTGTATGTCGGAACCTCTGCGGCGAGCAACAAAGATCTTTGGTTGAGTCGTCGGATCATTGATTGGGACAATAATAATTATTTTATGGATCTCGGCGCCATTTCTCGCCTCAATGAATTAGTGCTGGACCCAGGGTCTATTTCAGATTTGAGCCTTTATTTTGGGCAAGAAGAAAGTGGGTTTTACAGCCCAGAACCTCATGTTTTGAGCTATGTGTCTGAGGGTACAGAGGCCTTGCGGATCAATCAAGAGGGGTTGGTTGGATTGCATACAGATGACCCACTGGCCGATTTGGATGTCAATGGTCAAGTCAAGTTAGGGGTGCACGGATCGGTAATCTCTGGTGTGCATTTATGGGATTGGCCATTTGAGGTTTTGCCTGGCGCCAGTGGTTCGGTGCAATTCAATACCATCGAAACAAGTTTCATCAATGAACAAGGTGTATCTCTGGAGGCCTACATTCAGGGTCATTTATATGGTGAGTCTGCAGGGGCCGTGCGTTTGAACAGGCAGTGGGTCGATCAAAATGGATATCATTTTGAGTTGTATTGTCTGCAGAATATCGAAAGCACGATCATGTTGCACCTCAAAATCCTCGTGCTTTATTGATCGTTATTACAGCACACCAACCTCTTTCATGCAGTCATGCATCATTTGATACGTCCGTTCAATGTCATTGTCCAAACCTATTGAAAAACGAATCAGCCCTTCAGTCAATCCCATTTGGGCTTGTTCTTCGAGAGGGATCTCTGATGAGGTCGAGGTGCCAGGGGCGCTGAATAATGTCTTATAGAACCCTAGACTCACGGCGAGGTAACCTAAGTTGCGTTCTTGCATGAGTTCCATTAAGGCGTTGGCCTTGTCCAAACTGCCCGCATCTATGGTGAGCATTCCGCCGTAGCCATAATCGGCATGCATCATCCTGGTGAATTGCTTGTGGCTCTTGTGTGATTCAAGTCCCGGGTATACCGTTTTCAGACCGTCTGCCTCAAATTTTTCGGCTAAATATTGGGCATTAGCACTGTGTTGCTTGATTCGGATGTGCAGTGTTCTGAGGTTTTTCAGTATTGAAGCGGCGCGCAAACTGTCCATACTGGCGCCGAGCAGCATGCAGGCTCCGTCATTAACGTTGCGCAGCTGATCAATGAATTCTTGTGTTCCGCAGATGACCCCGCCCATAGTGTCACTGCTCCCGTTAATGAACTTGGTAAGACTATGCAGAACCACGTCAGCGCCAAGTTGCGCCGGCGCAATGCTTAGTGGAGAGAATGTATTGTCGACCATAAGCCACAAGCCATGTTTTTTAGCTAATGCAGATAGTGCCGCTATATCAGCCACTTCAAGAAGAGGGTTGCTGACTGTTTCGCAGTAGAGTATTTTGGTATTGGGCTGAATCGCCTTTTCGACCTGTTGGAGATCGGTGATGTCCACAAAGGTGGTCTCTAGGCCATATTTTGGTGTAAAGTTTTTCAAAAAGGCATAGGTTCCTCCATAAATGGTGCGGCTCGACACGATGTGGTCTCCAGCTTGACAAACCTGCATCAATGCTGGGGTTATGGCACCCATGCCTGTCGCAGCGACCGTTGCTGTTTGTGTGCCTTCCATGGCGGCAAGCGCTTGCCCGAGATATAAATTGGATGGTGTACTGTGTCTCGAATAAAGGTAACAGCCCTCGGCATTGCCCTCAAAAGTGTCAAACATGGTTTTGGCTGAGAGAAATGTGTATGTGGACGAATCTGATATACTCGGATTCACGCCACCGAATTCACCAAAATATTGAAGATCTTGAATATTGTTTGCTGGATCAAAAGACATAATTATTATTTTTCATCTAAATTATGTAATGAATGGCATAATGACAACAATTAGTATTGTATTTAGATGATTTTTAATTAATTTTAAAGGTTAATAGATTTATTGATAGCCAGTCATTAAATTGCTCTTATAGAACAGAAAATTTTTCATCATGCGTTTAGATCCCAATGACTTCATCTTACTGGAGGCGCTTCAGACCGATGCCAAGCAGACGAATAAACAACTCGCCTTAAAATTAAACTTGTCCGTAACCGCAGTCTATGAGCGCATTAAAAAATTAGAGCGGAGTGGTGTGATAAAGGATTATGTTGCCCTATTAGATCGTGAAAAAATTGGATTAGGTTTCATGGTATTTTGTCACGTCAAGCTCGTCCAACATGCCCAGAAATCGCTCAATGAATTTGAAAATGATGTGCGCGGCTTGGACGAGGTGGTTGAATGTTTTCACGTGAGTGGTGCCTATGATTATTTACTGAAGGTCTTGGTCAAAGACATGGCGCACTTCCGTCATTTTTTGGTCACCAAATTGACCGCACTCAAATACATTGCCAGCACCGAGAGCTCTTTTGTGATCGAACAGGTGCAGAACACCACAAAACTGATCCCAATGCCTCAGGATTAGATGGACCTGTTGCCGCTTAAAATTTACTACTGGTGAATTGTGTTTTGTGCTGCAGTATCGTAACTTTACACCGTCATTTTAAAAACACAAATATGCGCAGTTATGATGTGGTGGTTATTGGATCTGGACCTGGTGGTTATGTTTCCGCTATTAGATGTGCCCAATTGGGCATGAAAACAGCTCTTATTGAGAAATACAACACCCTTGGTGGTACCTGTCTTAATGTAGGTTGCATCCCAAGTAAGGCCCTCTTAGATTCATCGCACCATTTTGAAGACGCCCATAAACACATGCAAGAGCATGGGATCGACATTTCGGGAGAAATCTCATTGAATCTCGATCAGATGATGGCCAGAAAGCGTGGAGTGGTTGAGCAAACCATCAAAGGTATTGACTACCTGATGGACAAAAATAAAATTGATGTGCTCCAAGGTGTGGGGTCTTTTCAAGATCCACATCATATTGTGGTGACTGGCGCCGAGTCTTCAGAAACTATAAAAGCCAAGCACAGCATCATTGCCACTGGTAGTAAACCATCATCTCTGCCCTTCATTAATATTGACAAAGAACGCATCATCACTTCTACCGAGGCACTAGGTCTTAAAGAGGTTCCAAAACATTTGATCATTATTGGTGGTGGTGTCATCGGATTAGAATTGGGTCAGGTCTACAAAAGACTTGGAGCAGAAGTTTCTGTGATAGAATATTTAGACCGCATCATTCCGACTATGGATGGTGCACAAAGTAAAGAACTGACTAAAGTTCTTAAAAAGCAAGGCGTGAAGTTTTACCTATCCCACCAAGTTAACGCCGTAGCGCGTACTGATCAAGGGGTGCGCGTCAAAGCCTTAGACAAAAAAGGAACAGAAGTGTCTTTCGAAGGAGATTACTGCTTGGTGAGTGTTGGCCGACGACCGTTTACTGAAGGCCTTGGTCTAGAAAATGCTGGAATTCAGGTGAGTGAGCGTGGTCAAATTGTGGTCAATGACCATCTACAAACCAATCTAGAACATGTGTACGCTATTGGAGATGTTGTGCGTGGTGCTATGCTGGCGCACAAGGCAGAGGAGGAAGGTGTTATGGCTGCAGAACTCATTGCGGGTCAAAAACCACACATCAATTATAATTTGATACCTGGTGTGGTTTATACATGGCCAGAAGTGGCTTCAGTAGGCCAAACAGAAGAACAACTCAAGGCCTCGGGTGCCCAATACAAAAGCGGTCAGTTCCCAATGCGTGCACTCGGGCGCAGCCGAGCCAGTGGCGACTTAGATGGTTTTGTCAAAATATTGAGTGATGCCCATACCGACGAAATACTCGGGGTGCATATGGTTGGCGCTCGGGTCGCTGACCTGATTGCTGAGGCGGTTACTGCTATGGAGTTTAGAGCGAGTGCAGAAGATTTGGCGCGGATGAGTCATGCGCACCCAACTTATGCCGAAGCCATCAAAGAAGCAGCGCTTGCGGCCACAGAGAACAGACCCTTGCACCTATAATTAAATGTCTGCGTCGATCCTTGATCTCAATCCTTCTGCTCTTTATTCATGAGGAAAAAGGCCACGCATGAGATTTCTGATCTAAACGCCTTCAAGGCACGCCTTGTTTGTTGGGGCGCCCAGCACGAAACGGCTTTATTTCTTGATGGTCACAATGAGCGCTACAGACAAGAGCCGTCTGAGCATGACAGAACCTCTTTTGAGGCCTTGCTTGCTGTCGGAGTCAAAGAATCGGTTGTACTCCAAGGCAAGTCCGCTTTTGATGATCTTGAGGCCTTTCGGCAAGATCATAAAGATTGGATGTTTGGCCATCTGGGCTATGATCTAAAAAACGCCGATGAGGACCTGGTGAGCCACAATCCGGATGGAGTGGGTTTTGCTGATGGATATTTTTTTGTTCCCCACAAAGTGTTTTTGGTTTACAGTGACCGTCTCGAGGTCCATTATTGCCATAAATCCTGGAGTGAATGGTCTGATGACCTTGTGGCTATCGAAAGTACAATAATGCCCACTCATTCGGAGGCTTCTGCGATTTTACTCCAGCCAAGAATTTCGAAAGACACCTATCTTGAGACACTCAACAACATCAAATACCACATCGAAATAGGGGATATATACGAAACTAATTATTGTCAAGAGTTTTATGCTGAAGACACACCGCTGAACCCCCTGGTTACATTTTTGTCGCTCAATCAGTATTCAAGAGCACCCTTTTCGGCTTTTTATCGACTGGGCAAGAAATATGCTTTATGTGCTTCACCTGAGCGTTATCTGCGAAAGAAAGGCGACAATCTTTTGTCAGAACCCATTAAAGGAACGGCCAAACGTTTGCCAGACCCACAAGCCGACATCAAGCATCGTTTGCAATTCATCAATGATGAAAAGGAACGTCGTGAAAACATTATGGTGACAGACTTAGTGCGTAACGACCTTTCTAAAGTGGCAGCCAAGGGCAGTGTTGCTGTCACGGCTTTGTGCGCGTGCCGGACTTATGCTCATGTCCACCAATTGGTCTCGAGCGTTGCCTGCACCCTTAAGACAGACACCACAGTCGTCCAGGCGCTGCGGGCTACTTTCCCTATGGGCAGCATGACCGGGGTGCCTAAAGTAATGGCCTGTGCGCTGATGGAACAGTTCGAGGCGCACAAGCGGGGACTGTATAGCGGCACTATAGGTTATATCACCCCTGATGCTGATTTTGATTTTAATGTGGTGATCAGAACATTACTCTATGCGGCCGACATTAATTACGTGAGCTTGAGTGTTGGTGGTGCCATCACCAGTGCTTCCGATCCAGAAAAGGAGTATTTAGAATGTTTGATCAAGGCGGATGCCTTGATGAGCGTCCTTAAGGGAAGTCACACAGCGTAAAGTCGCGGAGGAGCTTCGTTGGCATTCAGGCGCATTAACGCCAAGGGTTTGGCTAAAAAAGTTATTTTTGTCCTTTACTGACCTGAGCATGTTAGCACAATTTAAGACACACATCACCGAGACCTTTGATTTTGACTCAAAATCACCAATTCTATTGGCGTGCAGCGGTGGCTGCGATAGTGTTGTCTTGGGCCATCTATTGGTAGAGCTTGGCTATTCCATTATCGTGGTTCATGTCAATTTTCAGTTACGGGGTAATGATAGTGAACAAGATGCTTTGTTTGTTGCGGCCTTGGCCCAGAGTTGGTCAGTACCTTTTTATACCAAACGTGTTGATGTCGCTCAATATAGGCAAGCCCATGGCTGTTCTCTTCAGATGGCTGCTCGAGATTTGCGTTACGCATATTTTGAACACGTCAGGGCGCAATTCAATCTTCAATCTATTGTCGTGGCGCACCATGCTGATGACGACCACGAAACTTTTTTGATCAACTTGAGTCGTGGCACAGGCCTCTCTGGTTTGAGCGGAATGTCCGCGCAAAACGGCTATTTGTGTCGGCCACTGTTGCCCTTTACCCGGCAGGAGATTGAGCAGTGGGCAAATGATCAAAACATCACCTGGCGTGATGACGTTTCGAACGACTCTGACCACTACGAAAGGAACTTCATTCGCCACCATGTGAGTCAGGGTTTGAAGCAAATGAAGCGGCCCTGGCTCAAAACTTTCAGGACCACTCAAAATAACCTCAAACAATCCCAGAACCTGATCAATGATTACCTGTCGTTGGTCCAACATCACGTCTTGACCCAAAATGACCACGAAACAGTGTTGGATTTAGAAATGCTCCAGACGTATCGGCATCCATTAGACCTGTTGGCTGCTTTGCTCAAACCTTATGGCTTTACGGCCTGGAATGATCTTCCTGAACTCACGACTGCTGAAACAGGAAAGTATATTGATACACCGACGCATCACATACAGAAAGACCGTAACACATTGGTTATAATGGAGTTAACAAGGCCTAATGAACCCGAGCGTCCTGTTTGGATCAACGAAGGGGTGCGCGGGGTAGACGGCCCCGTTTCATTGTGCATTGCTGCGGCACAACATTGGCAAAAACCTATGCGCCATGAACTTTATGTCGATGCTGACTTGTTGATTTTTCCATTATGCTTGCGCCCTTGGAAAATTGATGACATTTTTCATCCTTTTGGACTCAAAGGAAAAAAGAAATTAAGCAAGTATTTTAAAGACGAAAAGTTATCTTTAGCCAGCAAAAATAAAATTTGGGTGTTAGAAAGTAATGGAGACATTATTTGGGTCGTTGGCCATCGTGCAGATGACCGTTTTAAGATTACAGACCAAACGACTAATATTCTGCATTTTATGATGCTCTGACCAATTATTGATAGACAAAGAGAACCGATCAATGAAAGTATTTAAATTAGTTTACTTATTCGCGCTTCTAGGCATATGTAACGCACAATCACAAGAATTTTTAGATCCCGTTACTTGGGAAGTAAAAGTGGCGCCTGTACAGAATAATCAATACAACATCATCATGGAAGCCACTATTGATAGTGGTTGGCACTTGTATAGTCAGACCCAATTCGGCGATGAATTTGAAGGGCCCATTCGTACAGAATTTTATTATAACGATTCTGACAGTACATTTGCGCTGGTTGGGCAAACCATTGAGCCTGAGGTGGCTCCGGTTTTTGACCCTGTATTTGAACTCGATGTGATCTACTTTGAAGACCGCGTGCGCTTCGAGCAGCTGATCGAGGTCAGCAATCCGGAAGATCTACAAATCACAGCAGAGGTCTATTATTCGGTTTGTGATGCCGAAAAATGTTTGCCTCCAGACACCAAGTCCTTTACTTTGGATTTGACTTCGGGTCAGGCACAAGTGGTTCAAGAAGAATTAACGGAAGATGACCTGATCAAATCACAAGCTTTATCTCTTGATCTCAAAGGTGGGGCGCAATTCCAAGCTGATGAACAAGAGGAGACAGGGCTTATGAGTTTGTTCTTTTTAGGGTTCATTGGTGGATTATTGGCTTTGTTGACGCCTTGTGTGTTTCCGATGATCCCTCTTACGGTCTCATTTTTTACAAAGGGCGCTCAGAATAAAGCTAAAGGGACCATCAATGCGTTGCTCTATGGGACTTTTATATTTTTGATTTACTTTTTATTGAGTTTGCCTTTTCACTTATTAGATTCGGTAAACCCAGAAATACTCAATAACATCTCGACCAATGTTACGCTGAACGTGATATTTTTCGTCATTTTTATTGCTTTTGCCATTTCATTTTTCGGTTATTTTGAATTGACGTTACCTCAGTCGTGGAGTGCCAAAATGGATGATAAAGCCAATAAAATTGGAGGCTATATCGGGATATTCTTTATGGCGTTGACCCTAGCCATTGTGTCTTTCTCTTGTACCGGTCCCATTTTAGGAACATTACTTGGGGGCTCTCTCACTAGTGACGGTGGTGCGATGCAACTCACTGTTGGAATGAGTGGTTTCGGTTTGGCTTTGGCGCTGCCATTTGCCTTATTCGCTCTTTTCCCGAATTGGCTCAATTCTTTACCCAAAAGCGGGGGGTGGCTCAATACGGTCAAAGTTGTCCTTGGGTTTATAGAAATCGCCTTAGCGTTCAAGTTTTTATCTAACGCCGATTTGGTCGAACACTGGGGATTACTCAAACGTGAAATATTTATAGCGATTTGGATGGTTTGCGCCTTGGGCATCGCCTTATATCTTTTTGGTGTCTTACGCTTTCCGCATGATGGGCCAAAGGGACAGAAGATACCGAAAGGCAATTGGCTGGTAGGCATTGTGAGTATCGCGTTGTTTGTTTATCTCGCGCCTGGACTGACCAATACGCCTTCGGCAAATCTTAAACTTCTGAGTGGTTTTCCACCACCTCTGTTCTATAGTTTATATGACAAGGGGACCAGTGCGCCTCTTGGTTTAGAGGCCTACAAAGACTTTGATCAAGGCATGGCTGCTGCCCAACGCGCAGGTAAGCCGGTGATGATTGATTTTACAGGTTGGGCTTGTGTGAATTGTCGCAAAATGGAAGAGCAAGTTTGGAGTGAGCCTGAAGTGTTCTCTTTGTTGTCAGAAGATTATATTCTGATTTCACTTTATGTAGATGACCGTAAGCTCTTGGAGCCTGATGCTCAATTTAATTATGCCAAACCCAATGGAACCGTAAAGGCCATCAAGACTGTAGGGGATAAGTGGGCAACATTTCAAACCATCAACTTTCAAAACAATTCTCAACCTTACTACATTCTGGTGGATACTGAGTTGAATCTGCTTGAAAAACCTGTGGGCTATACCCCTGAGGTAGACGATTATGCACAATGGCTCAAAAACGGTATCGATCGTTTTAGAGTCTTACATCCTTAAGATATTGATGCCGCACATTAAAGGTTTTATTTTTGACTTAGACGGTGTGATTGTCGATACGGCCAAGTATCATTTTGAGGCATGGCAGCGTATTGCTCGGTCTCTTGGTGCTGATTTTGACCACAAGGACAATGAGCAACTCAAAGGAGTGAGTCGCGTCAGGAGTTTAGAGTTGATTTTGAATTGGCACAATATTCAGGTCTCAAAAGAGGATTTTATCAGGCTGCTTGATCAAAAAAACAAGGATTATTTGGCCCTAATTACCGACATGGATGCAAGCGAGCAACTGCCGGATGTCTCTCGAGTCCTTGCATTTCTCAAAGGACATCATCAGAAAGTTGCTGTGGGTTCTGCCAGTAAAAATGCCCGTCCCATTTTAGAAAAGATCCAATTATTGAATCAGTTTGATGCGGTAGTGGATGGTACAAATGTGACAAAGGCCAAACCAGATCCAGAGGTCTTTTTGCAGGCCGCAGAGCAGATTGGTGTTGGTGCCGATCATTGTGTTGTTTTTGAGGATGCCCAAGCGGGCATTCAAGCAGCAAAGGCCGCAGGAATGATCGCTATTGGCATCGGCTCAGCTGATGTTCTGAAAGAGGCCGACCATGTATTTGCCAATTTTACAGAGATTGACAACGCTTTTTTAAACCAAATCATCAATACCAAATGAAATCAGCATATCTCAAACCCGACCCTTGGTGTCTCATAGAAGAGGATTTTTCTGCTGATCGTGTCATGTCTTCCGAAAGCTTATTCAGCCTAGGCAATGGTGCTATGGGACAACGCGCCAATTTTGAGGAGTATTATAGTGGCCCAACCTTTCAAGGCAGTTATATCGCTGGCGTTTATTATCCAGATAAGACCAAAGTTGGTTGGTGGAAAAATGGCTACCCTGAATACTTTGCCAAGGTCATTAATGCGCCCAATTGGATTGGTATTGATCTCAAGGTCAACGGAGAGGTGGTCGACCTCAATAAGGTCAATGTTATTGCGTTTCGCCGCGTGCTTAATATGAAATCCGGAGTCTATGAGCGATCTTTTGAGGTTGTTCTTGCCGACGGACTTCAGCTAAAGATACAGGCCAAACGATTCCTGATGCTGGACCCCGATCAGATGGGGGCTATTCGCTATGAGGTCACCCCCCTAAGTGATCAGGCACAAGTAGATATTTCGCCATACATAGACGCTGCAATCAAAAATAAAGACAGCAACTGGGACGACCCTTTTTGGGAAACTCTGGAGGTAGTGACCGATCAAAACAGAGCATTCATCACCTCCAAAACCTTAAAGACCGGATTTGACATTTGCACCTATATGCAGGCCAGATTATGGCTCAATGGGCAGGAACAAGATTTGAATGGTATGGCGCAGAGCGGTCCAGAAAAGTTGGCATTGTCCCATAAGTGCGTCGTTGCTAAGGGCCAAACTTTGCGACTCGAAAAATTGGGCGGTTACACGGTTGGACTTTATCAAGATGCCGATGCCCTTATTCCCAAAGCACAGGAACTGATTGATTTCGGCCTAGCGATGGGTTTTGACGGTCTTTTAAATCGCCAAAAGGAGTCGTGGGCCAAAATTTGGGAGCGAGCAGACATCACAATTGAAGGTGATGTTTTGGCACAGCAAGCGATTAGGTTCAATATTTTTCAGCTCAATCAAACGTACTCGGGCAAGGACCCGAGACTCAATATTGGGCCAAAGGGATTTACCGGTGAAAAATATGGAGGCAGTACTTACTGGGACACAGAGGCTTATTGCTTGCCGTTTTATATGGCCACGAAACATCAGGAGGTTGGTCGTAATTTGTTGACCTATAGATACAAGCACTTGGATCGCGCTATTGAAAATGCTGCAAAGCTTGGCTTTAGTGGTGGTGCGGCACTCTATCCTATGGTGACCATGAATGGTGAAGAATGTCATAATGAGTGGGAGATCACTTTCGAAGAAATACACAGAAATGGCGCCATTGCCTACGCCATTTTTAATTACGAGCGCTATACAGCAGACGAGTCTTATATGGGTGAAATGGGGCTTGAGGTGCTCATTGGTATTGCAAGATTTTGGGCCCAAAGAGCCACGTTTTCCTCAGCCAAGAATCAATATGTTATTTTGGGTGTTACAGGGCCAAATGAGTATGAAAACAATATAAACAATAACTTCTACACGAACTTTATGGCCCGCTGGTGCTTGAACTACACTCATGACATGGTAAAGCGTACAGCGCTTCAATCACCTGGTGACCATGGGCGTATTTTAGAAAAAACACACCTCGGTTCTGATGAATTATCCCACTGGATAGATGTGGCCAATAACATGTATTTGCCTTACGACCAGACCCTCGGAGTCTATTTGCAACAAGACGGATTCCTCGATAAGGAATTGACTCCTGTTGCGCAATTACCCCAAAGTCAGAGACCGATTAACCAGCATTGGTCATG
The DNA here is from genome assembly GCA_029248405.1 of Flavobacteriaceae bacterium. GTDB lineage: Bacteria > Bacteroidota > Bacteroidia > Flavobacteriales > Flavobacteriaceae > BACL21. The sequence goes on along the minus strand of JAQWJJ010000007.1, from coordinate 30,435 downwards.
GGACCGCATTTTAAGATCGGTCTACATCAAGCAAGCGGATGTGCTTCAAGGTTTTTACTTTTTTGAAGATCAGTTTACGCCAGAAGAACTTGCCAAGCATTTTGATTTTTACGAACCATTTACGGTACATGAATCTTCGTTGTCGCCATGTGTGCACAGTATTCAGGCAGCACGATTGGGGCGCATGGATCAAGCTTATGATTTTTACTTGCGTACCGCTAGGTTAGATCTAGACGACTATAATAAGGAAGTGCATGAGGGATGCCACATCACAAGCATGGCGGGGACATGGATGAGCATCGTTGAGGGTTTCGGCGGGATGCGGATCAAAGAAGGTCTTTTGCATTTCAGTCCTAAAATCCCAGATCAATGGACCAGTTACCGCTTCAAAATCAATTTTAGAGGCTCTGTTTTGGCGGTTCATGTCGGACAAGACGCAACGACTGTATCCTTGGCAGAAGGCCCCGGTTGCAGCGTTGTAGTCGATCAAGTAACGGTGCAACTGACCGCATAAAAATCTTATGATGATGACCTATTACAAATACTTATGGCTCTTGATATTGGTGGTGGCCTGTCAACAATCTCCAAGCAAAACAGAGATCAATAAAGAAACAGCCTATTTCAATTGGGCGGGTGCAACGGTTTATTTCTTGCTCACCGATCGATTCAACAACGGAGACCCTGACAACGATGTTCAATTTGAGCGCACTCAAGAAACTGCGGTCTTACGCGGTTTTGAAGGTGGTGATATAGCTGGTGTGACCCAGAAAATTAATGAAGGCTATTTCGACAACTTGGGGGTAAATGCTTTATGGTTGACGCCCTTGGTAGAGCAGATCCATGAAGGCACGGACGAAGGCACGGGCTATACTTATGGCTATCATGGTTATTGGGCCAAAGATTGGACGGCATTGGATCCTAACTTTGGCACGGAGCAAGAACTTAAGGCCATGGTCGAGGCCGCGCACAGCAGAGGTATTCGGGTTCTGTTTGATGCCGTGGTCAATCACCATGGACCAGAGACCCCCTTGGATGGTATTTGGCCAGAGGATTGGGTGCGCCGAGGCCCCACCTGCAGTTTTGATTCATATGCGGGCACCACGGCCTGCAATTTGGTCGCCAACCTGCCGGATGTTTTGACTGAAAGTAATGATGCTGTCGGTCTGCCACCTCAACTCGAGGCAAAATGAAGAAAGAGGGGCGGTATGCGTCAGAAATGGCGGAGCTTGATGCTTTTTTTGAAAGAACAGGCTACCCCAGAGCCCCACGTTTCTACATCATGAAATGGCAAGCGGACTTCATTAACGACTATGGTATCGATGGGTTTAGAGTGGACACAGCGAAGCATACAGAGGCGTTTGTCTGGCAAGAATTCAGAGCGATTTGTGCCGAAACGTTCGGCCAATGGAAGGCCAACCATCCTGAGCAGCAGCTCGATCAATCACCATTTTATTTGGTTGGTGAGGTCTATTCTTACGACCTGCATCACCTAAAAGAGCATGATTTTGGTGATAAAAAGGAGTCCTATTTTGAAAACAGCTTTGACGCTCTCATTAATTTTCACCTCAAATCTACAGGAGCGCAATCCTTAGACTCAGTGTATCAAGACTACGCCAAAATTCTTAATGGCCCAATGGCTGGCTATGGCACGCTGAATTTTTTGACCTCTCACGATGATGGTGCGCCCTTTGATCTGGCTCGTGAAAAGCCATTCGAAACGGCCACACGGCTATTGCTGGCGCCTGGAGCAGCGCAAATCTATTATGGAGATGAAAGTGCACGACCGCTGATCATTGAGGGCACACAGGGCGATGCGACACTGCGATCTTTCATGAATTGGGAAGCTATAGCCAATGACGTGCAGACCAAATCGGTCATGGCGCATTGGCAAAAACTAGGGCAGTTCAGAGCCAGGCATTTTGCCATCGGAGCAGGGGTGCATCAATCTCTTGCCACAGCGCCCTACACATTTTCAAGACAATTGATCGACGGGGATTATGAAGATGCAGTAGTGGTGGCTATCCTTGGCGACCACGACCCCTTAGACGCCTCGATTGACCTATTTGTAGGAGCGGGATTCGCTGCGGGCACCGTGCTTCATGAGGCCTACACCGGTCAGGTTGTTACCGTCTCAGCCACCCAGACCGTGAGGCTTGATCAGCCAGGTCCTTTGGCACTATTGGAAGTGCATAGGTGACTTCATATGCGGCAGTGATTTGGGAGATCTAATGCATATTTGTCAAAGAATCTGCTATTTTGTCGAGAATTGTTTGATATTCGGCAAATCGAAAACGTTATCGATTGTTTTCCTGTTTGTTATGTAAAATTTAAAATCTAATTTTGGCGGGCATGAATAAAGACATAAAAAAAATCGCTGTTTTGACCTCTGGTGGTGATGCCCCAGGGATGAATGCTGCCATCCGTGCGGTGGTGCGCTCTTGCGCCTATCATCAATTAGATTGTGTGGGCGTTTTTCGCGGCTTGCAAGGGTTGATTGAGGGCGATTTTAAAGATATGGGGCCACGTTCGGTAAAGAACATCATCAACCGAGGCGGTACTTTGCTCAAATCGGCGCGATCAAAAGAGTTCCGCACTGCAGAAGGTCGCCGGAAGGCTTATGATCATTTGGTCAAGGCAGGAATTGATGCCTTGGTGGTCATTGGAGGAGATGGCACCTTTACTGGTGCAAGTGTCTTTATGGAGGAGTACGACTTTCCTATTGTCGGCATACCAGGCACTATAGACAATGACATCAACGGTACTGATTTCACGGTGGGTTATGATACGGCACTCAACACGGTAGTTGAGGCGATCGATAAAATTCGTGACACAGCCAATTCGCACAACCGTCTCTTCTTGATTGAGGTTATGGGGCGCGATGCAGGAGACATAGCGCTTAATGCCGGTATTGGTGCTGGAGCAGAGGAAATACTCATCCCAGAGCAAGACTTGGGCCGTGAGCGTCTGATCACCTCTTTAAAACGCAGTAAGAAGTCTGGTAAGTCCAGCAGTATTGTAGTGGTGGCCGAAGGGGACCAAAGCGGTAAGAATATTTTTGAATTGGCGGATTATGTTCGTGAAAATTTGGATGATTATGAGGTCAAGGTAACAGTCTTGGGGCACATCCAGCGTGGGGGCTCGCCAAGTTGCTACGATCGCGTATTGGCCAGTAGACTTGGTGTTGGGGCTGTCGATGCCCTGAATAGCGGTGAGCGTGGCATCATGATCGGCGTGGCCAATAATAAAATTGTATATGTGCCTTTTGATATTGCAATCAAAGGCGATAATGATATTGATTTAGATTTAATACGTGTGGCAGACATAACTTCTGTTTAAACTTAAAAAAAATTATGACGAAAATTGGTATAAATGGCTTTGGCCGAATAGGAAGAATTGCGTTCAGAATTGCTGTTGCACAAGAGCATGTAGAGGTGGTAGGAATCAACGATCTTTTGGACGTTGATCACTTGGCCTATCTTTTAAAATATGATTCAGTTCATGGTAATTTTAATGGAACTGTAGAAGTCGTTGACGGTCACTTGGTGGTCAACGGCAAAACCATACGCATCACGGCAGAGCGCAATCCAGAGGACCTTAAATGGGATGCTATTGGCGCGGAAATCGTTATGGATTGTACCGGAATTTTCACCAGCATTGATGGGGCGAGTGGGCACCTCAAGGCCGGAGCACGTAAGGTGGTGATTTCTGCACCATCTGCCGATGCCCCCATGTTTGTTATGGGCGTGAACCACAACGACGTTAAAGCGACGGACTTGGTGGTCTCTAACGCCTCTTGTACCACTAATTGCTTGGCGCCACTGGCCAAAGTCATCGATGATGAATTCGGATTGGTTGAAGGACTGATGACTACAGTGCACGCGGCAACGGCTACTCAATTTACCGTAGACGGACCATCACGAAAAGACTATCGTGGAGGTCGTAGTTCATTGATCAACATCATCCCTGCCTCAACTGGAGCGGCCAAGGCGGTCACCAAAGTGATCCCTGCCTTACAGGGGAAGCTAACGGGTATGGCTTTTCGCGTGCCTACTGCAGACGTTTCTGTAGTCGATTTGACTGTGCGCACCGAGAAGTCGGTCAGCTATCAGGAGATTAAAGAAGCCTTTAAGAAGGCCTCAGAAGGCGCCTACAAAGGAGTCATCAGTTATACTGAAGATATGGTGGTATCTCAAGATTATGTGAGTAACCCACACACTTGTAATTTTGATGCCGAGGCAGGTATTGCGTTGAATGATAATTTTTTCAAACTCATCGCTTGGTACGATAATGAATACGGATATTCGGCAAAATTAGTTGAACTAGCGGTGCATATTGCCCAGTTATAAGTCATGACCTTAATTGCTGACGGCGGATCCACCAAATGTGATTGGATCCTATTGGATCATCAGGGAGAAGTTCTTGTGCGCACCCGTACCAGAGGACTTAACCCGGCTGTAGTCTCACAGGATGAGCTGGTTGCAAGGCTCAAAGAAAATGCTGATTTGACCGCGATTTTTGACACCGTTGAACAATTAGACTTTTATGGTGCTGGGGCTGGGACTAAAACACCTAATGAGGTTTTAGCTAAAGTACTTAAGAGCCTATTTGTTAAGGCTCAAGTCACTGTCAACGAAGATTTATTGGCTGCGGTATACGCGGCTACTACTGAGCCTGGCATCATTTGTATCCTGGGCACAGGCTCTAACAGCTGTTATTTTGATGGCGAGAAAATCCACAGTCATGTGCCCTCGCTAGGTTATATTCTGATGGATGAAGCCAGTGGCAATTATTTTGGTAAGCGCCTTATTCGTGATTACTATTACCAAAAAATGCCAGAGCCCATCATGCGGGCTTTCGAGAAGCGTTTTGACTTGGATGCCGACAACATCAAACTCAATGTATATCAGCGTCCAAATCCCAACACTTATCTGGCCTCATTTGCTGAATTTATTTTTACTGCAGAAGAAGTCAATGGTTATTTCTGGCAATTGATTTCAGACGGTATGAAACGTTTTATTGAATACCGCGTTTTGTGTTATAAGGAGGCGCAGAATGTGCCCATTCATTTTATAGGATCTATTGCCCATTTTTCTGAGGAGATGATCCGTAACGCGATGCTGCCGTACCATTTGACGCTTGGCAAAATCATCAGACGTCCTATTGACGGGCTGATTGAATATTACAGAACGCATCGACTCAATCAAAATAAACCATCATGAGTTTACCAAAAATAAATCCGACAAAAACCGCCGCTTGGCAGGCATTAAGTCGTCAGTTTGAAGTACAAAAAGATCTCGCTTTGCAAGATCTTTTTTTGCAAGAACCAAGTCGAATGGAGCAATTTAGCGCACAAACCGAGGGGTTTTACTTGGATTACAGCAAAAATTTAATCACCGCAGAAACCAAAGAAATTTTGGTGCGACTTGCTCAAGAGGTGCGGCTCAAGGACGCTATAGATGCCCAATTCAGTGGTGCCATCATCAATGAGACCGAGCAGCGTGCGGTGGGGCACACAGCTTTGAGAAATTTTGGTGCTCTGCCAGAAGAAGTGGCTGTCGCCTTAGAGCGCATCAAGTCTTTTACCGGTCAAGTCATTTCGGGTCAATGGAAAGGTTATAGCGGCAAACCGATTACCCATGTGGTTAATGTTGGTATTGGTGGCAGTGATTTAGGTCCAGACATGGTCTGTGAGGCTTTGGGCTACTACCAAAACCATCTGAAGCTTCGTTTTGTCAGCAATGTTGATGGAGACCATGTGATGCATCAGCTTAAAGATTTGCCAAGAGATCAAACGTTATTCGTGATCGTCTCTAAGACATTCACCACTCAAGAGACATTGACCAATGCGCAAACCATCAGACAGTGGTTTCTGGAGGAAGCTCCAGAGTCGGGTATCGCCCAGCATTTTGCTGCAGTTTCGACTAATCTAGAGGCAGTGGCTGCCTTTGGAATCGATTCGGACCAGGTTTTCCCCATGTGGGATTGGGTAGGAGGTCGATTTTCTCTCTGGAGTGCCGTGGGTTTGTCCATTGCATTATCTGTGGGCTATGACCATTTTGAATCCTTGCTCAAAGGAGCGCAAGACATGGACCAACATTTTGCGAAAACGCCGTTTGAAGATAATTTACCCGTTCTTATGGCGCTGATTTCGGTTTGGTATAATAACTTTTACCATGCCGAAAGCGAGTGTGTAGTCCCTTATAGTCAATACCTCAATAAATTTGTGGCTTATCTGCAGCAGGGGATCATGGAGAGTAATGGCAAGTATGTCGACCGCAATGGCGAAGAGGTAGACTATCAAACAGGAACCATTGTATGGGGCAGTACCGGAACTAATGCGCAGCACGCTTTTTTTCAACTCATTCATCAAGGCACCAAACTCATTCCTGCTGATTTTATCGCTTTTAAGGAATGTCTTTATGGCCAACAAGACCATCAAAACAAGCTCTTGGCGAATTGTATCGCTCAAACGCAGGCACTCATGAGCGGGACAAAGGGACAAGCGATTGAGAGTCCATATCGGGTGTTTGCCGGCAACAAACCGACCAACACATTGCTTATCGACAAGCTCACTCCAGAGCGTCTAGGCGGGCTGATTGCACTTTATGAGCACAAGTTGTTTGTGCAAGGGGTGATCTGGAATATTTTCAGCTATGATCAGTGGGGTGTTGAACTTGGTAAAAAACTGGCTGTTAATGTTTTAAATACAATTGAATCAAGTGATGATTCAAGTAAATTAAAGTTTGATAAAGCCCAGGAATTTGACGCCTCAACCGCCGAATTATTGCGTCGTATAAAGCAATAAGGTTACGTTAGAAGAGTTATCTATTCATCTACCAAACACTCCCATTTCCAATAGTCGTAATATAAATACCAAACAGCGATTGTCCCTTCAGGACAATCGGGTTCAGTAATTCTTTCAAAACTTTTACTTGCGATCAGCTCATCAACTTGACCACTGTCTGTATCGTCTAAGTTGTTTTTATTATAGAAACTTAAGGTATAAGATTCGCCGTCATTGGGTAGTTCAATCGGGAAATCACTTCCAGTAAATATAACTTCGTCAATCATTACATCTTTAAACCACATCGAAGAGCTATTTTCTTGGGGTCCTGTAATGGTCCAGTATACATCTGGTCCTGAGATAACACCTTCATTAGGGACATCCCATGCTTCATCACCATTTAGTGCAGTAATGTCAACGATGGAAATTCCTTCTATGACAATTGTTTCAGCATCATTATCATCCTTGTTTCAATACATAAATCGGCATGATTAATTCATGAAATAAGGCCCGTTTGGTTTTGCCAAGGGGGTTTACTTTTTTAGTTTTACCCTGATTCCCTGATTTAAATAATATGGCTAATGGTGGTCCAAATCTACTGCAGTGCGCTCATGGGGATCAGTGCGCAAAAAGTGACTATTGAGGTGCATTGTACCCTTGGGGTGGGTTATCATCTGGTCGGAATGGCGAATCACGCCGTAAGGGAGAGTACTTATCGCATTGCTGGGGCCTTACAAAGCGTGGGCCACAAAATTCCGGGCAAGAAATTCATCATCAATATGGCACCTGCTGACTTGCCCAAGGAAGGTGCGGCTTATGATCTGCCCTTGGCCTTGGGCATACTTGTGGCGAGCGGACAGATTGATCCGATACCATTTTTGAAAGACCACATGATCATGGGGGAGCTTTCTTTGAACGGTACACTAAGACCCATTAAAGGGGTGCTGTCCATGGCCATTTTGGCCAAAAGAGAAGGTTATAAAGGTATTGTGGTGCCCTCTGGCAATGCGAGAGAAGCTGCAGTGGTAGAAGGGCTTTTGGTCTATGGCATTGATGCTTTGGGGGACATTATCAAACACCTCAAAGGGGACCTTAGCGTGGCGCCCGTAGGGCCCCTCAATTGGTCCAATCGAAGGTCATCATTGTCACAGTCCGGTTTAGATTTTGACCAAGTCAAGGGACAGGCAATGGCCAAGAGAGGTTTAGAGATTGCTGCTTCTGGTGGCCATCATGTCTTGATGATTGGCCCCCCAGGCTCAGGAAAAACGATGCTGGCCAAGCGTATTCCTTCAATTTTGCCGCCACTTGATTTCGAAGAAGCCCTCGAAACGACCAAAATTCATAGTGTTGCCGGTCATTCGTATCCTTCGGGTATGATTGATTTGAGACCATTTCGCAGTCCACATCATGGCATCACCGAGCGCGCCCTCATTGGAGGAGGAGTTTATCCCATGCCAGGTGAGTTGTCTTTGGCCCATAATGGCGTATTGTTTTTGGATGAACTTCCTGAATTTCAGAGACGTGTCCTTGAGAGTCTGCGCCAACCTTTAGAAGAGCGCTCCATCACCATCTCTAGAGCAAAGGCTACCGTCACCTATCCAGCAGGATTCATGTTGGTCGCCAGTATGAACCCAAGTGCCGGTGGTTATGGTGCCTTATCTTGTGATGGCCAACAGATTGATCCAGTCATGGCGTTAGATGTCCAGCGCTATCTCAAACGTATTTCAGGCCCTTTATTAGACCGTATGGACTTACAAATTGAGCTTAAGGCGGTCTCTATTGGAGATTTTAGTCTAGAGGGTGTCGAGGCCTCTAGCGCCCAGATCAGAAAACGTGTATTGGCGGCAAGAGCGCTCCAAGCGTTAAGGTTTGTCGGCCTTGATGGCGTTTACTGCAATGCTCAGATCCCAGAAGGCGCACTGGAGCAGTACTGTGCCTTATCGCCCAATGTTCGTCAACTCATGGCTCATGCCATGTCAAAATTAGGACTCTCTGCCAGAGGCTATGGGAAAATTATTAAAGTCGCCAGAACAATAGCCGATATTGGCGGGGTCAAGGATATTGAATCAGATCACATCGCCGAGGCCATACAATTCCGGAGTCTCGACCGCATCATGCAGTAGGTCGATCGGTCAAATCATCAGAGGTTAGACACCAGTGCACGCCAAAGAGTTTCGTCTGGAGTTGGTGCTGTAATGATCAAGCTTTCTTTGGTTACAGGATGTGTGACCATCAGCTTTCGGGCATGTAAGTGTATGCTTCCGTCTGGGTTCGAACGATCAAAACCGTATTTGAGATCCCCTTTAATGGGGCACCCTATGGCGGTGAGCTGGGCTCTAATTTGATGATGACGTCCGGTTTCTAAGTCGATTTCCAAAAGCGTGTAGTGTTCAGATTGTGCCACCGTGCGGTAGTGCAGCACCGCTTTCTTGCTGTCGGGGACCTCTTTGGTGTAGGCGAAGGACTTGTTTTGATTCGGGCGGCGCACTAAGTAATGCACTAGACTGCCTTGCAGCGCTTCAGGGGCGGCTTTGACCACGGCCCAATAAGTCTTCTGGGTCGCTCTTTGGGCAAATTGTTGGTTGAGTCGTGCCAAGGCTTTAGAGGTGCGCGCAAACACCACTACGCCACTTGTCGGTCGGTCCAGACGGTGCACAACACCCAAGAACACAGCCCCAGGCTTATTGTATTTAAGGGCGATGTAGTCTTTGACAATTTCTACCAAAGGTTTGTCTTTGGTTTTATCGCCTTGAATGAGATCGCCGGGCCTCTTGTTGACCACAATGAGGTGATTGTCCTGATGGAGGACCATGAGGTTATCTTGATTGGTGTGCTGTTTTGCCGACATGAAAGATGATCAGTACTGTTCTGACTCGTTGGGGAAGTCGGATGATTTGACATCATCAATGTATTGTGAAAAAGCGCCACTCATGTCGGTATAGAGGTCGAGATATCGGCGCAAAAATCTTGGGCTAAATTCATGAGTCATCCCGAGCATGTCGTGCGTGACCAATACCTGACCATCGACGTCCCCACCAGCACCAATGCCAATTACTGGTATACTGATGCTTTGCGCGACTTCTTTGGCCAGTTGGGCAGGAACCTTTTCGAGAACAAGAGCGAAGCAACCCATTTTTTCGATAAAAAGCGCATCTTCTTTAAGCTTTCGGGCTTCCTCTTCTTCTTTGGCCCTCACAGTGTAGGTCCCAAATTTATATATGGATTGGGGGGTGAGTCCCAAATGTCCCATGACGGGAATTCCGGCATTGAGTATTTTTTTAATGGAATCTTTGATTTCTTTACCACCCTCCATCTTTACGGCATGAGCCCCGCTTTCTTTCATGATTCTGATGGCCGATCTAAGCGCCTCTTTCGCATCACTTTGGTAGCTGCCAAAGGGCAAATCGACCACAACCAAACTCCGTTCTATCGCTCTGACGACAGACGAGGCGTGGTAAATCATTTGGTCCAGTGTAATAGGAAGTGTCGTTTCGTGGCCTGCCATTACATTAGAGGCAGAATCGCCCACTAAAATTATATCAATTCCGGCATTGTCGACAATTTTGGCCATGGTATAGTCATAGGCGGTGAGCATGGCAATTTTCTCACCTTGCTGTTTCATGTCGACTAGGGTCTTGACGGTAATGCGTTTGTAGTCTTTCTTTGCGGTTGACATAAGCTCATTGTTAGGAGGCAAAAGTACTAATTTAAACCGTAATCAACGATTTTAGCAGTCACTCATGTTGACTTGGATGGCAAGGCCACCTTCACTGGTTTCCTTGTATTTTGTGGTCATGTCTTGTGCCGTTTCCCACATGGTTGCAATGACCTTGTCAAAAGGCACCTTGGCTGATTTAGGATCGCCGTCTAAGGCCATTTCACAAGCATTGATGGCCTTTATGGCCCCCATAGCATTGCGCTCAATACAGGGAATCTGAACCAATCCACCGATAGGGTCGCAGGTGAGTCCAAGGTGGTGTTCCATGGCAATTTCAGCAGCCATCAAGACCTGCTCAGGAGTGCCCCCCATGAGCTCGGTGAGGGCGCCCGCGGCCATAGCAGACGAAACACCGATTTCGGCTTGACATCCGCCCAGAGCTGCACTTATGGTGGAACCTTTCTTAAACAAACTGCCAATTTCACTGGCCACGAGCATGAATCTGTGCACATCTTCTAAGTTGGCGTCGTGGTTTTCTATGACCATATAATACATCATGACGGCAGGAATCACGCCAGCGCTGCCGTTTGTTGGTGCAGTGACAACACGCCCTAGAGAAGCGTTCACTTCATTTACGGCTAAGGCAAAGCAAGTGACCCATTTGAGAATTTGTCGGAACTTGACTTCGGTCTGGCGAATAGACTGTATCCAACTCACGGGGTCATTGTAGGGTTTACTGCCGATAAGATTCTTATGGGTTTCATAGGCTCTTCGGGTGACGTTGAGTCCTCCTGGAAGCGTGCCTGAGGTATGGCAACCCGTATACATCGAGTCGAGCATGACGCGCCAGATCTCATTGATGCCGTCTTTGATGTCTTGTGCGCTGCGCAAAGACAGTTCGTTGGCCATGACCACACCGCTTATGGGTAGGCCTGTCTCTTGGCAATAGGCCAGGAGCTCTGTGCCCTTGGCAATGGGGTATGGAAAGTGCCCTAAGGCTTCTATTTTGCGTTTGCCACGCTTGCGCTCTGAGGTCACGACAAATCCTCCTCCAATGGAATAATAGGTCTGGCTCAAGTCGGATCCATTTGCAAGTAGTGCGGTAAATCTCAGTCCGTTGGGGTGAAAGGTCAAAAACTCCCGATGAAAAATAATGTCGGTGCTGGGGTCGAACGCTAAGGGATGTATTCCATTGAGCAACAGAGATTTTTGCTGGCCTATGGTGTCAATTTCGGTTTGTATTTGCTCTACTGGAAAGGTGACGGGATCAGTGCCCAGCAGCCCCATCATGATGGCGGTATCGGTAGCGTGGCCACGTCCAGTGAGTGATAATGAGCCATATAACTCAACCTTAATGTGTGTTGTTTTGGCGAGGGCTCTTTTGGTGTTGAGCAGCTTGATGAACTGCAGGCCAGCGCGCCATGGCCCCAAAGTGTGGGAGCTAGAGGGTCCTACACCAATCTTGAGCATGTCAAAAACACTGATACTTTCTATTGGCTTCATATCACAAATATAAGACGACAAGGCATTGTTTGGTGCTATGGGCTCAAAAATTTATTGAACCGACGTCAATGGCCTGAGCCCCAAAATTTTCGAGGCAGACTGAGCCTAGATGAAGCTTTTTATTGATGTCGGTTGGCCAATAAAGGCGGCGGCTCACCATCGAATGGATTATATCGGCCAATGGTTTTGGCTTCCATTGATACGGCTCTCATGATCGATCGATCACCATACCGCTCTCGCATCAAATCCATCGCTTGGTAAAGTTTGATGGTTTTTTCGGCATCATCAAAGAGGTCTATTTGGTGTCCTCCGGAGACCAAGTCGCTAAATCTGATGCCAATAAGCCGCACCAGCATCCGGCGTTGGTAGAGTTTTTCGTAGAGCTGCAATACCACAGGAATGATGCTGTGGTCTGCGGCACTGTAAGTGATTTTGTGCTGTAGGGTATAGGTCTGAAAATCAGAGTAGCGAATCTTAATGGCGACACAGCCGGTGAGTTTGTGTCCTCGACGCAATTGAAAAGCAAGGTTCTCGGCCATGGCAATGACCAGACTTCTGAGCTTGTTGTGATCGGTGGTGTCTTTGCCAAAAGTACGCTCAGTAGAGATTGATTGTCGCTCGGTATGGGGCACTACAGGACTGTGGTCTATTCCATTGGCTTTTTGCCAGATGTGTTGTCCGTTTTTGCCAAATACTTTGATCAAAAATTCTACAGGCATTTCTTGAAGGGTCTTGATCTGCTTGATGCCCAAATCACAGAGTTGTTTGTAAGTCACTTTGCCGACCATTGGTATTTTGCCTACAGACAGCGGTGCCAAAAAAGGCTTCTCTTGTCCTTGTATGACTGATATTTCGTTGTTGGGTTTGGCCTGTCCGGTAGCAATTTTAGAAACGGTCTTGTTGGCGGAAAGCCCAAAAGAAATAGGCAGTCCAGTCTCTTTTATGATTTTTTGCCGCAATGCGCCTGCTAATTTTTGGCTGCCAAAAAAACGATCCATTCCGGTCAAATCGATATAAAACTCATCGATAGAGCTCTTTTCAAAAATAGGAACTTCTTGTTGGATGATTTCGGTGACGGTGCGCGAAAATTTGGTGTAGGTAGCCGAATTGCCCCGAACCACAATAGCCTCTGGACACAATTGTTTGGCCAAACGCATCGGCATGGCTGAGTGGACCCCAAACTGTCGGGCTTCGTAACTGCAAGCCGCCACTACGCCGCGATCTGAGGTGCCGCCGACCAACACAGGTTTGGCTTTGAGCTTATCGTCTAAAAGTCGTTCACAAGACACAAAAAAAGTATCCAGGTCCATGTGAAGAATGTTGCGTGGGGTGTGGTCAGACATTGCGGTAGTGTTTGCTTTGAAGTCTCGCGCTCACTTGCCCCTGAGCATAGCGTGGGTCTTCAATGATGGGTTGTATTTCTAGATGAGTGACTTCTATAGTGATGCAATCGAATTCATCAACCACTTTGCCGCTAATGGCATATATGCCCTTGCCTCTAAAAGGGTATTTTTTGGCTACAGGAGGAAAGTGTACAGTATCAACAAATGCACCTTTTTGGTCTAGAAAAGTCCCAAAATACATCAGGGTTCCTTTGTTGGTCTTGGTGTATTTGGTGGTGACCAGGTAACCATATATGGTGACCTGTTGTCCTTTGAGACCAACCAGTTGTGTGGCGGTCAAACTGTTTTTGGGTGCTTCGCACAGCAGCGCAAAGGGGAGACAAAGCGCAAACCCCAACAGTTCTATTTGGTCAAAGGCGTCTTCTAAAGGACTATTACTGAGCGAGGGCAGTGTGTAGTTTTTGGCTTTGGTATGGAAAATCCGCTGCTGTAAAGAAGGTCTTGGGTTTTTTTTGAGCTTGCTGTGGGCTTCCCACAAAAGTGCTCGTTTGGGTTTTTGGGTATAGCGGAAGGCATCGATTTTGATCAGTAGCGCTATCGATTCTATGGCGATAGGGACCCGCTCGATAAAATCGTCTAGATCTTCAAAGGCTCCATTGATTTGCCGCTGAGCAACAATCTGCTTGATGAGGCTGTGTTCTAGGGCATAAAGCAAGCCAAACCCCAAATAAACCGTAGTGCCTTTGACCCGGGTTTGGGCATGGCTGTTGTTGATGCATGGGGCGACAATGTTAGCCCCGTGCATGCGCGCTTCGTGCAGATAAAACTCTATATGATAGAACCCGCCGCCGTTGTTGACTGTCGCCACCATATACTCGATTGGGTAATAAGCCTTAAGGAAAAGACTTTGATAACTTTCTACAGCATAAGAAGCAGAATGGCCTTTGGCAAACGCATAGCCAGCAAAACTCTCTATTTGTCGCCAAACTTCTTGTATGAGTTCTATCGGTTTTTGGGCCTGTGCACAACGCTCAAAAAATAAATTTTTGACCTTGGCAAACTCTTTTTTAGAACGCAACTTACCAGACATGCCTCGCCGCAACATGTCTGCTTCGCCCAAACTCAATCCGCCAAAATAATGAGCCACCTTAATGACGTCTTCTTGATAAACCATTACCCCGTAGGTTTCTGGCATTAGCGCCATCATCGTAGGGTGGGCCAATTTGCGGCGTTGCGGATCGCGATAACGCAGAATATACTCACGCATCATGCCCGATTGTGCCACACCAGGACGAATGATCGAACTGGCCGCCACAAGCCCTAGATAATGGTCTACACGAAGCTTGCGCAGCAGCATGCGCATGGCTGGAGACTCTACATAAAAACAGCCTATGGCCTTGGCGTGGCGCAGTAGGTCTTTTATTTTTGGATCGGACTTAAAGCGCTTGATGTCATGGATGTCTATGCGTGGGTGGCCTGGGTGATTTTGTGCCACTAGGGCCACAGCATCTTTTATTTTGCCGAGTCCGCGCTGGCTCAAAATATCAAACTTATACAGGCCAATGTCTTCGGCCACGATCATGTCAAAATGAGTGGTAGGATAGCCCTTTGGCGGCAAAAAAGTAGCGGTATAGTGGTGGATAGGCTCTTGGGCAATCAAAATCCCGCCGGCGTGGATGCCTAGATAATTAGGCAGACCGATCAGGCGCTTGCTGTAGCGCACCACATATTGTGCCATATGATCGAGTGCTTCATACTGGTAACGTCCTTTGGCTAGGCGATCAATTTCTATTTTGGGCAGGCCAAAAACCTTGCCCAATTCGCGAACGGCTGCTCTGTGCTTGAAGGTGTTGTATACCGCAATGAGTGCAGTATGCTTGAAGCGTTTGAAAATAAAATCAGTCACATCGTCGCGGTCGGTCCACGAAAAATCCAAATCAAAATCGGGCGGATTGGTGCGGTACAGATTGATGAACCGCTCAAAATACAAATCGAGTTCGATAGGGTCTACATCAGTAATGCGCAGTAGATAAGCCACCAAGCTGTTGGCGCCACTGCCGCGCCCTACATAAAAATAACCTTTACTTTGTGCGTAGCGCACAATTTTCCAATTGATCAGAAAATAAGCGACAAACCCTTTTTGTATGATCAGATCGAGTTCTTTGTCTAGTCGCTGGAGCACCTCGGGTTTTATAGGGCTAGGGTAGCGATGCGGCAAACCTTGTTGGGCGAGTTTTTTGAGCAAGCGCTGGTCCAAACCCGTATTGCCAGTATAGCTATTTTGGTTTTTGGGTTGGCGAGGATTTTGCTCGTGCTCATAGAAGCAACGCTCTAGTAAGCTGCGGGCGTTATTGACCAATTGCGGCGCATCACGATAGGTATTGAAAAGCGTTTCCTGATCGCAGATCAGGTCTTGTGGATTGGCTTCTTCACTTTTGGGTAATTTGCTGAGCAAGCTATTGTTGTCAATGGCCCTGAGCAGCCGATGGGTATTGAAATCTTGTTTGTGGCGAAAACTCATGGTCTGTAGGGCAACAAAGTGCCTGGGGATGCTTGTGCCGTATTGATAGCAAAATCGCCCAAGGTCACTAGGGCTGATGCCAATATACTCGTTGGGGCGCAAGTCAAAAGCCCTGTTGCCATTGCGGGCAAAAGGATAGATGACCGCGACATCCGAAAATTCGGGTGCCTGATCAGAAAAAGCTCTGTGTTGGTGCAGGTGCTCGGAGAGGTACTTGTTGATCTGTGCCATGCCTATAGGCGATTGTGCCAAAGCCACAAACTGCTGCTGGGCACCATTGCGGAAGTCTACGCCAATGGCAATTTGAGCACCAAAGTCAGGTGCCATTTTACAAATTTCTAATGCCGCAGAAGTATTGTTGATGTCGGTAAAAGCCCATTGCTTGACGCCCCTCTGAGAGAGCTCCTCCAAAAGGGCTCGAGGAGCGAGTACGCCATAGCGCAGACTGTAGTAAGAATGGGTGTTCAAATACATATATTGGAATATATCCAAAATTATGGAATATTTCCAATAAATAAATTCATGTGGGCTGAATTTTTTCAACAATTTTGTCTCCGAAGCTATAGCGTCTTGCCCACCATCATGTCCCTAATATGTGTACCTTTATGGGGTCATAAATAATGGTCATGAGCACACTTCCACTAGTCATCATAATTCTCAACGCCTTAGTTTCTTTCAAAGGGTTCAACGATCCGCTATTTTTTGATCGCTATAAATTTCAGATTGCTCCCTTACAGCGCGGCGAACGCATCAGGCTGCTCAGTGCCGCATTTTTGCATGCGGATTTGTCGCATTTGTTGTTCAATATGTTGACCTTGTATTTCTTTGCTGATGTCGTGCTCTATGGTGTTGGCCCTTTATATTTTGTCCTTATTTATGTTGCGAGCCTCTTTGGGGGCAATTGGTATGCCTTACAACGCCACCGCAATGAGCCGTATTACAGTGCCGTAGGCGCCAGTGGTGCCGTGATGGGGGTGCTGTATGCTGCCATTATGCTGCAGCCACATATGGGGCTTTATATGTTTTTCATTCCGATTCCAATCCCTGCTTGGTTGTTTGGGATCTTGTACTTGCTCTATTCCATTTATGGCATGAAGCGCCAATTGGGATCTATTGGGCATGATGCGCATATTGGTGGGGCAGTAGTGGGCTATGCCTTGATCTTGTTGGCACGACCACAACTTTTGGTCACGGACTTGTGGTTGGTGGTGCTCATGGCGTTCCCCATAATAGCGTTGTATTTCTTCGAAAAAAAAGGACAGATTTAATCCTTTGCACTAGGTTCAATCATAACCCAAAACCGGCAACTGATCTGCGCAATCTACGCGGGTAGGCGCCACTGGGAAATCACAGGTTGAGGTAATGTCAAAATCAATATTGTACTGATTTTCGGCTTGGCGGTGGGCGTCTACCTTGCTCAAGAACCGCTGCACGTCGATAGTGAGTGGATAGGCCAAATAACCCTGTGGCCCCCCGCAGGCTTTGCTGCCATAAGCGGTGTAAGACCAGTCGGCAGGATTTTCACAAGATCTACTTTGTGCCAACGCCAGTATGGCACTGAAACGAGACTCTAAATCCGCTAAGGCGATCTCTTGAGGATCTCGCTCTTGTGGACAGGCTGTGAGCAATAGGGTCAAGGTCAAAAGCGCCAGAATGCGCAGTGGGGTTTTGGTGTTCATCGAAATGTTATGGGGTAAATTATGGGGCCGGCATGAGCTGTTCGAGTCTGGCTTCTAACGCTGCTCCGCGCAAATTCTTATCGATGATGCGTCCTTCGGCATCGATCAAAAAAGTTTGAGGAATACTGCGAACGCCATATTCGCGCGCGATGGGCTCTTGCCAAAATTGTAAGTTAGAGACATGGTACCAATCCATTTGGTCGTCTGCAATGGCTTTGGTCCAACGGTCTTTTTGCCCTTCGCGGTCCAGTGAGACACTGATGATGTTCAGGCCACGCTCATGAAATTTGTTGTAGGCCCGCACCACATTGGGGTTTTCTGCCCGACAAGGGCGGCACCAAGAGGCCCAAAAATCAATCAAGGTATACTGGCCCATGGCCTGGTCAAGGGAGAGGGTAGTGCCCTGAGGTGTTGGTCCTTCAAATTTGGCTGCCACAGATCCGATTTGGTTTTTGCCCACGGCGGCCAGTTGTGCCCGCAGATCATTGGCAATTGGATGGTTTTTGAATTTTGGCCCGAGCGCCGCGATATAGTCTGAGACCTCTGCGGGGTTGAGGTCTTTGTCGCCATACATTTCGCTCAAAAGCATCAAACCAAAAAGACTGTTGAAGTTGGTGTCCATAAAAGTCACTAGGTATTGCTTTTCTTGCACTCCAATGGCATTAAGGTCTTTAGCGAGTTCACGTGCCAGCAAATCGTCTTGCTGGGTATTGGCCGTTTTGATGGCTTGATTCAAGGCTTCTTTTTCGGCAGCAAAACGTGCCGATTGGTTGAGGTAATCGTAGTACGCGGTATTGATCTTGCCGCCTTTGAGTTGGGTGACCGAAGGATCGTCGCGGTCTACGGTAATGGTGAGGTCTTGGTTTTCGATAAAGAACACCACATTGCGCCCTTGGTCGTCTATCTTGATGTAGCTCAGTGCGGATGTATCGCTGTAGGGGTACTGACCACTAAACAATCCATTTTGAACCACCAGGGTATCGACAGCAATAGATTGATTGTCTTGATCAAGTGCAAACAAATAAAAAGCCGTGCCGTCGTCGTAACCCAAAGCATTGCCATTGATTTGGTAAGTTTTGGGTGGCGTGCATTGCAGTGCGGTGGTCCCAACTAAGGCTAAAATGATGTGTTTGAAGTAATGACGTGTCATGTTGCTGGTATTAAATCTCGTGGCAAAAATACATTTTAATCCTAAATGAACCCCCCAAACAGTGTCAGAATCTATCGGCGAGAGAGGGCTTTAATTTGTTAACGTAAAATTGTTTTATCGTCTGACGCGAAAAGGCTATTTTTGCCTCAAACACCAACAGACGTGACCCAAAACGGACTTATTGCTTTACACGCTGCACTTCAAGCAGGACAGACCATCATGGAGGTTTATGCTACTGATTTCTCGGTACAGACCAAAGACGACGCCTCTCCACTGACCTTGGCCGATCAAAAGGCCAATGACGTCATCCAGTCATTTTTGTCGCCTACTGGCCTTCCCATCATTAGTGAAGAAACCAAAACTTTAGAGTACAGCACACGCCGCCAATGGTCGCTTTGTTGGATGGTCGACCCACTGGACGGCACCAAAGAATTCATCAAGCGCAATGGCGAATTTACCGTCAATATTGCTTTGATCGAGCATGGTGTGCCTGTATTTGGTGTGGTTTATGCACCGGTCTTGGGCGATGTATATTTCACCAAGGACCACGGCGCTTATAAATGCACCTTAGATCCCTCAGCAACAGTACCCGCAGCAACGATTTGGGCAGAAGCCCAGAAAATCAAAAAAGCAGATTGGACAGCGCCCATCAAAGTCGTGGGCAGTCGCTCGCACATGAACGCCGATACAGAGGCTTATGTGCGTGATTTGGGCCAACAGCACCAGACTGAAGTGGTCTCTAAAGGGAGTTCATTGAAGTTTTGTTTGGTGGCCGAAGGGTCGGCACACGTTTATCCTCGGTTTGCACCCACCATGGAGTGGGATACTGCGGCAGGTCATGCGGTTTGCACGCATGCTGGCTTGCAAGTGCTCAATCAAGAAACAGGGGCTGCATTGGTGTATAACAAAGAAAATTTATTGAACCCTTATTTTTTGGTGTGTCCATGAGTGTGCCAAAACGCAATACCAGACTCAGACACCTGATCAAGGCCACAACCTGGCGGGTGATCGGCACCCTAGATACTGTGTTGTTGTCGTGGTTCATTACTGGCGACGGCCTGACAGGGATCAAAATTGGCATCGCCGAAGTGGTCACCAAAATGCTTTTGTATTATGCACACGAGCGTTTGTGGTTCAAACTCAATATTGGGCCAGACGGTCTGACTCTAGACAGCAAAAGACGCCACTTGCTCAAAACCATCACTTGGCGGGTATTGGGCAGCAGCGACACCATGGTTTTGTCTTGGATCATTTCCGGCAATCCTTTTATCGGTCTAAAAATTAGCGGCGCAGAATTGGTCACCAAAATGATTTTGTATTATCTTCATGAACGCGTGTGGTACCGACTCGATTTTGGCCTGCCATCGCGCCATAACGAACCTGCTGCATGAAAAATATTGTCCGACACGACTTTCATTTAGACCGACAGAGGCGTGCCCAGCATAAGGGCCACAAGGGCCTTGTGATTTGGTTCACGGGGTTGTCGGGTTCGGGCAAATCGACATTGGCCAACGCATTGGAGCAACGGTTGCATCAAGAAGGCATCCATACTTATACCCTGGATGGTGACAACATCCGAATGGGGCTAAACGGCGATTTGGGATTTGCTCCAGAGGACCGCACCGAAAACATACGGCGCATTGGCCACGTGGCTGACCTGATGTGCGATGCCGGACTGGTGGTGCTCTCGGCTTTTGTGTCGCCCTACCGCCAAGACCGGAATGCTATAAAAGACATTGTGGGGCCAAATGATTTTGTAGAGGTGTTTGTCGATACACCGCTGGAGGTTTGTGAGGCACGAGATGTCAAAGGACTTTATGCCAAGGCACGTGAGGGGCTGATCAAAGATTTTACGGGGGTGAATGCCCCATATGAAGCGCCCTTGGCGGCGGATTTGGTGTTAGACACCAGTATTGTAGACATTGACACGGCGACCCAGCAACTTAGTGCGCTGGTGGCGCAACACATAAAAAATGATTGACATTAATTTGACTCATGAGTAAATATTATTTGAATTACCTCGATGAATTAGAATCCGAAGCCCTCTATATATTGCGGGAGGTTTGGGCACAGTTCGAAAACCCAGTGATTTTGTTTTCGGGGGGTAAAGACTCTATATTGGTGACCCATCTGGCACAAAAGGCTTTTCACCCGGCCAAGATACCATTTGCCTTGATGCATGTCGATACCGGACACAACTTCCCAGAAACCATAGCGTTTAGAGACCGTCTGATCGAGGACCTGGGCGCTAAACTGATTGTGGGTTCTGTGCAAGAATCCATTGACACTGGCCGAGTGGCCGAGGAACGGGGCAAGAATGCCACACGCAATGCATTACAGATCACCACCTTGCTTGATGCTATAGAAACACATCAAGTCGATTGTGCCATAGGCGGCGGACGTCGAGACGAAGAGAAGGCGCGGGCCAAAGAACGCTTCTTCTCACATCGCGATGATTTTGGTCAATGGGACCCCAAAAATCAACGCCCAGAATTATGGAATCTGCTCAATGGCCGTCATTTTGAAGGCGAGCATTTTAGAGCCTTTCCGATCAGCAATTGGACAGAAATGGACGTTTGGAATTATATTTTGCGCGAAAACATCGCCATACCCTCGCTATATCTGGCACATGAGCGCGATGTGGTTTGGCGCAGTGACTCTTGGATCCCCATGTCTGAACATTTGATTTTGGAACCCCACGAGACCGTAGAAAGGAAAAAGATAAGATTCAGGACCCTCGGCGACATCACCATCACGGGTGGGATTGAGTCTGAGGCCGATACCCTCCAAAAAATTGTGGGGGAGGTGGCGGCCATGAAACAAACCGAGCGCGGCAACCGCAGTGACGACAAGCGCAGCGAGAGTGCCATGGAAGACCGTAAACGACAGGGTTATTTTTAAGCAATAAAGCAGACCAATAAAGCATGGAAATAGATCACAATCAATTATTAAGATTCACTACAGCAGGCAGCGTCGATGATGGCAAAAGCACCCTTATCGGAAGGCTTTTGTACGATTCTAAGTCGATTTTTGAAGACCAACTCGAAGCGGTGGCCTCTACGAGCCAGCGCAAGGGGCACCAAGGGGTCGATTTGGCTTTGTTTACTGATGGTTTGCGTGATGAGCGGGAGCAAGGCATTACCATAGATGTGGCCTACCGCTACTTTACCACCCCAAAGCGCAAATTCATCATTGCTGATACACCCGGACACATTCAGTACACCCGCAACATGGTCACGGGCGCCTCAACGGCCAATGCCGCCTTGATTTTGGTCGATGCCCGTCATGGCGTGATTGAGCAGACCAAGCGCCATGCTTTTATCGCCTCCTTGTTGCAAATCCCACATTTGATTGTTTGTGTCAACAAGATGGACCTTGTGGACCATCAGGAGTCTCATTATCAAGAGGTGATCCGCCAATTTGAAGATGTTTCGTCCAAACTGCTGACCAAAGACATTCGTTTCATCCCCATTAGCGCCCTTAATGGCGATAATGTCGTGCACCGCAGCGCCCACATGCCGTGGTATCAAGGCGCACCGCTGCTGCATGTCCTAGAGCATTTGCACATCAGCAGTGATTACAACAAAATTGATGCGCGTTTTCCGGTGCAGACGGTCTTGAGGCCTCAGCGCGAAGGATTTATTGATTATCGGGGTTATGCTGGACGCATCGCCAGTGGTATTTTTAGACCGGGTGATGATGTGGTGGTTTTGCCTTCTGGATTTACGTCTCAGATCAAAACCATTGAAGCTGGTGCCACACCTGTAGCAGAAGCTTTTGCGCCAATGTCCGTGGCGATGACCCTTACCGACGATATCGATGTGTCGCGCGGCGACATGATCGTCAAGAACAACAACCAGCCTCGGGCCACCCAAGAATTTGACGCCATGCTTTGTTGGCTCGACAGCAGTAGTGCGCGACCAAGAGCCAAGTACAGTATTTTGCATGGCAGTAATGCCCAAAAAGCCATGATCAAAGATGTGGTCTACCGCATCGATGTCAATACGCTTAATCGTGATGAAGCCTCTGCAGATCTGGCCATGAATACCATCGCCCGTGTGAGCATCCGCACCACAAGGCCCCTTATGATCGATGCCTACCGCGACAACCGACAAACCGGTAGTTTTGTTTTGGTGGACGATGCCACCCACAATACTGTAGCGGCAGGAATGATTTTATAAACGCGATACCCGATGATGACACCGACCGTAATCTTGATGCTATCGATACTGCTCACCTTGGGGGTGTCTGTGGTGGTGGGGTTATCGGTTTATCCCCTGATCATCAAAATCAGTTTCAAAAAGAAAATATTTAAGGCCTCGAATAAACGCACCGTCCATGGTAAGTTCGTTTCGACCTTTGGCGGCATTGGCATCGCGTTCGGGTTCATTATGGGGGCGAGTTTAGGCGCGGTAGCGCTTAAGGAGGTCATCGACATGAACCAAATTTATGGACTGGTGTTTCCGGTATTGATGGTCTTTATGTTGGGTATTTGGGACGATTTGACGGAGCTCAGGGCCCTAGAAAAATTATTGATGCAAATCTTGTGTGGGGTGACCATGATGTGGCTTTTGGACTTGAATGTTGTGGGTTTTGGTGGGGTGTTTGGGATTGAGGCATTGCCCCAGATATGGAGTTATGTGGTGACTTTGTTTGTTATTGTGGCCCTGATCAATGCGGTAAATCTATTGGATGGCATCGATGGCTTTGCGGGCTCCTATGTGGTTTTGCTCGCAGGATATATGCTGCTGCAGGGTTTTGTCTTAGAAAAGCCCTCTCTCATGATTTTGTCTGTCGCCGCCATAGGGGCGTTGTTGCCCTTTTTGTATTACAATATGTTCCATAAGCGTAAGTTGTTTATGGGTGACTCTGGTTCTTTGGTACTCGGATTGATCACCGCCTATTTTGTGCTTGATGTCTATCATATCGAGATGACTCAAGACAGCGCGTTTGTGGCCCAACCTGTGGTGGTGCTTTTTGCCCTAGTGGCCTTGCCGCTGATCGATACGACTAGTGTGATTATGGTGCGCTTATTTAAAGGTTTGGGGCCTTTTTCTCCAGACAAAAACCACATTCACCACCGGTACTTGGCTATGGGGTTGACCCATAACCAAACCACCTTCATCGTGATGGAGTTGACCTTGGCGCTTTGGCTATTTACCTTTTGGTTGTCATTTCTGCCCTTGCATTGGCACCTTGTGTCGACCGTCTTATTGGCCTTTGGCCTTTATATGGGCCCAATATTGGTTTACCGAATCAAAAAGATGTATTTGTGATGACCTGGTCAAAAACATTATTTTGTGGCACGATGATGTGCGCCTTTGTTGCTCTTGGCCAAACCGAAGCCAAGTTCAATGCTGCGACGGCTCTGGTGGCTGTGCCTAACTTTGGTGTGGAACTCCATATCGCCCCCTATTATACGGTGCAGATGGATGCTTTAGGAAGTTTTTGGGACAGTGTGGGCGAGGATCGCGATCCTTATCACGTCAACGAAACCTTTGTAGAAGTCCGGCGTTATCAACACCCACAAAACACAGGCTGGTTTGGCGGCATGCACATTGGGTTTGGGATGTTCACCATACAGAAGACCAATGCTCTTGTGCTCTATGATCAATATCAAGACCCCTCTACCTATAGTGATGCGGCAGGTTCTTTTCAATCAGGTCGGGCAGGATTTTATGGCGTGACCTTAGGACGCAAGCACGAACTGAGCGCGCGGTGGGCGCTAGAGGCTTTTATCGGGGGAGGACTGGTACAATCCAATTATAAAGGGTATCAGGGGTTCAATCGTGTCGATGTGCTGCCTGGAGATCCGCGGGCGTTCAATAAAAGTGGTGAGTGGGCCTTGTATCGAGGGGGGCTCATGGTGGTTTACCGACTAAAGCATTAAATTATGATGAAACTGACTGTAAAATTTTTCTTTATTGCTTTGATTTTGGGCCAACAGGTGTTGGGGCAAGCCACCGTACTGCAAAAACATATTAGCGTCTGTGATCATGACAGTAGCGTCATTCCCTTGCCTGACCAACAGGGATTTTTGATCAGCATCTCCGACAGTACGCTGCTGGATTACCCTAAGGGCACTATTTTGACCATGGCTTCAGAAGATTTGGGCCGTGAATTTGCAAAAGATTTCGAGTACTACTACCACATCGATGGGGTACTTTATATGGTACACTCTGGGGGTGGGGTGGTCTACGCCTATGATCGCGAGACTTTGGAGCGCATCGATGATTCCTTTTACCACCATAATCAATACAGCGGAATTCCCTTTAGCTATGACGACCAGATTTATTTGTACGGGGGGCAAGGCCTGTTCATGAAAAAAAACTTCATCACGCGTTATGATTTCGCGCTGCGCGAGTGGTTGGAGCAAGAGACTACTGGTCAGAGGCCAGAGGTCACGATTGATCAAGCAGGAATTGCCGTGGGAGACTATTTTTATGTGATCGTCGATAGGATCCAAACCGATAATCGCGAACAGTTCAGTAATCAGCGCGATGTTCCTCTTAATTATGATATTTACCGTCTGGATTTGACTCAGTGGCATTGGCAGCTTATGGGGCAGGTGAATCCTGATCTGGCAGACCGCATCCAAGCACTAGAGGTTAATGATCATGGTTTTTTGAATGGAAACGATCTATGGGTCATTAGTAGTGGTGGGCTGTTTCAGCTCGATTTTGTCCATAATAATGTGACAGAATATGAGAGCCGTTACCCCCTTGATGATGATCATGCATTAAGCATCTCCAATATTGGGGATGGCTTTATGGGGCTTTATTGCGATTCAAAAAATGAAATTAATTTGTTGGCGCTGAGTGCCGCAGACCTCGAAGACCTCAAAGTGGGTTCAGAGACTTTATATCAGGCTAATTTGGACCTCTATTACAACACGATAGTGAAAGTCATCGGGCTTTTGTTTTTGACGGTATTGGTCCTGATCTTGGTCAATGAACTCAGATTTGAGCAACGATTGGTATTGCGTCTCAAAAGCCGCGGTGTGCTCTTCAAATCCCGCAACATCAAAGTCTTTAGTGATCTGGAGGTGGAGGTTTTGATGGCCTTGGCCACGGGTCAGGAGGTCTCTTTTGGTGCTGTGGAGGACATGGTGAGTGACCAAAATGATAGCCAGAGTGTCCGCATCAAAAAGAGAGAGCGGCTATTGCGTCTGCTGCAAGAGAAGATCGCCACTCTATTCAATCATGAACCTGATGAGCGAGAAAATTACTTACAAGTCTACACCCACCAAACCGATAAGCGCAGCAGAATGCTGCGCCTGCATCCGGATTTCTTTAAGGTGATGTGATGCGGCGATAAGGCTGTTTTGCCCTACTGCAATGGGTGAATATATAGTGGATCCACTAGTTTCCACTAAATTTTTTATGTGGTCTCGATTTTCATGTTAGATTTGTCATATGAATTTTGATACCACATTGCTGATATTGGTGGCGGCGCTGCTTGCAGCACTGCTTTATGGGCCCGTTTATCGCATATTCAGAGCACTTAAGATAGTGGATACACCAGATTGGCGCAAGTACAATTATAAGGCGGTCCCTCTTGGCGGTGGGTTTTTGATGGTTTTGGTGCTGATCATGAGTGTCTTGGTGTCCATGATGTTGTATCAAAAAGGTGTGGACAACGAATTGCTCATTTTGGTGCTTGGGGGGCTAGCACTTTTCATCATGGGCATTATTGACGACTTGTATGTGCTGCGTGCCAGCATCAAGTTAATTGTTCAAATAATAGTCGGCACTCTGACGCTTTTGGGTTCTGATATATTGCTCGATAATTTTCATGGGCTTTTTGGGGTTTATGACATTGGGCAGATGGGTGCTTGGATGCTGACACTGATCTATTTGGTGGTGTTCATGAACATGTTCAACCTGATCGATGGCATAGACGGTTTGGCCACGGGCGTGGCCTTGACGGCCTTGATTTTTGTGCTGTCGGCTTTTGAGATGACGTATGATGTGTCGCTGTCTGTTTTTATTTGCCACCTGATCGGTGTGCTCATTGTTTTGTTTGTGCGCAACCACATGCCCAAGAAAATGTATTTGGGCGATAGTGGCTCGGTGACCCTTGGTTATCTTGTCGGCGTGCTGGTATTGCATAACCTGGCCATCTCAGAGATCACATTCCCGGTGATCAATTATATCCAGTATGGTCCTGTTTATGCAATGGTATTGTTTTGGTACCCTCTTATGGACCTGGGTCGGGTTTTCGTGCTGAGGCTCTGGCATCGAGAGTCGCCCTTTATGCCAGACCGCAGGCATTTTCACCATAGGTTAGTGGATAGAGGTTATGCGCATCTGACGGTGTCTCTCATTGTGATATGGCTGACCCTTTGTCTGGAGCTTTTTTCTTTTTACTTGTCTAAATTATTGAGTGTCAATGCCTTGTTTTTTGTGATGTTTGGCCTCACCGCAATGATCGCTTACCTTGTCTTTTTAAAACCCACCTCAGAAACAGATGCCCCAGACTGATTCTTCCAATAATTGGCTTGTGCTTTACGTGCACCGTAATGGTGAAAAAAAGACTGCTGAGCGGCTTGAGCACATCGGCATTAGGGTATATTTACCCACCGTCACCGTGGTGCGCCAATGGAGCGACCGCAAGAAAAAAATGCAGGTACCTGCCGTATCAGGACTCTTGTTTGTGCAGCTCCCTGTGGAGGAGAAAAATAAAGTTTTTGACGTGGTCGGGCCGGTACGGTATTTGTTTATGGAGGGGGCGGTGGCCCAGGTGCCGGATCACGAGATCGATCAAATGAGGGATTACTTGACGGGCAAAGGCACCATCGATCAATCGCAGTTCAGGATGGGGCAAGAAATTTATTTGGCGGCCTTTGATGCGACCGGGGTGATCAGTAAAATAAACGCCCATCATTTTTGGGTGCAGCTGCCGGATTCGGGCTTGACGGTCTGCCTTAGGGCGGCATAAATATTTGGGGGCCTTCATTTGAAGGCTTTTTTTATTGAAACAATTGTTCCCGCAGTCTTGGTTATTTTTGGGACTGATGGCGGCGAAGCCATGAAAAGAATTGATAAATTTGTATCATGAAACAAAAAGGGATTATCGTGTCCGGGTACTTCAACCCGATACACAAAGGACATCTGGAATACTTCAACAGCGCCAAAGCCTTGGCGGACGCGCTTTTTGTGATCGTGAATAACGACCATCAGCGTGCCTTAAAAGGCAGCAAAGAATTTCAACAAGAAGACGAGCGCATGATCATCGTCTCGAACATTAGGGCGGTAGATCATGCGGTGCTCTCTATTGATCAGGACCGCACGGTATGCGCCACCATCAAACATATCGCCGAGACCTATGGCGCAGACTACGACTTGGCCTTTGCCAATGGTGGCGATCAAAATAACGACACCATCCCAGAGCGCCCTGTGTGTGAGGCCATGGGTGTGGCCCTGATCGATGGGTTAGGAGATAAGATTCAGAGCAGTAGTTGGCTCTTGGGTAAACAATAAATGAAGCTTAAAGACGAAAAAATACTCGTTACTGGAGGCGCTGGGTTCATCGGCTCCCATCTCTGTGACCGATTTATTGCGGAAGGGGCAGAAGTGGTGTGTCTGGATGATTTAAGTACTGGATTTGTGCGCAACATTGAGCAGCTCATGGATCATGAGCGCTTTACTTTTATTGAGGGTGATGTTCGAAATTTGGATACTTGTAGAAACGCTGTTAAAGGCTGCACACAGGTGAGCCATCAAGCCGCGTTGGGCTCCGTGCCAAGGTCTATAAAATTTCCTGAGCAAACCATGAGCGTGAACGTTCAAGGCTTTGTCAACGTCTGCAAGGCCAGTTTTGACGCAGGTGTGGAGCGCCTGGTTTATGCCAGCAGCAGTAGCGTATATGGCGATGTGATTGAGCTGCCCAAGGTAGAGCACCTGATTGGTCGGCCTTTATCCCCTTATGCGCTGAGCAAACAAACAACAGAGTCTTTTGCCGCGCAATGTGCCTTGCACTATGGGCTGAGCTGTGTTGGACTGCGGTATTTTAATGTTTTTGGCCCCAGACAGCATCCCGAGGGGCCTTACGCTGCCGTCATACCAAGATTCGTCAGGGCGCTTGACCAACAACAGGCCTTGCCCATTAATGGTGATGGCCAGCAGACCAGAGATTTCACCTATATCGATAATGTTGTGGCGGCTAATTTATTGGCCTTGACCAGCAGACGCCAAGACACTCATGCACTGTATAATGTGGCTGCGGGCGGACAAACCAGTGTCAATACGCTGGCAGAACTGCTCCTTGAACTTTATTTTGACGAGGTAGGGGATACTGATGTGCACCAGAAAATTATTTATGGCCCGAAACGTCAGGGCGATATCGAGCATTCTTACGCGGATATTGGTAAGGCTCAGCATGAATTGGGCTACAGACCGCATGTTTCTTTTAGTGAAGGCCTCCAAAGGACGGTCACTTCGTTACAACGCAACCGTCAGCAACATGGATAAGATAGCAGTCATTGGTTTGGGGTATGTGGGTTTGCCTTTGGCAAGACTATTGGCGACCAAATACCCTGTATTGGGGTATGACCTCAGTCAAGAGCGGGTAGTGGCGCTTAAAAAGGGTCATGATGCCACATTAGAAGTGTCTCAGGCCTTGCTCGAATCTGTTTTAAATACAAAAGAGTCGCCAAAGGGATTGACCTTGAGTCATGAGGCAAGGTCACTGGAGGGGCATGATGTTTTTATCATTACCGTGCCCACACCTGTAGATGACCAAAAGGCCCCTGACTTATCGGCATTGACGCAGGCGAGTTTGACCGTTGGGGGGTACCTGAAAAAGGGCGCTGTAGTGGTTTATGAATCTACGGTTTATCCTGGGGCTACAGAAGAGGTGTGCCTTCCTATTCTGGAAAAGGCCAGTGGCCTAAAGTACAATACGGATTTTTATTTGGGCTATTCACCCGAGCGCATCAACCCTGGGGACAAGACCAGATCTATAGAAGACATCATGAAAGTGACCTCTGGCTCTACTCCAGAGGTGGCGCAAAAAATTGATCAGCTTTATGGTTCTGTGATCACTGCGGGCACGTATATGGCCCCTTCGATCAAGGTAGCAGAAGCGGCCAAAGTGATAGAAAATGCCCAGCGCGATATCAATATTGCCTTTGTGAATGAGTTGAAGCAAATATTTGATTTAATGCAAATCGACACCAATGAGGTATTGGCTGCTGCCAAAACCAAATGGAACTTTTTGGACTTTTATCCAGGACTTGTGGGAGGTCATTGTATTGTTGTTGACCCCTATTATCTGGCCCATAAGGCCAAACAACTAGGGCATGACCCTCAAGTTATTTTGTCTGGCCGCAGGGTTAATGATTCTATGGCGGAGTATCATGGCAAAAAAATTATCGAAATGCTCAAGACCAGTGCGCTTGACCCAAGCAACTCCCGTATCTTGGTCTTGGGCCTGAGTTTCAAGGCCAATGTGCCAGATTTGCGCAATTCTAAAGTCATCGATTTGATCGATTATCTTAAATGTAGGTGCATGACGGTGGAGGTGTTGGACCCAATGGTGGAGGCGCATGCGGCTCAAGCACTCTGTGGTTTTGATTTGGAGTCTATGGAGCATTGCCTTGGTACTGAATACGACCTAGTGGTGCATGCTGTAGGGCATGATGCGTTTAAAGAACTGAAGTTTTATACAAAGTTTGACTACCGGTGGTAGTCGAGAGAAATTTAAAATAGCTAATGAATATTACAGTTATAGGATCCGGTTACGTTGGACTTGTCTCAGGAACTTGTTTTGCTGAAATGGGAAACAATGTTACTTG
>JAQWJJ010000005.1 GCA_029248405.1 Flavobacteriaceae bacterium | reverse complement strand
GATGTTTACTTTTACAAAGTAAGCACCGCTAGCCATTTGAGACATGTCTACTTGAGAAGTCATAGCGTTGATGTTAGCGCGGTAAACTTCTTGACCAAGAACGTTGAAAATAGCTACGTTGCTGATCGCTTCGTTAGCTTGGATATTCAATACGTTGTTTACTGGATTTGGATAAGCCTGGAATCCTTTAGTCGCAAAGTCTTGAGTACCTACGTTCGTGTCAGAGTAAACGACATCGTCGATGTAGTATTCGTTGTTTGCGCTAATAGAGTAGTAGTTCAAACCACCTAAGCTTGTAGGTACAGTTCCAGCTGAATCAGTGAATGCAGTTCCAGCAGGAATTACTTCAACACCGTCTACAATGATTTGGATAGTTGCCAAAGACATACCAGCAGAAATATCTACGTTTACTGTGAACTCAAACCACTGATCATGTGGGAAGCTGAATGTAACAAGACCTAAAGCACTGTTGTCAATTGAACCTTCTCCTGGAGCAGCTAAGCCTTGGTTAAAGAAGATGTTACCAATAGCCCATTCACCGCCACCAATTGGCACAGTACCTTGAACGTTCATGTAACCTTCTTTCCCAGATGGGATATACATGTAAGAAGTATAGAACCAAGTTCCGAAGATTTTGTTCCCTAAATCAAGAACTGGATCCATTCCAGAACCGTCAACAAGGAAAGATACAGATCCACTTTGAGCATAAGCATCAGAAGCTAGACCAGCACAAGTTCCACCACATCCCCAGTCAGTCCACCAGTTTTCGTAAACTGTTTGTCCAGGCGTGTAGCTTTCCATATCGTCAGCAAACTGTGCAGAAACACTAGTCAATGCGAACGCGAAAAGCGCAGCTAAAAAATAATTTTTTTTCATAATAATTAGAGTTTTAAAGTTTAATAATTTCAAAGTTACAAATTTATTCTCTTTATTCAGAAAACTAATGTAATAAAAAAGGGCCCCAAGGCCCTTTTTTATTAAGTGAATCGTTACGGATTCTTAGATTGGTAGGAAAATCACCTTGAAAAGGAACGGTGAATTGAAGTAAATTCCTCCTGAGATTGTTACTCCTACGTTGTTATTCGAGATTACTGTTCCATTGTTCATGACGATTTCAAAACGCAGTGCCATAAAACTTGGTACACCAGGAGTAGCAGATTGTGCAGCGTAAAGATCTGCCACGTCTTGTACTACAATACTGATGTCAGTTCTTGGTAGTCCATTGCTAGAAATTGAGAACTGGCTGGCATCGAATGTTTGTAAGAAGAGCTCACCAATTTCGTTGCCGTCGTCTGTCAGTAAAGGATCAATTAAATCTTGATCGTTATAGACTTGAACATAAAGGTTGACTTCTTTGAAATCTGGCACAAAACTACCGTTACCTTGTTGGACTTCAATCGTTGAATTGATGACGTTATTCGCCTCATTTGTGATCGTCACAAGGTCTGGGAAATCTACAAGAGTTCTGAGCACTGCACCCGATTCTGTATCGACAGTGTCGAGCACTTGATTGATTGTGGCTTCAGAATCACTACAGGCAGTGAAGCTGATGGCTGCGACAAGTATAAATATTTTTGCTAATGTTTTCATATCTGATTGTTTTTTTAGTTAGCAACAGGGAATCCTGGAGATGGTGGGTTAGTATCCCAGAACACTTGTACATCGACACCTGGCTTTTGTACAATGCTGCTGTTGACGTTGGCTTCGTTTGAAGGATAGAAAAATGAACGAACAAATGCTCCTGGATTAGGATCAATATTCAATTGCAATTTTTTCGGGTATCCTGTTCTGCGGTATAAGTTGTACGAATCCATTCCGTTACCGTAGTGTGCAATAAATTGCTGAGTTGCCAATACTTCCCACTTCACTTCAGTACCTCCGTTATTGAAGGTGTTGACCACATTGCTCACATAGTTACTGACATCACTAGAGGTGGCAAAGAAATCTGAATTTGCTTCGGGATCTAAGCTACCAAAGGATAATACTTTAGTCATGTGCTTGTTCAGTGCACTGCTGAGTAGAGTAGAGGCAGAGCCAGCACTTCCAGAGGCAAGTGCGACTTCAGCACGCATAAGATCAGTCCAAGCGGCAAGCATGATTGGCACGATACCGGCTCCACCGGCACCACCACCTACTACGACAGAAGTGAAACGGTCGTCATCAAAACTTCCACCGATAGGATAAACACCACCTGCTGTTTTTTGAAAGCTATCTGGTGGAATACCTTCTGCATTTCCATGGTCACGACCCCAATATCCTTCTTCCAGTGAGCAGAATAACATATCTGCAGGGAAGTGGTTAGGTCTTGGTGCTACTGAACATGTCAGTGTTGTCTGGCTTCCTCCGGGGTTACATGAAGCGCCAGGCGTACAGTCGCTTTGGCGGTAGAAGTAATAACGTAACCTTGGATCGTCAAGATTCAACATAGTTCCCATCAGCCATACTGATTGGTACCCGCCAGTTCCAGTAACATTATAGTTACCGTTATAGCTTGGGTGTCTCGTATCAGGATTGGTTTCGTTAGTCCCATATTGGAATTGAAAGTCATCAGCACTAGTGTTGATGAAGTTTCCATTATTCACGATCGCGTTAAAGGCAGCATTGTTTCCTGTATTGAGGAAGGCAACCATTTTTACAGTGTTCGCCAATTTGGTCCACTTTGCATAGTCGTTGTCATAAAAGAAGTCGTACTCCAAAAGGTCACCTGGTTGGTTCACAAGGTCAATCCCTTCGTTGATCATGTCAATCGCAGCAGCATAAACCTCTTCTCCTGGATCTACTTGAGGAGCAGGGAATGCTGATGGTTGGGTGGCTTGACTAAATGGAACATCACCGAAGCTATCCACTAACGTAATTAGCGTGTAGGCCTTTAGGATTTTCATAATTCCTAAGTGCTTATTGGATTCTGAGCTATTGGCAAGGATTTCCGCCGATGCCATATCGGAAAACATTCCACGGTAAGCAGTACTCCACTCGCCGTCTAATGCTACAGGTTGGTAATTATTAACATAGGTACGTCCAAACATATAGTTGATACGCGTTAGCGCTGCACCGTTATTTCCCATTTGTCTCATAAAGCTGGTGAAATCCAGCTGAATTGAGGTCATAAAGCGGTCTAAACTCGCTTTGTCTTGTGTTACGTTGTTAGGATCATCTAACAAATCTAGTTCTGTTGTCTCACATGACGTGAACAATAAGCCAGTAGCTAGAAGAACGTAGGTAAAAAGTTTACTTATATTTTTCATTTTGTGCATGTTTTATCGGTTAAAATGTAGCATTAACGCTAAATCCATATCTCTTGCTACTTGGACCAGTTAAGAATTCAAAACCAGCTCCATTACCAGCTCCTAAACCAGTGGTGTTAGGATCAAAGTTAATACCTTCTGGAGTGTTGTAGGCATCATACCAGAGGTTGAAACCACTGAACTTAACGCTTACAGAGCCGAATGGGGTCTTCTCAAGAAGTTTAGAGCTTAGGGTATAAGCTAAAGACACTTCTTGAAGACGCAGGACAGAGGCATCATAAACTGATAGCTCGTCAGCTGGGCTAGCGAATCCATTAGAGAAAAAGAAGTCTGAGTTATTGATTTGAACTGTGTTAGGAAGCCCTGTGTCTTGGTTGACACCATCCAAGATATAAGTTCCAAGACGATCCTCAGTGTCGGTGGTCAAACCACGACCGAGCAATGAAGCTACGGTAGTAGAATAAATATCACCACCTGAGACATGAGTGAATTGAGCACTTAAGCTTAGACCTTTATAAGACATTGAGCTGATGTAGTTCATGACGAAGTCAGGGTTAGCATCACCAATGAGTGGTACTAGTCCGTCTTCAGTTGTAGTTTCCGCAACATAGTTACCGGCTGAGTCAACGATCAGATTACCGTTTGCATCGCGAGCGACACGTGAACCATACATGGCTCCAAGTGGATCGCCTACGGTAGCGAAGTTACCTAAGTTAGTGAATCCGGCATAAACCACTTGCTCAGTGTCTTGCCCAAGGCTAGTCACTTCGCTCACGAATGTCGTGTAGTTCACGTTAACTTTCCAGTCGAATCCGTTGTTTTGGCTTTTGACTAAGTTAAGTCCAAAATCTGCTTCAATACCTTTAGATTGAATTTCACCAATGTTATTATCAATAAATGACGCACCGGTACTTGTTGGTATCGGCTGATCCTCAACGATCAAATCATTGGTTGTTCTTTCAAAGTAAGAGAAGTCAAATGTCAAACGTCCGAACAAGTTACCTTCAGCTCCAACTTCGAATTCTTCAAATAATTCCGGGCGGATTGCACGGTTACCGATACTACTGCTTGTTGTGTTAGAGGTAATGTCACCATTACCATCGTTCCACGCTTGAGTATTTAGGTTCACTAAAGTAACCGTTGGGTAACCTGTAACGAAGTTAGCAGAAGTTCCATAACCAGCACGTAGTTTTAAATATTTGATCCCGTTGTCTGAAGACAAACCTTCGAAGGCACTTGTCGGAACAAATGACACACTCGCAGAAGGATAAAATAATGAATTTTCTATAGAGTTAGAAACCCAGTCATTACGTCCAGATAAGTTGACAAATAAATAGTTGTCGTAATCTAGGAGCATTTGTCCAAAAACACCAACGATGTTTCTCTTTTGGTGGAATTCTGATTGAAATCTCTCGACATAGCCTGAGTGATCAAAGAATCCAAAAACTTGTTGGTCTG
Source organism: Flavobacteriaceae bacterium (assembly GCA_029248405.1). Lineage (GTDB taxonomy): Bacteria > Bacteroidota > Bacteroidia > Flavobacteriales > Flavobacteriaceae > BACL21. The sequence continues at coordinate 53,368 of JAQWJJ010000005.1, read as the reverse complement.
TACTTCTAAGACCAAAGCTGTTGTAGTCTACACTATTTGACGTTGCACCAACTGTAAAGCTCAGACTTCCTTTATCATCAAGGAATGAAAAGTTATTTCCAGAAAGCACCAAACGATGATCATATATGGTATTGGTTGTCGAAGTCGTTGAGTAAAATCCACGATCCGTATTAATGTCACCTGTTACACCACCGCGATTTTGACGGTTCACTGAATTTTCAGTGTAGTTGTCAATACTCGCTTGGTAGAACACATTGAAATGATCGGACAATTCATAGTCAAGAGCGGCATAACCGTTCACACGGTTGACCAACTGACCAAATCTCGCATTTTTCACTGTCCACAATGGGTGCTGAATCGCGTTATCTTGTCTGTAGTATACACTACCACCATCAGGAAGTTCGAATGGTAATTCGAACATGTCGATACTTCTAGGTGTGTAAAATAAATCACCAAAAACAGAAGAACCTGAACCAAATGTACTACTACCGAAACTCGCGGCAACTGGTGGTGTTTTCAGATCGGTTTTAGTGTAAGTCATTGATCCGCGGACAGAAAACTTATTGTTAAGTTTAGCATCTCCTGAGATAGTCAAGTTACTACGCTTTACGTTGTTACCAGGAGTAAAGCCGTCTTCATCTAAATTACTGAACACAGTTCCGTATCCGTATTTACCATCCTCGCTGCGGCCTCTTGCACTAACAGAGATCGTACGAGAAATTCCTTTACGGAAAAAATCACTTACACTGTTGCGTGGCTTCCAGTCATAACGCTGTCCAGCAAATTGCGCCTGATAGTCAGGATAGTTTGTCGCCAGGAAGTTAGACGTTGAGTATGGGTGAGCAACAGTACCGTTGGCATCGAAAGAAGGGTCAGAACCCCAGCCTCCAAGACCGTCTCTGTAGAATCCTGGACCCCAGTTGCTGTAAAACCATCCGAATGCTTGGTCGAAACCACCACCGAATTGATTTTGATAATCTGGGAGGATACCTACTTCATTAACAAATACTGATGAAGTTAATTGTATTTCTTGTTTAGTGTTTGTTTTGGCAGAGCTACCGGTTTTGGTTGTAATGAGGATGACCCCATTACGACCTTGCGTCCCGTATAGCGTCGTTGCGGCAAGACCTTTAAGGATGTCCACACGCTCGATGTTATTTGGGTCAATATCGAATGATCGACTCGATCCCATGTTACCATCTACGAAGTTACCTGACTCGTTGGTGTCGTTACTGATTGGCACACCATCAATAACGTAAAGCGCGTTGTTGTCACCTGTAAATGAATTCGTCCCACGAATCACCACTTTATTGGCAGATCCTGACAAACCATTCTGAGAGGTAATATTGATACCCGCTGCTTTACCACTGAGAACACGAGTTAAATCCGATTGAGGACTTTCTTGAATCGATTCCGACTGAATAGAGGAAACCGAGTAACCCAATGCTTTCTTTTCTTTTTTAACAGCAAAACCAGTTACAACCACCTCATTAAGGACAGATGCATCTAATTCCATTGCAAAAGATATGTCAGACGAACCTGCTGTAACGGGCATCTCTACATTTTTGTAACCGACATAACTGAATACTAATGTTTCTCCAACAGACACATCGATGGAATAGTTTCCATCAAAATCTGTTTGAACTCCATTGGTCGTTCCTTTTGCAATAACATTGACTCCAGGCAACGGTAGGTTGGTTTCATCCAATACCGAACCAGAGACTGTTTTTTGTTGTGCGAACGTAAGTTGCACTACAAACGCTAGTAAAAGCGTCAAAAATCCACTAAACTTTGTTCTCATTTTGTAATTTATTTGAATTAGCTAACGCCAAAAATCACAATAAAAAGTTAAATACACAACTTTTTGAGACTAAAATTTGGATTTAATTTAACACTAAATGAAGCAATAGTGGTGCTTTGGTGATTTTTTTTCTGAAATGCATGTGGCCCCCTAATGACATTGTGCTGGCGCTGAATTGATTGGCTTTTCAGTGTTGATTTTCATAAAAATTTTTAGGGGTCTGTGGGTCTGCCCTGAGCATCAATTATTTAAAATTGTGAAGCGAAGGCTATGTGGACTTTTGTTTGTCCCAAATCAAATGCGTTGTTTTGACCAAATCCTTGGGCTATTTGTAGCTTCAGTAGCCCGGCTCTGGTTTGACTGGCCAATCCAAAGCCAAGGCCAAAGAGGAAATTTGTTTTGCTGCTGCTTGTGGCCTCCTTAAAGATGGCCATATCCGAGATGTGGTGTAGGTAGAACGTCTCATTAAACACGAGTCGGTATTCTATATTAAGCAACGAAAGGGCGCTGGCCTCTATGGTGTTTTCGTTGAAGCCCCGAAGACTTTGAATCCCTCCGAAGCGATACGCCTCGTTGGTAGAGATGTTTCCCCCCGAAATATATGCTGTTGTGTTTTGAAGAAAAATCTTGTGTTCTTGCGACAGGTCCATTTGATAGAGGCCCACAAATTGAAATCGATTTTGCCCTTGCCGTCCTGCTTGGTTCGTTCTTTTTCCAAAGGCGCTCTCGAAGTCTAAAAGATATTTTTGCGGAAACAATAGGTTGTTTTGGCGCTGCTCTGCGCTAAATCCAAAAAGCCACAACTCTGTTTTAAAGTCTGTGAGGTCTGGCCTGATGTCCTCTTGGGTGCCTGTGTGCGACTCAATTACTTTGTGGCCGAGATGCCAGGCAGTGCGGGAGGTCATTTGGTAGTCTAATGCTGCCATTGTTTGAGCTGTTGTAAAGAGAGAATCTTTTCTGAAAAGGTCCAGCTGTCCTGTCACGCCGAAAGGGGTGCCAAAAATAAACGGCCACTGCGTATTAATGCCAATGCGCTGCTGCTCTTGTCCATCTCCCTTAAAGTCTACATTGAGCTGTTCGCCAAGATTTAGATTATTAGACAGGTCGATTTTAAGGTAGCCATTAAAACTCAGTTTCTGAGTTTCGGGGTTAGTGGCAAAGCCGATTAATCCATCAAACGAGTTGTTGTTCTTTTTGCCTAAGTTAAGGTAGAGCGTTGTTTGGTCTTCTTCAAAAAGGACTTCGCTAGCTCTCATCCTCCTTATATAAGGTATTTGGTCGATTTCTTGATCAAGTCTGGAGAGGACATCTGGATCGAAGGGTAGGGGAATTTTCATGCCACCTTGATGACGCAGCACGCCTTTAGGCGCTTCGGTATAGCCTTTGATGATCACGGCATCGATAGTTCTTTTTTGCTCGAGCTGACCGTAAAGGATGCCACTGAGTTTTGGATAGACGGTTTTTTCGATTTGGCGAATAGAGATTTTTGAAAAGGGGTCATGCTCTTTAGCGACTTCATCGCTCAGTCTGTTGATGAATCCAGGTAGATCTGATAAAGCTACAGTGATCGTAGTATCGTCTCGCTGATCATTGTCTGCTACTGTATGCACAATGGGCACGAGGTTTTCAGGCACCGAGAGGGTAATGGTCTCCCATTTTTGCCCTAAATCAATGACCACCTCGTAGGTCATTTGATTTTTGGCCAGCGGTGATTTAATGACGGCATCAATATACCCGATCAATTGCAGTTCATTGATGATCTGTTGCGTGTGTTGGTCAACTGCCCTGCGTGATTCGAAATCAGCCTGATGGACAAAGAGGGCCAATTGTTCTTGATTTAGTGAGTCTTCTGCCCGATAAGTCACCGCCAGATTTTGGCATGCAGCACTTTGAAAAAGGCACAAGACGAGCCCAAAAAGAAGATGTTTATTTGAAAAAATCATGTAACGTTTGCCGTACTTCAAAGGTAACGCTCAAAGTCATTTAATCATATGTATGGCCGTTATTTTTGACTTTGGCCCAAATTAATTCTGAGGGCTGTTGTTATTGTTCAATTTTATTTTTACATTTGCCGCCCTTTTAAAGGAGAAATTATATCATTTAATTAAGTATAACAAGGATTTTTATATGCCAACTATTTCACAATTAGTACGAAAAGGAAGAGCCAAAATAACCAAGAAGAGTAAATCGGCTGCTTTGGATTCGTGTCCGCAACGTCGCGGTGTGTGTACGCGTGTATATACGACTACTCCTAAGAAGCCAAACTCAGCGATGCGTAAAGTAGCGCGTGTGCGGTTGACTAATGGAAAAGAAGTAAATGCGTACATCGGAGGCGAAGGACACAACTTACAAGAGCACTCGATAGTATTGGGTAGAGGTGGAAGGGTGAAAGATTTGCCAGGAGTACGTTACCACATTGTCAGAGGTGCTTTGGATACCGCAGGTGTTCAGGGTCGCTTACAAAGAAGGTCTAAGTACGGTGCAAAACGCCCTAAGAAGTAATTAAGAACTTTTAAAGAGAAGACATGAGAAAAAGACAAGCGAAAAAGAGACCGCTTTTGCCAGATCCTAAATTTAACGATCAATTGGTGACAAGATTTGTCAACAACATGATGTGGGATGGTAAGAAATCAGTTGCTTTCAAGGTATTTTACGATGCTATTGACATTGTAGAAAGTAAAAAACAAGATGACGAAAAAACTGCACTTGAAGTGTGGAAAGATGCGTTGTCTAACGTGATGCCTCACGTAGAAGTGCGCAGCCGACGTGTAGGCGGTGCGACATTCCAAATTCCTATGCAAATCAGACCAGATCGTAAAATAGCTACGGCTATGAAATGGTTGATTAGTTACGCCCGAAAGCGCAATGAAAAATCTATGGCTCAGAAACTAGCGGCAGAAGTTTTAGCGGCAGCTAAAGAAGAAGGAGCAGCGGTCAAAAAACGTATGGACACGCACAAGATGGCAGAAGCCAACAAAGCATTTTCACATTTTAGATTCTAATTGGGATGGCGAAGAGAGATTTAAAATTTACGCGTAATATTGGAATTGCTGCACATATTGATACAGGGAAAACAACAACTACAGAACGCGTTCTATATTATACAGGAGTTAGTCACAAAATCGGTGAAGTTCATGATGGTGCAGCCACTATGGACTGGATGGAGCAAGAGCAAGAGCGTGGGATCACCATTACCTCTGCAGCGACCACATGTACTTGGAATTTCCCTATGGAGAATGGCCAAACAACACCAGACACTAATGGCTACCACTTTAACATTATCGACACCCCCGGTCACGTTGACTTTACAGTAGAGGTCAACAGATCATTACGTGTTTTGGACGGACTTGTATTCTTGTTCAGCGCGGTGGATGGTGTAGAACCGCAAAGTGAAACAAACTGGAGACTTGCAGATAATTACAAGGTGCCACGAATGGGCTTTGTTAATAAAATGGACCGTCAAGGGTCAAATTTTATGATGGTTTGTCAGCAGGTTAAAGACATGTTAGGCTCTAACGCAGTGCCAATTGTTTTGCCTATCGGTGATGAAATGGATTTTAAGGGTGTCGTTGACTTGGTAAAAAACAGAGCCATTGTATGGCACGAAGAGACACAAGGGGCCACATTCGACGTGATTGATATTCCGGAAGAATTGAAGGCGGAAGCCAAAGAATTCAGAGGTAAATTAATCGAAGAAGTTGCGGCTTACGACGAAAACCTTCTTGAAAAATACATGGAAGATGAGAATTCTATTACAGAAGACGAAGTGCATGCTGCATTGCGTGCTGCGGTAATGGATATGTCCATCATTCCAATGATTTGCGGTTCTGCCTTTAAAAACAAGGGGGTACAATTCCTTCTTGATGCAGTTTGCCGTTATTTGCCGTCACCAGTAGATAAGGAGGGTATCGTGGGTACCAATCCTGATACTGAGCTTCCTGAAGTGCGCAAGCCTGATGTTTCAGAGCCGTTTGCTGCTCTAGCATTCAAAATTGCGACAGATCCATTTGTAGGCCGTTTGGCATTTTTTCGCGCTTATTCAGGGCGTCTTGATGCAGGCTCTTATGTACTGAACAATCGTTCTGGGAATAAAGAGCGTATCTCACGTATTTACCAAATGCATGCCAATAAGCAAAATGCCATAGATTTTATTGAGGCTGGAGATATTGGTGCAGCCGTTGGATTTAAAGATATCAAGACTGGAGATACATTGTCTGCTGAAAAGCATCCAATTGTTTTGGAAAGTATGGACTTCCCAGATCCGGTTATTGGTATCGCTATCGAGCCGAAAACCAAGGCTGATGTTGATAAATTAGGAATGTCTTTGGCAAAACTCGCCGAGGAGGATCCAACCTTCCAGGTAAGAACGGATGAGGCTAGTGGACAAACCATTATCTCTGGTATGGGGGAACTTCACCTAGACATCATTGTGGACCGTCTAAAACGTGAGTTCAAAGTTGAGGTGAACCAAGGAAAGCCTCAAGTTGAGTACAAGGAGGCGGTAACTCGAGTTGCTGACCATCGTGAGACGTACAAGAAACAAACTGGTGGACGTGGTAAATTCGCAGACATTGTCTTTACGCTTTCTCCTGCAACCGATGATAAGGTTGTCGGGTTAGAGTTTGAAAATGCGGTTAAGGGAGGTAATATTCCTAAAGAATTTATTCCTTCTGTAGAAAAAGGTTTCAAAGAGGCTATGAAAAATGGTCCATTGGCTGGATTCGAAATTGACCGTATGAAAGTGACGCTTAAGGACGGATCTTTCCACCCTGTGGATTCTGATCAGTTGTCTTTTGAGTTGGCAGCAAAAATAGGTTTTAAGTCTGCTGCTAAAGCGGCTGGAGCCGTAATTCTTGAGCCAATCATGAAGCTTGAGGTGTTGACGCCAGAAGAGAATATGGGAGACATCGTAGGGGATTTAAATCGCCGAAGAGGTCAGGTTAACAACATGAGTGATCGTGCAGGAGCCAAGGTGATTAAAGGTGAAGTGCCATTATCTGAAATGTTTGGATACGTGACCACCTTGAGAACGTTGTCTTCAGGTCGTGCAACATCAACTATGGAATTTTCACATTATGCAGAAACGCCTTCAAATATCTCGGCAGAGGTCATTGCAGAGGCTAAGGGAACTGCTAACAATTAATATTTTCAGCAATGAGTCAAAAAATAAGAATTAAACTAAAATCTTACGACTACAATTTGGTAGACAAATCTGCTGATAAAATCGTTAAGACGGTAAAAAGTACTGGAGCAGTTGTGACTGGTCCAATTCCATTACCAACACACAAAAAGATTTTTACGGTTTTGCGTTCACCACACGTGAATAAGAAAAGCCGCGAGCAATTCCAACTAAGCTCATATAAGCGCTTATTGGACATTTATAGCTCGTCTTCAAAGACCATCGATGCGCTCATGAAATTGGAGTTGCCAAGTGGTGTAGAAGTAGAGATTAAGGTGTAATGACCACTCACTTTAGTGAGTACATGTCCTGAGCTGCGTGCGAAGGAAAAACGGAAACAAAATAAGATTCAGGACTGGATATATTTTGGTCCTGTTTTTTTAAATAATAATTAATAACTAATAATTTAAAACTATGTCTGGGTTAATTGGAAAAAAGATAGGGATGACCAGCATCTTTGACGAAAGAGGGAAGAATATTCCTTGTACCGTTATAGAAGTGGGTCCTTGTGTTGTTACCCAAGTCAGAACCGAGGAGGTCGACGGGTATGAAGCTCTTCAACTTGGTTTCGATGACAAGAAGACGGTCAATAAAGCTGCTGCGGGTCACGCAAAAAAAGCAGGTACTGTTGCCAAACGCAAAGTCGTCGAATTCCAGGGATTTGAAGAAAATTACAAATTAGGTGATACCATTTCGGTAGATCTATTTGCAGAAGGAGAATTTGTAGATATTACAGGTATTTCTAAAGGTAAAGGATTCCAGGGTGTTGTAAAACGCCATGGATTTGCTGGAGTCGGTCAAGCGACCCACGGTCAGCACAACCGTTTAAGAGCACCAGGATCTATCGGTGCTGCCTCTTATCCTGCTCGTGTATTCAAAGGAATGCGTATGGCAGGTCAAATGGGTAACGAAACAGTAAAAGTTGAAAACCTACGAGTGTTAAAAGTAGTTTCTGAAAAGAATCTATTAGTGGTGAAAGGTTGTGTACCTGGTCACAAAAACGCTTACCTAACGATTACGAAATAATGAAGGTAGCAGTATTAGATAGAAACGGAAAAGATACGGGAAGAAAGGTTGAACTTTCTTCGGACGTATTTGGTATTGAGCCAAATAACCATGCGGTATATTTGGATGTAAAACAATACTTAGCGAACCAAAGACAAGGGACGCACAAGGCCAAAGAAAAGGCGGAGATCACAGGAAGTACGCGCAAACTGAAGAAACAAAAAGGAACTGGTACGGCTCGTGCGGGTAGTATCAAGTCTGGTGTTTTCAGAGGTGGAGGTCGATTCTTCGGTCCACGCCCAAGAAATTATGGCTTTAAGTTGAACAAAAACCTAAAGCGTTTGGCACGTCGTTCGGCTTTAAGTTTGAAGGCTCAAGAAAAGGCAATTGTCGTTTTGGAGGACTTTACAATGGAGAGCCCAAAGACAAAAGACTTTACAGCTATGTTGCAGGCACTTGGATTGGACAACAAAAAATCTTTGTTCGTCTTGGGTGACTCAAATAATAATGTATATTTGTCGTCGCGTAATTTGAAGGGCACAGAAGTCTTAATGGACTCAGAAATAAGCACTTACAAAATTATGAATGCAAACAGCCTTGTGTTGTTTGAAGGTTCTTTGGAAAGTATTGAAGAAAACTTAAGTAAATAGAAACAAGATGAATATCTTAATCAAACCTATTATAACAGAAAAAGCGACAAAGGACGCGGAAGATTTTAACCGTTTCACTTTTGTTGTGAATCCTAAGGCGAATAAGATTGAAATTAAAAATGCGGTTGAAGCTGCATATGGTGTTTCAGTTACAACAGTTCGCACAATAAATGTCCGCCCAGATCGTCGTGTTCGTCAAACGAAAACGGGAATCCAAACTGGTAAAACAAATGCAATTAAGAAGGCAATTGTACAGGTGGCGGAAGGTGATACAATAGATTTTTATGCTAATATCTAATTTTTAGATTAAAAGAAAGACAACAATGTCAGTAAGAAAATTAAAGCCTATCACCCCAGGACAGCGTTTTAGAGTAGTGAATGGATTTGACGCCATCACCACTGATAAGCCGGAGAAGAGCTTGCTCGTTCCGAATAAACGTTCTGGTGGTAGAAATAGTCAAGGAAAAATGACCATGCGCTACATAGGTGGTGGTCACAAAAAGCGTTATCGAATCATCGATTTCAAACGCAATAAGCACGGTATTCCTGCCACCGTAGCTTCTATCGAATATGATCCAAACAGAACGGCATTCATCGCCCTTTTGAATTATCAGGATGGAGAAAAGCGTTACATCATTGCACAGAATGGCCTTCAAGTAGGGCAAAACGTTGTTTCTGGTGAAGGTGCTGCTCCTGAAATTGGCAACACCATGCCTTTGGGACAAATTCCGTTAGGAACAATCATTTCATGTATTGAATTACATCCAGGCCAAGGGGCAGTAATCGCCCGTAGTGCTGGTGCTTTTGCTCAGTTGATGGCACGTGATGGGAAATATGCAACGGTAAAATTACCTTCTGGTGAGTCAAGAATGATTCTTGTGACCTGTGCGGCAACAATCGGTGTCGTTTCTAACAGTGACCACCAATTGTTAGTTTCTGGTAAGGCTGGACGCTCACGTTGGTTGGGTCGTCGTCCTAGAACGAGACCAGTCGTGATGAACCCAGTCGATCACCCAATGGGTGGTGGTGAAGGGAAGTCTTCTGGTGGACACCCAAGATCGAGAAATGGTATTCCTGCAAAAGGATTCAGAACTTGTTCTAAGACCAAAGCAAGTAATAAATACATTATAGAACGTAGAAAGAAATAAGCTATGCCAAGATCACTAAAAAAAGGACCTTACGTTCACTATAAGTTGGAGCTAAAAGTTCAAGCTAACGTGGAGTCGAATAAGAAAACCGTTATCAAGACTTGGTCACGTGCTTCTATGATTACTCCAGATTTTGTTGGCCAAACTATAGGGGTGCACAATGGGAAACAATTTGTCCCAGTATACGTCACTGAGAACATGGTTGGACATAAACTAGGAGAATTTTCACCAACACGTTCATTCCGTGGACACGGTGGAAATAAAAATAAAGGAAAAAAATAAGCCATGGGAGTTCGTAAAAGAGAAAGAGCAGAACAGATCAAGGAAGCGAAGAAGACTCAGTATTTCGCTAAGTTGAACAATTGCCCAACATCACCAAGAAAGATGCGTTTAGTCGCTGATCTTGTGCGTGGTGAAAAGGTAGACCGAGCGCTTAACATTTTGAGATTTAGTCAAAAAGAAGCATCACGTCGTCTTGAAAAGTTATTGTTATCGGCTATCGCCAACTGGCAATTCAAAAATGAAGACGCTTCTTTAGAAGATGCTGATTTATTTGTCAAAGAAATCCGTGTAGATGGAGGAAGCATGTTGAAGCGTTTACGCCCAGCACCTCAAGGTCGCGCGCACAGAATTAGAAAACGTTCCAACCACGTCACACTGGTATTAGGAGCTAACGATAACACACAAAGCTAAGAAGTAAATGGGACAGAAAACAAATCCAATCGGAATACGCTTAGGTATCATTAGAGGATGGGAATCCAACTGGTACGGGGGCAACGACTACGGCGATCGTTTGGCCGAAGACGACAAGATTAGAAAATACATCCATGCACGTCTTAGTAAAGCTAGTGTGTCTCGAGTAATTATCGAGAGAACTTTGAAGCTTGTAACCGTTACTATCACGACAGCCCGTCCAGGTATCATTATCGGAAAAGGTGGCCAAGAGGTAGACAAGTTGAAAGAGGAGCTCAAAAAGATTACTGGAAAGGAAGTTCAGATCAATATTCATGAGATCAAACGTCCTGAACTAGATGCATTTCTAGTAGCGTCAAGTATTGCGCGTCAAATTGAGAATAGAATTTCTTACCGACGTGCTATCAAAATGGCGATCGCTGCGACAATGCGTATGAATGCTGAAGGCATCAAAGTTCAAATTTCAGGCCGATTGAATGGTGCCGAAATGGCCCGTTCAGAAGCTTATAAAGATGGACGAATTCCATTATCGACTTTTAGAGCCGATATTGATTATGCTTTGGTTGAAGCACACACGACTTATGGTCGATTGGGCATCAAAGTATGGATCATGAAGGGCGAAGTTTATGGCAAAAGAGAACTGTCGCCATTAGTGGGTCTTGATAAGAAGTCCGGAGGTAAATCAAATTCTGCACGTGGGGCCAACAAGTCACGACGTAACAGAAAGTAATTTTTTAAAGAGGAACAAAAATGTTACAACCGAAAAGAACCAAATACCGTAAAATGCAAAAGGGCCGCATGAAAGGAAATGCAGGGCGCGGCAACCAGCTATCATACGGTACATTTGGTATAAAATCCCTAGATTCTAATTTCTTGACGTCACGTCAAATAGAAGCTGCACGTATTGCTGCAACCCGTTATATGAAGAGAGAAGGTTCACTCTGGATCATGATTTTTCCAGACAAGCCAATCACTAAGAAGCCTCTTGAAGTACGTATGGGTAAAGGTAAAGGTGCCGTGGAATATTGGGCAGCTGTTGTCAAGCCAGGAAGAGTCTTGTTTGAAATCTCAGGAGTATCCTTGGATATAGCAAAAGAAGCTTTGCGTCTTGCGGCTCAGAAGCTTCCAGTGAAAACCAAGTTTGTCATGTCTCGAGATTATCAGGCTTAATTTTTTGAAATTGTCATTATGAAACAATCAGAAATAACAGAAACATCAACAGCGGAATTATATGAGAAGCTGGCAGAAATTAAGAAGGCTCACACCGATCTTAAGATTGCCCATGCCATATCACCGTTGGAAAATCCAATTCAGCTTCGTGGTCACAGAAGAGCCATAGCAAGAATTGCGACCGAACTAACTAAAAGAGAAGTACAATAATTGTGCGCAGCTGAAAGATGGAAAACAGAAATTTAAGAAAAGAACGAATCGGGGTAGTGACCAGCAACAAAATGGAGAAGTCTATTGTTGTGAGTGAAACCAAAAAAGTCAAACACCCGATGTACGGAAAGTACGTGTTGAAAACGAAGAAATACGTTGCGCACGACGAAAAAAACGATTGCAACGAAGGCGACACTGTGCGGATCATGGAAACACGTCCACTCAGTAAAACCAAATGTTGGAGAGTAATAGAAATAATCGAAAGAGCTAAGTAATCATGATACAACAAGAATCAAGACTTAAAGTGGCAGATAACACAGGAGCAAAGGAAGTACTTTGTATCCGCGTGTTAGGTGGTACCAAAAGACGTTATGCCTCCATTGGAGACAAAATCGTGGTTACGGTAAAAGAATCTACGCCAAACGGAACGGTAAAAAAGGGTACAGTATCCACAGCAGTTGTGGTACGTACGGTCAAAGAAGTGAGACGTCCTGACGGATCTTACATCCGCTTCGACGACAATGCTTGTGTTTTACTGGGCACAACTGGTGAAATGCGTGGAACGCGCGTTTTTGGTCCTGTAGCTAGAGAACTTCGTGATCGTCAGTTCATGAAAATTGTTTCATTAGCGCCAGAGGTGCTTTAAAGCGAAACCAGAAATGGAAAAGTTGAAAATAAAATCAGGAGATCTTGTTTTGGTCACTTCAGGTGATCACAAAGGCAGCGAGGGTAAAGTTTTGCGTGTGCTGAAAGAAAAAAACAAGGCCATAGTAGAGGGTGTTAATATGGTAAAGAAGCATGAGAAGCCTAGCGCTGCTAGTCCTCAAGGTGGAATTACAGAAAAAGAAGCACCAATTCATATATCAAATCTATCCTTGAAGGATCCAAAGACAGGTGAACCAACACGTGTAGGATTCAGAATGGAAGGGGACAAGAAAGTCCGATTTGCTAAAAAATCGAATCAAGTATTATAGTTATGGGATATACACCAAGACTTAAGGATGAATATAGAAGCAGAATAATTGCTGCTTTAACCGAAGAATTCGGCTATAAAAACGTAATGCAGGTACCAAAACTAGAGAAGATTGTTGTTTCTCGTGGGGTTGGGAGTGCCGTTGCAGATAAGAAACTGATCGAGTATTCTATCGACGAGTTGACCAAGATCACTGGTCAAAAAGCTGTACCAACAATTTCAAAGAAGGATGTCGCTACGTTCAAATTGCGTAAAGGGATGCCGATTGGAACTAAAGTGACCCTAAGAGGAGAGCGTATGTTCGAATTCTTAGATCGTTTGATCACCACAGCGTTACCACGTGTTAGAGATTTTAACGGGATCAAAGCCACTGGTTTTGATGGGCGTGGCAACTATTCTCTAGGAATAACTGAGCAAATTATTTTCCCAGAGATCGATATTGATAAGGTGAAGAAAATTGAGGGAATGAATGTCACATTCATCACTTCTGCGGCCACCGATCAAGAAGCAAAATCATTACTTGCCCAAATGGGTTTACCTTTTAAAAAGAACTAAGATGGCTAAAGAATCAATGAAAGCCCGTGAGGTTAAAAGAGCAAAAGTAGTGGCAAAATATGCTGCCAAACGTAAAGCACTGAAAGAAGCAGGGGACTACGAGGCATTGCAGAAATTGCCTAAAAATGCATCGCCAATTAGAATGCACAACCGTTGCAAAATCACTGGACGACCAAAGGGTTACATGAGAACTTTCGGACTCTCACGTGTGATGTTCCGTGAAATGGCCAATCAAGGATTAATTCCAGGAGTGCGTAAAGCCAGCTGGTAATCATAATTATAAACCGGGTGAAGGTTTCATGTGTCATGAAAAACCACATCCATAACAATTCATAAATGAATACAGATCCAATCGCAGATTTTCTTACAAGAGTAAGAAATGCAAGTTTAGCAGGCCATCGGGTTGTTGAAGTTCCGGCTTCTAACATCAAAAAGGAGATCACCAAAATTCTTTTTGACCAAGGTTTTGTTCTAAGTTACAAGTTCGAAGAGGGCAAGAACCCTCAAGGAACCATTAAGATTGCATTGAAATACGATAAGGTAACCAAAGAACCGGTAATCAGACGTATCGAAAGAATAAGTAAACCAGGTTTGCGTAAGTACGTAGGCTCTAGTGATGTACCGCGTGTATTAAATGGTTTGGGAATTGCTATCGTTTCCACTTCTTCGGGAGTGATGACTGGCAAGCAGGCTAAGGCGCAAAATGTCGGTGGAGAAGTTTTATGTCGCGTATACTAATAACAAAATAAGGACAAAGAAATGTCAAGAATAGGTAATAACCCAGTAGCAATTCCAGACGGTGTCACCGTAGAAGTGAACGACCAAGTCATCACTGTCAAAGGAAAATTAGGCGAGTTAACTCAGGATTTCGATTCGGTTAGCGTAAAAATAGAAGAAGGAAACGTTTATGTAGAGCGCCCTTCTGATGCAAAAGATCACAGAGCAAAGCACGGACTATACCGCTCTCTAATCAATAACATGATCCAAGGAGTCTCCAAAGGATGGACTAAGGAACTTGAATTGGTAGGGGTAGGATATCGTGCCAGCAACCAAGGTCAGAAATTAGATTTGGCTGTCGGTTTTTCTCACAACATCATCTTGGAGATCGCTCCAGAGGTTAATGTAGAAACGGTCTCAGAAAAAGGGAAAAACCCTATTGTAAAACTCACTTCATATGACAAACAATTGGTGGGTCAAGTCGCGGCGAAAATTCGCGGTTTCCGTAAGCCAGAGCCTTACAAAGGAAAGGGTATCAAGTTTGTTGGTGAAATCATTAGAAGAAAAGCAGGTAAATCTGCATAAGACTATAAGTTATGGCATTATCTAAAATGGAAAGAAGAGAGCGTATTCGCTTTCGCATCAGAAAAACAGTTACTGGGAGCGCAGAGCGTCCACGATTGGCTGTTTTTAGAAGCAATAAAGAAATTTATGCACAGCTTATTGACGATGTTAGTGGTAAAACTATTGGCGCTGCATCTTCAAGAGACAAAGCAATCGACACAGCCAAATTGTCTAAGACTGATACGGCTAAATTAGTGGGTAAGACCCTAGCAGAAGTAGCACTAAAAGCTGGTGTTTCAGAAGTGACCTTCGATCGAGGAGGTTATTTATATCACGGAAGAGTTAAATCATTGGCAGAAGGTGCTCGCGAGGGCGGTTTAAAATTCTAATTATATGTATCAAGATTATAAAAATGTAGAAATAGTAAAGCCTGGTGGTCTCGAATTAAAGGACCGCTTGGTAGGCGTGCAACGTGTGACTAAAGTGACTAAAGGAGGACGAACTTTCGGTTTTTCTGCCATAGTTGTTGTTGGTGATGAAAAGGGTGTTGTAGGACATGGATTAGGCAAGTCTAAGGATGTCGCGAGCGCTATTGCAAAGGCGATTGAGGATGCTAAGAAAAATTTGGTGAGAATACCATTGAATAAAGTAACGCTTCCTCATGAGCAAAAAGGTAAATATGGTGGGGCGCGAGTAAACTTGTTGCCAGCATCTGCGGGTACTGGAGTTATCGCTGGTGGAGCCGTTCGTGCGGTGCTTGAAGCAGTTGGGGTTCATGATGTATTGTCAAAATCTCAAGGCTCATCAAACCCACACAACGTGGTGAAGGCAACTTTCGACGCGTTGTTGCAATTGAGAAGTGCACAAACTGTAGCCAAACAACGTGGTATTTCGTTGGAGAAATTATATAAAGGTTAATTCAAGAAGTTATGGCAAAAATTAAAATCACTAAGGTCCGCAGCGACATCAATCGTCCTGAAAACCAAAAGAGAACGCTTAAAGCACTTGGTCTTAAGAAGATCGGACAGACTGTTGAGCACGACGATACGCCAAACATTCTTGGTATGGTAAATAAAGTTAATCACCTAGTTTCAGTTGAAACTAAATAAGAGATACAGAAATGGATTTAAGTAGTTTAAAACCAGCTGAAGGATCAGTAAAAAAAGAAGCGAAGCGTGTAGGCCGTGGCCAGGGATCTGGTAAAGGGGGTACCGCAACTCGTGGACATAAAGGAGCAAAATCACGTTCTGGATATTCAAAGAAATTAGGATTCGAAGGTGGTCAAATGCCATTACAACGTCGTGTTCCTAAGTTTGGATTTAAAAATATCAATCGAAAGGATTATCAAGGCATCAATCTTGACAAGCTTCAAGAATTGGTCGACGATAAGAAAATAAAGGATACAGTTGATTTGAACACATTGATCGCGTTAGGTCTTTGTGGTAAGAATGAGTTGGTCAAAATTTTAGGTAGAGGTGAGCTAAAAGCCAAGTTAACGGTGACGGCTCATAAATTTACAGCAACTGCTAAAGCCGCTATTGAAGCTGCTGGAGGAACTGCCGAAACCGTATAACAACATCTAGGATGAAATTTATTGAAACCTTAAAAAACGCCTACAAAATCGAAGAGTTGCGCAATCGCGTGGCACTGACCTTAGGACTTCTGCTGGTCTATCGTTTTGGAGCACAAGTGGTGCTTCCAGGGATCGACGCAGCGATGTTAAGTGATTTTGCTGGTCGATTTGATGATGGCGGTATTGGCGGACTGCTCAACGCATTTACTGGTGGTGCTTTTGCCAATGCATCGATTTTTGCCCTAGGTATTATGCCTTACATTTCGGCATCTATTGTTGTTCAGCTCATGCAAATCGCAATTCCTTATTTGCAGAAGTTGCAAAAAGAAGGGGAAAGCGGTCGCAAGAAAATCAATCAAATTACAAGATGGTTGACCATTGGTATTTGTTTGGTTCAGGCACCGAGTTACTTGGCAGGACTTCCTGCTTTAGGTGTGCCTGCTGAAGCCTTTGTATTAGGTCAGTCAGCGTTGTTTTACATCTCTTCCATCTCAATATTGGTCACGGGTTGTGTCTTTGCGATGTGGTTGGGAGAAAAGATAACGGATAAGGGTATTGGTAACGGAATTTCTATACTTATTATGGTTGGAATCATCGCTCGTTTGCCTTTGACTTTTGCGCAAGAATTTGCCTCTAGAGTCTTTGAATCTAATGGTGGTATGATCATGATTTTGATTGAACTAGTGATTTGGTTCGTCATTATCTTATTGTCCATATTGCTTGTGATGGCCATGCGTAAAATTCCAGTGCAGTACGCGCGACGCACTGCTTCTGGAGCGTACGAAAAGAATATTTTTGGAGCGCGTCAATTTATTCCTTTGAAGCTAAATGCCTCTGGTGTCATGCCGATCATATTTGCACAAGCCATTATGTTTGTGCCATCTGCAGTGGCGAGTTTATCCGATAGCACTTTCGCACAAACCATACAAGCCAACTTTAGCGATATCTTTGGTCTCTGGTATAACTTAGTATTCTGCTTGTTGATCATTGTTTTCACCTATTTCTACACGGCGATCACGGTACCAACCAACAAGATGGCAGATGACCTGAAGCGTAGTGGTGGTTTTATCCCTGGCATTAAACCAGGAACCGATACTGCTGAGTACTTAGACCGCATCATGTCGCAAATCACTTTGCCAGGTTCTATTTTCTTGGCTTTGATTGCTATATTTCCCGCTTTTGTTGTAAAACTTTTGGGCATCCAGCAAGGATGGGCTTTGTTTTACGGTGGGACATCATTATTGATTATGGTGGGTGTGGCGATCGATACCATGCAACAAGTGAATTCTTATTTATTGAACCGTCACTACGATGGTTTGATGAAGAGTGGTAAAAACCGAAAAAGCGTCGAATAATGGCTAAACAAGCAGCAATTGAACAAGATGGTAGCATCATCGAAGCGTTGTCCAATGCAATGTTTCGAGTAGAGTTAGAGAATGGCCATATAGTGACTGCTCACATATCTGGGAAGATGCGCATGCATTACATCAAGTTGCTTCCTGGAGATAAAGTTAAATTAGAAATGAGTCCTTATGATTTGTCTAAGGCTCGCATAACCTATAGATATTAAAAAGAGATGAAAGTAAGAGCATCGATAAAAAAGAGAAGCGCCGACTGCAAGATAGTTCGCAGAAAGGGCCGTTTGTATGTTATTAACAAAAAGAACCCTAGGTTCAAACAAAGACAAGGATAATTATGGCAAGAATCGCAGGTGTAGATATCCCAAAAAATAAAAGGGGTGTAATCGCGTTAACGTATATCTTTGGTGTAGGAAGAAGTCGTGCACAAGATATTCTAGAAAAAGCTGGAGTCAGTGAAGACAAAAAAGTAACAGAATGGAACGATGATGAAATCGGAGCCATTCGTGATGCTGTTTCGTTTTTCAAGATCGAAGGTGAATTACGTAGTGAAATCCAATTGAACATTAAGCGTTTAATGGACATTGGTTGTTACAGAGGTATTCGTCACAGGGCTGGTTTACCATTACGTGGTCAGCGCACAAAGAATAACTCAAGAACGAGAAAAGGAAAACGTAAAACAGTCGCCAACAAGAAAAAGGCAACTAAATAATTTCTAGGGATATGGCAAAGACTAGTGCAAAAAATACCAAAAAACGTAAGGTTGTTATTGAAGCTACAGGAGAAGCACACATTACCGCTTCTTTCAACAATATCATCATTTCGTTGACCAACAAAGGCGGAGATGTCATTTCTTGGTCATCAGCCGGAAAAATGGGCTTTAGAGGATCTAAAAAGAACACACCTTATGCGGCGCAATTGGCTGCTGAGGATGCTTCTAAAGTGGCTCATGAAGCTGGCTTACGCAAAGTAAAAGTATACGTTAAGGGACCGGGAAATGGTAGAGAATCTGCCATAAGAACCATCCATAATGCAGGAATAGAGGTGTCAGAGATCATTGATGTCACACCAATGCCGCACAATGGATGTCGCCCACCAAAACGTCGAAGAGTATAATTATTAGATAACAAGTATAAACCCGAAGGAAAAAGAAAACTAAAGGATGACCTTAATTTAGATTTTCCCTTCAAAAACAACAAGAATATGGCAAGATATACTGGTCCTAAAACTAAAATAGCCCGAAAGTTCGGTGAAGCTATTTTCGGAGAAGATAAGTCGTTCGAAAAACGTAATTATCCTCCAGGACAACACGGAAACAACCGTAGGAGAGGAAAGAAATCGGAATATGCAATTCAGCTTGCTGAAAAGCAAAAAGCAAAATACACCTATGGTATTTTGGAACGCCAATTCCGTAACTTATTCAAGAAGGCAACGGCAGCACCTGGTATTACTGGTGCGGTTTTACTTCAATTATGTGAATCTCGTTTAGATAACGTGGTTTACAGAATGGGCATCGCACCCAGCAGAAGTGCTGCAAGACAACTTGTATCACACAGGCACATTACAGTCAATGGAGAGAAGGTGAATATCCCTTCTTACCAGTTGAAGCCTAATGATGTGGTGGCTGTACGCGAAAAATCAAAATCTTTGGAAGCGATTAACAATTCATTGGCCAATGCTAGCCATGTTTATGAATGGATCACTTGGAATGCAGATAAAAAGGAGGGGACATTCGTTGCCGTACCACAAAGACTGCAAATTCCAGAGAACATCAACGAGCAATTCATCGTCGAATTGTATTCTAAATAATCTTAAACACGAGACAAGTTATGGCAGTATTTAGTTTTCAAAAGCCTGATAAAGTTATCATGATCAATTCTACAGATTTCGAAGGGAAATTTGAATTTCGTCCTTTTGAGCCTGGTTATGGTTTGACCGTTGGTAACGCCCTAAGACGTGTCCTTTTATCTTCGTTAGAAGGATTTGCAATTACTTCGGTACGCATCGAAGGTGTTGATCACGAATTCTCTACTGTTGCGGGCGTTGTAGAAGACGTTACGGAAATGATCTTGAACTTGAAACAAGTGCGTTTCAAGAGACAGATCGAGGAGATAGACAATGAAACAGTGACCATTGCAGTTTCTGGCGGTAATAAATTGACCGCTGGTGATTTTCAAAAGTTCATTTCAGGATTTCAAGTACTCAATCCAGAGTTGGTCATTTGTAATATGGATGCCAAAGTGAATTTGAATTTCGAAATCACTATTGAAAAAGGCCGTGGTTATGTACCTGCAGAAGAGAACAAAAAGGCTAATGCGCCTTTAGGGACTATCTTTACAGATTCAATCTATACCCCGATCAAGAATGTCAAGTACAGCATTGAAAATTTCAGGGTAGAGCAAAAAACAGATTACGAGAAATTGGTTTTCGAAATCATGACCGATGGCTCTATTCATCCAAAAGATGCATTGACTGAAGCAGCAAAGACCTTGATCCATCACTTTATGTTGTTCAGTGACGAGCGCATTACCCTTGAGGCAGATGAAATCGCACAAACAGAAACATATGATGAAGAGTCGTTACACATGCGTCAATTATTGAAAACAAAATTGATTGACATGGATTTGTCTGTTCGCGCACTGAACTGTCTTAAGGCAGCAGAAGTCGATACATTAGGAGATCTAGTGTCTTTCAACAAGAACGACTTAATGAAGTTCCGTAATTTTGGAAAGAAATCTTTGACTGAGCTTGAAGAGCTTGTGAACATTAAAGGATTGAATTTCGGAATGGATCTTTCAAAATATAAATTAGATAAGGACTAGTTTCATTAGAAACGTCTAAAAGAATTACAAATGAGACACGGAAAAAAGAATAATCACTTAGGCAGAAAGACCGCCCACAGAAAATCAATGTTGGCAAACATGGCTTGTTCCCTAATTGAGCACAAACGCATCAACACTACTGTAGCCAAGGCGAAGGCTTTGAAGCAATTTGTTGAGCCATTATTGACGAAGTCAAAGGAAGATACCACGCACAACAGACGTATCGTGTTTAGCCGACTGCGCCAAAAAGATGCGGTCACAGAACTTTTCAGCTCAGTAGCTGTAAAAGTCGGAGATCGTCCTGGAGGGTACACACGAATCATCAAATTGGGGAACCGATTAGGAGATAATGCGGATATGGCTTTGATCGAACTAGTAGACTTCAATGAGGTTTATAACGTGGCAAAAGCGACTAAGAAGAAATCTACTCGTAGAGGAAGTAGTCGGGGAACTGCTGCCGCAGCGCCAGCCGCTGTGGTTCAAGAAACCAAAAAAGAAGAAGAATAGATAGATGACTATTCAAATTTATATAAAGGGACTGACTGTTATAAGTTAGTCCCTTTTTTTATATTATTTTTGTAAAACTCTTTTTTAGAAATGAAATACCAGACACGCAAAGAAGCTTTAATTTTATTGGAAGACGGCACCATATTTTATGGTAAATCTGTAGGCGACAAAGACGGAACTGCCTTTGGCGAGGTGTGCTTCAATACCGGAATGACAGGGTATCAAGAGATCTTTACAGATCCGTCATATTTTGGCCAGCTTATGGTCACGACAAATGCTCATATTGGTAATTATGGCACTCAGCCGGATGAGGTAGAGTCTGATGGGGTAAAGATTGCAGGCTTGATCTGTCGCAACTTTAGCTACCCTTTTTCACGTGTCTCTGCCGACCAATCCTTGGAGGATTTTCTGGAGAGTAACAAGTTGTTCGCGATTAGTGATGTCGATACTAGAGCATTAGTGGCATACATTAGAGATCATGGGGCCATGAATGCGGTGATCACAACGCGGGTAGATGAGCTGGAATCATTGAAGAAGGAATTGGCTCAGGTTCCGAGTATGAAAGGATTGGAATTGGCCTCTAAGGTGTCAACTCCTGAGGCTTACCTTTATGGAAAGGCGGATGCGACCTATCGCATTGCAGCCTTAGACCTCGGGATCAAACGCAATATTTTACGCCACTTAGCGGCACGGGATTGTCTGATTAAAGTTTTTCCCTATGACACACCATTTGAGACCTTAGCGGCTTTTGACCCACACGGGTATTTCTTGAGCAATGGTCCAGGAGACCCTGAGCCTTTATCCGAAGCGATACAGACCACTCGAGATATTTTGGCCCAAAACAAACCATTGTTTGGTATTTGTCTTGGTCATCAGGTATTGGCCCTAGCCCACGGTATATCAACCTTTAAAATGCACAATGGACATAGGGGGATCAACCACCCAATCAAAAACTTGGTTACAGGGAAAGGGGAGATCACCTCTCAAAACCATGGGTTCGCCATTGATAAAGAAGAGACGGAAGCGCATCCCGAATTGGCCATCACCCATGTGCATTTGAATGACCATACGGTGGCCGGAATTAAAATCAAAGACAGACCTGTGTTCTCCGTGCAATATCATCCTGAGGCGGGTCCTGGTCCCAATGATGCTGCTTATTTGTTTGATCAATTTGTGGCCGCTCTGGCCCAGGCAGAGTAACCGACAATAAATGGGCGCAAGGAACAATTTTCGAAAACGTTAAAGCAGTGTTTTTGCTCCGAAACAAGGGGCATCGATTTATCGAACAGCGTTTCTTTTGTATATTCACAGACCAAAACAAAACAACCAATTATGAGTACAATTATTGACATACATGCCCGCCAAATTTTTGATTCGCGAGGAAACCCTACAGTAGAAGTTGATGTGACTACAGAACATGGTTTTGTGGGTCGTGCGGCAGTTCCTTCTGGCGCATCTACCGGAGAACATGAGGCCGTTGAGTTGAGAGATGGTGGTGACCGCTATATGGGGAAAGCAGTGTCTCAGGCTGTGAATCATGTCAATAATGAAATTAGTGATGCCCTTATCGGGTGGTCTGTATTTGAACAGGAAGCGATTGATCAATTGATGATTGATTTGGATGGCACAAAGAATAAATCAAAATTAGGGGCTAATGCCATTCTCGGTGTTTCTTTGGCTGTAGCTAAGGCAGCAGCTCAAGAGTTGGGACTACCTTTATACCGTTATATCGGTGGGGTCAGTGCAAAGACCTTACCGGTTCCTATGATGAATATCATCAATGGTGGGTCACACAGTGATGCACCTATCGCTTTTCAAGAATTTATGGTCATGCCCGTGAAAGCGGAAAGTTTTACCCATGCCATGCAAATTGGATCAGAAATTTTTCATCACTTGAAAAAAGTGTTGCACGATCGTGGCTTGAGTACGGCCGTAGGAGATGAAGGTGGTTTTGCCCCAACATTAGAGGGGACAGAGGATGCACTTGAAACCATTGCAAAGGCTACGGCAAATGCCGGTTATACTCTAGGTGATCAGGTCATGATTGCACTAGATTGTGCGGCGGCTGAGTTTTATGAGAATGGTGTTTACGATTACACAAAATTTGAAGGCGCCAGTGGCAAGGTCCGCAATTCGAAGGAACAAGCGGAGTATTTAGCCTCTTTGTGTGCCGCATATCCCATTATTTCTGTTGAAGATGGGATGGATGAAAATGATTGGGATGGCTGGCAATACTTGACAGAATTGGTGGGTGATAAAGTCCAATTGGTCGGTGACGATTTATTTGTGACCAACGTTGAGCGACTTTCTCAAGGCATTGAACGCAATATCGCAAATTCAATCTTGATTAAAGTGAATCAAATTGGTACTTTGAGTGAGACCATCGCAGCGGTTCAAATGGCGCAAAACGCTGGCTATACTTGTGTGATGTCCCACCGTAGTGGAGAGACTGAAGACAACACGATTGCCGATTTGGCTGTAGCTTTGCATACAGGACAGATCAAAACAGGTTCTGCATCGCGTAGTGACCGTATGGCCAAATACAATCAGTTGCTGCGCATCGAAGAGGCGCTTGGTGACACGGCATATTTCCCACAGAACAAGGCATTTAAGATCTGATTTTTATAGTGATTGAAAAAAGCCCGCCATTGGCGGGCTTTTTTGTTTAGGGCACGTGATTATTTAAGAAGACTTTAACCCTAATGCCTGATGGAATAATTCTAAATTTTGCGCAATATTTTGTAAATTCGCATGGCAGAAATCACTCCTAAACACTACCATAATGGCAACATCCGCTAAGATCCAAATTAACAATGACGCATTTGATTTTCCTGTGGTTGCGGGAACCGAGAATGAATTGGCCATTGATATTTCAAAATTAAGAGGTGCGACCCAAGGCATCACCACCATTGATCCTGGATTTAAAAACACAGCAAGTTGCGAAAGTGCCATCACCTTTTTAGACGGAGAGCAAGGAATATTGCGCTATCGGGGTTATTCAATTGAAGAATTAGCAGAAAAAGCCGACTTTTTAGAGGTCGCTTACTTGTTGATTTTTGGAGATTTACCAACACGTGATGCCTTGCAAAAATTTCATAGAGACATCAAGGAACAGTCGCTTGTCGCCGAAGACATGAAAAAAATATTGGATGGCTTTCCTCAAGCGGCTCATCCAATGGGCGTGCTTTCTGCATTAACAAGTGCCTTGGTTGCCTTCAATCCATCCTCTGTCAATGTCGACAGCGAAGAAGAGATGTATGGTGCTATTGTCAAGATACTCGGGAAATTTCCTGTATTGACTGCTTGGACATATAGAAAAAATGCCGGTTTGCCGTTAGACTACGGTGACGATTCTCTTGCCTATGTTGACAATTTCCTCAAGATGATGTTCAAAAAGCCGCATAGTGAATATGTGAGTAACCCGGTGGTGAAGCAGGCGATGATCAAGTTATTGATTTTGCATGCAGACCACGAACAAAATTGCTCAACCTCTACCGTCCGTATGGTGGGGTCGTCACATGCAGGATTATTTGTGTCGATTTCTGCTGGCATCAGTGCGCTTTGGGGGCCGCTTCATGGCGGTGCCAATCAGGCGGTCATTGAAATGCTGGAGGCCATCAAAGCCGATGGTGGGGACACCAAGAAATACATGGCTAAGGCCAAAGACAAGTCTGATCCATTCAGACTGATGGGCTTTGGGCACAGAGTTTATAAGAATTTTGACCCACGCGCGCGCATCATCAAAATGGCTGCAGATACAGTTTTGACTGATTTGGGTGTCAATGATCCAGTTTTGGCTATTGCCAAGGGGCTAGAACAAGAAGCACTCAACGATCCTTATTTTGTTGAACGCAAGTTGTATCCGAATGTAGACTTTTATTCGGGTATTATATATCGTGCGCTTGGAATTCCAGTCCAAATGTTTACCCCGATGTTTGCTATGGGGCGTTTGCCAGGTTGGATTGCCCAATGGCGTGAAATGCGTCTGAGAAAAGAGCCAATTGGTCGTCCAAGACAGCTTTATATTGGTGAAACAGCCCGACCATTTAAGGATATAGACTACAGGTAAATCACTACCTTTGGGGGAGACCTCTGTCGAAGTTGCTTATCAATACACTTATGTCACTGAAGCTAAACATTAATGATGAAGTCGGTCGGCTGCGCTCTGTCGTTCTAGGTTCAGCCTTGAGCAATGGTCCTACACCAAAGTTGCAAGATGCATACGACCCAAAGTCAGCAGAACACATTAAGGCCGGCACCTATCCTTTAGAAGAGGATATGGTTCGCGAGATGGAAGCTTTGGCGGACGTTTTTGAGCGTTATCAAGTCAAAGTTTATCGGCCAGAAATCATTAAAAATTACAATCAAATTTTTGCGCGTGATATTGCGTTTGTTATTGAAAACAAGCTGGTTATAGCCAATATTTTAGAAGATCGTTCTAATGAAATCGACGCTTTAGATGCCGTGATCAAACAGGTGCCACAGGAAGACATTATTTATTTTCCAGAGGAGGCCCATATCGAGGGCGGCGATGTCATGCCTTGGGGAGAATATATTTTTGTCGGTACCTTTAAGGACAGAGATTACCGCAAATACATTACCGCAAGAACAAATATGATTGCTGTGGACCACTTACAGTCTTTATTTCCGCATAAGAAAGTTGTTTCCTTTTCGCTCAAGAAATCTAATTTTGATCCCCGTGAAAATGCATTACACTTAGACTGCTGTTTTCAGCCATTAGGTTTGGGTAAGGCCCTAATTCATAAAGAGGGGTTTCTCATTGATCAAGAGTACCAATGGCTGGTTGATTTTTTTGGTCCTGAGCATCTATTTCATGTGAGTAAAGAAGAGATGTACGCCATGAATTGCAATGTATTTTCAATTGCCCCAAATGTGGTCGTGACAGAACAAAAATTCACCCGATTGAACGAATGGCTGAAAAACCAAGGATTTACTGTAGAGAAGGTGCCCTACGCCGAAATTGCGAAACAAGAGGGACTCTTGCGTTGCAGTACAATGCCCTTGTACCGCGACTAACCCATTCTGCTAGCGACCTTCTTGATCCAAAAGGGTTGTTTTTTTCTTTAAGAACTTGAGTATGATATAGGCAACGCCTGTGCCCAGACAGCCATAAATCAAAAACATATTGTAATGATCAGTGCCGTGGATATACTCTCCTGTGGCGTCAAATAACGCAAAGAGCAGGAACATGGCAAATAAACCGTTTTTTTCTTTCTTGAGTACTTTCTTCCAGCTGAACGGCAGACTTGGTTTCTTGAAATTTTTGAAAGAAGGAATGAACGCTGGGACGCCCTCAGCCCAGTCAATATAGGCTTGGCCAAACTTTCGGGTCAAGAATTGCTCCTCGGCATACATGATGCGCTCATAATACAACCAATAAAATAGAATGAATGAAATGATGAACCATACATGACCGGTCAGCATGCCTACACCCAGCCACATCAGAAAATTTCCAAGATAAAGAGGGTGTCTTAGGGTTGAGTAAAGACCTGTTGTATTCAAAGTTTCAGCCACTTGCTCGTCTGTATTCCTCCCTGATGTGAATCTTGGCGTGTGCCCTACCGTATACGCTCTGATCACAAGACCAATAAAACATATCCCAAGACAAATCCACTCATAACAGGCTTCCATTGCAAGATCTTCACCTTGCAAAAAGTAGGCTTCGGGATGATATTCTTTGTAGATATAAAGGCCATACCCCAAAAGTAAAATAATGATTGGTAGATTGCTGCGGTATTTAAAGAGCCATACACCTTGTTTTTCAAATTCTTCTCCTAATGCCATGGTTGTTGGTTTGGTTGTTGCTGTTAAAAATCAAGAAATAGTCATTTTCTCTAATAAAGGCATCCTAGTGACCCTTCATACGAAGTCGACGTGGTTCTTTGTTCAGGCGAATTTCGTAAAAAAAATTATATCAAGAGGTCTATTTTGTGTTCTATTGCTTTTGCCATGCAATTGAGGACTATTATTTTGTGCTTCAATGTTTTGGTTCAAAGGCTTGAATCTTGAGTCCTATTGACTACAGGATTCAAATCATTTTATGAACCATTATTCAGAATTGGCACTAAAACTAGTATTTTTGTCCTCTTGAACTACCACTATGACACAAATCACCAGCACGCTGTTAATGATCCGACCCGCAGTCTTCCGCATGAACGAAGAAACCGCCGTTAATAATTATTTTCAAGAAGGGCTTAAAGCTGGGCCGTTAGAAATAACGCATCGGGCACAGGCAGAATTTGATGCAATGGTAGGCTTATTAAGAGGTAAAGGGGTAGAGGTTATCGTGGTGCAGGATGAAGCCAAATTCGACACGCCTGATTCTGTTTTTCCAAATAATTGGGTCAGTTTTCATCAGGATGGGCAAGCCGTTTTGTATCCTATGTTTGCAAAAAACCGCAGGCGAGAGCGCCGCGAGTCTGTATTGGAAAAAGTTGAAGAACAGGGCTTTACTATCTCTAATGTAATGGATTACACCTCGGCAGAGGACGTTGAGGTTTATCTTGAAGGCACGGGCAGTATGATTTTGGATCGGGTCAATGGCAAAGCCTATTGTGCCTTGTCTTCTCGAGCGGATGAGGATTTATTTATTGAGTTTTGCGAGGATTTTGAAATGGATCCTGTTTTGTTTTACGCTTTTCAGGACGTTGGTCAACAGCGCTTGCCCATTTACCACACTAATGTCTTGATGTGTTTGGGAGAACGTTTTTGTGTGATTTGCCTTGAGGCCATTGACGCCCCAAGCGAACGAAAAAATTTGTTGCGGCATTTGCGTGAAAGTAAGAAAGAAGTCATTGTCATATCCGAAGCACAAATGCACCAATTTGCCGGGAATATGCTTCAGGTCATTGGCGCAAATGACCAACGATATATCGTGATGAGTGCCTCGGCAAAAAATGCATTGACAGAAGATCAAATTGCTGCTTTATCTGGTCATGGGTTCATTTTAGATTGCGACTTGACTACCATAGAAACTTGTGGTGGAGGCAGTGCCCGATGCATGATGGCAGAGGTATTCTTGCCAAAGGGGTAGAGGTGTTTGGTCTCCACACACAAGATTTGCTCATGCTTCGTACCATAATTTTGGCGTATCTTTGCCCTTCAATTTTCATGAAATGTCTTTAGAAGATAAGTTAAAACAGTATATAATTGAGGCAGTGAATGAACTGTATGGCCAAACCTTAGAGCGTGTTGAGTTTCAGACCACGCGTAAAGATTTTGAAGGAGACCTTACTGTTGTCATATTTCCAATGCTTCGTTTGATTAAGGGCAATCCAGTGGCTATAGGTACTGCCATAGGTGAGTTTTTGACTGCATCGCTTGAAGAGGTACAAGGCTTTAATGTGGTTAAGGGTTTTCTCAATTTAACGTTTAATGACGCCCATTTTATTGATGCTTTTGATGCCGTAAACGACTATAGTCGTTTCGGTTGGGCCAATCCTGACGGGGGTGCTGTGATGGTAGAATATTCTTCACCAAATACAAATAAGCCGCTCCATCTGGGCCATATACGGAATAACCTATTGGGTTTCTCGGTCGCCGAGATCCTAAAGGCTTCTGGAAAAACGGTGTATAAGACTCAGATCATTAACGATCGTGGTATTCATATTTGCAAAAGCATGTGGGCCTGGCGGCATTTTGGTAATGGACAGACGCCGCAAAACACTAATTTGAAAGGCGACAAATTGGTGGGCAACTATTACGTGATTTTTGATCAAAAGTATAAAGAACAAGTCAAACAACTCATCGCCCAAGGGCATTCAGAGGAAGACGCTGCGCGCCAAGCACCTGCCATAAAAGAGGCACAAGAATTACTTCGTTTGTGGGAAGCAGGAGACCAAGAGGTCGTGGCCCTGTGGTCTGAGATGAACCAATGGGTCTATGAGGGATTTGCTGCAACATACAAGAAACTTGGTGTTGATTTTGACCACAACTACTACGAGAGCAATACCTATTTACTTGGTAAGGATCATATTCAAGAGGGACTTGATAGAAATGTATTTTATCAGAAAGAAGATGGATCCGTTTGGTGCGACTTGACCGAAGATGGTTTAGACCATAAATTGGTTTTGCGCAGCGATGGCACCTCAGTTTATATGACCCAAGATATTGGTACCGCAATTCAAAGGGCCATCGATTATCCTAACATCACAGGGATGATTTATACTGTGGGCAATGAGCAGGACTATCATTTTAAGGTTTTATTCTTGATTTTGAGTAAATTAGGTTATCCCTGGGCGCAACATCTGTTTCATCTTAGTTACGGTATGGTTGATTTGCCTTCAGGCAAAATGAAATCACGTGAAGGTACTGTGGTTGATGCCGATGATCTGATCGATCAGATGCAAGATACAGCACGTGAAATTGCCACAGGCTTAGGCAAAATTGATGACCTCACGGAGGCGCAAAAAACAACCTTATTTGAAGAAATTGGCCTTGGCGCCTTGAAGTATTATATCTTGAAGGTTGATCCTAAAAAAAGAATTTTATTCGACCCAAAGGAAAGTGTTGATTTTCAGGGTAATACCGGCCCATTTATCCAATATACTTATGCGCGGATTCAGTCTATTGCGCGAAAGGCCAAAGCAGTCGATTTACCCCAATATGACCACAACCTCAAGTTACAGGAAAAGGAAAAATCAGTTTTAAAGCTCTTACAAGGATTTCCACAAAAAATCCAAGAAGCGGCGCATCAATACAGTCCGGCTTTAATTGCTAATTATACTTATGAATTGGTCAAGGAGTTTAATTCTTTTTATCAAAATGTGCCCATTTTGACCACAGAGGTTGGACCTGAAACAACATTCAGAATTGCGCTATGTGATGCTGTTGCTCAGGTGATCAAGTCCAGCTGTTCACTTTTAGGGATACAGGTTCCGGATAGAATGTAATACTGTTACCAATTGATGGTCACAGAGGCGTTGGGCGTCAAACTCAGCCCTTTTCTTTGTACCCTATTAATGGCTAATGTTTGGTCTTGATTGGGTGCTGCAAAATAGCGTTGAGACAATACATTCTCTTGCCCCATGAAATTAATTAACCCGACATTAAACGTGTATTTTGTATTTTGTTTGCTCCACCAACTGTATGCAGCAGAACAATCTAGTCTTACGTATGCGGAGAGCCTTTCTTGATTGGGTGTGGCATAAACGACTGTGTAGCCCTCTGCGCTATTCCCATCGACAGTTCCTGTGGCCGCAGTATAAGGCAATCCCGCATGCCAATGGCCACCTAATGACAATTTCAAATTTTCGAATTCGGCATTGAGGGCCCATTTGAGTTGGTGTCTGATGTCTAGATTGCTGGGAAACACAGCAGGGACAAAGCGGTCAAAGTTGTAGTTGTTTTTGCTCCAAGTGTAACCCATCCAAGCGGTGAAGGGATGCCAGTTTTTTTGTAAAGCACATTCAACGCCCGTAACGCTATAGGCACCAATGGCCTTACTGAACTGATATTGGTTTTGAAATAATTGACTTTGGGCACTCAGTTCCGTGATGTTTTTTGAGAAGGCATCAAGACTCAAGACCATTCCAGACTTTTGATAATGCCAGCCTATGCTCATTTGACTCCCTTGGCGAATGGGCTCTTGGCCTGCTGCGGTCAGAGTCCATCGCCTTTTTTCAACACCTAAAAAATCACTTTGTAAATCTACGCGCTGGCCCAATACTTGATGACGGTGTTCAAAGGATGTCGAGAGGGTATGCCTACGGTTGAGTGTGTACTCTATTTTTCCTGATGGTTCCAATAAGGTTTTTTTCAGCTTAGAATAGTGGCTGACACGTGCTGATAATTTGATCTTGAGCAATTGGTTTTGGCTGCGATAATCCCATTGCTGGTGTAGCCTATGGATGCGCAAAACATCTTTCTTGCGCGAGAAAAATAGCGGGCTATTGACTTCCTGTCTATTGCTCACACCCAATTCAGAGAAATTGTAGGTCGTGCTGAATCTGTTATGGTCGCTCGCCCAAAAGTCATGGGTGATATGAGTATCCAAATCGAGTACTTCATTGTCTTGTCCGAGAATTTGACTGCTGAAAAGGTCTTGATTGGTGGCCACGATATCGTAGTGATTGATTGACGCTTTTGCAGATGTTTTATGCCATTTATTCCAACGATGGAAGAGCGAAACCCCCGCAAGATTTGATTTTTGTTCTAATTGATTGGTCTTAGCCACTTGAGGTAAGGATTCTGTAAATTCAAAATTGTTCGCAATGACCATAAAAACGAATTTGACTTGCGTGGTCTCTTTGGGTTGATAAATCAATTTACCCCCAAAATCGAAAAAAGAAAACTGTTCATCAAAATCAACTTGACCATAATCGCTGTTGTTTTGATTGTTATTGATTTCAGTGTCCTGAAACATCCGCTCGAAATAACTATCGTAAATTGGAGTGGTCAGCCATCGGTTGATAGAGGTGCGTCCGGCAATTTTGATGCCTAATTTATCGCTGGCGCGCATGTCTACGGCCAAATGAGTATCCAGTAAATTGGCGTTGTAAGAGTATCTGGTTTTTTGGGGCAGGACATCACTACTGTGGATGTTTATGGCGCCTGAAATATAATTGTGATACTGTCCTGGACTGCCAGATCGGTAGAGGTCAAGTTCGGTACTCAAAAAAGGATTAAAGGCTGAGATCATGCCAAAGAAGTGCCCATACTGATACATCCTGATGCCTTCCCAACTGATGTAGTTTTCATCGTTAGCACCACCTCTGATGTTAATTGTTGAGACGGTTTCATTAATGCTCTCAACGCCAGGTAAGGCTTGAGCAAACCATAGGGCATCATTTTGAGTTTGTCCAGGGAGAAGCCCAAAAGATTCGGTATCGATAGAGAAGTTCCCTTGCCCACGCTGTCTCATCCCCGTTGCAAAAAATCGACCGATGGTGACTGCTTCGAGATTTGTTGGGTTTTCCTTGGCCAGAAACACAGGACATGACCCAGGCGTGAGGCTTTCGCTATTGACCAAAATTGGTTCATGCCCCAAGTAGGTCATCATGATCTGATGGCCCTTTAAAGCATCAATCGAAAATTGACCATAAATATTTGTCGTTGTCCCATAAATGGATCCAACGATTTGGACGCTTGCGCCCACAAGAGGTTCGCCGGTCTGGGCATCTACGAGTTGCCCGCAATAAGCATTTTTTTTGGGAGCCATCAACACCAAACTGATGTAGCGGTCATCCACGCGCAAGGCGCTCAGATGGCTTTTTTGTCGTAAATATGTCAGGTGGTGGTCAAGTGTATTGAGGCCCTTGGGTGCAGCGATGTTTTTATTGAGTACATCTTTTGTTCGGTAGGAAAACTTGACGTCAAACTGGGTTTCCAATGAGGCCATATAGTCCACTAGAGTTTGCTGAGGTGGTTCTTGACCATGCATCACAAAGACCGAGCAGAGACTAATGAAGCCATTGCATAAATACTTGATGAGATGATCAAAATTATTCAGCCGCATGAATTGTGACCTGTTTTTCAGTAATTGTAAATTTCAAATTAAATGGCGCACAAACTGCAGTTAAGGCGTGTCTCAAATTGTCGTGAGAAAAGCTTCCTGTAAATTGCTCTTCGGGTATTTGATTTTGATCTATTGAGAGGCCATACTGCCTGCTGAGTTCTTCCAAAACATCAGCAAGTGGCTCTTGATCAAAACTGCTTTCTCCGCGCAACCAACCTGGTGCTGTATCCTCCAATACCATCATTTCTAGTCCGCTGCTTTTCAGCACTAGGCCTTGCCCGGCTTTGATTATTGTGGCGGTGTTTTGGACCGTGACTTCTACTGAACCTTCATAGCAGGCCACACGAAAATGCTCGCCTCGTGCAAGGACATTAAATTCTGTACCTAAAACCCTTACGTTCCCCAAGTTGGTCTCTACGGTAAACGAGCCGCCTTTGACCACGTCAAAGTAGGCTTCGCCCTTTAAAGTCAATCGCCTATCTTCATCCCAATCATGCCGATTATAAGTCGCCTGAGAAACCGCATTGAATGTGATTTTAGACCCATCTGGCATGGCCCAATTTTCATGCTTGCCGGCCAGGGTAGTGATTGTGGTGTCGGAGAAGGTCAGGAAGAAATAAGTGCCAAAGACCATAACGAGAATTGCCGCAACGCGCCAAAGTTTGCTTTGGTTGACTCTCATGTTCTTAAGGCGGATCATCCGGCCTTTTTTCTGTACAGAATTTTTAGTGATGTGCGCTTTGATCTTGTGCCAGTTGTCCGTGTCTTTGAAACCCTTGAGGTCTAAAGCAGATGCGCGTGTTGCAATTTTGAGATAATCTGCGTAGGCTTCATCTTCTTGGAGCGCCGCTTTTTCATCTTTTGAGCTCTGACGATTCAGATATTTATGTAAATTTTGGTCTAGATTCATCATAACAATGTCTGTCTATAGGTACAACTTCATGCATTTAAACCCTACCTGTTCTCGAGTTCTTTTATGTTTTGACGCAGCGTCTTAAGCGCCAAATGCATCCTTTTTTCTACCGCCTTAACAGAGAGGTCTAAAGCTTGTGCTATTTCGGTATAGGTCATTTGGTCAATTCGATTCATAAGAAAGGCTGTTCTTTGCCCCTGTGGCAGGGCATTCAGCGCTTCTTTTAGTTTTTGGTCAAATTCTTTTTCTTCCAGAAGAAATTCTGGCGACTGTTGCTCAAAATGCCAATCGACCTGCTTTTGATGATTTTGAACCACTTTGTCGTGCGCGACCTTATTGAGAAATTTTCGATGGGCCACCGTATAGAGGTAGGACTTAGCTTTGTCTTCACTTACTTTTGCGCAATTTTCCCAAAGTGTTATAAATGCTTCTTGTACAAAATCATTGGCCTGGTCTGTATCTTGGGTTTTGTAACTCATGAACCTAAATAGAGGCATCCCCCATTGATGATAAATCTGGGAAAAGAGTTGTTCGCTGCATACATCTTGTGGCATCTTGCAGTAGGGTCTCTATAAATTAATGATCGGGTTAAGTTGGTCTAAGAATAAAACAGCCCACAGGGTAAATACCCTACCGGCCCATTTTATTGTTCCCTAAAAAGGTATTGAAAAATAATACGCAGCCTAGAAATTAACGTACATTATTTATTAAATTAGTTATACGAATATTTTTTTGACTAAGGAAGTAGGGTATTGGCGTAGTGATCGGTTTTACTCTTGAAACCAAATCATTTTGAACCATGAATTTAATAAAAATCAGATTTTATTTATTTGTCCTGAGCGCTTTAGTGTTTTTGGGGTCTTGTCAAGAAGAAGATAATACAGTCATTGACCCAAATGATAATACTGAATCCTTCAACGGTGACTCCGTATTGGCCAATATGTTGCTCAGTACCAGTCAAAACGACGGAACGAGTGACAATCTTCTAGATGGTACTTCGTGTTTTTCCATTGTTTATCCGGTAGATGTTCTGGCTAATGGACAGCAGGTTACTCTCGAGTCCAATGAAGACTTATCGGTATTGCGCAACATCTTCAGTCAATTTGCAAATGATACAGATTTTTTGGATCTGATATTCCCAGTGACGTTGATGTCGGAGAATTTCATGACCCAAATGGTGCCTGATCTATCAAGTTTTAATGCACTGGTGGCGTCATGCATCAACGATATTCCAGATACTTATAGTTGTTTGGGGCTTCAGTTTCCGATTACGGGAGCGACTTACAATGCCGCTAACGAGCAGATCGGGACTTTTGCCATAAACGATGAGCTCACTTTTTACAATTACTTGCTTGTTTTGAACAGTGATACTTATGTCACTTTTGACTTCCCTATTTATGTCACCGATGGCTCGGGATCACCTATGGTGGTGAACGCGAATGCAGAGCTCGTCACCGTGCTTGATCAAGTGGATTGTACGCTTTCAGACGACCCAGTTGTCATCAGTAATAATGGTGCCAACTCAGTAATAGAGGAGTTGACCTCAGGTCATTGGTTTGTCAATTTATTAGAGGAGGATGATGGAGAAGATGAGACTTGTGATTTTGTAACCTATACTTTTGTATTTGCTATTGATGGCTCTGTTGGTGCGACTTCTTCTAGCCGCGATGTCAGTGGAACTTGGCAAATCCAAAACAGTTCTTCTGGCTTTGATTTGGTCCTTGATTTTGAATTGAATGGCACAGAGGATCCGTTTGAAGAGCTCAATGACGACTGGGATGTTTTGGCCTATGATCAGGACTCAATAGAGCTTCAAGACGTCAGTGGTGGCAATGGTGGTGTGGACCGACTCAATTTTGGCAGAAACCCCTATGCGGGTTGTGTGGGCACTGGTCCAGAAACTTTGATAGGTCGATGGCTTTATGAAGAATCAGCAAATCTCGGGAATACCATGTATGAATTTTTGAATGGATTGCGGTATACGTATTATTGTGAGAACCCAAATGGCCTGTGTGATCAGGCTTATTGGGAGTCGAGAGAGCTTTCTGATGCCCTCCCGAATCCAAATGACTATACTTTCGATGGGACAATACTGACCATTGATTTGAACTTTGGCAACTACTTTGTTTCGCCGCTAGTTTTTGAATGTCAAGGAGACCGAGTTGATTTTGAAGATCCCGAATTTCCGGATCGCTACGATTGGGTAAGATTAGGAGCAGATCTTTCCAATTGCGATTGATGGCGCTTCATTTGGGGTCACCTTTTTACAATACAAAATAAATTTTAGCGTTAAACTACAATAGAACAAATATTTAAAAACAAAACCTTTTAAATAAACTATCATGAAAATTTCAGCACCTATTTATCTCTTAATTATGTTCGGTCTATTCTTCGTTTCATGTGAAGATGACGAGGGTAATTTGCCATTGAATAATACAACACCTGAAACTAGTGCAGACATCACCTCAGGTTATGCGGCCTCTGGAGATTGGGAAATTACCTACTTTAATGACTCAGGCACTGACGAGACGGCAGATTTTGCCGGTTACGCCTTTACATTTAATACTGATGGCACTCTTGTGGCAACCAATGGCACTGAAACGATCAACGGAACATGGAGTATTTTAGATGACAGCTCGAATTCTTCAAGCGACGATGATGGAAATTCTACAGATGATGATGATTTCAAGATTATGTTTGTTGTTTCTGAAACGCATAATTTTTATGATTTGATAGACGATTGGGATTTTGTTTCGGTGAGTGAGACCAAGATTGAATTGCTCGATGTGAGTGGCGGAGACGGCACTACTTACTATCTCACATTCGAGAGAATTTAAACTGAATATTGATGGATAAAAAAATCCCGACCTCGTCGGGATTTTTTTATGCCTTATGGACAGATGTATTGATGTAATCGGTTTTGATTCTGCGACGGGAGTACTTATCTTTGTGGACCATCACAACAGAAGAAATATGTTTGATAATTTAAGTGAAAAGCTCGATAAGGCCCTGCATAGACTCAAGGGTCATGGCAGTATTACCGAAGTCAATGTGGCTGAAACCCTGAAGGAGGTAAGACGCGCCCTCCTTGACGCTGATGTCAATTTCAAAATTGCCAAGGATTTTACCACAACCGTAAAGGCCAAAGCTTTGGGGCAAGATGTCCTTACCACACTGCAGCCTGGTCAACTCATGGTGAAGTTGGTCAAGGATGAGCTCACGGCACTCATGGGTGGTGATGCCGCCGAATTGGATCTTAAGGGTCATCCATCGGTCATATTGATGTCTGGTCTCCAGGGGAGTGGTAAAACTACTTTTTCAGGAAAGTTGGCGCAATACCTTAAAACTAAAAAAAGCAAGCAGCCTCTGCTAGTGGCTTGCGATATATACCGGCCGGCAGCGATCAATCAATTGCATGTCGTTGGCGATCAAATCGGTGTTCCTGTATACAGTGAACCTGAAGAAAAAAACCCGGTAATTATTGCACAAAATGCCATCGCATACGCCAAGGCAAATGGCCAGAATGTTGTGATTGTGGATACTGCAGGTCGCCTCGCCGTTGATGAGGCAATGATGACTGAAATTGCACAGGTTCATGCAGCGATCACACCAGATGAAACGCTTTTTGTGGTGGATGCCATGACTGGGCAGGATGCGGTCAATACGGCAAAAGCTTTTAATGACCGTTTGAATTTTAATGGTGTGGTTTTGACCAAGCTTGATGGTGATACACGAGGAGGTGCGGCCCTGTCGATCAAGAGCGTGGTGAATAAGCCGATAAAATTCATCGGTACCGGTGAAAAAATGGAGGCCTTGGATGTTTTTTACCCAGACCGAATGGCCGACCGAATTTTAGGAATGGGCGATGTTGTTTCTTTGGTAGAACGCGCTCAGGAACAATTCGATGAGGTTCAAGCCCGAAAACTTCAGAAAAAAATTGCGAAGAATCAATTTGGCTTTGATGACTTTTTGACACAAATACAGCAAGTCAAAAAAATGGGCAGCATGAAAGACCTTATGGGGATGATTCCAGGAGCTGGAAAAGCCCTCAAAGATGTTGACTTGGATGACGATGCTTTCAAATATGTGGAAGCCATGATTCACTCAATGACTCCAGACGAGCGGAGTAATCCTAGTGTGAT
This sequence comes from Flavobacteriaceae bacterium, assembly GCA_029248405.1. Lineage (GTDB taxonomy): Bacteria > Bacteroidota > Bacteroidia > Flavobacteriales > Flavobacteriaceae > BACL21. The sequence continues at coordinate 15,912 of JAQWJJ010000005.1, read as the reverse complement.
CAATGGCAGCCGAAAAAAGCGCATTGCAAAAGGGAGTGGCCGTTCTGTACAGGAAGTCAACCAGCTCATGAAACAATTTGAGCAAATGAGCAAAATGATGAAGATGATGCAAGGCGGCGGCGGGCGCAAGATGATGCAGATGATGGGTAATATGAGATAAACGCTGTAATAGGCAAATGGCACATCGTGCCGCAAAAGAGCAATAAAATCATGGTAGTTTTAGACGGAAAAAAAGTAAGTAACGATATCAAAGACGAGATTGCTGTTGCGGTTGAGAAAATGACCGGCAATGGGGATGCCATTCCTCACTTGGCCGCTGTAATCGTCGGTGAGGATGGGGCTAGTTTGACCTATGTGGGCAGTAAAGTTCGTGCTTGTCAACGTGTAGGATTCGATTCAACTTTGATTCAGTTGCCTAGTGATATTTCCGAGCAGGCCCTTTTGCAAACAATTGATGAGCTCAATCACAATGATGCCATAGATGGCTTTATCGTTCAGTTGCCTTTGCCCAAACATATTGATACCCAAAAAATTCTTTTGGCTGTTGATCCAAAAAAGGATGTTGATGGTTTTCATCCAGAAAACTTTGGAAAATTGGCCTTAGATATGGAAACCTTCATACCTGCGACGCCTTTCGGCATTATGGAACTCATTAGACGCTATGATATCGAAACCTCCGGAAAGCATGTTGTCGTCATTGGCAGAAGCCATATAGTGGGCCGACCAATCAGTATTTTGATGAGTCGAAAGGGTTACCCGGGAGACAGTACAGTGACCTTGACGCACAGCCGAACTCAGAATTTGTCTGACATTACTAAAACTGCAGACATCATCATTTCGGCTCTTGGTATTCCTGAGTTTCTGACACCAGATATGGTTAAGGATGGTGTGGTGGTCATCGATGTTGGCATTACGCGTGTGCCGAGTGAAGATCATCCCAAGGGTTATGTAATCAGAGGTGATGTGGCGTACGAGGCGCTCTTGGGCAAAGCATCCTATATGACTCCAGTTCCAGGTGGTGTGGGACCTATGACCATAGCGATGCTGCTGCAGAATACCTTGCTTGCCAGGCAAAGAAGAAACGCTGTCTGAGATTCCAAAACAAAATTGTATCTTGGTTAATCTCTAAACTTTAGCATGGATACGGTATTTTTAAATCCCAATTCTGATTTCTCATTTTTAGGCTTGCAGCATTTTGTTGTGGTGCTCTTTTTTGCGCTTAGTGGGATTCTTTTTGTCCGGCATGCAAAGAAGCGCGATGAAGCCACTCAACTTCGATTGGGCCTTTATCTGGCATGGATGGTTTCTTCAAGCATCATTATTTGGACACTGATCAAACTTTGGGTGGGTCCCTTTGATGTGCAAAAGGATTTGCCCCTGCACTTGTGTAATTTTTTGGCGCTTATTTTGCCCTTATTCGCTATTTACAGGAGGTTTTGGATGTACGAAATATTAGTGTTTTGGATTTTGGCTGGCACTACCCAAGCCATACTCACGCCGGATCTTGACGAAGGGTTTCCTCACATAAATTTTTTTAAATATTGGCTTGAGCATGCCGGTTTGGTGGTGTACATTTTTTACGCCACTGTGATTTACAACATGAGGCCTACCGTCAAAAGTATTTTTAAGTCTTTTGCCGCCATTCAGGTTTATTTATTGTTGATCATTGGGGTAAATTGGGTATTGGGATCCAACTACCTTTTTATTGCGCACAAACCTGAGCACGCCTCTCTTCTCGATGCCTTTGGAGATTGGCCTTATTATATTTTAGTGGAAGAATTGATCATGCTGCCGTATTTTTATCTGATCTACTTGGCGCTCAAAAGACCCAAATCTACCAGCCTATCATGAAGTACTTGAAGGGTGCGTCATTCGGAATTTGAGACGATTCGATTTTGCTTGAGTAATCGTACCGTACATTTTCTGGCAAGTGTTTCTTATCAATGGTCAAATAAAGATCACTATCCTTGAGATAAACCACTACTGCATTGATGGCATTATCGATGCTTTGGATGTCGTGAGCGGCCTTGACTTGTCCAAAATTGCTCTGGGCATTGATTCCATTTTTTGTGGTGTAGCGTGGATCTAAAATTCGGATATTGGCAATAACAGATTCTGGATTATATTCATCTGCTGGCGAAATCACTAAAAGTTTTTCGCCAAGTGTGTTGTATACTTCAACCTCACCCACGAGGGTCTCTTGATCTGTGCTTGGGTTGAGTGCGACTAAGGAGTCCGCCGAAAACAAGTCCTTTAGCTCTTTCATAGTGGTGAGATTCGAGAGTTGTCCAACATGACCTTGCGCAATATCAAACGCCGTGTTGCTGCAGGACAAAATAATGGCAGCAATTAATATGGCGGCAATAACTAGAGGAGGTCTGGGGGTAGAAGTGCGGTTCATGTCTTGATTAAATTTCAGTAAATTAAGGAATCAAAAATACTAATTGTTTTGGCTTGCATGCGGGATTTTTAGAATCTTTTTAAATGAGCATTTTTGATGTTTTAGTGTTAACTTTGCCCTATGTCATCAGCACACACCAAGGATTTTGAAAATGCCGTAGCTCTGGGGCTTTCTTTGCCTTTAATGGAAGCCTTTTACACCATACAAGGTGAGGGTTATCATAAGGGTGCAGCCGCATACTTTATCCGCATAGGGGGCTGTGATGTAGGTTGCCACTGGTGTGACGTCAAAGAGAGTTGGGATCCACGCCTTCATCCGCCGACCAGTATTGATCTGATCACCGATCAGGCACGTCAGTATGCCAAGACCATTGTTGTGACAGGGGGAGAGCCGTTAATGTGGGATATGGACCCAATGACTCATTTGCTCAAGCAAAAGGGCATGCAAACCCATATTGAAACTTCTGGAGCTTATCCTTTGTCTGGTCAGTGGGATTGGATCTGTTTGTCACCAAAAAAGAATAAAGAGCCTTTGGCCGAAATATATGCCAAAGCCAATGAGTTGAAAATGATCATTCATAATCGCGATGATTTTAAATTTGCTGAACGGCAAGCGCAGAAGGTCTCCGCGGATTGTAAATTGTACCTCCAGCCGGAGTGGAGTAAGCGTGACAAAATGATGCCAGAAATGGTCGATTATGTCATGAGTCATCCCAAATGGATCATGTCTCTTCAGACGCATAAATACCTGAACATTCCTTAAGCGGGATCATGTGCTTTTTCGGATCACCCTCACCAATATTGTCGTGTTGTACTCAAGAACAATTTGCGTCTTGCTATGAGAGTATTTTTACACAAGAAATTGTTGATAACTTGACCCTTTGAATCAGGCTTAAAGTACTGAAATCATTGGGGATTTGGTTATATTTGTTAGCATAAGAAAATACCACAATCTAACACCCTAATTTTTATGAGCGAAGAAGCTAAAAACGCCAATTATGGAGCCGACAACATACAGGCTCTAGAAGGCATGGAGCATGTGCGCATGCGTCCCTCAATGTATATCGGTGACGTTGGTGTGCGCGGACTCCATCATTTGGTTTATGAGGTGGTCGATAACTCCATTGATGAGGCTTTGGCGGGTCATTGTGACGCCATAGAAGTATGGATCAATGCAGATAATTCGATTGCTGTAAAAGATAATGGTCGGGGGATACCTGTGGATCTTCATAAGAAGGAAGGTGTTTCTGCCCTAGAAGTGGTCATGACCAAGATCGGCGCGGGTGGTAAATTTGACAAGGACTCGTATAAGGTTTCAGGTGGTCTGCATGGTGTCGGGGTCAGTTGTGTTAATGCGCTTTCTGAGCATTTGAAGGCTGTTGTTTATCGTGACGGCAAAATATGGGAGCAAGAGTATGAGCGCGGCAAATCGCTTTATCCTGTGAAATCCGTGGGCGAGACGACAGAGCGTGGCACCCTGGTGACCTTTAGGCCAGATGGAGATATATTCAAGCAGACTAGAGAATACAATTACGAAATTTTGGCAAGCCGTCTTCGTGAGCTGGCTTTCTTGAACAAGGGCATTGTGATCTATTTGTCAGACATGCGGGTAACGGATGATAATGGTGCGCATCCGAGAGAAAAATTCCATAGCGAAGAAGGACTCAAGGAATTCATCAAGTACTTGGACGGTAATAGAGAGCCTCTGATCGCTGATGTCATTTCTATGGAAGGGGAGAAGAATGACATTCCTGTTGAGGTTGCAATGGTGTATAACACTTCGTTTAGTGAGAATTTGCACTCATATGTGAATAATATCAATACACATGAAGGCGGCACGCACTTGTCGGGATTTAGGCGTGGTTTAACCACTACACTCAAGAAATACGCCGATAGTTCAGGGCTTCTCGACAAACTTAAATTTGAAATTTCTGGTGATGACTTCCGTGAGGGACTCACGGCTATTGTGTCGGTAAAAGTTGCGGAGCCACAGTTTGAAGGGCAAACCAAGACCAAATTAGGCAACCGTGAAGTGACCTCGGCAGTGAGTCAAGCGGTATCTGAGATGCTTGAGAATTATTTGGAGGAGCATCCAAATGACGCAAAAACTATTGTACAAAAAGTTATTTTGGCGGCCACAGCCCGACACGCCGCGCGAAAGGCACGTGAGATGGTACAGCGCAAGACCGTAATGGGTGGTGCAGGATTGCCTGGAAAGCTCTCTGATTGTTCTGAACAGGATCCTGAAAAGTGTGAAGTATTTCTTGTCGAGGGTGATTCTGCAGGCGGAACAGCAAAACAGGGTCGTGATCGAAATTTTCAAGCGATATTGCCCCTGAGAGGAAAAATTCTCAATGTTGAAAAAGCCATGCAACACAAGGTTTTTGAGAACGAAGAAATCAAGAATATATTCACGGCGCTTGGTGTGACCATCGGTACCGAAGAGGATGCTAAAGCGCTTAATCTAGAAAAATTACGTTATCATAAAATTGTCATCATGTGTGATGCTGATGTCGATGGTAGCCACATTTCAACCCTGATTCTCACCTTCTTCTTCCGCTATATGCGAGAGCTGGTAGAGGGTGGCCATGTGTACATTGCGACACCGCCACTGTATTTGGTGAAGAAAGGTGCTAAAAAGGCCTATGCATGGGACGACAAGCAGCGTGATGCGCTTAATCAAGAATACGGTGGTAGTGCAGGAATCCAGCGCTATAAGGGTCTTGGTGAGATGAACGCCGAACAACTTTGGGACACGACCATGAACCCAGATTTCAGAACATTGCGCCAGGTGACCATTACAAATGGGACTGAGGCAGACCGAATTTTTTCAATGTTGATGGGAGATGAAGTCCCGCCACGTCGCGAGTTTATTGAGAAAAATGCAGTATATGCCAATATAGATGCCTAAGACATCAAATGTGAGGCAGTCATAAACAAAATACAAAACAAACAAATTTATTTATGAAGATTACTATAGTAGGTGCCGGGGCAGTCGGTGCGAGTTGTGCTGAATATATTGCCATAAAGAACTTTGCCAGCGAAGTCGTTTTATTAGACATTAAAGAAGGTTTTGCAGAGGGTAAAGCCATGGATTTGATGCAGACCGCTACCCTTAATGGTTTTGACACTAAAATTGTCGGGGTGACCAATGATTACGCACAAACCGCCGGTAGCGATATCTGTGTCATCACCTCGGGGATTCCTAGAAAACCTGGTATGACAAGAGAGGAGTTGATCGGAATCAATGCAGGAATTGTTCAGAATGTGGCAGCGAGTTTGCGCCAACATTCACCAGAAATGATACTGGTTGTGGTCAGTAATCCAATGGATACGATGACCTATTTGGCTCATCAAGTGACTGGGTTGCCGAAGCACCGCATTATTGGTATGGGCGGAGTACTTGATAGTGCACGTTTCAAATACCGGCTCGCCGAGGCTTTGGGTGCGCCCGCAAGCGATGTCTCCGGAATGGTCATCGGTGGCCACAGTGACACAGGAATGGTGCCCCTGACACGTTTGGCCAGTAATAACAGTGTGCCAGTCTCTGCTTTTTTGAGTGATGATGATCTTGAAAAAGTTAAAGAAGCGACTAAGGTTGGTGGTGCAACTTTGACAAAATTATTGGGAACATCGGCCTGGTATGCGCCTGGTGCGGCAGTCTCGGCCTTAGTGCAGTCTATTGCCTGTGATCAGAAAAAAATGATGCCATGTTCTGCTTTGCTCGAGGGTGAATACGGCTTGAGCGATTTATGTCTTGGTGTCCCTGTGATTCTTGGGAGAAATGGTATTGAATCAATCATAGAACTAGATTTGAATCCGGCAGAATTGGACCACTTGACTCAAAGTGCTGAGGGGGTGAGAAAAACCAATCAGCTTTTGTCGGTCTGATGCCGCAATTAAATCACGCACAAGGTCGCTTCTAGCGGCCTTTTTTGTCGTTTTTTCGGAGGAAAATAATTGTCATTTCCTTTTTGAAAAACTATATTTGCACGTTTTTAAATACTCTAAATACACACAGAATGCAAAACAAAGGACTCATTACCGTATTTGCGATACTTTTTGGCTTGGTCAGTTTGTACCAATTGTCATTTACATATGTTGCTAATCAAGTAGAAGATGCGGCTCAGGCGTATGCCAATAAAAGCTATGACGTAACCCAGTCGGCCGAACGCCAATCTGCGGCGGCGCAGTACATTGATTCTGTAGCTACAGAGCCTCAATTCTTTGGCATTGATTACGCCACAGCGAAGGACAAGGTGTTGAACAAAGGTCTTGACCTCAAAGGGGGTATCAATGTGATTCTGCAAGTGTCAGTAAAGGATATTCTAGCCGGATTGGCAAATAATACAAAGGATCCAGCATTCAATCAAGCTTTAGCCGATGCCAATGAATTGCAAAAGAATTCGCAAAATACCTATTTGGAGTCTTTTTTCGAGGCGTTCGAGGCCTTGCCAGGTGAAAACAATTTGGCGTCTCCAGACATATTTTTCAATAAAGGTTTAGAAGACCAAGTCCAAAGTGGAATGTCCAATGAAGAAGTTCAAGTGGTCATCGCACGTAAGGTAGACGAATCGATTGCATCGGCCTTTGAAGTCTTGAGAAAGCGAATTGATAAATTCGGTGTCACACAGCCAAATCTGCAGCGATTGGGAACCTCTGGTCGTATTCTAGTAGAACTCCCAGGTGCTAAAGATGTAGAGCGTGTCAAGAAATTACTTCAAAGCACTGCCCAGCTTGAGTTTTGGGAAGTTGAAAAGGAAGAAAATGTGACGACATTTTTACTTGCCGCAGATGCCAAACTCAAAGAATTACTCGCTGAGGACGATTCATCAGAGCCCTCTGCAGCCACTCAGGAGACAGAGGAAGAAGATGACTTAAGTGACTTATTAGGAGGCGAAGACGTGGCCTCCGAAAGTGACCCTGCTGCTGAGCAGCCACTTATCGGTCGCATTTTGCCTGTACGGGCCAGCAATCCTGGCCTCGCTTCTTTTAGCCTAAAAGATACTGCAGTGATTAATGGTTATTTGCGTATGCCGCAAGTTCGCGCCTTACTCAGTGGCGATCAGCGTTACACGAAATTTGTTTGGAGTATTCCAGAATTCAATGAAAGTGTTAATGAAGAAATCACAAGCCTCTATGCGTTGAAAGGCAATCGCGAAGATGCACCAGAACTCAGTGGCGGTGTGATTGTTGATGCGCAGCAGTCTTATACTCAGGCTGGTCGCGTTGCAGTGACCATGCAAATGAACGGTGTTGGTGCGAAAATATGGGAAGACATGACCGAATACGCCTACAACACCCAGTCTCAAATTGCGGTTGTGTTGGATGATATTGTTTACTCTGCACCAGGTGTAAGCTCTGGTAAAATATCAGGAGGTCGTTCTGAAATTACGGGAGATTTCACCATTCCAGAGGCACAAGACTTATCGAATGTGTTGCGTGCAGGTAAATTACCTGCCTCTGCGGACATTATCCAAGCTGAGGTCGTTGGTCCAACTTTAGGGCAGGAAGCCATTAACAGTGGTATTCTTTCATTTATTATTGCCTTGAGCATTGTACTGCTCTGGATGATGATGTATTATGGTAAAGCAGGTGCCTTTGCAAATGTTGCTTTGGTGGTGAATATCTTGTTCATCTTTGGCATTCTTGCAGGACTAGGGGCTGTCTTGACCTTACCTGGAATTGCTGGTATTGTTTTGACAATTGGTATGTCGGTCGATGCGAACGTCCTTATTTTTGAGCGTATTCGTGAAGAGCTGGCCAAGGGCAAATCACAACGAGATTCTATAAACGATGGATTCAGTAATGCCTTGTCTTCAATCTTAGATGCCAACATCACGACAGGATTAACGGGATTGATTTTACTCGTCTTTGGAACTGGTCCTATTCAAGGATTCGCGACAACACTACTTATCGGTATTTGTACGTCCCTATTTACGGCGATCTTTGTCACAAGATTGTTCATTGACAAATATACGGTCAATGGAAAGTCGTTGACATGTTCAACGGGTCTGACCAAAAACTTATTCAAAGATGTTGCCATTGGGTTTCTTGCCAAGCGCAAAGTGGCCTATGGCTTGTCGGGTGTTTTATTAGTCATCAGTATCGGTTCTTTATTCACTAATGGTTTGAATCAAGGTATCGATTTCGTTGGAGGTCGCACTTATACCGTGCGCTTTGATCGTGATGTGAATGCTCTAGAGGTTCAAAATGATTTGATTGCCGTTTTCGAAAGTGCAGAAGCCAAGACTTACGGCGGTAATAATCAATTGAAAATTTCTACAAAATATAAGGTAGAAGAGACGGGAGCAGAGGTTGATGTAGAAATTGAACAAATGCTTTTCAGTGCTCTTGGTGTCTACTTGCCAGAAGGTATGGATTACGATGCCTTTGTGACTGACGATGACAATAAGACCGCTGGTCGAATGGAATATTATAAGGTGAGTCCAACTATTGCGGATGACATCAAATCGTCTTCTTTCTGGGCAGTGCTTGGCTCTTTGGTGGTCGTATTTTTATACATCTTACTGCGATTCAGAAGATGGCAATTCAGTTTAGGAGCTGTTGCCGCTGTTTTTCACGATGTTTTAATCGTTCTTGGCGTGTTTTCATTGACTTATCGTTTCATGCCGTTCAGCATGGAAATCGATCAATCCTTTATTGCGGCAATTCTTACCGTAATTGGGTACTCCCTCAACGATACGGTGGTTGTATTTGACCGAATTCGAGAATTTTTCAACGAGCACAACTCATGGAAAATGAATAGAATTATTGACTCTGCTTTGAACAGCACATTGAGCCGTACATTAAATACGTCTGTAACGACCCTAATTGTGCTCCTGACCATTTTCATGCTGGGTGCAGAATCTATACGCGGATTGATTTTCGCCTTGATTGTCGGAGTTGTAGTCGGTACATACTCGTCATTGTTCATTGCAACACCGGTTTTCTTCGACTCTGTGAAGAAGCGAGGTATTGATTTAGCGGACAAAAAGGAAGAGGAAGACCAATAGAAACGGTTCCTCTATCATATAAAAAAGCCCACTCATTCGAGCGGGCTTTTTTATATGATCACAGGGCTGTATTAGGGTGAGGCTAATCTGTTGTCAAGCGGCTGAATGCTGCCTGATCGATAGGCAGTAATTTCCATTTGGCGACTAGTCCAGCATTGACTTCTAACACGTATTTGGCAGGCTTGCCAGAATATAATGGCGTTTGGTCATAGGGCTTTGCATCGCGAAGCACATTGACAATTCTGAGGTCTTGATCAAAAAAAATAAGATCAAGCGGAATGGCCGTGTTTTTCATATGGAAGCTCAGTGGTGATTCTTTTTCAAAAATAAAAAGCATGGCTTGATCCTCCTTCATCGAGGTCCGATACATCAGTCCAGTTTGTGTGGCATAATCGTCTTCAGCGATCTCAATATCCAGGGTCACAATAAGTGAATCCGTAGGGACTCTTGTCAAGGTCAGCTCGCCTTCTTTTTTGAAGTCAATCGTTCTGGTCAGATTAACGTCTTGTTTTTTATCGCCACATTGTGTGAGCGACAATACAAGAACACACCAAGCCAGTGGTCTTAAAATTTTTTTCATGACTGAATAGGTTTTTTGATGCTTCGCCAAATGAGGTATATGCCCAGAAATATAAATGGAATGCTGAGCCATTGACCTGTAGTCAATGTATTGCCAAAGGCGGATTCGAATCCTCCCTGACTCTTCTTAAAATATTCTACAACAAATCTGATGCTCCATAGCAAGATCAGAAATAAGCCAAACAAGTAACCGGCTTGTTGTCGTTTTTTGGTCTGCCAATAAGTCCACCACAAGATCACGAAGGTGATGATGTAGCCCGCCGCCTCATACAGTTGAGCAGGATGTCTGGCAAAATCTTCGCCGTTATTGGCAAAGACCACGCCAAAATCAGTACCTGTGGCGTGACCCACAATTTCTGAATTCATGAAGTTGCCAAATCGTACCAAAACAGCACCCAAAGCGACAGGTATGACGATGCGGTCAAAAAGCCAAAGAAGACTTTTGTGGAGTACTTTTTTGTGATATAAGTACATAGAAATGATGATGCCAATAGCTGCACCGTGACTCGCTAGTCCTCGGAATCCCGTGAAGGCAAATCCGCCAGTAAATTTGAAAGGAAGGAAAACAGAAAAGAAGTCCTCTTTGAAGAGTTCGGGCTGGTAAAAGACGACATGGCCCAGGCGCGCACCGATCAAGATTGCCAAGACCATATAGACAAATAAACTATCGAGCTTTTCGATCGCGATCTGTTCGCGATTAAAGATGCGTTTCATGATATACCAGCCCAAAGTGAAGGCCAAAACAAACATGAGACTATAATATTGAAGGGTATAAAAGCCAAGGTCTAAACCTTCTGAAGGCGCCCAGGTGATGCTGGTGAATGGTAGCATGATTTAATTTTAAGGTAAATATAGAAAACTCCCAGGGTTCAGTTGGGGGGTGCACTCATTTTTTGTTGCGCTCGGGTACCGGATCGTGGCCTTGACCGCCCCATGGGTGGCATTGACTAATGCGCTTTATGGCAAGCCATCCACCACGCCAAAATCCATGGACGCTTAAGGCCTGGTAGGCATAATGAGAACAAGTAGGGTCAAAGCGACATGTTGATGGGGTTAGTGGAGAGATCGCATATTGATAGATCTTAATGAGGCCTAAAAATGGCCAAATCAACCATTTCACGAATTTGGATTTTTGAGTGAAAAACTAGTGCCGTCCTTGCCATCTTTTAACTGGATTCCAGCTTCTTGCAAACGGTCTCTTATGGCATCACTCGTGGCAAAATCCTTATTGGCTCTTGCTGATTTGCGCAGATCAATTAATAAATCCATGGCGCTTTTAAGGTGATCATGATCTTGTCGGCCTTCTTGTGGTGGTGTCAGTCCTAGAACATCAAATAAAAACGCTTTCATTGTTTGGCACAAGAGGGCTAAGTCTTCTTGATTGACTTGTGTACTTCCATCAGCTATAGTGTTGATGAATTTGGCCCCTTCGAACAATTGGGCAATCAAAATAGGACTATTGAAATCATCATTCATGGCGTCATAACAGGATTGACGCCATGCTGTCACATCAATTTCTGATGAAGTGCCCTTTGGACTCGCGGGCAGCTGGTCCATAAGCGCCACAGCATCCATAAGGCGATAAAAGCCTTTTTCACTGGCCATTAAGGCATCATTCGAAAAATCCAAAATACTCCGGTAATGCGCTTGATACATGAAAAATTTGGCCACAGTGGGGTTGATGGCTTTACTCATTTTGTCATTATCCCCAGAAAAAAGTGCCCCTGGCAAGATATGATTACCGGTGGATTTTGCCATTTTTTTGCCATTGAGCGTCAGCATATTGGCATGCATCCAAAACCGGACTGGACTTGTTTTGTTGCAGGCCTCTGCTTGGGCAATCTCACACTCATGATGTGGAAATTTCAGGTCCATGCCACCACCATGAATATCAAATTGTTCGCCAAGATATTTGGTGCTCATCGCCGTACATTCCAAATGCCATCCTGGAAATCCATCGCTCCAAGGTGATGGCCATCGCATGATGTGTCTTGGTTCTGCTTTTTTCCATAAAGCAAAATCTTGAGGATTTTTTTTCTCACTTTGGGCCGCAAGTTCTCGAGTATTGGCGATCATATCTTCAAGTTTGCGTCCGCTGAGCTTGCCATAAGATTGATCTTCGTTGAAACGCACCACATCAAAATAAACAGACCCGTTAGTGATGTAGGCGTAACCTGATTCCAGAATTTGCTCAATAATGGCTATTTGCTCTATGATATGTCCGGTTGCAGTAGGCTCAATACTTGGTGGCAACGCATTGAATTGTGCCATGACTTGGTGGAAATCTACCGTGTAGCGCTGCACAACTTCCATGGGTTCAAGAGATTCTAATCTTGCTTTTTTAGCAATTCGATCTTCTCCCGAATCTGCGTCATTTTCTAGGTGTCCAGCATCAGTAATGTTGCGGACATAACGGACTTTATAGCCCAGATGTTGCAGGTATCTGTAGACCAAGTCAAATGACAAGAAAGTACGGCAATTGCCTAGATGTACATTATTGTAGACCGTTGGACCGCAGACATACATGCCAACGAAACCCTCATTTAGGGGGGTGAAGGTTTCTTTTTCCTTAGTTAGGGAATTATATAAATGAAGTCGTTGGGCTTCTGGTCGCATGGTCCTTAAGTCGCAATTAAAATGATGTGGGTAACTTGATGTAATCTAGAAATTCTTGTCGTGTGTCTTTTTCTTTGAAACGGCCACCAAATTCACTCGTTACAGTGCTGCTATCAATGTCTCGAATACCACGGGAATTGACACAAAGGTGCTTTGCATCAATCACACAAGCGACATCTGGGGTGTTCAGGATGAGTTGCAATTCGGCCACAATTTGCATGGTTAATCGCTCTTGGACCTGAGGGCGTTTGGCAAAATAGTCGACAATTCTGTTCATTTTTGACAAACCCACAACAGTACCATTAGAAATATAGGCAATATGGGCTTTTCCGACGATGGGCAACAAGTGATGTTCACAAGTCGAGTAAAGTGTGATGTTTTTTTCCACCAACATTTCGCCGTATTTGTATTTATTGTCAAAAGTTGAGGCTTTCGGTTTTTGATCAGGGTGTAGCCCTGAAAAAATTTCTTGTACAAACATTTTCGCGACCCGTTTCGGTGTGCCTTGTAGGCTATCATCATTGAGGTCCATGCCAAGTGTTTCGAGGATGTGACGCACATCCGTTTCAATGATTGACATCTTTTCCTCGTTACTTTTGTCAAAGGCATCTGCACGCAAGGGTGTTTGGGCAGAAGTGCCGATGTGATCTCCGCCAAGAAGATCAAGGTCATTTAATTGATTTTCTAATTTCATCTATAAGTTGTAGTAGTCGTTACTAATTAAAAAACAAAGATACACATAAGGTGATTCTTACGAAAATTGTTGTCTATTTTAACCCTTTAATTATTAGGGTCTCCTAATTTTTTTTTAATTTACGCCTTCTAAAGAACCTTCATGAAAAAGTTTTTTCTACTCCCCATAATTTTCTTTTCTTTCTTATTGAACGCCCAGGTTCCATTGACCAGAACTGTGCCCCAAATATTGGGTAAATACGATTTCACGGCAATAGGAAATACGCTAAATGCCGCGCAAAACCCTAATCCATGTGTTTTGTTGCCCGAAAGCTCGGCAACGTTGAACCTAGGGCCGACACAGACCTTCTTTCAGGCCCACATGTATTGGTCAGCCTCCGGGCCTGCTGATGACACCGTGACCTTGAATGGATCTACTGTTACGGCATCAAGGACGTTTACATTAAACAATAGCTTTGGATTGTTCAATTCTCACTATGCAGATGTGACCAATATTGTCGCTGCCAACGGAAATGGAACCTACACCTTTGCCGATTATTTAGGCACTATTCCTTGTGGCAATACTACAAATTATGGAGGATGGATGATTTACATCATTTATGGCGAGCCGACCTTGCCCCAAAATCAGATCAGTTTATTTGATGGATTTGACTATGTGGGTGCCGGAAATTTTTCTCTAGACATTACCCTTACAGGTATTGATGTGGCGACAGATGATTTGGCTAAAATTGGTTTTTTGGCATGGGAAGGTGATGCAGCGCTTGCCAATCAAGAGACTTTGACCATCAATACAATTCTTATTGATAATCCTCCGCTTAACCCTGGTGATAATGCCTTTAACGGGACCAATAGCTATACAAATTCCTCTACTTTATGGAATATGGATTTGGATTTTTATGATCTTCAAGGGATTGTGCAGCCAGGAGATACTCAGGTGGATATTGCGCTGACGTCGGGGCAAGATCTGGTGATTGTCAATAATGTAATTACTGCTGTGAATTCAGAAATTCCAGATGCCGCCATTACGATTGATGACTTAGATGTGATTTGTGATAATGGTCAGAATTTGTTTGTGGATTATACGGCCTTGAATTTAGAGTCTACCAGTCCTTTGTCTTCCGGGACTAGAATTGATTTCTACTGGCAGAACGTCGGCGGTGGTCCATTAAATTACTTAGATACTGTTTTTACTGTTGCAGATATCCCTGTGAACGGTTCGGAGCCTGGAAATACCATTTTGAATTTGGTTGGGACACCACCTCAATTTGTTTTAGTGGCAATTATTGACCCGGCAAATTCGATTTTAGAAATCGATGAGGATAACAATTCGGATGATCTGTTCATTGATACCACCCAGCCCTTCTCTTTGGGGGGTAATATCGAGAGTTGTGACGGGCTTTTAGTGACTATAGATACGGGAGTTTCTTCTCCTTTGTTTACTTGGCAATGGTATAAGGATGGGAATTCTATACCTGGCCAGACAGGCTCAAGTATCGATGTCACGACCAACGGTCTTTATACCGTGGAAGGATTTGAAGGCCCTTGTTTTATTACCGATACTATTGAGGTCTTCTTCAATGAGCCACCAACGGCATTTCCTCCACAAGATTTATTCAAGTGTAATGATGGAGTTACAAGTGGCAGTTTCGACCTCACGGAAAATGATGACGACCTACTTGGTGCTCAGGATCCAGATGATTATGTTGTCAAGTATTATGAAACATTGGTAGACAGCCAAGACGACACCAATGAAATTGCTGTGCCAACAGGCTATTTTATAACGCTACCATCTCCGCAGACTATTTTTGCTCGCGTGGAGCGCACCGATGGCTTGTGTTTTGACTTGGCGCAATTCAAAATTTACTTTACCCGAGTGATTGCGGGTACTCCTGAAACCATAGAAGTTTGTGACAATGACAATAATGGTTCGGAACCAGTAGATTTGCCGCTCACGTATGACACTCAAGTTCTTGACGGTGAATTAGCCGCAGACTATTTGATAACTTATCATAATGATCCGGCTGATGCGGCGGCTGGCACCAATGTACTCCCTGTGCCTTATGATGTTCCCGTGCCAGGGGAACTCATTTATGCCCGACTGGTCAATTTTGATGACTTGACTTGTTTCGATGTGGTCAGTGTTTTTGTTATTGTAAACGCCCCTCCTGTTCCAGGATTTGTTGCTCCTTATGTTGTTTGTGATGCGGACAACGATGGTTTTGCTGCTTTTGATTTGGAGGAGTTTACGGTTGGTTTAGCTGGTGGTAATGCTGATTTACTGGTGACTTACCATGGTACGGAGCTAGATGCTCAAAGCGGTGTTTTGCCTTTGATCAATCCTTATACTAATGATGATATATATAATGACAGTGTATGGGCCAGAGTGGAGAGTAACTTCACGGGATGTTACACTGCTGTTGAGGTATTTTTAGAAGTTCGTGACAGTCCTGCAGCGACGGTTCCAGCGGAGCCACTTCGTTTGTGTGATGATGCTTTGGCTGATGGATTTACTGTTTTTGATTTAACGGTAGTTGCGTCAGAGGTATTGGGTGGTTTAGACCCCTTGGAGTATGATTTGTATTACTACGAGCTAGAGAGTGATGCGATA
>JAQWJJ010000009.1 GCA_029248405.1 Flavobacteriaceae bacterium | reverse complement strand
CAACTGCGAATGCGGATAACATTTTTGCTTTATTTTCATCACCGAATGATAAAATCATGAGTTCTTTTAATGATAATTTCAAATAGACTAATACTAACAGTGTATAAGCGGCATTAAAACAGCCGCTTATACTAAACGTTAGCAAACATTAAAAAGAAAAGATGAAAAAGAAATCAGTTTCAATAATAATCACAATACTAACCATAGGATTAACAAGCTATGGGCAAGTGCAAATAGGTAATGATATTGATGGAGAAAATCCAGGAGACCTTTCAGGTCATTCAGTAGCCATTTCGGCTAATGGAAACATAGTAGCTATTGGTGCTATTGAAAATAGTGACGGTGGAAGTAGGTCGGGTCATGTTAGGGTATATGAAAATGTAGACGGTACGTGGACACAAATAGGCGAAGATATTGCCGGAGAGGCCGTGGACGATCGATCAGGATGGTCATTGGCAATATCCGCTGATGGTGGTATAGTTGCCATTGGTTCTGATTTAAATAATTCATGGAGGGGTCAAGTGGAGGTGTATGAAAACATAGGAGGTACTTGGACACAAATAGGTGAAGATATTGAAGGCGAAAACTTTCAAGATATATCAGCAACAAGTATATCATTATCAAACGATGGGAGTATCATAGCTATTGGTGCACCACGTAGCGATGGCACTGCAAATAATTCTGGACATGTTAGAGTTTTTGAAAATTCGGGGGGATCATGGATACAAATAGGTCAGGATATTGATGGGGTACAGGAACAAGGTCGACTAGGTAATTCGGTAGCACTAAATGGTGAAGGGAACATTATAGTTATTGGTGCCTCTCAAAATGACGAGAATGGCACAAATACTGGCGAGGTTAAAATCTACGAAAACCAGGATGGTACTTGGACTCAACTGGGCGGAGACATCAATGGTGTAGTCGAATTTGAGGGTTCGGGTTCTGAAGTTGCGTTATCAGAAGATGGAAATATAGTGGCTATTAGTTCATCGAGTAGCAATGCTAATGGACTGCATTCAGGTCATGTACGAATTTTTGAATACCTGGGGAGCGTCTGGACACAAATAGGTGAAGATATAATTGGGGAAGCAAGTGAAGATTATTTTGGTTGGTCTATGGCGCTGTCCGCTAGCGGAAATATTATAGCCATTGGCTCGCTATGGAATGATAACAATGGAAGTGACGCAGGTAATGTTAGAATTTTTCAAAATCTAAGTGGAGTTTGGACACAAATAGGTGAGAGTATTAACGGAGAGGCTGCTAATGATAATTCAGGTTATTCGGTAGATATTTCGGCTGATGGAAGTATCGTGGCTATTGGTGCCAAAGCTAATGATGGAAATGGTGACTTTTCAGGACATGTAAGAGTGTTTGATATATCACCAATTATTCTATCAATACCAACATTTGATTTGGAAAACATAGTAAGTATTTTTCCAAATCCGTCAAAAGATGTTATTAATATTACGTCAAAAACAGATATGATTTTGAAAACAGAATTATACAGTCTTGAAGGTATTCTGATTTTTAAGACGGATATAAAAGCAAATACATACTCTTTAGATATTGCTGATTATCCATCAGGAACCTATTTCTTGAAAATATTTGGTCAAAATAGTGGGATTCTAAATTCAAAGATTATAAAAAATTAAAGTTTGCTAACACAGGCTTTGCGTCAGGCGGGGTGACGTGCAAACTTGGAGCTTTGTGCTTCGTATCAAGTTCAGTGCTGGTTGACAGTTTTGTGCTTCGAAATCGCCAACTTCTTATAGCTGCAAAACGTTGGCAATAATATTAAGGCTTGCGCTTTTTGATTTCATATCTTAAAGTTGTTCTCATATTTATTATACTTCTTCATCACAAATATTATGAATAATACTTAATATTTTATTTGAATTACTATATTCAAATTATTAAACCTTTATTAAAATGAAAAGTAAGTGTACGATATTGATTTTAGTTGCTGTAGTATTTTGTTCTCATTTCACAGCAAAAGCACAGTTTACTGAATTTGAACATGATGGTATTACTCGTCAATACATATATTATGAGCCTTTAGATTTAAATGAACAAATGCCGTTAGTATTTGTTATGCATGGATTTACTGGGGATGCTAATGATATGAGGAATTATTCTCAAATGAATCAATATGCTGATCAATATGGTTTTGCTGTTTGTTATCCTAGAGGAACTACAGATTCTAGTGGAGACCGATTTTGGAATGTTGGTTACGCGTTTCATCAAAATGAAACTGTAGATGATGTCGGGTTTTTAACTGAACTAGCCGAGTACCTTCAATTAACCCATGGCTTGAACCCAAACTACACCTTTGCAACTGGTTTTTCTAATGGCGCAGAAATGTGTTACATGCTATCTTGTCAAGCATACGATACGTTTAAAGCTGTAGCTCCTGTAGCGGGGATGATTTTACAAGACATTTTAGACGAATGTGATAATAGCCCACCAATCCCTTTGTTCGAAATACATGGTTCCCAAGATAATGTAACGCCTTTAGATGGAGACCCAAATAACAATGATGGATGGGGAGCTTACCCAAGTATTCCTTTTACCATAGAATATTTTTCAGACAAAAACGAATGTACAACTGTAGAGACAGAAACATTACCAAATACAGATCCATCAGATGGAAGTTATATTATAAGTGAAAAACATTTAAATGGTATTAATAATAATGAAGTATGGTACTATGAAGTAGTTGGTGGCGGACATGATTGGCCTGGAGCTTGGGGAAATATGGATATTAATGCTGGGGAAGAAGCTTGGTTATTTTTTCAAAAATATATCGATGACATATTGTCAATTTCTAATTTTGAAACGCTGGAAAAAAATATTTTTGTTTTTCCAAACCCTACAAGTAATTTAATACAAATCGGAAATAGCACTCAGTTTGAACTTCAAGAGATAATTCTTTACAATACTTTAGGGGCAGTTATTAAAACAAAGTTAATTAATGAAAGTATTGATATAACTAATTTAACTACAGGCATCTATTTTTTAAATATTAAAACTTCAAAAGGCTCTATTACAAAAAAAATTATTAAAAACTAAACCATCTATATTAGGTAGCGGCAAGCAGAAAAAACGAAAATTTTGAAATAACATAAGCACATATGAAAAAAATTATTTTAACTGCCTTATTAGGTCTATCAAGCATAGTAAATTCTGTTGCCCAAACTATTGAATGGCAAGGAAGAGAATTTGAAATTTCAGCGGTAAATGCTTCTATTGTTCAATTAGACGGAGAAGAGGTACTAAAAATTGAGCGAGATTTAAAGGCTTTGCCTTTTGACCTGAAAAATTTAGCAAATACTGTTGACGAACCAACTTATGTCAAAGTAAAAAATCTGAACATCGAAAATGGTGTCTTTGAGGTTAAAATGTTAAGCCGAATTCAAACTCCAACACCATTTAAAGGAGCACAAGGTTTTATTGGTGTTGCATTTAGAGCCAATGAAGATGATACTTCATACGAATCCATTTATCTTAGACCAAATGCCGGACGGTCAGAAAATCAATCTGCCAGAAATCATACTGTGCAATATTATGCATATCCCGACTATAAATTTGACAAATTACGCAATCCCGAATATGGCGGACAGTATGAAACCTATGCCGATGTTGGATTGGACGAATGGATTACCATGCGCGTTGAATTCAAAGAAAAAGTAGCCAAATTGTATCTGAACGACCAAGAGTATCCATCTTTCATAGTGAACGAAATGAAAGGAGATGCCAAATCTGGTAGTATTGGACTTTGGGTAGACATTGCTACGGAGGGCTATTTCAAAGATTTGAAAATTACCAAAATAGAATAGTATGTGGGAAAGCCAAACGATATCATATGTATGCAAAGAAAATGAAAAACCCTGATAATCATACGTTTATCAGGGTTTTGATATTGCCAAAATGGCGGTTCGTCGGGATGACAGGATTTGAACCTGCGACCCCACGCCCCCCAGGCGTGTACGCTACCAGACTGCGCCACATCCCGAATGTGTGGTCGGCAAAGATATTTCTTTTATTTTTTTTTCAAACATTTTTCATACCTTTTACCATATGAAGCCGTCTTTATTTTTTAAAGTCCTCTTGCTTGTTTTTGTGATGAGTTTATGGGCTTGCCAGCATCCTAATGCCCAAGACGACATCCCTCTAAAGATTCCCAATGACCGGCCATACACCATAGAAACTGTTGTTTCGGATTTGCAAAATCCATGGGGCATGGACTGGCTGCCAGACCAGAGCCTTTTGATTACGGAAAAAGACGGTCGGCTGATCCATTTTAAAGGTGAGCGGAAAATAGAGATCAAAAACACTCCTGAAATATTCAATTGGGGGCAAGGTGGACTTTTGGATATTGCTGTGCACCCAAATTATGCCGAAAATGGTTGGATTTACTTCACCCTCAGCACCTCTGGTGAAAATGCTGAAATGGGCAATACTGCTTTGGTACGGGCCAAATTATTAGACGATGCATTGGTCTCTATAGAGACACTTTATAAAGCATCACCCGACTATCTTGAGGGACAACATTTTGGTTCACGCATTGCTTTTGATCAAAAGGGACATGTGTTTTTCTCTGTAGGCGATCGTTTTCATCGCGATGAACTCCCTCAAGATCTGAGCAAAGATGGAGGCAAAATCTACCGCCTTAATGACGATGGTACCATTCCAAAAGATAATCCATTTGCCGAACAAGAAAACACCAGACGAGCCATTTACTCCTACGGACACCGGAATCCACAGGGTCTGGCCAGGCATCCAGAAACAGGCGAAATTTGGTCCCATGAACATGGTCCAAAAGGTGGAGATGAGATTAACTTGATCAAATCCGGCGCGAATTATGGGTGGCCGATCATTACCTATGGCATCAATTACAGCGGCACACCCATTACCGACAAAACAACCCAAGAAGGCATGTCCCAACCTCAATATTATTGGGTACCGTCAATTGCCCCCTGCGGGATGACATTTGTGACTGGAGATCGTTATCCCAATTGGAAAAATCAGCTGTTGGTCGGCTCACTAAAATTTGCTTATGTGGAGTTATTACGTCTAGAAGGCAATACCATTATTGGGCGTGAAAAAATTGCAGAAAACATAGGGCGCGTGCGCAATGTGAAAACAGGACCCGACGGGCTTGTATATATTGCTTTGGAAGGTGAAGGTATCGTGAAATTATTGCCCAACAGTAATTGAAATTATCACTTCAATTAATCCCGTTATCACTGGTGTTTTGCGTGACTTATTTTAGCAGCAACTCTGCCCCTACCAAGGCCAAAGATACAGGCATTAAATGCTTATATTTGTAAAAAACACAGCATGCTGATTATTGGAATTTCTGGTGGCACTGGAAGCGGAAAAACAACCTTGGTCAAGAACCTCATGACTCATTTTCCTGATGAATCTATAGGGTTAATGGCTCAGGATAACTATTATAAAGACAATAGTGTTTTGAATTTCGAAGAGCGATGTGCCATCAACTATGACCACCCTGAGGCAATCGATTTTGATTTGCTCATAGCGCACCTGGAATCCTTAAAAAGTGGACAGACAATAGAGCAACCTGTTTATGATTTCAAAATCCACAACCGGATTGAACAAACGCAACCCACTAAAGCGCCAGACGTCCTGATATTAGAGGGGATTTTGATTTTCACACAAACAAAATTAAGGGCGCTAATGGACCTCAAAATATTTGTTGACGCTCCTGACGATCAGCGACTGATCCGGCGTATGGCGCGAGATTTGGAAGAACGGGGTCGAGACCTAGAAGAAGTCGTACAGCGTTATCAAGATACTTTAAAACCCATGCACGATCAATTCATCGCACCCTCTAAGATTCATGCAGATCTTGTAGTGCCCACCCACAGACATAATGGAGCTTCTGTCTCTGTGTTGACCGCCTTTATCGCTCAAGAACTCAATAAAGTCAAAAAATGACCAGAAAAACATCTGCAAATCCCTGGCTCAAATTCCTCAGCAATCGGTACGTCTTGATCACGCTAGCCTTTGTGATATGGATGTTTTTTTTCGACACGAATTCCTATAGCATTCATAAGGAGCTGAATGACGAGATCGACGTCTTAGAACAGCGCAAAAGCCAATATCAAGAAGATATTGCCAAGGACAAGGCATTTATAGAACAAATGTCAGACACCACAGAGATGGAAAAATACGCCAGATCAAAGTATTATCTGAAAAAAGAGAATGAAACCATCTATATTATAGACCATCAGGACAGCACTAATGCCCAAGATAAAAAATGAGCGACCCACTAGACTTTAGCACCTTCGATGCCTTAGGGGACAAACAATGGAAGCAGCACATCCAAATGGAGCTTGGAGGTAAAGATTATAATGACACTCTTATTTGGGAGAGCCCTGAAGGCATTGCTGTCAAGCCATTCTACAGCGCCTCATCGCAAAAACATCAGGGCTATGTGATCCCCAATATGCCCCGCAATTGGCAAACTATTGTCGCTGTATTTGTCGATGATCCTGCAGTGGCCCGACACCTGGTCAAAACAGCGTTAGAGCAAGGCGCAAAAGGACTCTACATTCAAGCAAACAGTCCCTTTGATTGTGCCAAAGTATTTGGCGAAATAGATTTGTCGCAGACCAGAATTTATTTAAGAACATCATTTTTAGATCCCGTTTTCAGCAAGAAGTCAGAGGCCTTTTTCCAAAAGGCAAAAGCAACGCTCCACCACAATATAGACCCTCTTTATCACTTGGCACATACAGGTGTGTGGCATACCAATTGTGCCGCTGATCATCAGATCTTGGGTGACCTGATTAATGATTTTGAGCCAGAAGCACAAATCTTAGGTGTGCATATGGATTTGTACCAAAATGCTGGAGCAACCATCACGCAACAATTGGGGTATGCACTCGCCCACCTTCATGAGGCCATTCATTGCCTCCAGTCGAACGGCAAGAAAACAGGTCAACTTCGAGTGACATTTATGGTCAGTCTCGGGACAAATTACTTCTTTGAAATAGCAAAAATGCGCGCCTTGAGACTCTTGGTGAATCGCTTAGGCAAAACCATAAACCTCAAAATAAGCTGTCATGTTTTGGCCATGCCGAGCAAACGTTACAGTACCATTTATGATTATAACAATAATTTACTGCGTCATACCACTGAGTTGATGAGCGGAATATTAGGCGGTGCCAACAGTCTTTGTAATTTTCCTTATGACGAATTGTATAAAAAAAGTCATGCCTTTTCGCAGCGCTTGAGCCGGAATCAACTCTTGATATTAGAACGGGAGAGCTTTCGCGAACTGGGGCAAGACATGGCGCAGGGCGCTTATTATATTGAAAGTTTGACTGCAGATCTTGCCGAAAAAGCACTGGTGCTTTTAAAGGATATTGAGGCGAGTGGTGGGTTTTTGAGGCAGCTCAAATCTGGGCAGATTCAAAAGAAAATTCGCGAGAGTCATGCAAAAGCCAACCAGGACCTCCATGCCAATGTGCACACCATGCTGGGCATTAATGCATTTGTCGATCAGGGCCAGAGGATGCAAGACCAGCTCGAATTATTTCCCTTCGACAAGAAAAACCCAAGAAAAACACTAATTGAGCCTATTTTAGAACGCAGGCTTGCCACAGAAATAGAACAAAACAGATACAATAATGAAACGGCTTAATTTTCTTTTTTACCTTTTGTTTGCGCTCATGTTGAGCGGCTGTCAGCCTGGCATCACTTATCAATATCAGGATTTACCGCAACAAGTGACCTGCCAAGATTTGGATCAAGAATTGATGCATGAAGCGATATATAGTTTTCAAGAGGACATCGGAAGGTACTACAATCAATACACGGATCACCAAAAGGGATCGAAGAGTTATTATATTGAAGCTTATGCCCAATTTGTTTTTTATGGATTCTCGGGTACTGCAGCTTATTATGACATCGCTTCGACACATTCCCAAGAAATTTTGGCCGCATTGATTCAGGAGAAAGATCTTTGGGTCATTACTGATGACCAATACAAAATCAATTATGACCACCCTTATTTGGTGTGTCTGCTCGAAAATATCAAGGCAGATGAACTTCGCGTGCCGCTTCAAAACCTCAGTGCTACTGGATCATTGAGTCCAGAGCTGATTGCCGAGACCATGCGCGTGAATTTTCAGCAAATCATTTCCGATCCCTATTTGGCCATGTATATGGCCTTAGACGCCTATTACCAGCCCTTACGCAATAAGACCTCGAGATAAGCCATGCATCGACACGACCTCAAAAATATGCACTTAGGCGCCCCCAAAACAAATGAAGGGCTGTCCGAAGATAAAGGAACTATTGGCCTGGCGCATTTTGGCGCCGGCAAGCCCCCCTATTTGCGTGGCCCTTATGCCAGTATGTACGTTCAAAGACCTTGGACCATCAGGCAATACGCGGGATATTCTACGGCAGAAGAAAGCAATGCCTTTTACCGCAAAAATTTGGCTGGTGGACAGAAAGGTTTATCTGTTGCCTTTGATCTGCCAACCCATAGAGGTTATGACAGTGACCATCCTCGAGTTCGGGGAGATGTCGGAATGGCCGGTGTGGCCATAGACAGTGTCGAGGATATGAAAATCTTATTTGACCAAATACCTTTGGACAAAATGAGTGTTTCGATGACCATGAATGGCGCGGTGATCCCCATAATGGCTTTTTATATCGTTGCGGCTATGGAGCAAGGCGTCGCCTTAAGTGCACTTGCTGGGACCATACAAAATGACATCCTTAAGGAATTTATGGTGCGCAACACTTATATCTTTCCTCCAGCGGCTTCGATGCGCATGATCAGTGATATTTTCAAATTCACGAGTGCCCAAATGCCTCAATTCAATTCTATTTCCATTTCCGGTTATCACATGCAAGAAGCGGGAGCGACACCAGAACTGGAGTTGGCCTACACCTTAGCAGATGGCCTGGAATATCTGCGGACAGGAATTGCTGCTGGACTCAAAATTGACGATTTTGCCCCGAGACTCTCGTTCTTTTGGGCCATTGGCATGGAACATTTCAAGGAAATTGCCAAACTAAGAGCTGGTCGACTGCTTTGGGCCAAAATTGTCCAATCATTTGATCCAAAAAATCCCAAATCAATGGCTTTAAGGACCCATTGTCAGACCAGCGGTTGGAGTTTGACCGCCCAAGACCCATTCAACAATATCACCCGGACTTGTGTCGAAGCTTTGGCCGCTGTAAGTGGCGGTACTCAATCTTTGCATACCAACGCTTTAGATGAAGCGATTGCTTTGCCTACTGATTTCTCGGCACGCATTGCGCGCAACACGCAACTCTATTTGCAACACGAAACACAGGTCACAAGGACCGTCGATCCATGGGGCGGCAGTGTTGCAGTTGAGCAAATGACTCAAGAAATGGTGGAAAAAGCTTGGGAAATCATTCAAGAAATTGAGGGATTAGGGGGCATGACCAAGGCCATCGAAGCTGGCATTCCAAAACTACGTATCGAAGAGGCTGCAGCGCGAAAGCAAGCCAGAATTGACAGCAACCAAGATCAAATCATTGGCGTCAATCAATTTCCCTTGGAAGAAGAAGAGCCACTGCATACACTTGATGTGGATCATGCCATGGTCTTACAAACACAACTCCAAAAAATCAAGAATCTGCGCAAGCAAAGAGATGATGCCGCAGTCCAGCAGAGCTTAATAAATTTGACTGCAACAGCGCAATCAGGTGAAGGAAATTTATTAGCTTTAGCCATAGAAGCCGCCAAAAACAGAGCCACACTCGGAGAAATCTCCGAGGCAATGGCAGAGGTTTTTGGCCGTTACAAAGCGACCATTCAAACCTTTAGCGGCGTGTATCAAAAAGAAATAAAACAAGATCCACATTTCGAAAAAGCCCAAAAGTTGGCCAATGAATTTGCCGAGCTCGAAGGAAGGCGGCCACGCATACTTGTCGCCAAAATGGGCCAAGATGGTCATGACCGCGGTGCCAAAGTTGTGGCAACGGGTTATGCAGATCTTGGCTTTGATGTCGATATTGGCCCCTTGTTTCAAACACCGGCAGAAACGGCAAAACAGGCGGTGGAAAACGATGTGCATATCTTAGGCGTTTCCTCGTTGGCTGCAGGACACAAAACACTTGTCCCTGAGGTCATTCAGGCCCTCAAGGCATTTGGCCGGGAGGACATCATGGTCATTGTTGGTGGGGTCGTCCCCAAGCAAGATCACGAGGCCTTGTATCAGGCTGGAGTTGTCGCTATTTATGGACCTGGGACCAAACTGAGTCAGGCCGCAATTGATTTGCTCACAATATTAATGGACACCACGTCCTGAAAAACCAACCCTATGGATTATACAAAAAAAATGATGCAGGCTGATGCCCTTAAAGGAAAAACAATTGTCGTTACCGGAGGAGGCAGCGGATTGGGAAAAGCCATGTCTGCTTACTTTCTAGAGCTCGGTGCCAATGTTGTGATTACCTCAAGAAATGAAGACAAACTCAATAGTGTTCAAAGCGCCTTGAGCCACTTGGGCGGTAAAATTTTGGCCGTGCCCTGCGATGTCAGGCACTACGAACAAGTAGAGGCTTTAGTCAAGGCAGCCAATGATGCTTTTGGTCAGGTCGATATACTGATCAATAATGCCGCTGGAAATTTTATTTCGCCTACAGAGCGCTTATCTTCCAATGCTTTTGATACCATCATCGACATTGTTCTGAAGGGCACAAAAAATTGTACTCTTGCTTTTGGGAAAGACTGGATCGCTAAAAAGGAAACAGAGAAAGTTGTTTTGAACATCGTCACGACTTACGCGTGGACAGGCTCTGCCTATGTTGTTCCAAGTGCCACTGCCAAGGCAGGGGTTCTGGCCATGACGCGATCCCTGGCCGTTGAGTGGGCCAAATACGGCATGCGCTTTAATGCGATAGCTCCTGGTCCATTTCCAACAAAGGGTGCCTGGGACCGACTCCTTCCTGGAGATCTTAAAGAAAAATTTGATTTGGCCAAAAAAGTCCCTTTACAACGTGTTGGGGCACACCAAGAGCTCGCGAACCTCGCGGCCTACCTCGTGTCCGATTTTTCTGCTTACATCAATGGTGAAGTCATAACCATTGATGGTGGTGAATGGCTCAAAGGTGCCGGGCAATTTAATTTATTAGAAGATATCCCCGAAGAACTTTGGGACATGCTCGAAGCGATGATTCGGGCCAAAAAAAGCCAATAAAAGGGCTAATCTGTCTACAATCAATCCTTTAAACACGCCTAATTTGTTTACTTCGTGTTAACAAATATCATTTCTAATGCCCATAATTAATCGTATTTTTAACCTTCAATTCAAGGGGTTCAATGGGTAAAATTATTGCTATAGCAAATCAAAAAGGTGGAGTCGGAAAAACGACGACTGCTGTCAATCTAGCCGCTTGCCTGGGTGTCCTTGAACAAAAGGTACTGCTGATAGACGCCGATCCCCAAGCCAATGCAACATCTGGTTTGGGCATAGCTCTGACCTCAGTACAAACTGGCACTTATCAGCTCTTAGAACACACTGCCCCGGTAGAAGACTGCATCATCACGACCCAGTCCCCTAATGTTGATTTGGTGCCCTCTCACATTGATTTGGTGGCCATAGAAATCGAACTCATTGACCAAGATGATCGTGAACATATGTTGCAAAAAGCGCTGGCCTCGGTCGAGAACCAGTATGACTATATACTGATTGACTGCGCCCCATCTTTGGGATTGCTCACCTTAAACGCATTAACTGCTGCCCATTCAGTTCTGATCCCTATTCAATGTGAATATTTTGCACTCGAAGGACTTGGCAAACTCCTCAACACCATTAAAAGTGTTCAAAAAATCCATAATCAAGACTTGGACATTGAAGGCCTGCTTCTGACCATGTACGATTCGCGTTTGCGTCTTTCCAACCAAGTCGTGGAAGAGGTAAAAAAGCATTTCGATGAAATGGCATTCAATACCATCATTCAACGTAATGTTCGTTTGGGGGAAGCGCCAAGTTTTGGAGAAAGCATCATCAGTTACGATGCGAGCAGTACTGGCGCCAATAATTATTTGAGCCTTGCACACGAATTGATTGAAAAAAATCGTTAATCCAATATGGCAAAAGCAAACAAGAAACAGGGATTAGGGCGAGGGCTTTCAGCTCTTTTGAATGACCAAAGAACGCAAGCGGCTCATGATTTGGATCAACAACCACAGGCAATCGCCGGTCAAATAGTCCACCTCGACATCAACTTGATCCAAACCAATCCCTTCCAACCCCGCACCTACTTTAATGAAACAGGATTAAAGGAGCTGGCCGTCTCGATTAAGGAATTGGGCGTGATACAGCCAATTACTGTCAGACAAACTACGGATAACGCATTCCAACTCGTCAGTGGTGAAAGACGTTATAGAGCCTCCAAGCTCATCAATCTGAAACATATACCGGCCTATATCCGAACCGCAAATGACCAAGAACTTCTTGAGATGGCTTTGGTCGAAAACATTCAACGTCAAGACCTAGATCCCATAGAAATCGCCTTGTCATACCAGCGGCTCATAGAAGAAATCAATCTGACTCAAGAAGCCTTGAGTGACCGCGTGGGCAAAAACAGATCGACCGTCACCAATTACCTCCGATTGCTTAAGTTAGATCCTATCATCCAAACAGGAATGCGTGACGGCTTTCTCTCAATGGGTCATGGCCGCGCACTATTAGGGGTCTCATCACCTGAAGCACAACTAAGCATCTATCAAAAGATCATTCAGCTAGAACTTTCGGTAAGAGCGACTGAAGATTTGGTCAGAAATCTTCATGACGCAGATGCTACATCGAAAAAATCAAAATCTGTAAGCGCATTAAATTATGCTGCGGAGCAAGACAGCCTCAAGGCCTATTTGTCCTCATCGGTCAAAATTTCAAGCAAGCCCAATGGCAGCGGACAAATCCTTATTTCATTTAAAACAAAAGAAGAGTTGGACAATCTCCTCAAACGCATCAAAAGTGAGGAGTAACATCATACATAGTATTTTTATGTTGTGGGTTGCGGTCTGCTTGGGTCAAGTTGACCTCAAGATTGAAGAACAAATCGACAGCTACGACCCCTTGGCCCCTGCTCAAGCCGCTTTTTATTCTGCAGTTCTGCCCGGATTGGGCCAGGCATTCAACAAAAAATATTGGAAAATACCCGTCGTATATGCGGGAATCGCCTCAGGCGTATATTTTTACCAGCGCAATACAAAAGACTATAATAGGTTCAGAGATGCCTACAAGCGACGTTTGGCAGGGTACCAAGACGACGAATTTCAGGGTGTTTCTGATGCGCGGCTAAGGGACGCACAAAAAACAGCTGGGCGCAATAGAGATGTCAGTATAGCGGTGGCCTTTGGTGTCTATATGTTGAATATTTTAGACGCCAATGTCGATGCCCATTTATTGCAATACAATCTTAATGAAGATTTGACCATTGGTCCTGATATTTGGTACGAAAACGCAAGAAATCAGACTAATTATGCCCTAACCCTAACCTACCAGCTCAAATGAAAATAGCCTTACTCGGATATGGAAAAATGGGACATGTCATCGAAAGATTGGCACAGGCGGCCGGTCACGAAATCGTGGCAACACGATGGTTAGGGGGGCATTCTGGAGTACTTAATGACGCCGATGTCGCCATTGAATTTTCTGCACCACATGCTGCTGTTGGTCATATCAAAGAATGCTTTAATGCGCGCATACCTGTGGTCTGCGGCACAACAGGATGGCTCGAAGAATTTGAATCGGTCAGTAAATTATGTGCCGAACAACACGGGACTTTACTATATGCCTCAAACTTTAGCATCGGTGTTCAATTGTTTTTTTACCTCAATGAGCGATTGGCCAGTCTGATGAAAGACCACCCAAGTTATAGGCCTTCTATAGAAGAAATTCACCACATCCATAAACTAGATGCCCCAAGTGGTACAGCCATAAGCCTTAGCCAACCTATTCTTGAATTTTGCAGCCCAGAAAAATGGACCTTAGAAGAGGTTCAAGACAGTGCGCTGTTGCCCATCAAAGCAAGACGCGAAGGTGAAGTCAACGGCACCCACACGGTCAGGTATGACAGCCTTATTGATGCCATAGAGATCAAGCATGAGGCGCATTCCAGAGAAGGCTTTGCTTTTGGCGCGCTCAAGGCTGCTGAGTGGATCATTGGCAAAACAGGGGTCTATTCTATGAAAGATGTTTTAAATTTGACCTAGCCCAGCGCATTTTAATACACAACATATGACAGTCACACATTGGTTACTATTGCTCCTGATCCTGCAACTTGTGCATTTTTTGGGCACCTGGAAATTTTATAAAGCTGCAGGACATCAGCCCATAATAGCGGCTATCCCCATCTATAGTACTTGGGTACTGATGCATATCATCAACAGACCTAGATGGTGGGTTGTCTTACTTTTTGTCCCCATAGTCAACCTCATTATGGTACCCGTGATTTGGGTAGAAACACTGAGAAGTTTTGGTTTTCACCAACGTAAGGATACAATAGCTGTAGTGGCATCGCTTGGTTTTTATCTCTATTATGTCAATTACACGCAGAGTCTGACACACATAACAGACAGAAGTTTGAACCCCCGAAGCAGTACTGGAGAGTGGGTCAGCAGTATTCTATTTGCCGTAGTAGCGGCAACAATAGTGCATACTTATGTCATGCAACCCTTCACCATCCCGTCCTCGTCCTTAGAAAAAACCCTGCTGGTAGGGGATTTTCTATTTGTGAGTAAATTCCATTACGGCGCCCGAACGCCTATGACCAGTATTGCCCTGCCGATGGTTCATGACACCGTGCCGGTAATCGGCAACAAGTCTTATTTTTCTTTTCCTCAGCTCCCCTATTTTCGTTTGCCAGGATTTCAGGAAATAGAGCGCAATGATATTGTGGTTTTTAACTGGCCTGTAGACACGCTTGTAGACATAAGACCTGGCTATATGAAGGGCAGTGTGCAAAAACCAATTGACAAAAAATCGAACTATGTCAAGCGCTGTGTGGCCGTGCCAGGAGATTCACTTGAAGTGCGTAATGGGTACGTATTCATCAATGGAAAACAAACCGATTTGCCCGATCGTGCCAAAATTCAGTTTGTCTACGAAATTATGTCAAAGAAACCTCTTGTCATGGTCGATCGAAGTGGGCGCGCGACCAACATCCCGAGTCCAAAACTTTATGACCGTTATAAGATTTCTGATATTGGTTTTGCGGGGCGCGATCAAGCTACTGGTCTCTTGAGCCATCGGGCACACATAAGTGAGGCTGTGGCAGCCGAATTAACTCAGTTGCCAGACATCATCTCAGTAACGAAACTCAAAAATAATCCAGGAGTTTATGACCGTTCGGTGTTTCCTTATAGTGTCGATTATCCAAATAATACAGACTTCTTTGGCCCTGTATATGTGCCTGAAGCAGGGAAAACTGTCGCCATCACAACCAAAACATTACCCCTATACCGCCGTATTATAGAAGTCTATGAAGGCATTGAACTGGGCATAACTCAAGACATCACAGTGGTCGATGAACAGGTATATTTGAACGGATCTCCAATAGACAGCTATACCTTTAAGATGGATTATTATTGGCTCATGGGCGACAACAGAGACAACTCTCAAGACGCTAGAAGCTGGGGGTTTGTCCCAAGCAATCATGTGATCGGCAAACCTGTATTCATTTGGCTGAGTTTAGACGCCAATAAAAAAGGGTTCGACAAGATCAGATGGGAACGCATGTTTACAACCGTTGGAGGGTCAGGTGAACCCAAGTCTTACCTCAATTATTTCGTCGTATTCTTAGTGCTCTACTTTGGTTATGATGCCTACCGCAAGCGCAAACGAAAAACCAGTTAGGCCCATATCGATGGATCTCTTTTTGCCGACATATTTCCCTAATATCCGACAAATGGCTGCACTGATACAGAGTCAAGACATTGTTTTTGAGTGTCATGATAATTATCAAAAGCAGACCTATCGAAACCGGATGGATATCGCCCATGCTCAAGGCATATTGACCTTATCTATTCCTATCAAACACAATAAGGACAAGGGGCGGCTCAAAACTCATTTAACTCAGTCTGAATCAGAATTTCCGTGGGCCTCCCAGCACTGGAAGTCAATTCAAACGGCCTATCGCTCCTCGCCTTTTTTCGAATATTATGAGGATGACCTGTGCGATTTATTCGACCAGGATCAAGTTGCTCTCCAACAGCATAATCTCAAAATATTTAGTCGATTGACCGAATTGTTGGGGTGTTCGAATGCCCATCGCCTCAGTAGGGAGTACCACCAAAATACAAGTGGTTTCGACTTTCGGTATTTGGCCAATATCAAACAAGAACAAAAAATTGACTTGCCGCGATACATGCAAGTTTTTCAATCCGAGCATGGATTTTTGAGTAATTTATCAGTGCTTGATTTGTTGTTCAATTTAGGTCCTGAGAGCCTGTCTTACCTTGAGCACCTGGAGCTTGGCTAGCAGTATGTTTCGCCACTGGCGAAATTTTAGCCATAATTGCCCTGTGGTCAGAAAACGATTGTTCCATAGTCTCAAAAGAGGTGACCTCCCATTTTGGATCTGTTAAGATATAATCAATACGCATGGGGTACCCATTGAATTCATAAGTAGCCCCCAAACCACTACCCCGCTCGTAGAAGGCATCATTCAAGCCCTCTTTAAGTTGTTGATAGGTATGCGAAAAAACCGTATTGTTAAAATCTCCGGCAACCACAAAGGGTCGTGCTGATGCTGCACGATGTTCCTTTAAAGCATGTACTTGCTCTTCTTGCTGTGCAAAAGCATTTTCCATTCTGGCACTAATCCCCTCTGCTCCGCCTTGTAATTCCCAACTTCTTTGAGGCACTACTCCGATGGACTGCATGTGCACATTATAAATGCGCAAAGTATCACTGCCAAAAATAACATCCGCATAAATGGTGTTATTGGCCGTATTTCGGAACTCCAGGCTACCAGTTTCCCCTATTGGATATTTCGAAAAAATAGCGTGACCCAAAACTTTATTTGGTGCCTTAAAATAAATATGACGATAGGGATATGCACTAAAATCAGCACCGTGATTGAGATAATATTCTTGCAAACACAAAACATCTGGCTCAGTTTTGGCCAATAAACTCTTGATGTCGCGGGCCACAATTTCTGGATTTGGCTCATGGTCATAGGCACTGAAAAGGTGGACATTATAGGACATGATCTTTAAACCTGTGCGCTCCTGTGGCACTAATTCTGAACTACCGAACTGGTAAAGCCCCTCGAAATGCCATAAACTCAACAGAACAAGAACTGCAGACAACACGAAGCGTTTGTCCCAATTCACCATCCAAAAAACAGCAAAAAGGGTATTAATTATGATCAAAGGCATCACGCCGAGACTCAACAAGGTCAGCTGAGCGAACTCAGATGGAGGCATGAAGGGTAAAAAGAAGCACACCAACAACAATAGCGCTGCAGCGATATTGAGTCCAAAAAAGAATTGAGCCAGCAGACGTACCATTTATGATTTAAAATTATTTAAAGATCATTTCCTGAACGAAACAGAAAATCCTTCTCTGCCTGAGACAGACTATCATAACCACTTTTACTGATTTTGTCTAAAATCAAGTCAATCCGCTGTTGATGGCCTAAGGCCTCGGGTGATTTTGACGAACTCTTTTTTCGGGAAGACACACCAGTGTTTCTATTGGTTTTAGTGCGGTAAACTTTTTGAAAGCTACCCTGCTTGGGTGTTTTTTGAAACCATTGCAGCAACCGGTCAATCAAGAGGTCAAACCACTTCCCGATGTCTTTGCCTTGCTGCAATTTTCTGGCATATAAATAACCGAAACCTGCACCACCCAAGTGTGCCAGTAAACCACCGGCATTTTGCATTGAAGGCAAACGGAACAAGTCCCAACAAACCATAAACGCCGCCACTTGCCAAAGACTAAAATTAAACACAAACAAACGCACCCGCGCATACGGACTATAAACCGCCGCAAATGTCATTACAGCCATGATAGATGCCGAAGCGCCAACGAGCTGTCCATTGGTTTGCATAAAAGCGGGAAATGTATTGAATGCCAACAAGTAGACCAATCCTCCACTCAAGGCGCCCAACAAATACAAACTCACAAAGCGCCGCTCGGGAAACAGGTTCAACACAAAGCGACCAAAAAATTGGAGCCAAAGCATATTGAATAACAAATGAAGAAAACCGGAATGCAAAAAACTATAGGTCAACAAACTCCATGGTTGGCCCAAAAATGACCACAAGGCATCAGGCAAGGCAAAGTATTGGTATAAGGCACCAGGGGGCCATTGCATCAAGGAGGATAAAATACCAATCACCAAAAATACCAACGCATTGATCACGATAATTTTCGTCATCGCGTCAGATTTCAAAAGCTGCTGATACAATCCTTCTCCCCTTTTCATCAATCCCATCGTCTATCATTAAAACTATTCTTCTTCCAATAATAAGCCATCACAAAACCAAATAGAGCGCCACCAATATGCGCCCAATTGGCAATATTCTGTCCCAGTAATGAAGTACCTGTCAAACCTGAAAACAAATCTAATCCTATCAAAATAGGAATAAAGTATTTGGCCTTTATAGGAAAAGGGACGAAAATAAGCATCAATTCTACATGTGGGTATAACAGACCAAATGCAACCAGAACACCATAGATCGCGCCAGAAGCACCGACTGCGGGTGTATTGTAGGCTGTGAAAAATGATTGTGCTTGTGTCCCCAACTCAGGTATGACTCTGTAAGATCCCGGATCCAGCGTATTGTTGAGTAAGGACCAAACTTCTTGTTGTGACATTCCTAGAGACATCAAAGCCTCTATACCTGATGAAACATGATAAAAATTCACCAAAGAATGGATCAATGCAGCACCCAAACCAGCTGAAAAATAAAAAAATAAAAACTTGTTTCTGCCCCATTGTGCTTCAAGCGGTGATCCAAAGGCCCACAAGGCATACATATTAAACAACAAATGCATCCATCCTCCATGCATGAACATATGAGTCAAAGGCTGCCAAACAAAAAAGTGGGGATTGTCAAAATAGTAAAGCGAAAACAAGCGATAGATGACATCACCTGAAACAAGTGTTCCGAGGAAGAAAATGATGTTGCAGACAACAAGAACTTTTATGGTTTCTGAGATGTTACGCATTTAATTGAATTTTTTATCAAAATCACTCGAGTCTAAAGTGACAAAAGTTGGTCGATTTTCTGGAGAAATACTTGGTTCCTTACAGGCAAATAATTCGTTGATCAAATGCTCTTGTGCCTCTGCAGCCAAAATTTGTCCTGATTTTATGGCCATGTGTTTGGCCAATGCCCGTGCCATGACATCGAGTTGGCTAAACCCCTCTTGAGGGTCCTGCTGATCTTCGTTGTCCAGCAGCGAAAGAATGATGTCCTTGGCTTCATGCTGCGGGACCCCAAGGGGTAAGGCCTCTAAGATGATCCCGTCGCTATTCATTTTATAAACAAATCCCATGCTGTCCATAGATTCCATAATATTTTGGGCTGTGAGCGTTTGAGCCGCAGAAAGCGCAAACTCTTGCGGAAATAATATCTGCTGACTGACACCGTCTTGCATGGTTATGCGTCTCAAAAAACGTTCGTAAAGAATTCGGCGGTGCGCCAAGTTCTGATGCACCACGATCAGGCCATTCTTTAGAGAAGTGATGACGTATTTGTTCTGGATCTGAAAACAGATCTTAGGAGCAGGATCTTCGAGTGTATCGAATAATTGTCCCGTGACCTCATCACTCTCAAATTCAATACTTTGAAAGTCTTCTTCGGCTTTTAGGCCCACATACAAAGAAGACCATGACGGCTCCCTCTCTGATGGTGCACTGCGCTGGCTGTAGGCCTTTGACTCAGGATTAGCAAATGGATTGAAACCTGGGTCGACCTCAATCGTGGGCATACTTCCAGGTTTTTGAGCATAGGCATATGGGGTTTCTAGAGTCGCATCACGGTCAAAATCAATTACTGGAGCGATATTAAACTGTCCTAGGCCATGTTTGATGGTCGCCCGCAACAACGCATAAATGGATTTTTCTTCTTCAAATTTAATTTCTGTTTTGGTAGGGTGGATATTGATGTCTATGGTTTGAGGAGGCACAGACAGATACAAAACATAGCCCGGGTGGTAGCCAGGCTTAATCAAGCCTTCGAAGGCTGCCGCTATCGCATGATTCAAATAAGGGCTTTTGATAAAGCGGTCATTCACAAAAAAATACTGATCGCCTCTTGATTTTTTGGCAAACTCGGGTTTTAGGACAAAACCTTGTACAGTCACTATTTCTGTTTCTTCGTGGACCGGCACCAGTTTTTCGTTTGTTTTGGCACCCAAAATTGCCACAATACGCTGACGGCGATTGCTGGCCAACACATGAAAAAGATCCGCCTCATTATGGACCATCTTGAAGGCAATAGCATGATGGGCCAATGCCACCCTCTGGAACTCTTCTATAATGTGCTTGAGTTCAATATGGTCACCCTTCAAAAAGTTTCGGCGGGCTGGAATATTGTAAAATAAATTCTTGACCGTGACTGTTGTGCCACTATTCATGACAATGGCTTCTTCTTTGGTACAAGCACTACCTTCTATGACCAAACGCACGCCTTGCTCTGCTGTAGCAATTTTTGTTTTTAAAGAAACATGCGCTATAGCCGCAATTGAAGCTAGGGCCTCCCCGCGGAAGCCTTTAGTTTGGAGCTGAAAGAGATCGTCGGCTTGTTTGATTTTAGACGTGGCATGACGCGCAAAACAAAGGCGCGCATCGACAGCGTTCATTCCTGAACCATTATCAATCACCTGAATCAATGTTTTTCCTGCATTTTTGATCACCAAGGTGATTTGGTCAGCACCAGCGTCAATAGCATTTTCTAACAATTCTTTTACTACCGAAGCAGGGCGCTGTACGACCTCACCTGCAGCAATTTGATTGGCCACATGGTCTGGCAAAAGCTTTATTTGATTGGCGGTGCTCAACGATAAAAAATAGAAAGATCAAAATCAATTACCCACAGCGCCATCAGGGTCAATAGGGCGATCAGAATCAAAACTGTTTTGTTCCATGAGCTATTGTCCCTATTTCTGTATTTGTGCCGTGCTTGTTGCCAATGGCCAGAAAAATCATTTTCGTTCAAAGCGTCAACGTAATGGTCCATCTTTGTCGTTGGCTTGGTGTGGTCCATGTCGGGCTTACCCTTGTAATAACGAGGAGTATAATTAAAACGATTATTCGTTTTAAGGCGCTTTATGAGAGTAAACTTAATCATGATGTCCGCAACTCAAATTTAGCGAAAATCAAGGGTTTTAAGCCCATGACTTTGGTTTAATTTTCGGAAAGGAAAGGGCTATTGTGTTGCCGACCTCAGGGCCGCCATCTCAATTGCAGCTACTGCGGCTTCAACGCCTTTATTTCCATGCTTTCCTCCACTTCGATCAATTGATTGTTGTCTCGTGTTGTCGGTAAGGACACAGAAAATGACTGGAGTAATGCCCATCAGATTGAGGTCCTTAATGCCTTGAGCGACCCCTTGACAGACATAATCAAAATGTTTAGTTTCGCCCTGGATCACATTACCGATAGCAATGACAGCGTCAATTTCTGGATGTTTGGCCATCATGCGCTGGCATCCATAAACCAGCTCAAAACTGCCGGGCACATTCCATCGGGTGACATGATCTGCGGCCACACCACAATCACTGAATGTCGCCAAAGCGCCTTGAGCCAAACCTTCTGTGATTTCTTCATTCCATTGAGAAACCACTAAACCAAATCGAAATGAAGACGCGTCTGGCAATGCCGACGCGTCATAAGAAGATAAATGTTTGTTTACGGTAGCCATAGACTAGCGCTTGGCTTGTGTCTGGGCCAAATAAGTCTTAGCCTGAGCGCCTTCGTTCGTCTCACCAAATTCATCAGTAATGCGTGTGAACGCCTTTTCCGCTTGAGCGTAATCACCTAAAGTCATTGCCGTAGTGCCAACTTTCAACAAAAAACGCGGTGTTGTCACCTCATTGGTGCTATATGCCACGGCCTCATTGTAGTATTTTAGGGCCTCACCGTATTGATTCAATTGGGCAAATGAATCACCTAAAAGTCCTTTTGCCAAAGGGGTAACGATTTCATCATCACCATCATATTGGTCCATAAATTGAATCGCCAAATCATATTGTTTGAGATTATAGTAAGCAACACCCGCTTGGTAGCTTGCCAGTGTTCCTGCTGGAGTGCCTGAGAATTTATCAACGATATCGAGTAAGCCGTATTTCCCTGCATAACCATTGAGTGCCATACGGAATAATGAGTCCTTTTGAGTTGTGGCGACTAAGGCTTGATCAAAATATGAACTGGCTTGATAGACCTCGTTTGCGGCCTCTACTTGCTGCGGCTCTGCGACAAACTTCTGATAACCAATGTATGCCAAGACAGCAATCGCCACGAGCGCGACCGCTGTAAAAATAGGCTTCTGATTGGCCTCAACCCACTCTTCCGTCTTTGAAGCGCCTTGATCAAGGGAATTAAATACCTCAGCAGTTGTGCTGTCCGATTCTAGTTCGACCTCTTTTTCAGGAGCTGTTTTGGGTTTGTATCCGCGTTTTTTGTAGGTTGCCATAATCTCTTAATATTGAGGGGCAAAAATATAATTTTTATTACAATTTAAAAGGGAAAAATCAATATTTTGCAGTGAAGTTTTAATCCCTAAACCTCTGGTCCAAAGCCATCTTAGGACCATCAAACTAAACCCAAAAAGTGCTTTTAGAATCCTTAGCTGTAGTGAATTACAAAAATTTTGAATCTCAGTCCTTCGACTTTGACCCCAAAATCAATTGCTTTGTTGGCGCTAACGGCGTAGGCAAAACTAACGCCTTGGACGCTATTTATCACCTCTCATTTGGCAAAAGCTACTTTAATCCCATTTCAGTGCAAAATATCAGACATGGGTCAGATTTCTTTGTCATTGATGGGACATACCAGAAACACGACCTAAAAGAACACGTTGTCTTGGGCGTGAAAAAAGGTCAAAAAAAATCGATCAAGCGCAATGGCAAGCTCTATGACAAACTCAGCGATCATATTGGTTTTTTGCCTCTAGTGATCATTTCTCCTAGCGATCGCGATTTGATTACCGAGGGCAGTGACACCAGACGTAAATTTATCGATGGGGTCATTTCTCAAGGGGATCGTGCTTATCTACAAGACCTTTTGGCTTATCAAAAAGTCCTCTCGCAACGCAACGCATTGCTCAAGTATTTTGGACTCAACCACACTTTCGATGCCGATACTTTGGCCATATACGATGGCCAACTGGACTTGTATGGGCAACAAATCCATAAAAAACGCAGTGGGTTTTTGTCGGTGTTTCTGCCCATTTTTAAAGAGCGTTATTCATTTATTGCCCAAGGCAAAGAATCCGTATCCATAACGTATCAAAGTGGGCTTAATGAGCAGCCCTTAATCGAAGCATTAAAACAAAATATTGGCAAGGATCGTGCCACGCAATACACCAATTATGGGGTTCATAAAGATGACCTCCAATTTAATTTAGGGGACCATCCCATCAAAAAGTTTGGCTCACAAGGACAACAAAAATCATTTCTGATTGCGCTGAAACTGGCCCAATTTGATTTCTTAAAAACCCAAAGTGAAGTCGCGCCAATTTTGCTTCTCGACGACATTTTTGACAAACTCGACGAAACACGTGTTGCCCAAATAATTGGCCTTGTTGATCAAGATAACTTTGGCCAAATATTCATCAGTGACACCCATGGGGAACGCACGGAAAACGTTGTGAAATCAGTTCATCAGAGTTACAAAATTTTCAACTTATAACACGGGAAGCCCCAATGAAACAAGCATTGCCCTATCATTCCCTAATCTACTCTCTATAATAGTCTTATGGCAAAACGCAACGCTTCATCGCACAATATTGGCGACTTACTCAAGACCTACATTAAGGAGAGTAAATTGGAAAAAGGCTTGAACAAAGTGACGGCTGAGGAAGCTTGGCACCACATCATGGGGCCACCTATTTCAAAATACACCACAAAGGTCATGCTCAACGGAAACACTTTGGTGGTCCATCTGAGCTCCTCTGTTTTACGCGAAGAATTATCCTATGGCAAGGAGAAAATCATCTCCATGGTCAATGAGTTCCTCGACGCCCCATTGGTTTCGGAGTTGGTCCTAAAATAATTGAGCCGCTCAAAGCGGCTCAATTTAGATGCGTTAAGGTCAATTTGTGTTAGAATATTTCGCGACCAGCAAAATGGAATTGACTTTCGATTTCTGCGTTCTGGTCACTGTCAGAGCCATGAACGGCATTTTCGCTTATAGAATCCGCAAACATTTTACGGATGGTTCCATCAGCGGCCTCCGCTGGGTTAGTGGCACCAATTAGTGTTCTGAAATCGCTTACAGCATTATCTTTTTCAAGAACAGCCGCGACGATTGGTCCACGAGTCATATAACTCACTAACTCTCCGAAGAAAGGACGCTCACTGTGGATCGCATAGAACGCCTCGGCGTCTGCGGTGGTCATTTGTGTCAGTTTCATCGCAACAATTTTGAATCCTGCGCTGCTGATTTTTTCTAAAATTGGCCCAATGTTTCCTTTTTCGACACTATCGGGCTTAAGCATTGTAAATGTTCTGTCTGTTCTCATGGTGTTTGACTAATTTGGCCGCAAAAGTAGTATTTTAATTGGCAATAATCAAATTGCAAACCATCAAGAAATTGTATCTTTGTCTGCGATGACAAAACAAGATTGGCAGACTTTGAGCACACTGCTCACCACGCCTAAAAAATTAGTAATTGTTGGGCACAAAAACCCCGATGGAGATGCGGTAGGCTCGTGCCTCGGACTTTATTGGTATCTGAAGCGAAAAGGTCATGACCCTGTCGTTTTGATGCCCAATGACTTTCCAGAATTTTTAAAATGGATGCCCGGCTGTCAAGACATTGTCATTTATGAAAAAGAAATAGAACACACCAAGGAGCTCCTCGAGCATGCCGAAATGGTCTTCACCCTTGACTTTAATGCCCTCAACAGAACAGGTGAATTGGGTGAGGTTTTGGCATCAACAAAGTCAATATTTGTGATGATTGACCACCACCAACAACCCGATCACTACGCGCAATTCACTTATAGCGACACGACCATGAGCAGTACCTGTGAAATGGTTTATCATACCATAGGAGCACTGGGGGATCAAAACTTGATTTCTGCAGACATCGCGACAAATCTCTATACGGGCATCATGACGGACACGGGGTCTTTTAAGTTTTCGGCGACAACGCCAAGAACGCACAGAGTCGTGGCCGATCTGCTCGAAGCTGGCGCGGTCCATCACGAAATTCACCATCATATTTATGACACCCAAAGTCCTGATCGACTCAGGTTGCTTGGAAAGGCCTTAGCGAATCTGGTGATTCGGGCTGAATATAACTTGGCCTACATCACCATAACGCAAGACGAGTTAGAAGCACATAATTTTAAGAAAGGTGATACCGAAGGGTTTGTCAATTACGCCCTCAGTGTCGCAGGTGTTGTATTTGCCGTGATCTTTATCGAAAACAAGAACGAAGGCATCATCAAAATGTCTCTGCGCAGTAAAGGTGATTTTTCTGTTAATGATTTTGCTCGGAATTATTTTCATGGCGGAGGCCATACCAATGCCGCTGGTGGAAAATTTGACGGTTCGATGGCGGATGCTATTGCCTTTTTGATGAAACAAGTGCCCCAATACAAAAATCAACTCAATGCCATTTAGATTATTTGCCGTTATTTTGTTCATGCTTTTAGGGTTTCTTGGATGCAAAAGCCCGGAATCAAGGCGGCCCACCCAACAGAGCACAGGTTCTTCTATTGAGGCCTCTGTCGCGCGCAACATCAAGCGCTTTGCAGCGGAAGTTCAGGCGATTGAAACCTATATAGCCCAGGACACCACACACGCCTACCAAACCTCTGCAGATGGCTTTTGGTATGCGTATGACCTTAAGGTGGCCATAGAAGCCCCTACCCCTGTTACAGGAAGTGAGGTCTCGTTCAGTTATGAAGTGAAAGATTTGAACGGCCTTACCATCTTGAGTTACGACGAGGTCGGCACAGTGCAATACCTTGTCGACCAAAGTAAACAAGATTTGATTTCGGGGATTCGCGAAGGCATTAAACTCATGAAAGCCCAAGAAATTATTACATTAGTCCTTCCTTCTTATAAAGCATATGGTTATTATGGTTTAGAAGGCAAAATAGGGGCAAATACACCAATAGTGGTGTCCTTAAAATTAAATCAAATGTCCAATTTAGATAATTAATACACTTATGAAAAAGCTTATTTTACTTGTCACGACCCTAGCATTAACCTTCGCAGGCTGTACCTCTCAGTACCCGGCTCTTGAGGATGGTCTTTATGCTGAATTCATCACGAATAAAGGGGTTTTTGTCGCTAAATTTTATCACGAAAGCACACCACTCACCGTCGCTAACTTTGTGGAATTGGCCCAAGGCACTCATCCACAAGTAGATTCGGCCTACCAGAATAAGCCCTTTTACGATGGGCTGACCTTCCACCGTGTGATCAAAGATTTTATGATCCAAGGTGGTGACCCAAGTGGTGACGGCACGGGAACTCCAGGCTATGCCTTCACCGACGAAATTGTAGATAGCCTATCACATCAATCTAAAGGCATACTATCAATGGCCAACTCAGGACCTGGAACCAATGGCAGTCAATTTTTCATCACCCTAAAAGAAACACCATGGCTCAATGGCAAGCATACAGTCTTTGGTGAAATTGTAGTGGGTCAAGAAGTTGTTGATTCTATTGGTGCAGTTGCGACGAGCAAACCAGGCGATAAGCCCACTGAACCCGTCGTCATTCAAACCATCAACATCATTAACAAGGGGGTGAGCGCACCGTCTTTCTCCGATGAAATCGCCAATCTTGAAGCCGACAAAAAGGCCAAAGCAGAACGTGTTGCTGGAGTCATTATGGCCAAAAAAGCAAGCTTGGACTCGCTGGCACTAACCGTGGACAGCTATCCTTCGGGCATCAATATTCATTGGAACCATAAAGGTAAGGGCAT
This sequence comes from Flavobacteriaceae bacterium, assembly GCA_029248405.1. GTDB lineage: Bacteria > Bacteroidota > Bacteroidia > Flavobacteriales > Flavobacteriaceae > BACL21. The sequence continues at coordinate 87,513 of JAQWJJ010000009.1, read as the reverse complement.
GAAACCAGCCATTGGTGCCAAAGTCCGATTCAATTATGCGGGATACCTCACCGACGGCAGTCTTTTTGACACCAGCATGTTGTCTACTGCCGAAGCCTATGAGCAGGTCAACCTCCAGAGAAAAGCCAATAATCAATACCAGCCGATGATGTCGCAATACAGTCAAGAATCAGCTCTGGTTCCTGGTTTTAAAGAAGGCTTACTCGAAATGAGTATTGGAGATAAGATTACATTATTTATCCCTTCTCATTTGGCTTGGGGTCCACAAGGCGCCGGCAATGTCATCCCGCCTAACGCTGATGTCATTTTTGAACTGGAATTACTTTCTGCGGAATAAAAGAAACCTGTTGTGCTGACCAATCACATAATGGTAACTTGATCAAAAAAAACAGCCCTGCCGGGCTGTTTTTTTTGATCATGCTTGAGGTATTTCTGCCAAAACAGCCTTGAGGAAACGCCAGAATTTTTGCGTCGAACTGATGCTCGCACGCTCGTCTGGAGAATGTGCGCCTTTTATTGTGGGGCCAAAAGATATCATATCAAGATCTGGATAATTTTGCCCCAGAATACCACATTCTAAACCGGCATGACAGGCAGCCACATTAGGCTGCTGACCAAATATATCGCAGTAGAGTCCCTCCATTACTTTCAGAATAGGACTATCCATGTTGGGAGCCCAGCCCGGGTAAGTCCCTGCATAACGCACCTGATAACCTGCCAATCCAAACACGGCACTCAAACTGTTGGTCAGATCTTCTTTAGAACTATCTACAGAAGATCTTGTCAAACAATCAATCTGAATCTGGCCTTGATCTAAAGTCACTTTTGCCACGTTGTTTGACGTCTCGACCAATCCCTCTATCGCCGGACTCATCCGATAAACACCATTGAAGGTGCCTTGGACTGCAGAAAGGAATATCTTTTGATCTGCTTGAGACATCACACGAGCAGGCGCAGCGCATGGGTCAAGCGTCAAGGACAACTCCGGTTCTAAATGTTTATATTCTTCCAAAATACTGGACCTGACTTGATCAAAAACTTTTTGGACTTGGTCCCTCTGCTCTTGCGCGACGGCAATAATGGCCACACTTTCTCTAGGAATCGCATTGCGCAAGCTCCCACCATGAAGCTTTGACAGAACTACCTGCTCATCTAATGCCCATAAAATTCGGTTCATTAGTTTATTCGCATTACCCAAGCCCTTATGGATCTCCATACCACTATGACCACCTTGCAATCCAGTCACAGAAATTTCAAAACCACCATTCAAATGATTGGGCTCGTCGTCAAATTGTCCGAAAGCAGTGACGTCAACACCGCCGGCACAACCCACACCTATCTCATCATCTTCCTCGGTGTCTAAATTCAGAAGGATCTGACCTTGAAGCCATCCGCCCTGAAGCCCCATTGCGCCCGTCATACCCGTCTCCTCGTCTATGGTGAACAAAGCCTCTAGTGCTGGATGAACAATATCCTTGCTGGCCAATACAGCCATTATTGCCGCCACACCCAAACCATTATCGGCCCCTAAGGTGGTCCCTCTTGCCCGAACCCAGTCACCATCCACATACATATCGATCCCCTGCTTATCAAAATCAAATTCTGTATCATTATTCTTTTGGTGGACCATGTCAAGATGCGCCTGCATGACGACAGTTTTCTTATTTTCCATGCCAAGGGAAGCCGGCTTCTTGACCAAGACATTACCGACAGCATCAACTGCTACAGAGAGATCAAGCTCTTTGGCGAATTGCACCATGAAATCAATGACTTTTTCTTCTTTCTTAGAGGCCCTTGGCACAGCATTCAGAGCCGAAAAACAACGCCAAACTTCTTGTGGTTCTATCTCATTTATCTTGTGATTCATCAGTCGTTTTATTGAGTGATTCAAAGGTACTTTTTATTCATGTGTGAAAAAATTCTAAGTCAAATAATTCTTTGTATGTTTGACTATGCAGAGAAAAACACGAGTCATTTTAGCGCTTTTGTTGCCCGTGCAATATTTTGGTTTGCTGGTCCTGCGGCACTATCCTCAATTTGTCGAAACCTATTACAGCCAAGGGGTTTATCCTTTGATGAGTAGCCTTTCGCGCTATCTATTTGGCTGGATTCCATTCTCTATCGGAGATCTGATCTATGCTGCGCTCATGATTTTGACCTGTCGCTGGTTATTTGCTCATGTCAAACGCCTCAAATCAGAGCCGACCGCTTTCATGGTCGATGTTGTCGCCACACTATCAGTGGTCTATTTCACTTTCCATATGATCTGGGGATTAAATTATCTCCGACAGCCTCTGCACCATACGATGGGCCTCCAAACCTCCTACACTACAGAGCAACTTGTCGCACTGACAGAACGGCTGATCGATAAGAGCAATACGTTACACGGCGCTTTGGGCTACCCCGACAGCCTCAAAATTGATTTGCCCTATTCGCAAGAGAACATATTTGAATTATCTCGAGAAGGCTATAGAGAATTGAGTCAGGAACTGCCACTATTCGACTACAGCGGCACAAGCATAAAAGAGAGCTTATGGAGTTTGGGACTCACCTATATGGGGTACAGTGGTTATTATAATCCCCTGACAGGAGAATCTCAGGTGAACAATAGAATCAAAAACCACAAGTTCCCTGTAGTCAGTGCCCATGAGCAAGCGCACCAAATGGGTTATGCTGCCGAAAACGAGGCCAACTTTATCGCCACATTAGCCACCTTGCATCATTCTGATCCTTACATCAGTTATGCCGGGGCTATTTTTTCACTGCGGTATTGCATTAACGAAGTCGCCAGACGGGACCGCGCCGCCTATGATCGTTTATTGCCGACCATCAATACAGGCATCCTGGAAAGCTATCGCGAAATGAGGTTGTTTTGGGCACATTACAAAAATCCATTTGAAGGACTTTCAAAGGTATTTTGGGACCAATTTCTCAAGGCCAACAATCAAGAGAAAGGCATTCAGAGTTATAGCTATATGGTCGCCCTATTGGTGAACTATTACCAAGACCGTCCGATTTAAAAAAGCACATTGATAAAACCGAAAAAATGACAGAATTATTCGGTACTCTTCATATCTTTATTAGCTAATTCTATTTCTGATCCATGAAACATCTCACCACTTTACTTATTTGCGTGTTGACGAGTCACGCCTTTTGGGCCCAAGATTACTTTCCAAAAAACGACCAACTCAATGAATCATATGCGGTGCGTCATGCCTTGACCAACGTTACTCTGCACGTGACCCCAGACCGCACCATAGAGAATGGAACGATATTGATTGGAGACGGCAAAATTATTGCCGCTGGAAAAAAAGTCGAAGTGCCTGCCGAAGTTTTGACCCAAGATGGTTCCGGATTGCACGTATATGCATCATTTATTGATGCTTACACAGATTTTGGGGTGGAAAAACCAAAAGCCAATAGAGGGGGACGACGATCGCCGCAATACGAGCCCACTCGTGAAGGATATTATTGGAACGATCACATCCGCCCAGAACAAAATGCCGTAAATTCTTTTGCCTATGACAAAAAGCAAGCCGAAGCGCTGAGAGCTCAAGGCTTTGGCGTGGCACACACACATTTAATGGATGGTATCGCGCGTGGGAGTGGACTTGTGGTGGCTCTTAACGATGGCTCAACAGATGCTGAGCGCATCATTGATGCTGCTGCCAGCCAATGTTTTTCTTTTGACAAAAGCACCCAGAGTGCTCAATCCTACCCTGGTTCGCTCATGGGGTCCATGGCGCTTTTGAGACAAATGTATCACGATCTTGATTGGTTCAATAAGCAAGGTCATACCACTGATCGTTCCTTGACGGCTCTTGGGGCCCAAATGAACAAACCCGCATTTTTTGAAGCTGGAGATCAATCCAACACCCTGCGGGCTCATGCCATTGGCGCGCAATTTGGGGTGCCCTATATTCTTGTGGGCGGTCAAGATGCCTACGAAAATATTGACGCCATTGCAGCCAGTAATGCGGCTTATATCGTGCCGATTAATTTTCCTGAGGCCTATGACCTTAGCGACCCTTACTTTGCCAAACACCTTGCCCTGGAAGATCTTCGTCATTGGCAACAAGCCCCGCATAACCCCAGGGTCTTGGACCAACATGATGTGCCCTTTGCTTTGACCACCTTTGAGTTAAAGCGCACGAACGAGTTCAGCAAGCAACTCAGAAAAGCAATAGACGCAGGGCTCAACCCACAATCAGCATTGGCAGCGCTCACCACAACTCCAGCCAAATTATTGGGTAAAAGCGACCAGATAGGCACGCTCGAGGCAGGAAAATGGGCCAATTTTATTGTGACTGATGGGCCTCTTTTTGCCGCCCATACAAAAATGCTCGAAAACTGGGTACAAGGTCAAGTCTATGAATTGACAGATCGTGGCGCTAAGAAAATACAGGGGACCTATACAATGACCTATTCTGACCAATCAAGAACATTAGAAATCAGTGGAGACCTTCCCAAACTTAGTCTGTCATTTGGTGTTGGAGACAGTCTAACTAAAGGATCTGTGCAATATACTGACCATTGGCTGCAGTGGTCTGTAAAGGACAAAATGACCGATGCGGTGGTCAGAGGTACGGCAAGAATTAATGAAGTCGGTGGATTTTCAGGTAAATTATTTCTAGAAAATGGCTCAGAAATACCTTTTGAAGCCCAGCGGAACCAAACAAATGAGGTCAAGTCCGCAAATAGCCAAGACCCATCTTCACAATCGGAAACTCTGTCAGCAGGGCCATTGCGGGTGACTTATCCAAATGTTGGCTATGGCAATGAGGCCCTTCCACAGGCAGAATCTATATTGTTTCGTAACGCGACTTTATGGACGGGAGAAGATCAAGGAACTTTGACCGAGACTGACCTTTGGGTGAAGTCGGGTAAAATTCATAAAATTGGTAAAGGCCTTAAAGCGCCAGGAGCTCGAGTGATTGATGCCACTGGCAAACACCTCACCGCTGGGATCATTGATGAGCACTCACACATTGGGGCCTTGACCATTAATGAGGGGGGGCAAAATTCATCTGCAGAAGTCCGGATTTCTGATGTATTGAATCCCAAAGACATCAATATTTACCGGAATTTGGCAGGAGGCGTGACCTCTGTTCAAATTTTACATGGATCGGCCAACCCTATTGGAGGCCAATCCGCCATCATCAAACTCAAATGGGGTGAGGACTCCGAAGGCTTACTTTACAAGGACATGCCTAAATTCATCAAATTTGCTTTGGGTGAAAACGTCAAGCAGAGCAATTGGCAAAGTTTTAATCGTTTCCCACAAACACGCATGGGTGTCGAGCAACTCTATGTCAATTATTTTAATCGAGCAAAATCTTATCAAGAACTAAAAAATAGTGGGACTCCTTATCGTGTCGATGAGGAACTCGAAACTTTAGCTGAAATTCTTAATGGCGAGCGTTTCATCAGTTGTCATAGTTATGTCCAGAGTGAAATCAATATGCTGATGAAGGTGGCAGAGTCATTCGATTTTACCGTCAATACCTTTACACATATTCTAGAGGGCTATAAACTCGCGGACAAAATGAAGGCCCATGGGGTTGGCGCCTCAACATTTAGCGATTGGTGGGCCTATAAATATGAAGTGATCCATGCCATACCATATAATGCGGCGATCATGGCAAAAGAAGGCGTCACAACAGCAATCAATAGCGACGATGACGAAATGGCCCGTCGACTCAATCAAGAAGCCGCCAAAACGATAAAATATGGCGACATGTCGGAACTTGAAGCCTGGAAAATGGTCACCATTAACCCGGCTAAATTACTGCATATTGATGACCGCACAGGAAGTCTGAGAGAAGGTAAAGACGCTGATATAGTGCTTTGGGACGGACATCCATTGTCCGTTTACACCAAGGCAGAAAAAACATTGGTTGATGGCGCTGTATATTTCGACTTGGCCCAAGATCAAGAAAAGCGCTTGGCGATGGCTCAAGAAAAAAATGACTTGATCCAAATCATGATTTCAGACAAAAGCGACGGCAGTGGTCCAAAACGTGCACCCCGCAAACGTGATAGAATAGATTTTGAATGTGAAACGATAAACTAAACCAACAATGAAACACTTTATAACACTTTACACATGGCTCATTCTTGGTTTTATGGGCATGGCCCACGCACAACAAACACCAGGAACACCATCTGAAGGCCCGGTCACCTTAACGGGCGGAACTGCTCATATCGGAGATGGTACCATTATCAACAAATGCAACATCATATTAGATAATGGCAAAATTTTGGCCATCGGCGGTCAAGACCTCAGCCCAGTGGGCACCATTATTGACATCAGTGACCAACACGTTTATCCTGGGATTATTGCTCCAGTTTCTTCTTTGGGACTTGTAGAAATTGATGCAGTCCGTCAGACACGAGATGACGCTGAGCTCGGGGAGTATTTGCCTAATATCCGGAGTATTATTGCTTATAACGCTGAAAGTCGTGTGGTTGAAACCATGCGTCCAAACGGCATCCTGTTGGCCCAAACAACACCGCAAGGCGGCACCATTTCTGGTACCTCATCGATTGTACAATTAGATGCGTGGAATTGGGAAGATGCGGCCATAAAATTGGATGATGGGATTCATCTGCACTGGCCCAATACCTATCGCCGCGGCCGCTGGTGGGCAGGCGAAAGCAGAGGTTGGACGCCTAACAAAAATTATGGTGCGCAAACGCAAGCGATCAAAACTTATTTTGACTCTGGAATGAGTTATAGACAAGAACAACCTACAATACCAAATGAAGCATTCAAGGCCTTGACCGGTGTTTTTGATGGCACCAAAACAGTATATGTCTATGCCGATGGAGAGAGAGAAATAATTGATGCCGTCCATCAACTCCGCGACCTCGGTGTCAAACGAATGGTCTTAGTGGGTGGTTACGAAGCCTACAAAATAATCCCTTTTCTCAAAGCACAAGAAATTCCTGTGATTGTCGATCGTGTTCATGCCACACCCGCTCAAGACGATGACGATTATGACCAACCGTTCAAATTGCCCAAACTACTGGTCGAAGGAGGTCTTTTGGTAGGGCTTAATGCACGAGGCTCAATGGAACGCATGAGCACCCGGAATTTGCCATTTTATGCCGGACATGTTGCCGGTCAAGGTTTGGCTCCAGAGGAAGCGTTAAAATTAGTTACTGGAAATACTGCCAAGATTTTGGGTATCGATGACCAATACGGCACCTTATCCGCGGGCAAAAGTGCCACTTTGTTTGTCAGTCAAGGTGATGCACTTGACATGCGGACTAATAGACTCACACATGCCTTTATCGATGGCCGCCGTCTGTCCCTTGAGACCCATCAAACGGAATTATATGAGCGCTATTCTGAAAAATACAGGCAGCACTAGCACATGATTTAATCCCCGCCAAAAAGTGATGCAGACCAAATTTATTTCGAGCGGCCAAAATCCCTTGGTCAAACAGATTGTCGCGCTGAGAGACAAGGCCAAAGCACGAAGAAGTCATGAACTTTTCGTGGTTGAAGGCCTGCGAGAGATACAGTTGGCCGTCAAATCAAAATTTGAAGTCACGACCTTATTGTATTGCCCCGAAATTATCGATCATAGTGCTTTAACCGCGCTCATTGGCATTATTGATGGTTCTTTTGAGCGCATTGAAGTGCCCCAAGACATTTATCAAAAAATGGCTTACCGACAATCTACCGAGGGTGTTTTGGCGGTGTGCCGCACCCAAAGCCAGTCGTTAGAAACCATAAAATTCAAACGACAGCACCCCTTGATTTTGGTCGCTGAGGCACCAGAAAAGCCAGGAAACATAGGGGCCTTACTCAGGACTTGTGACGCTGCAAATGTCGACGCCATGATCATTGCCAATCCAAAAACGGATCTGTATAACCCGAACATTGTTCGCAGCAGCGTCGGCGGGATATTTACCATGCAAGTCCGGACGGGGTCTACGGATGAAATCATTGCTTATCTCAAAAAAAATGGCATTGCGATATATTGTGCGTCGCTTCAAGCGGCTGTACCTTATACACAAATTGACTTTAAAGGCCCCGCAGCAATTGTTGTTGGTACTGAATCCGAGGGACTCTCCCCTACCTGGACCCAAGAGAGTACCGATAATATTGTCATTCCAATGAGCGGTAAAATTGACAGCATGAATGTCTCTGTTGCTGCTGGAATACTTCTTTTTGAGGCGATCCGCCAAAAATCGCACTAACACCAGATCACCTGTAGACCATAAGACCAAAAATGTCGGCAGCATCGTTTTTCTTTTGAACAAGGTGCTTGTCACTTTTAAACTTTATTGTAATTTTAGTAGATGAGTCCAGACGTCTTAGAACTAGAGAACAAGGAAATTGCCAAACAGTACAAGCAGCTGCTGAAAATCAGTTACCAAACTTTGTCGAAAGATGACAAAAAACTCATTCGCACCGCCTTTGACACTGCTGTTGACGCGCATAAAGAGCAACGCCGAAAAAGTGGAGAGGCCTACATATTCCATCCCATTGCTGTAGCCAAAATAGTAGCGTCAGAAATTGGGCTCGATGCGACTTCTATTGCCGCCGCCTTGTTGCACGATGTGGTTGAAGACACCAGTTATACCCTTAAAAATATAGAAGAACTTTTTGGCTCTACCGTAGCTAAAATCGTCGATGGGTTGACCAAGATTTCTCATCTAGAATACCAAAACGATGCTTCTTTACAGGCTGAGAATTTCAGAAAAATGCTCTTGACCCTCAACGAAGACATTAGGGTGATCATCATCAAGATTGCCGACCGGATGCACAATATGCAAACCATGGACAGTATGGCTCCAGACAAGCAAATGAAAATTGCCTCAGAGACCTTATACATCTATGCGCCGCTCGCACACCGAATTGGCCTATACAACATCAAATCTGAACTAGAAGACCTCGGACTCAAATATACAGAGCCCAAGATCTACCATGAAATTGTCGGCAACATAAAAGACAGCAAACAAGACCAAGATGTTTTCATCAAAAGCTTCACGCAGGTCATTCGAGAGCGCCTAGAGGAAGCGCACATCAAATTTGACATCAAAGGTCGTCCCAAATCTATTTTTTCGATTAGGCGCAAAATGGTCGCACAAAATGTCACCTTCGACGAGGTCTATGACAAATTTGCCATCCGCATCATTTACAATAGTGCCCCCAGCGACGAAAAATTCTTGGCTTGGAAAATTTATTCAATTGTCACCGATCACTTCAGGCCCAACCCTACACGATTAAGAGACTGGATATCATCGCCTAAGTCAACGGGATATGAGGCGCTACACATCACCGTCATGGGGCCAAAAGGCCGATGGGTAGAGGTGCAAATCAGAAGCCAACGAATGAATGAAATTGCGGAGAAAGGCTATGCCGCGCACTACAAATACAAGAATGATGACAAGGACGATGAAGGTCTAGATTTATGGCTTAATAAGTTGCAAGAAACCCTTGAAACAGCGCAGACAGATGCGGTGGATTTTGTTGAAGACTTCAAATTAAATCTGTACGCAAAAGAAATTTTTGTCTTTTCACCAAAAGGAGATCTTTATTCCTTGGCCAAGGGTGCTACAGCCTTAGATTTTGCCTTTCACGTGCACACAGAAATAGGCAAGCACACAAGGGGCGCCAAAGTCAATGGTAAATTGGTACCGCTGAGTTTTACGCTCAAAAATGGAGACCAAGTAGAAGTCATTACCTCTGACAAAACAAAACCTACTGCCAACTGGTTGAATTATGTCATAACTGGGCGCGCAATTGCCAAAATAAAATCAACGCTTAAAGAAGAACAAAAACAAATTGCAGAAGAAGGTAAAGTCATTTTGGCCCGAAAAATGAAGGCCCAGAAAATAACCCTAGACGACAAAGTCATTCATCGTTTGGTGGTATTTTTCAAACTCAAGACTTCTTTAGATTTATTTTACCGCATCGGCGCGGGCATCATCGACAATAAAATGCTCAAAGAATTTGCCGCCTCCAACAGCAACGCTTTTGTGAATTTTTTCAAAAACCGCATCCGACGGCCCCAGAATTCAGAACAGTTGCATAAAGAGGAGCTTACGGTCAAATACGACCAATTGGTTTTTGGTAAAGACGCACAAAAATTGGACTACAAGCTCTCACCCTGTTGCAACCCCATTCCTGGTGATGACGTGTTTGGTTTTTTGACCATTAAGGAAGGCATCAAAGTGCACAAAACCAATTGCCCCAATGCACTACAATTGCAAAGCAATTACAATTACCGCATCATGAAAGCCAACTGGATTGATTCGAGTCAAAGCGATTTCAAGGCCACGCTGAAAATATCGGGCATCGACACCTTTGGCATGGTCAATAGTGTCACAAAAGTAGTTTCGAGCAACCTGCATATCGATATGAAAAGTGTGCACTTTGATACCGACGATGGCACATTTATTGGGACTATTGTCGTCAAGGTAAAAAACAAGTCTATACTTGATAACTTGGTTAAAAACATCCAAAAAATAAATGGTATCGATAAAGTCACCAGAGTATAATTAAGTAACTTTGGCTTCTGATCATGAAGACACCGACAGAACTTAATAATCAAGCGATTGTAAAAAATGTCTTTACGGGCTTTTTAGAAGAAAAAGGGCACCGTAAAACACCTGAACGCTTCGCTATTCTGCAAGAAATATATGACCAAACCGAGCACTTCGATATTGAGTCCTTGTACATCGATATGAAAAACAAGAATTATCGCGTGAGTCGGGCGACCTTATACAATACTATCGAACTTTTATTAGACTGCGGGTTGGTGCGCAAGCACCAATTTGGCAAGAATCAGGCGCATTACGAAAAGTCGTATTTCGACAAGCAACACGACCATCTGATCTTGAGTAACGGAGAAGTTATTGAGTTTTGCGATCCACGGATACAAACCATCAAAAAAACCATCGAAGACATCTTTGATGTCGACATTACGAAACATTCACTTTATTTCTATGGCCGTCGGAAGGCGACCAAATAATTCATTTTATGGCAGTAGATTTATTATTGGGGCTCCAATGGGGCGACGAAGGAAAAGGTAAAATTGTCGACGTATTGACGGCAAATTATGATATCATCGCCCGATTCCAAGGTGGACCAAATGCCGGTCATACTCTAGAGTTTGATGGGATCAAACATGTGTTGCACACTATTCCCAGTGGTATTTTTCACCCGACAGCCATTAACTTAGTGGGTAACGGTGTGGTGATCGACCCCGTCATTTTCAGGAAAGAATTAGAAAATCTAGCGCCCTTTGGACTAGACATCAAAAATAAGTTGTTGATTTCCCGAAAGGCGCACCTCATTTTGCCAACACACCGGCTGTTAGATGCAGCCAGTGAAGCGGCAAAAGGTAAAGCCAAAATTGGCTCGACATTAAAAGGAATTGGCCCGACCTATATGGATAAAACCGGACGTAACGGCATCCGTATTGGTGATATTGAACTTCCTAATTGGAAAGAAAAATACCGCAGTTTGGCCAACAAGCACGAAGCCATGATCGCCGCTTACAATGTGGCATTAGATTATGATTTGGCCGCTCTTGAAGCCGATTTCTTTGCGGCAATTCAACAGCTTAAAGCCTTGACTTTTATCGATAGTGAGGCCTACCTTTTTGAGGCTATGGATGCCGGAAAGACCATTTTGGCTGAAGGTGCTCAAGGATCTTTGCTTGACATAGACTTTGGAACTTATCCATTTGTGACTTCTTCAAATACCACAGCAGCTGGGGCGTGTACGGGCTTAGGTATTGCTCCAAACAAGATCAAAGATGTTTTCGGCATCTTTAAAGCGTATACCACACGGGTAGGGAGTGGCCCTTTCCCTACTGAGCTTTTTGATGCAGACGGTGAAACCATGGGGCGTGTGGGACGTGAATTTGGCGCGACAACGGGTCGGCCACGACGATGTGGCTGGTTAGATCTTGTGGCACTGAAGTATGCGGTTCAAATTAATGGCGTGACCCAACTCATGATGATGAAGGGTGATGTTTTAAGTGGTTTTGATGAACTCAAGGTCTGTACCGCATATGACTACCAAGGGCAAATCATCACCCATTTCCCTTATGACATTGAACCAGAACATGTCACACCAATCTATACCGCCATGCCAGGCTGGTCAGAAGACTTGACAGGGCTTACAGAGGCCAGTGAGTTGCCCAATGAATTATTGGCATACATAGACTTTTTGGAGCAAGAACTCAGAGTTCCGATCAAAATAGTTTCTGTTGGTCCTGACCGAAAACAAACCATACATCGATAAATTCAATTTTTGTTGGTATTTTAGTCAGGTGGTGTCCTCTGTAACTCAACATTTCTTAACCATCGGTGTTCTGGTAATTATTCTCGGGACCGCTGGTGCTGTAAGGGCGCAAAATGCGGTGGCGGTCGATAGTGTCCAAACCACGCAAGTTTCTGTGACTTCCGGCTACTTTGAAAAAAGTCCCGAACACCCTGAAGCGGTCATCTATTCTCGAGATCAAAATGGCCCGGTACAAATCGAACATGACGGTGTTCACATGTGGTGCGATCAGGCACTTGTTTACTTTAAAGAGAATTTTGTAAAGGCGTTTGGCTCTGTTAAAATTACTCAAGGTGACACCATAAAAATGTACAGTGACTACGGGGAATACAATGGCGACACTTCATTCGCTTTTGCTGCAGGAAATGTCATTCTCGAAGAACCCCAAACTAATTTGGCGTCTGACACCCTATATTTTGACCGACAAAAGCAGGAGGCTTATTACCTGAGTGGCGGCACGGTCCGCGATACCAGCAGTATCTTGACCAGTCGTATTGGTCGCTATTTTACCAACACTAAAAAATATCAATTTGAGTCTGCGGTCACCATCACCAATCCTTCATATACGGTCAATGCGCCTCGAGTCGACTTTTTTACAGAATCTGGGCTCGCCTACTTATATGGCGCCTCAAAAATTGACAGTGAAACCAGCACGATTTATTGTGACAGAGGTTATTACAATACCAGAACTAATATTGGTCACTTTGTTAAAAATTCAAGAGTGGATTACAACAGCCGTGTGCTTTATGGCGACAGTATTTATTTTGATCGCTCGAAGGGTTTTGCCTCTGCAACCAACCACATCAAACTGATCGATTCATTAAACAAGACAGTGGTGCACGGGCACTACGCCGAAGTTTTTAAAGCGCAAGATTCTGTCTATATCACTAACCGAGCGGTGGCAGTGAGTTTGCAAGAACAAGATTCCGTTTATATACACGCCGATACACTGCGCATTACTGGAAAGCCAGACCAAAGAGTGATCAAAGGATTTTATGAGGCCCGCTTTTTCAAACCTGGTGTCACCATATCAGAACGCACAAGTGGTCTTTGTGATTCCATTGTGGTGACACAAAAAATCGGTCTGACCGAAATGCTCGGCCATCCCATCTTGTGGTCAGGTGAAAACCAAATTACTGGAGACACGATACACTTGATACAGAACTTGGTCCGCGAGGAGATGGATTCGCTTAAAGTGTTTGACAATGCATTCATGATCCAAAAAGACCTAGAGGGTTTTAACCAGGTCAAAGGAGGTATATTGATCGGTAACTTTACCGAAAACAAGCTAGACACGGTCGACATCATCAAAAATAGTCAGGTCATTTTTTATTCGCGCGATGAAAACGAGGATTTAGTAGGCATCAATCATACTGTTTCTAGTGCCATTCAGCTCTACCTTGACGAGCAAAGAATTAAAGGCATTCGATTCATCAACAAAGTTCCAGGAAAAGTCTACCCCTCTTCAGAATTTCCAGAGAACGCCAGAATATTGCCAGGCTTTCTTTGGCGCGGTAATGAAAGATTGTTTTATAAGGAAGATTTATTTGCCGGGAAAACTTTTCCTGATCTCATCCCTATTCGTGGCATTCCAATGCCTCAAGTCATTGATCTCGAGACCAATGCAGTCATTGACACTAAAGGCAAGACCGATTCCTCAGATCAAAAACCCAAGCCTAATGAGTGATGGCTATGATTGAAGACTTTATCAGGTACCAAGCCCAAACTACACCCCATCCTATGGGCCTCACCGTCGATCGTGCACACGGGAGTTATATCTATGACACACAAGGGCGAAAATATTTGGATTTTGTCGCAGGGGTCTCAGCATGTAGTGTAGGCCATTGCCATCCCGAAGTAGTTGAAGCCATACAAAAGCAAGCGCAAGAATATCTGCATGTTATGGTATATGGCGAATTTGCACAGGGCCCAGCCGTAACGCTGTGTAAGTTACTTGCGGAGTATCTTCCCAAAAATTTGACCACGACCTATCTCGTGAATAGTGGTACGGAAGCCATAGAAGCTGCTTTAAAATTAGCGCGAATTACCACTGGAAGAACACAGATCATCTATGCCCAAAAAGCCTACCATGGCAATACCATGGGTGCGATGAGTGTTATGGATTTTGACCAGCGCAAAGCCCCGTTTGAACCTTTGATTCCAGATTGCCATGGCATTCCTTTTAATGATCCTAGCGCATTGGACATGATCACCAACCAGACTGCTGCTGTCATTCTAGAAACTATCCAAGGTGGTGCTGGATTCATCGTCCCTGATAAAGATTATTTGATGGCTGTACGCCGGCGCTGTACACAAACGGGGGCGCTCTTGATTCTTGACGAAATACAACCCGGTTTTGGCAGAACAGGACGGCTTTTTGGGTACGAGCACTTTGCAATTGAACCCGATATTTTGGTGATGGGCAAAGGCATGGGCGGTGGCCTGCCCATTGGGGCCCTTTCGTCTTCGCATGAGCTGATGCATTATTTCAGTACGCAACCAAAACTAGGACACATCACAACTTTTGGGGGACATCCACTGATTGCCGCTGCCGCATTAGCGACACTAAAGGTGATCACAGGACCTGGTTTCATGCCGGATGTACTGCGCAAGGAACAACTCATCAGAAATCATTTACAACACCCGCTCATACAAGAAATTCGTGGAATAGGCCTAATGCTGGCGATCATTCTACCAGATAAATCCCTGACGGATCAAGTGGTGCTCAAATGCAAAGCACGTGGTGTACTTTTGTTTTGGTTGCTCTACGAAGATAAGGCAGTCCGATTGACACCACCACTGACCATTACAGACGAAGAAATCGCTGAAGGTTGCGCGACAATCTTAGAGGTCTTGAACGAGCTTCAATAAATCACATTATTTTTAACTAATTGAAAGTCAATTTTATAAGATTTTCAATTCGTGTTGATAAGCTTGTTAACAAGAAAACATTAGGCTAAAATACAATTCAAGTCCCGTGCTTACCTTTAAATAACCAAAAGTATTCACGCTTGATGCACTTGAGTCCCGACGAACCCAACCAATTCTCCCTATCGCGTTTTGAATCGATGCTGCAAACCAACGACGTCTACTTCTTCGATTCAGAAGAGTTTGAAGGCATCATCCACCACTATTTGGAGCATGGAAAAATTGCTTTAGCGAAAAAAGCAACCAAACTGGGTTTGGCACAACATCCTACGTCAATGAATTTGAAGTTGTTTGAGGTAGAGATGATGATTTTTGAAAACAAACTCGATCAGGCAGAAGTCCTGCTGGACCAACTCTATATCCTAGAGCAGTCTAACGAAGAAATATTTATTCAAAAAGCCAATATTTTGTCGCGCCGTAACCAACACCGGCAGGCCATTATATTGCTAGAGCAAGCCCTGAGTATTTCGGAAGACCAACTCGATGTCCTTTCACTCATCGGCATGGAATATTTATTTTTGGAGGACTATGAAAACGCTAAGACGTACTTCATGCGTTGTGTCGATGAAGATACTGAGGATTATTCTGCCCTTTATAATGTCATGTATTGCTTTGAATTTTTAGAACAACATACAGAGGCCATCGTTTACCTCAATGAATTTTTAGACCACAATCCTTATTGCGAGGTCGCCTGGCACCAAATCGGAAAGCAGTATTATCAGCTCAAGGATTATCAGAAAGCGCTCGCCGCTTTTGATTTTGCCATCATTAGTGATGACCGATTCATCGGGGCATATCTCGAAAAAGGAAAGGTTTTAGAGCGCCTCAAGGATTATGGTCAAGCCATTGAGAGTTATATGGTAACACTGACCTTAGACGACCCCACTTCCTTTGCCCTATTGCGCATTGGTAAATGTTACGAAAAATTGGGGCAATCGGATTTGGCCCTACAATTTTTCAATAAATGTGTCGAGGAAGATGCACTTCTTGATAAGGCCTGGATTGCTATTACGGACTTTTATGTCAAGAAAAAAGATTTTGACAAGGCCCTTTATTTTATTGAAAAAGCCGTCAATATTGACGGGGATAATGCCCTATATTGGAAACGCCATGCGCGCATCAGCCTGAAGCTCAATCGTTACGAAGAGGCAGAACATGCTTTCAGAAGAACCATTGAACTAGGCAATTATGAACTCACCACATGGTTATCGCGATGTGACTTATTGATCAAATTAGGAGAACACCGTGCGGCCATCAATAATTTACTTCAAGCCTGTGAATTCCATCCAGATCAAGCGGAAATCGAGTTCCGTTTGGGGGGGCTTTATTATCTGCTCAATGACCAGCATAAAGGACAATTCCATATGATCAATGGGCTCCATTTGAATCACGAGTTTGTCATGGTGATTGAAATTCTATTTCCTAAGGTTCATGCACTTTTGAGTGTCCAAGAATTAATCCAAAATCACCAAAAACCTTCCGTTTAAATTGAGTATTTTTGAGAGAATACTTAATTTATCTTATCCGTGAAATCTCGGCTCTATTCAATTTTTCTTAAAGGCATCGCTATGGGTGCTGCAGATGCGGTACCAGGTGTTTCTGGCGGCACTATAGCATTTATTTCTGGGATTTATCAAGAATTGATTGACACCATCAGCGGCATCAACTTATCCCTGATCCGCACGTGGCGCAAGGAAGGTTTCAAAGCCTTTTGGCACCAACTCAATGGCAATTTTTTGATTGCGCTTTTTTTGGGAATTTTGACCAGTTTTGTCAGCCTCATGAGAGTGGCGAAGTACCTTATCGAGCAAGAACCCATCATGATTTGGTCGTTTTTCTTTGGATTGATTCTGGCCAGTGTCTGGTACATTGGCAAACAAATTGAAACATGGAATATACGCCGTGTGATCGCTTTGGTCATCGGGGGACTTTTGGCTTATTACATTAGTGTCATGCCAGGACTCTCCGGTCTCGGGGGCTTGTGGTTTCTCCCTGTTGCTGGGGCATTGGCCATATGCGCCATGATTCTTCCGGGCATATCAGGATCATTTATCCTGGTCATCCTCGGAGCTTATAAAGTTTTGAGTGACGCCATGCACGACTTTGACGTCAAACGAATCATGCTCTTCGGGCTTGGGGCGGTCATTGGCTTGCTCAGTTTTTCAAGAGCCCTCAAATGGCTGTTCCATCATTATGCGCAAACTACACTGGCTGTACTCACGGGATTTGTCCTCGGAAGCTTGAACAAGATTTGGCCTTGGAAACAAACTTGGACAGTCATGCAGGTTTCTGATGGAACCATTTACCCTATGACTGAGCAATTTAATCTGGGCACCTTGTCTTTGGCCCAAAAGCAGCAGAATGATTTCAAAACACTCAAATCTGTAATTGAAACAAGCATCAGTCCAGGAGAGTATGCCACAATCAATGCTGGTGCCGACCCTCAACTATGGATGGGTATAGGCCTTATGGCACTCGGCTTTCTGACCTTATTCGTTTTAGAACGGGTGGCACAAAAAGACCGCAACTAATGGACCACAAGCGCACCCTCAGAGATCAATTTTGGTTAGTCGTAAAAGGCGTCGCCATGGGTGCGGCCAACAAAGTGCCAGGCGTTTCTGGAGGGGTGATTGCCTTTGTGTCAGGCTTCTATGAGGAATTCATCTATAGCCTCCAAAAAGTCAATGCCAAGGCATGGCGGCTCCTTTTTGGGGGACGGATAAAGAGTTTTTATCAATACATCAACGGCCCATTTTTGAGTCTGTTGTTTTTGGGCATGATCATCAGTTATTTTAGTGTTTCTAAGCTTTTGGATTACTTGTTGATCCAACACGAACTTTACGTGTGGAGTGCGTTTTTTGGGATGATCATCGGTTCCATTTATTACATCACCAAGGAGTTCGGCAAATGGAACTACAGCCACCGAATTTATCTGCTTGCGGGTATTATTGTGGGTTTAGCCATAAGCCTTTTAGAGCCGGCTCGCGAAAACGACCAGCTCTGGTTTGTATTTTTATGTGGCATCATTAGTGTCTCTGGAATGACATTGCCAGGACTCTCAGGCTCCTTCATACTGATGCTATTGGGTAATTATGTATTGTTGCTTGTGGACTCAGTTAACGCCCTGTACGACTTATTTGCGCATCTGCTCAAGTGGGATTTGTCATTTTTTGACCAACCAGAACAACGGGCACTGATCACGATTCTCCTTGTTTTTTCACTCGGTTCGCTCACTGGATTAGTGGCATTTTCTCATCTGCTCGCTGCAGTGATCAAAAAGCATAAGAAAGTGACTTACGCCGTCATTATTGGCTTCATCACTGGATCACTCGGCGTTGTTTGGCCATGGAAAACCAAAGTATATGACTACAACAGTCTTGGCGAGGTGTTGATTGATCCACAGGGCAGGCCTGTAATCAAGGATTTTAGCCGGTATTTCCCAACGGGATTAACCACTGAAACCATCCTTGCGGTACTCTTTATTTGTTCAGGTATTGCGCTTGTTTATGGTTTAGAACGTTATAAATTTTCCAAAAAAAAATAATTATGGCCCAATATGGATTACTCGGTCGAAACATTGATTATTCCTTCTCAAAGGATTTTTTCGCCAAAAAATTTGATCAAGATGGGCTGAAGGACACCTACCAAAATATTGACCTGCCCAACTTAGACCGCCTCAAAGATGTATTGGCCAAAAAAGGCCCTTTTAAAGGGCTTAATGTCACCATTCCGTATAAAGAATCGATCATCCCTTATTTGGACAGTATTGATCCCGAAGCACTAGCCATTGGCGCCGTCAACACGATTAAGATCAAAAAAAACGGGCACATGACTGGATTCAATACCGATCATTACGGATTTGCCAAGTCGTTAGAAGAATGGCTGCCCTCGCTCGATAAAACCGCCCTTGTTTTAGGCACTGGGGGCGCATCAAAAGCCATAATATATGTACTGAAAGCACTTGGATTTGTGGTTGCGCAAGTTTCGAGATCCCTCAGCGAGCATTGCATGACCTATGACGACTTAAATGAAAAAATCATGCAACAGTATCAGTTGATTGTCAATTGCACGCCGCTTGGCACACATCCTGATACATTGGCCATCCCTCCCATCCCTTATCAATTCATCGACGAGCAACATGTGCTCTATGATTTGATTTACAATCCTGAAAAAACAGAATTCTTAAAACTAGGACAGGCCTCAAAAGCGAGAATCAAAAACGGGCGTGCCATGCTTGAGCATCAAGCTCTCAAATCCTGGGCACTGTGGACAAGTTCGTAAATCTTAAATTCAGGGCTCAGGATTTTACTAATGACACAAGCTTTATTATCTTCACCATATTAATTTGACCCTTAACATTGAAACAGATGTCAGACCAACCCACACCACCACAACAGAGCGATAATATTAATGACGCTCAAGAATCACAAGATACAGCCGCAGCAAATTCCGCATCGGATATAGAGAACACAAGCACGGATGCCGCAACCGCAGTGACCGACACCCCTATTGATCTTAATGCTTTGACGGTGACTGAGCTCTTGGAGACCTTTAAAAATCTTCTGGATAATGCCCCAATTCAAAACATCAAGCCGCAAGTAGAAGACCTCAAACATGAGTTAGAGGCACGTGCGGCAACGGTATGGGCTAAAAATAAGGCAGAATTTTTGGCTTCAGGAGGGTCAGAAGAGGACTTTAGTGAGTTACCCGATACCGGAGAAGTCGATCAGTTAGACCGCGCCTATCGCAAAAAAAGAAAACAATATTACGAATCCTTGAATAAGGATTTAAATGAAAATTTAAGCAAACGGCGCGCACTGATCGAGTCTTTCAAGGGCCTATTAGCCTTCGAAGAAAACATCAACACCACGCTCAAATCATTCAAAGCCCTTCAGGAAGAATGGCACACTGCTGGGCCGATACCCAAAGCACAATACGAGGTGATTTGGAGTACCTACCGTCACCATGTCGAGAATTTTTATGACTTTTTGGATCTCAATAGAGAATTTAGAGACTTAGACTTCAAGCATAACTTGGAGCAAAAAATAAAAATCGTAGAGCGCGCTCAAGAATTATCTGCCCTGCCTGACGTCACCAAGGCGTTTAACGAACTCCAACAACTACACAAAATGTGGAAAGAGGACCTTGGGCCGGTAGCTAAGGAATATCGTGAAGATGTTTGGAACGCCTTTAGTGCAGTCACCAAGGTCATTCATGAAAAAAGAGAATTGCACCTCAAAGCACAAGACGCCATAAGAGCCCAAAATTTTGATCAAAAAATGGCGCTTATTGAAGGCATCAAGGCACAAAGTTCTCAAACCAAAAGCACGCATAAAGCCTGGCAAGAGGCCATGAATAGCGTCCAAACTCTAAGGGATGAATTTTTTGCGATGGGCAAAGTGCCTAAAGAAAAAAATAAAATCATCTGGAAAACATTCAAAGAAGCAACACGGGATTTCAACCAAGCCAAAAACGACTTTTACAAAAATTATAAAAGTGAGCAGCTGTCTCACCTCGATCAGAAAAAAGCATTAATCCAGCAGGCTGAGGCACTCAAAGACAGCGAAGATTTTGAGAAGACAACACCTTTGATGAAAAAAATTCAAAGCGATTGGAAAAAGATTGGGCATGTTCCGCGCAAGGATGCCGATAAGCTTTGGAAAAAATTCAAAACTGCTTGCAACCACTATTTCGACCGAATCAATGCGGAACGGGACTTGGCTAAGCAAGAGGAGATACAAAACTTAAAACAAAAGGAGGCGTTTTTAGCAGAGGCCAGGACCATGACACTTCCAACGGAACAAACCGATGCCCTGGCACACTTAGCGGATTTGGCCAAGCAGTGGAGACACATGGGCAAGGTACCCGCCAAAAAACGCCATGTCGAGGAAGATTTTGAACAGCTGCTCAATAAGCTCCATGGTGGCATTGGCCTGTCAAAAGAAGAAGTGGCCATGTCCCGATATGCCAATAAGCTATCGAGTTTGGTGGCGCAAGAGAACGATAAATTACTCACACAGGAGGCCATGTTAGTGGCCAAAAAAATAACTGAAATCAGTCAAGAAATCAATCAATTAGAAAATAATTTAGGCTTTTTTCAGCATGTAGATAAGACCAACCCAATGGTTGCAGAGGTCTACAAAACAATTGATATGCGCAAGGCTGATCTATCACTATGGAAAGCCAAGAAAAAAAGTATTCGTGCCCTATAATTGCTTGGCTTCTTGCCAAAAGGCTTCCATTTGATCTAGGGTCATGTCCTTTAAGTTTTGTCCACTATTTTGCGCTTTTTGCTCGAGGTAGACGAATCGTTTCATGAACTTCTTGTTGGTGCGTTCTAAGGCACTTTCTGGGTCAATATTCAAAAATCTTGCGTAGTTGATCATCGAAAACAGTAAGTCTCCAAATTCTTCAGTCATCTTTTCGGCATCACGTTTTGCGACCTCCGTATTGAATTCAAGAAGCTCCTCTTGAACCTTGTCAAAGACTTGATGCGGTTCTTCCCAGTCGAACCCGACTCCCGCAACTTTCTCCTGAATCCTGTTGGCTTTTACCATCGCCGGTAAAGACTTCGGGACCCCCTCCAAAACACTCTTTTTGCCTTCTTTGAGTTTGAGTTGTTCCCAATTTCTTTTGACTTCCTCCTCATCGGCGACAGTCACATCACCATAAATATGAGGATGACGGGACACGAGCTTATCACAAATAGCCTCTGTGAGACTGCCGAAATCAAAAGCACCAACTTCACTACCCAATTTGGCATAGAACACGATGTGCAACAGCAGGTCTCCCAGTTCGCCTTTGATGGCGGTCAGGTCCTTATCCAAAATCGCGTCACCCAATTCATAGGTTTCTTCAATGGTGAGGTGTCGCAGGCTCTCAAAACTTTGTTTTCGGTCCCAAGGACATTGCACGCGCAACTCATCCATAATGGTCAGCAGTCGGTCTATGGCCTTTAATTGTTTCTCTCTATCATTCATGCCTCAAAAATAAAAAATCCTCTGGGAGTAGAGGATTTAAGTTGTCATATATGTTTTGTATTGCTACTCTTCTTCCGTACCATCTTGGGATTGGGGCAATTCAAAATCGGTATGGCCCGTATCAACGAGAAGATTGTACCATTGGACTACCTTTTTGATGTCGCTCGCATAAACACGATCTTCGTCGTAATCTGGCAGGACTTCAAAGAAAAATGCTTCAAGTTCGTCTTTAGATGATTTGTGGCTCAAGGCTTTACCACCATTTTCTTTTTTGGCAATATGCTTGAATACATCCGCTAAAGGCACCTCCTGAGTCAATGTATAAATCGCAATCTCTGATAAAAGGCTCACATTTTCTCGCGCGCTCACCGTTATTTTTTTTCCGTCCATCAAAGAAGCCGCAAGGACACCGCTCCGGGTTTGGGTGACAATCTGATAAAGACCAGGCTTTCCTGCGATCGATAATATTTTTTCTAAACTCATGTGTGCATTAATTTTAGCGGGCAAATATCATCGCTTCGCCCGAGATTTCCAAATCCCTTATCGCTTCTTTTTGGCCAATGGATATTTCATACGGTAATCACCGCGGATCAAACCTTTAGATATTTGGGTTAATTTGCCTTTGATCATGCGTTTTTTGAGAGACGATAATTTGTCGGTAAACAACACTCCATCAATGTGGTCATATTCATGTTGGATGATCCGTGCGGCAATACCTGAAAAAGTTTCTGAATGTGGCGTGAAGGATTCATCGAGGTATTGCAGGGTCACGTGCTCTTTGCGGAAAACATCTTCACGAATTTCTGGGATGCTCAAGCAACCCTCATTAAAGGACCATTCATCACCCGATTCTTCAATAATTTGAGCATTGATGAACACCCTCTTAAAGGTCTTGAGCACATCTCGATCCTCCTGACTTAAATCCTCATCATCTTCAAAAGGTGTCGCGTCTACAATAAACAGTCGGATGGGCAGACCAATCTGAGGTGCCGCTAAACCAATGCCTGAAGCACCGTACATCGTCTCAAACATGTCTTCAATAAGCTGTTTCAAATCGGGATAATTCGCCTGAATTGGCGCTGCACATTTGCGCAGGACTGGATCTCCAAAAGCAACAATGGGGTATATCATAATTTTGTATTCAAATAGTCTTGTAATATAATCGTGGCACTGATTTGGTCTACCAAAGCCTTATCTTGTCTTTTCTTTTTCTTCAAGCCGGCATCTAACATCGCCCGCGAGGCCATTTTACTTGTAAATCGTTCATCAAATCTAACGACCTCCATACCGGGTTGGCGCGCCTGAAACTTCTGTAAGAACGCCATGATCTGCGTTTCGACACCAGAAGCATTTCCTCGGCTTTGTTTGGGCTCCCCGACAACAATTCGGGTGATGTCTTCCTGGCCAATCAACTCATCAAGAAAATTGAGCAGTTCAGGGGTCGACACCGTTGTCACGCCAGAAGCAATCATTTGAAGCGGGTCTGTCATGGCGACTCCCGTTCGTTTTTGACCATAATCCAAAGCTACTATTTTGCCCATATTACAGGCAAAAATAAGGCTTTAGGAAATAGTAACCCAAATTGTTTCACCGAATTCCATCACTGCCTTATCTTTGTCAAAAATCTTATATCATGCATCCATTAGCACCCGTAATCGAGCGCGCTTGGCACAACAGAGCACTCCTAAAAGATACTGAAACAATAACGGCCATTAAAGAAGTCATTGATTTATGCGATCAAGGGGTACTTCGTTGTGCCGAGCCGACTCAAAGTGGATGGCAGGTCAATGAATGGGTCAAGAAGGCGATCATTCTTTATTTTCCAATTCAGCACATGCATACGTACGAGGTAGGTATTTTTGAATACCATGATAAGATTCCACTCAAGACAGGATATGCCGAAAAAGGTGTTCGGGTAGTGCCCCACGCCATAGCCAGACATGGTGCCTTTTTGGCAAGCGGTGTCATCATGATGCCCAGTTATGTCAACATTGGCGCCTATGTGGACCAAGGAACTATGGTCGATACCTGGGCTACTGTCGGGAGTTGTGCCCAGATTGGTAAAAATGTTCATTTGAGTGGCGGTGTAGGAATTGGCGGTGTCCTTGAGCCACTGCAGGCCTCACCTGTGGTGATAGAAGATGATGTATTTGTTGGTTCCCGATGTATCGTTGTGGAAGGAGTCCATGTCGAAAAAGAAGCCGTTTTGGGTGCTAACGTGGTCTTGACTGCATCCACTAAAATAATTGATGTCACAGGTGCTGAGCCGGTTGAAATGAAAGGACGTGTTCCGTCCAGAAGTGTTGTTATACCTGGGAGCTATACCAAAACTTTTCCATCCGGAGATTTTCAAGTCCCCTGTGCGCTCATTATTGGACAGCGCAAAACCTCTACGGACAAAAAGACCTCACTCAACGAGGCGCTGCGGACATACGACGTCGCGGTCTGATAAGGCAAAGTAATTGAACGGTAGGCTATGATTTCGGCCCTGGATGAATGCCGTAGGCCGTCCAAGTCGATTTTTGATGACGGGTTTCCTGCCTGATCCCTCTATTTTTGGCAATTGATGCTTCGTTTTTATACCCACGAGGATGATCCAAATGGATGCATATGGCACTGTATCTGATCTGCTTGCTCTTGATGCCCAGATTGATCAAACGTTCCCCTAACTCGCGGTCTTGACCTCCATATTGCATGCGCTGGTCAAATCCATTAATGGCCAATAAATCCTTTTTCCATCCCGACGCATTGTGCCCATTCCAACTCGCATTGGTAGGGGTCACCGCATTGAGAATTTTGGCCATAAAAGCACCAGAGGTCAACTTCCTCAGTTTAAACGAAGCCTTGAGGTCATTGGCCATCAACCAATCTTTGGTAAAGCATAAACCAGATTCAATAGCCGCCTGGTCGATTATTGTGGACGTACTCATCGGCAACATAAAGTAGCCGCCAGAGAGAAAATATCCTGGGGCCCTGTAACGCTGATGCACCGCCAAAAAATCTTTCCTTGGGATACAATCACCATCACTCATCACAACGTAAGACGCATTGCACGCCTCCAAAGCCTTGTTAAGGATTTGAGATTTTTGAAAACCATTATCCTCCTGCCAGACATGCAAAACGTCAAAAGAAACAGTCTTGGCAAATTCCTGAATAAATTGAGCAGTATCTTCAGTAGAGCCATCATCGGCTATCACCAACTCAAAATCCTGAAAAGATTGTACGGCATAGCCCCAGAGGACTTTTTTAAGCCAAGGCAAAGCATTGTAGGTGCTGATCACCACCGATATTTCAGGAGTTTTCATCGGTGCAAATATAGGCTAATTTCTAAAGTCTTGCAGGAAGAAGCCAAACCAACTCGAGTCCCACATTTATTCTTTAATTTAGCCGCAATAAGCTTCGGTAATGAATAAAATATTGGTCATCCAACAAAAAATGATCGGAGATGTGTTGATTTCTTCACTCATTTGTGCGCACCTTAAGAACCGCTACCCTGAGGCAGAGCTACATTATGCTGTTCATGAACATACCGCAGTGGTCGTTCGCCACCATCCATCGATCGACCGATTAATTACCAAGCCACAAAAGCAATCGATCAGGGAGTTCTTATTGTATTTACAGACAATTAGAGCAGAACATTACGACTTGATTATCGATGCCTACGGGAAGCTTGAAAGCAATCTCATGGTGCTTTTTTCTGGCAGTCCACAGCGGATCAGTTATCATAAATGGTACACACAATGGCTTTACCAAAAGTCCATCAAGCGCTCGCCCGTCATTTATTCTTCAGCAGGCAATGCCATTGAAGATCGCCTCAGACTTATTTTTGATGAAGAAGATATTCAAAACCAGCGCCTGAGGCCGCGCATATACGGATCAGATGCCGATAAAAAATGGGCACAAGATCATTTGATTGAACATGGCTTAGATCCGGGACAACCTATGGTCATGGTGAGCGTGCTGGGCAGTGCCAAAAATAAGTCTTTACCAGCCGCGACTATGGCTGCTGTATTGGACCATATCGCCAAATGTTCTCCCGCTATTATTTTGCTCAATTATATCCCCAAACAAAAGGCCTTGGTAGACGTGATTTTGGCCTTGACAGAGGATCAAACTAAACCACGCATCAGGGCAAAAGTTTACGGCCAAAGCCTGGGGCAATTTTTGGCTCTATTAGGCCAATGCGATGCCTTGATTGGCAATGAAGGTGGTGCCGTCAACATGGCCAAAGCATTGGACATTCCGACCTTTACCATTTTCTCACCCTGGATCAATAAACTGGCTTGGAGCGCTTATGTCGATGGGGAAAAACATTGTGCCGTGCACTTGAAAGATCACTACCCCGAGCTTTACGCAACGCCGCTTGGCCGCAGCGCTAAAAAAAATCATCAAGAGCTTTACCAAAAACTCAAAATCGATTTATTTAGGGATGAACTCAACAGCTTTTATAAGCGGCATCTTTAAACTTCAAGGTCAAATTGTTGGGCTAAAGCAGCCCATTGGTGTAGGTTTTTGTCCTGATCAACATTTTCTTTTTTAAGTGAGAATGTCTGGGTACCCGCAATCGGTAGTGGCTCGGGAACCTCAACGGCGCATTTGCGCACAGGGGTCCCGACTAAGAGTTCCATAGCCTTAAACCACAGATCGTCTGCCTTTGGCGCCAACCTCATGAATAAATCAACATCGT
This sequence comes from Flavobacteriaceae bacterium, assembly GCA_029248405.1. Lineage (GTDB taxonomy): Bacteria > Bacteroidota > Bacteroidia > Flavobacteriales > Flavobacteriaceae > BACL21. Next base: position 60,608 of record JAQWJJ010000009.1, on the reverse strand, counting down.
CAAAAAGGGAATCGAAGGGGTTTTTTGGATACAGCACGCCCTTACCGCCAATGGCCAGTAATGATTCAGAGCGCTGGTCGACATGCGGTTCATAGCGCCATTGCTTGTAGGGTTTCAATTGCCCCTGATCATCTCGTTGGATCGATCTAATGTGGTGCGCAATAACCGAATTAGGGTACAAAAGATGGTCTTGATAAAGGGCACTTAGCCAAGTACGATGGTACATGAAATCATCGTCGCAGGTGACCACTACTGTAGCATCAAAATCTTTGAGGGTATGGATCAATTTTTTGTGGGAGCAAGTCAAGGGCGAAAAACGAATAGAAAAACGCTCAAAAACCAACTCTTGAAGTGCTTTTGGCACCTGATGTCGCATGCCTTCATGCAACCACAATACAATATGCTGCGGTTGCCGTGTTTGTGTCAGTATACTGCGGACCACCAGCGGAACCTTATGCAATCTAGAAGGGATTGAGGTCAATGACACCACCACCGGAATAGTCTGGATGTCCATTGATTGTAAACGCTCAATAGGTTGGGATTTGAGCACCAACGAACGCGCTATAGAAAATGGGATTTCTTTTACTTTCATATTAGCGGCGCCAAAAAAACAGTCGCTTTTTCAAACGACGCTTGCGGTGAAATTTGTATTGAAATTGCTCAGTCTCTGCCCACATTTCGCGGTACACCTGATCAGCATCCATATTGGCGCAGCGCGCATACGTCTTGCTCATGGCTTTGACCATAGCTCTTAGTGGGGTCAATCTGGCAAAGTTATGAATGCGCTGTTTGCGTGACAATGGACCAAAAGACATTCGGTTGAGATCTACCAGATAAAAATGCACTTCGCCATCAATCCACTTGATTAAAGTATTTCCTGGAGAATGATCATGAAACAAAATACCCTTCTCATGTAAATCAAAAGTGAATTCTGTAAACCGCTCAAGAATGTAGTCTCGCCGCGGTATGTTCACGTCGTGGATCAATTCACGAAACGTAAAGTCTGGTTTGAGTCCGCGACTCAGGTAAAAACTTCTGTCTAACCCAAAATACTTGTAGGACTCCGCAAATCCAACGGGCTCTGCAGTACCCACATTGAGTGCCAACAGTCTTTGGGCATAATAAAAGGAGCGCTCTGCTTTAGATTTTCGCCAGAAACGGTAGACCCACTTGTTTATGATATTCGGGGATTTGAATGATTTTACGGCCAAAATATCTTGGCCAAAAGGCATGGCCTTGATCACATTGCGATCCCCCTGGCCAATGAGAGGAGCAACACTGGTGTCAAAGGAGGTCACCAAATGCAGCAATGCGTCGCGATGCGCTTTGTGCTGCTCAGAAATAACAATTCGATTCAATACGGTGGTTCTTTGTCACAAAATTAGGTATATTTTTGTTGTCGACCCCTAAACAAACACGCACTCGTGGGGTAAAATCCTTATATTTACCTGCAAAACCAGTATTTATTGAGCCCTAAGCCATCCATTAGTGCGGTCGTGATCACCCTCAACGAGGGCGAAATCATCACCTCTTTTTTACAGCAGCTTGATTTCGTCGACGAGGTAATTCTGGTAGATTCTCACAGTACTGATCAAACCGTCTCTTTGGCCAAAAGATTTGACAATGTACGGGTGTTCTCCAGAGATTTTGATGATTTCAGTAGCCAAAAAAACTTTGCGTTAGATCAAGTCAGCCAACAATGGGTGCTGCTTTTTGACCCTGATGAAGTCATTACAGCTGAAGCTAAAAAAGAAATACTTGATGCCGTTGCAAGGCCAAGAGCCGAGGCCTATTTTATCCGTCGCCAACTTTATTTTATGGGTAAAAAAATCAGGTTTTCCGGATTTCAAACCGACTGGGTCATTCGTTTAGGCAGAACCGAGCTCTGCCGCTATAATGGCAGATTGGTCCATGAAACAATCTCAGTCGATGGCACTACAGCCCGACTCAAATCGCGCATTCCACATCATACGTACAAATCATTTTCTGATTATTTGGCCAAACTTGACCGCTACAGCACTTTGCAAGCCCAAATGGCGTTTGAGGCCAAGAAAAAGGTGCATCTTGGTCATTTTATTTGGCGGCCGTTTTATCGATTTTGGCACCAGTACTTGATACGGCTTGGTATATTAGATGGTTTAGAAGGATGGATTTTGGCCAGTATTAACGCCCAATCTGTTTTTAAACGCTATGTCAAATTATTTTTGATGTACCGTCAGATGCCTTGATGACATATTGATCAAGGCCCTTAGTGGCCCAAATTATTTTTTCTGCAATCGTTTTTTGTTCGATGTCGTCGTTGATCTCCAATCGATCCTTTGACAAATTTCTGTGCGGTATATGGTACAACAAACCGCGATACTTCAAACGCTGCATGGCACAACCCAGATGCAACAGTCGGTATGCCAAATCCGAATCCTCACGCCCCCAGCCCTCAAAGGCCTCATTATAGCCGTTGACCGCAATGAAATCATTACGCCAAAATGATGTATTGCATCCTCTAAATTTCTTTGAAAAAATATTTTTTGGTCGATAAAAATACCCGAGAAAAGGCCAATAAATACGGCGCGTTTTGTTCCGCAACCCTCTGAACCCAAAAGGAAAAATAACGTTCTGATGATCAAATAATTCGGTGCGGTACCCGTCTTTGATATTGATGCGGCTTCCCGCGAGAAAAACACCATTTTTGGCCGCGTTGAGATGGTCTTTGACAAATTTCGGATGCAACAAACAATCGCCATCAATTTGAATGATATAATCAACTGAACAGTCCGCAATAGCCTTATTCAAAATTGAGGATTTACGAAATCCCTGATCTGGATGCCAAAGGTGTTTTACCAAAACTGCACTTTGAGCCTTGAAGTCTTCAATAATAACTTTTGTGCGTTGGTCAGATCCATCATCTGCTATCAAAACCACATCGGGCAACTTGGATTGTATCAATACCGTCTTTAAAATCAATTCAAGTGCCTCAGGCCAATTGTAGGTCGAAATCAAAAGTGCAGATGTCATGGCTTTAGGTTTCATTATTAAGTCGTAAGGCTTAGCTTTACATTTTAAACGAAAGTAATGAAAATTAAAAAGGTTTTGGGTAAGGTCTTTCCTCTACTCGATGGCGAGCAGCGCAAAAAACAAATGGCTCGAGCCATCTTGTCGGGCCCATTGGACAGCCGTGGAGTCATCAATATACACCGGCATGATCCCAATAATATTGGCGATTATTATTGCGCCCCACACCTCTATTTTGACCAACTAAAAGGCAAGGTGCTCGACATCAACGGGATGCGCAGAACTCAAGGGGCTATTCGCAAGAATTGGCGTGAAACAGTACAGCAAAATGATCTCATTATTGGTGGTGGCGGACTGCTCAATTTGCGTCATTTCGAAACACAAATCAAGCTCTTTGGCGCACTCAAAAACCGTGGTAAAAAGACGGTGCTTTGGGGTCCAGGACACAATGATCCTAACCCCAATGAATTCGGAAAACCGCAAAAATACAACGTTGACTTGAAAAATTTTGGCCTTGCAGGTGTTCGGGATTTCAGCACAAAAGAACATTGGGTGCCTTGTGTGAGTTGCCTTCATCCAATTTTTGATCAAAATTTTGAAAACACACAAGAAATTGGAATTTTATTCGGTAAAAAATCTCACCAAGATCAAGCGCTCGCCGAACGACTCAAAAAGTATCCCAATAGCCATAATGCGACCTCTCTGGAGGATATGGTCGCCTTTATCGGCGCAAGTGAAACGCTTGTAACCGATAGCTATCATGCCATGTACTGGGCTTTGTTGATGGGCAAAAAAGTCTTAGCCGTACCGACAACAACAAAGTTTTTTGACTTCAAATATCCGGCAAAAATAACCTCGTATGACGATTTTGAGCAACAGCTCAAAAACGCCCCTCAATATTCTGGTCTTTTGGAAGAATGTCGCACCATTAATCGTAATTTTGCATCGAAAGCTTTTGACTACTTGAACCTTTAAAGATGAGCCATCATGCATCCTGAAATAGAACAATCACTCAAAGTACTCAAGCGTGGCGGAATCATCCTCTACCCCACAGATACCGTCTGGGGTATTGGCTGTGACGCAACAAATGCAGACGCGGTAGACAGAATTTTTGCCCTCAAGCAACGAGATGATTCTAAGGCATTGATTTGCTTGGTCTCCGACTTTCGCATGCTCGAGCAGTATATTTCATCGGTCCCAGAAATCGCCTACGACATACTCAAATACGCCGATAGGCCAACAACAATAGTTTATGACCAACCGCGTCATGTTGCGGAGAATTTAGTCGCAGCGGATGATTCTCTTGGTGTACGGGTCACGCATGATGAATTTTGTCGCACACTGATCAAGCACCTCAAAAAACCATTGGTCTCTACCTCTGCTAATATCAGTGGCGAACCAACACCAGGAATTTTCAAAGAAATTAGCCAAGCAATTTTGGACGGTGTAGACTATGTCGTAAATTTGGACCGCAACAAAAGAAATGACCAACCATCTAGTGTCATTAGGCTCAAAAATGATGGAGTGGTTCAAGTAATCAGAAAGTAAATGAACCCATCACAAGGATTAGAACATGCACTTGAGCACCCCATTTTTAGGACTGTTGCTCAAGCCTCGGACATGCTCAATCTAGAAACATATGTCATTGGTGGTTTCGTTAGAGATTATTTACTGAAACGCGCTACGGCCAAAGATCTCGATTTTGTAACGGTAGGTAGCGGCATCACCTTAGCCAAAAAGGTCGCCTCACTCCTGCCAAATCAGCCTAAGGTCAGTGTTTTCAAAACCTATGGGACGGCCATGCTCAAAACACAAGGTATAGAGTTAGAGTTTGTGGGGGCACGGCGAGAATCCTATCGCTCCGACAGCCGTAATCCTCTGGTAGAAAATGGAACCTTAGAAGACGACCAAAAGCGCAGAGATTTCACCATCAATGCATTGGCCATCAGTGTTAACAATGATAACTTTGGCGCGCTTCTCGATCCCTTCGACGGTCTTAAAGCTCTGGATCAAAAGATACTAAAAACACCCTTAGATGCTGACATCACCTTTAGTGATGACCCATTGCGCATGTTGCGTGCCATACGATTTGCCACTCAGCTCAATTTTACCATAACCGCTGAATGTTTGGCGGCCATTTCGCGCAATGCCAGCCGCATCAAGATCATCTCCCAAGAAAGAATTGTCGACGAGCTCCATAAAATTTTGGCTGCAGCGACACCGTCAATTGGCTTGGCACTCTTGCATCAAACAGGCCTTTTGCCTTTTATTTTTCCTGAACTCACCGCATTAGAGGGTATCGAAGAAAAAGAAGGCCAGTTGCACAAAGACAACTTTTGGCACACTCTAGAGGTCGTAGACAATATGGCCCGAACCAGTGATGACCTTTGGTTGCGTTGGGCGGCCCTGCTGCATGATATTGGCAAGGCACCGACCAAATGCTTTGACCAGAAAAATGGATGGACATTCCACGGCCACGAGTTTGTGGGTTCCAAGATGGTTTTAAAGCTTTTTAAGCGTCTCAAAATGCCCCTAAATGACCGTCTGAAGTTTGTCCGTAAGATGGTGGCCATGAGTTCAAGGCCCATTGTCATCGCTCAAGAGGTCACAGATAGTGCCGTAAGGCGACTCATTTTTGATGCAGGCCATGACTTAGAGTCTTTGATGACCCTATGCGAGGCCGACATCACGACCAAAAATCCAAGACGCTTCAAAAAATACCACGCCAACTTTCAACGAGTACGTGAAAAAATTCAAGAGGTGGAACAACGTGACCACATCCGCAATTTTCAACCACCGATGAGTGGAGAAGAAATCATGGCGACTTTTGGTCTCGGCCCCTCTAGAGAAATTGGCCAGATAAAAGACGCCATAAAGGAGGCCATTTTAGAGGGTCATATTCCCAACGAATATGAAGCGGCAAAAGTTTTTATGATTAAAAAAGGAGCAGAGTTAGGGCTCACCCCTGGCGTATGACGACACCAAAAACCATAAACACAGAACGACTGCTCCTAAGGCCTTTTACCATAGACGATATTGATGCGGTTGTGAGATTCGGCTCCAATAAAGCCACTCAAGAAAAAACAGGTGATGTTCTGATCACCACACGGGATCACGCTGCAGAAATTATTGAAGGGACATGGCTAAACGAATACGCCACTTACGGTTACGCCCGGATGGCAGTTGTGCATCAAGGGGATCAAGAACTCATTGGGTTTTGTGGCCTCAAACACATTCCACAACTCGGTGTTCCGGATATTGGCTATCGTTTTTTGCCAGAATATTGGGGTCAAGGCATTGCCACAGAATCCTCTCGGGCCCTGATAACTCATGGATTTGACCATCAAGGGATTGATTTAATTAAGGCTTTTACCATGGTGGAACATGTGAGATCCATTAGCGTCCTAGAAAAACTTGGCTTTGAATTTGAAAAACACGACCACTACCCAGGAGAAGAAAAAAACATTTATAACTGGTTTCAACTCAAAAAAGACTCATATGAAAGACACTAAACCCGTCATTTACTGGTTATTGAGCGGCTGTATCTTGATTTTCATTATGGTGATAGTTGGTGGAATTACCCGTTTGACCCACTCGGGTTTGTCTATTGCCAATTATCAATTGATTGCGGGCACCATTCCTCCGCTCAATGCACAAGAATGGGATGCCGCCTTTGACCTTTACAAGCAATATCCAGAATACCAGAAGATCAACCACCGAATGACTTTAGAGGAGTTTAAAGACATTTTCTTCTGGGAATGGATCCATCGCGTCATTGGACGCGTGATCGGACTCGTATTTATGCTTCCATTTGCCTACTTTTTAATCACAAAGAAACTCAGCCGCAGCACCATCAGGAAGTGTCTTGTACTGATGTTGATGGGCAGTACACAAGGGTTTTTGGGCTGGTATATGGTCAAGAGTGGTTTAGTCGATCGTCCTGATGTGAGTCACTATCGTCTGGCCATGCACTTGACCACGGCTTTTTTGACCTTTGCCTATACGCTATGGGTTGCCTTAGACCTTATTTATGCCCAGCACAAAGAGAGAGGACCTCAATGGTCTGGAATGAAAAACATTCTGCGCCTGGGCTACCTCGTACTCGTCATACAGATCATCTATGGAGCCTTTGTCGCTGGCCTTGATGCGGGATGGATCCACAATCATTGGCCAAAAATGAGTGATGGCCTTTGGATGCATGAGACAGTTACTGAAGAACTCGTGCCGGTGTGGAAAAATTTTGTTGAAGGAAAAAGCGGCGTTCAATTTGTCCACAGAACTTTAGCCTACCTTGTCGTTGGCTTAATAGGTTGGGCGAGTTATTTAGGCTTTAAAAGAACTGAGTTACCGGCGCATAGAGGGGCTTTAAAGTCTCTTTTAGTCTTGGTCGGCGTTCAGTTTTTGTTAGGGGTCTTGACGCTTTTGCTCCAAGTACCAGTAGCTTTAGGACTTGCTCATCAAGTGGTGGCCTTTTTACTCTTGGCCAACATGACCTTTACCGTACATGTTTTTCGCCACCAATAATAAACAGTCAGAATATTAATTTTTGTATGTTTTCTGTTTGATTAATTTTAACTTTACCCCTTAAGTACCGTCTATGATTTACCGTTTTAGAATTATTCTCAATGCCCAAGAAGATGTCTTTCGAGACCTTGAATTGGACAACAACATGACCTTAGAGGATTTTCACAATAGCATCACGCAAGCTTTTAGCTTTGAAGGAGATGAAATGGCTTCTTTTTACATCAGTAATGATCAGTGGGAACAGGGAGAAGAATTTCCATTGTTCGACATGAGTGAAGTGCAGGGCGATATTGGTGTGATGCGGGACACATTACTTGCCGATGTATTGGATAAGGACCAGACCAAGATGATCTATGTCTACGACTTTCTGAATTATTGGACCTTTTTGATTGAATTGGCAGAAATCACCTCACCACAAGACGGTGTCACTTATCCTAATCTTCTTTTTGCTCATGGCCAGCTGCCCGACCAGGCGCCTTCGACAGAATTTGTGGGCTTAGCAGAAAACGATGATCAAGACGATGAATTTGATGAATATGGCCTCGATGACGATGATCTCGATGGCCTATCTTATGATTCAGAATGGTAAATTTATTGGGTCATACCTATTTGAGTCGCCTTCTTTTTGTTGTGCTGTCCGCATTCTTATTGTGCTCTTGCCTACCGCAGAACGAAGATGCCGCTACAACCGTGGTGTTTACACCACAGATATCGATGCGCCATCAGGACATCTTGAATTATGATCTTGGGCCCTTTGCTACAGAAGCACAAACCTTGATCACAATTCAGCCTTCACAAAGTACGATCAGTACATTACGTGTTGACTCAATCACGCAGCACATACATTATGTTTACCAGCCCCAACCGGATTATATTGGCCAAGAGCTGGTGGTGATTGACACAAAAGCACTACCCATTGCAGAGGGTCCTAGCCCAACAGCCGTCAGATTTAAGTTTTATATCGACATCAGTTACTAACAGAGTGTCGTCCCTGAATTGATGCTCCGGAACCGAACAGAAGAATCGGTGTTGGAGCCAAATCAATTTCGTAATTTAGCCAAATTCATTTACCGCTATGACCTTTGATCTCGTTAGTGATTTTACCCCTACAGGTGATCAGCCAGAAGCCATCCGGCAACTTGTTGATGGTTTGCAACAAAATATAGGACAGCAGACATTACTCGGCGTCACCGGAAGTGGCAAGACCTTTACCGTTGCCAATGTTGTGACTCAAGTCCAAAAACCAACTCTGGTTTTGGCACACAATAAGACGCTAGCCGCTCAACTCTACAGCGAATTCAAACAGTTTTTTCCCAATAATGCCGTTGAATACTTTGTCTCATACTACGATTATTACCAACCTGAAGCCTATATCCCGAGCAGTGGGGTGTATATCGAGAAGGATTTGTCCATTAACGAAGAAATTGAGAAACTCAGGCTCAGTACCACCTCATCTCTACTTTCTGGGCGTCGTGATGTGCTTGTGGTCGCTTCGGTCTCTTGTCTTTATGGGATCGGCAACCCTGTAGAATTCAAGAAAAATGTCATTGAGCTTCAAAAGGGACAAATCATATCCAGGACCAAACTCCTGCATCAATTGGTACAAGGCCTTTATTCAAGGACAGAAACTGAGTTCCACAATGGTCGCTTTAGGATTAAGGGCGACACGGTGGATGTCTTTCCAGGTTATGCAGATCACGCATTTCGCATTCATTTTTTTGGTGATGAAATTGAAGAAATCGAGGCGTTCGACCCGGCAAATCTTAGCATCATTGAATCCTATGACCGGCTCAACATCTACCCTGCAAATATGTTTGTGACTTCACAAGATGTGCTGCAAAATGCCATCAAGTCCATACAAGATGACTTGGTCCAACAATTGGATTACTTCAGAGAAATTGGGAAGCATCTCGAAGCGAAACGTCTTGAAGAGCGGACCAATTTTGATCTAGAAATGATCAGAGAACTGGGCTATTGTAGTGGCATCGAAAACTATTCTCGCTATTTGGACCAGAGGCTTCCTGGCACGAGACCATTTTGCCTTTTGGATTATTTTCCAGAGGACTATTTGATGATTGTCGATGAGAGTCATGTCAGTGTCTCACAGGTCAGTGCAATGTACGGCGGTGACCGTAGCCGAAAAGAAAATCTGGTCGATTATGGGTTTCGCTTGCCAGCAGCTATGGACAATAGACCATTAAAATTTGAAGAGTTTGAATCGCTTCAAAATCAAGTCATCTACGTCAGTGCCACTCCAGCCGATTATGAACTTTCGCGCTGCGGTGGTGTTTATGTAGAACAAGTCATCCGCCCCACTGGTCTTCTGGATCCGCCGATAGAAATTCGCCCGAGTAAAAACCAAATTGATGATCTGCTTGAAGAAATACAAAAGCGGGTAGACAAAGATGAACGTGTTTTGGTGACGACACTCACCAAACGGATGGCAGAGGAACTGACCAAATATATGACTCGAGTAGGCATTCGCTGTCGTTACATTCATAGTGATGTTGAGACACTAGAACGTGTTGAAATCATGCAAGACTTGCGCTTGGGTATCTTTGATGTGTTGGTTGGTGTGAATTTATTGCGCGAAGGTTTAGACCTTCCTGAAGTTTCCTTAGTGGCGATTCTTGATGCCGATAAAGAAGGTTTTTTGCGCAGTGCTCGATCGCTCACCCAGACTGTTGGACGCGCGGCACGTCATCTTAATGGAAAAGCCATCATGTACGCGGATAAAATCACAAAAAGCATGCAAGCCACGATTGACGCGACAGAATACCGCCGAAAAAAACAAATCCAGTACAATAAAGATCATGGTCAAATTCCGAGAGCGATAGTTAAGTCCATGACCAACGCTCTGGCAAAAGACAAAATAAGTCCCGCTGAGGCCAAGATTAAAGCATTAGCAGAAGAAAAAGAAACGACCTATTGGACACTGCCTGAATTAGAGAAAAAAATTCGGGAAACCCGTCAACAAATGGAATCCTCAGCCAAACAACTCGATTTTGTGTCTGCGGCACAATGGCGAGATCAATTGAACCATTATCAAAAACAACTCGAACAATTATGAGTCACCATCCAGAATCCATAAGACTCAATAAGGCCATTAGCGACAACGGATATTGCTCTAGACGTCAAGCAGATCAATTGATCACACAAGGTGTGGTTACCGTCAACGATCAAGTGGCCCAATTGGGCGACCGTGTCATGCCCGGTGAGGTGATCAAAATTAATGGCACTCCACTTACGCCCCCTTCTGAAGATGTCTATATCATGCTGAACAAACCTGTAGGGATTACTTGTACCACAGACCGCAAGATCAAAGGAAATGTTGTGGACTTCATCAAACATCCACAACGCATCTTTCATGTCGGACGACTGGACAAACCAAGCGAAGGACTATTGCTCATGACCAATAATGGTGACATCGTCAATAAAATACTTCGGGCAGGAAACTTACACGAAAAGGAATACATCGTTCATGTCAATAGACCGATTTCAGAAAATTTTCTCAAACGCATGCGCCAAGGAATCCCGATTTTGGACACAGTAACCAAGCCTTGTCAGGTCGAACGCCTGAGCCGAACAGCCTTCAAAATCATTTTGGTACAAGGGCTCAACCGACAGATTCGCCGGATGTGTGAGTATCTGGAATACGATGTCGTCCGCCTTAATCGGGTACGTCTGATGCATCTGCACTTGGGCGATTTACCTTTAGGACAATGGAGAGATTTGACTCAAAAAGAAGTCAATGAACTCAAAACCACTATTGCAAGCTCCGACAATAGTCCATTTGTCGACCACGATAACAATTAAGACCATAAGAAAACCGCATCAGGTTGCCCTGTGCGGTTGACTCAACTAACTAACCAATTTAACTAACTACAATGAAACCTATTATGCATCATTATGTTCTGTTAGTTGAAAATATCATGCCACACGATCCATCAAAAACATAAAACTGTGTTAAATTCAATTTTTAGGTGGCCCATGCAATCAAAACGGGGCTATGCCTTAAGTATGGCCGGGTTTTCCTAGTTTTATTTTGAACGACATGGCCTCACCTACGGACCATTGTTTTGGTTACTGTTCCTTGGTCTGAGCCGATCACTAAATAATAGATCCCTGATGGTATCTCGGACACATCTATCTGTTTAAAAACATTCGTCTCTAAAATCTTTTGACCAATAGCATTATAAATCGTTAATCCATGGAGTTCAAAATTCCCGTTAATGAGTATATTCAGATACTTCGAGGTTGGGTTTGGGTAGACGGTTATGGCGTTCTTAAGCCAGTTGCTTTCCCCGATTGACAGATTCGGATTGATGAACTCACGATTGGACTCTAGCTCAAAACTTTGAAATGGATCAGTACTACACGAAGCCACATCGATAGAGATGTAATACTCATAGAAGTTGTCCACGACATTAGCGGAGGTGTCATTGTATGAGGTATTAGTCGATGAAATTGACGACAACAATTCGTAATTAGCTCCATTAACACTTCTGTAAATATTATAAGTATTGAATGCCACGCCTATATAAGGATTCCATGATAGATTTACTGAATTATCGGTTGCAATATTACTCTGAAGTAAAATGGTTTTATGAAAGTCAGAAAGTGTCAGTAATTCACCACATACATCTGTAGTTTGCACCTTATATCGATAGGCCTGGGCATTATTATCCGATGTGGCATCCAAATAGGAATTCTCAGGAGGAACAATGAACCCTATGGTTTCATACCCCCCTGAAGGTGTTTCACGCAGAACTTCGTGAAAATCTACGTTTTGACCGTTTAAATCTGGGTCGGATGTGATGAATACTCGGTTGTTTTCCGGCGAAATCACATCTGCTGAAACATAACAGACTTCAGCCTCATCGCTAATTAATTGAATTTCAATAAATTGAAAACTTGTTTCTGTTGTTCCATTATCATCAATTACTGTCCAAGTTACCTCGGTAACACCTATCGGAAATTCTGTTGGCGCATCATTTGACACACTTAACGTGCCACAGCCAAAGACGTCAGGTATCCCTAATTCCAAACCGGAAGCCACACAAGCTCCGGGATCAGTTTCAGCTATAATTGATTCTGGAGCAATGATACCTGTGGTTGTTAATTGACCTCCATCAAATGTCCAGCCCTTTTCATTGATCAAGGCATCGTGGTCTTGCTGATTACAATATTGCAGACCGAAATCACCAAACTCTTTATTCACAAGAGGTTGATTATACAAACTCGCTAACAGTAAGTCGTAATTTTCAATACTCATATCGCTGCTGTTCAACATCCCTGTAAAGTCCACACTTGTATTAAAAGTCCACGAACTGATGTCTTGATCAAAATCAGAGGCCCCCTCATTAAACATATTGTACATCGACAGGACACTGGATACATCCCAACTATCTAATGGTTGATTAAAACCCGTATTACCAAACATTGCCTCCATGTTTAAGACGCTGCTTACGTTCCAACTATTGATTGGCTGATTGAATGGGGATCCTTCAAACATCCAACTCATATTAATGACTGAACTCACATTCCAGTCATCAATTTCTTGATTCATTGATGAACGCTGAAACATCCCATACATATTGACCACGCCACTAACGTTCCAATTATTTAGATTTTGATTGAAAGACGAAGCATTATTGAACATATCCAACATGTTGCCCACATTGCCGACATCCCATGAATTAAGCGCTTGGTTGAATGCTGAGTTGAAATAAAACATGGCGGACATTTGGGTTACGTTTGACACATCCCAGGCATCAATAGGTTGGTTAAAAGCGCCTTCATTAAACATTGCTGTCATATCAGTGACTTGTCCAACATTCCAATCACCGATTGGTTGATTAAAAGCACTTGCCTGAAAAAACATGCCATTCATATTCGTGACTGAGCTGACATCCCAATCACCTATGGGCTGGTCAAACGCAAAAGATTCAGCAAACATTTGGTTCATGTCGGTGACTGTGCTTACATCCCAACTGCTAATATCTTCGTTAAATATAACTTGATTGAATAAGGACGACATATCTGTTATTCCACTGGTGCAAGTCGTAGATGCATTCGCAGTGGTTATTTCAGAACGAGTTCTTTTAGTGTAAACAGTCCCATTTCCTGGGTCACCAGAGTCCCCAACAGAAGCATTTGGACACATGCAAGTGACTCCGTTTGGTGCTAAATAAAAGTCATTAGATGCCGGTGCAGTCACTGTTATTGTACCAAACATAGTGCTATTGTGTGGGGTGCACTGATAATCGTTCACACCCATTACTGTAAATGTATGTGAAAATGTAGTCCCAACGCCCTGCAGAAGGCCACTGTCAAATGTCTCTACAGCATTTGCCGTATTGACGACATTGTGCTGACCGGTATCGATCCAAGTCCATTCAACAGTATCCCCCTGCTCTATGGTCAGTGATGCATTGGCGCCATTGATATTAAAACCCCAATCGAGTTGATAAGTTTGTTGCGCCATCATTGTAGTCAAACTGACGAAAGAAAGTAATAAGATGAGAGAAAAACCGAATTTAGGTCTAATTAATTTTGACATGTCCAATGGAAATTTAAAGTTATAATGATTAAAAATATTGTTACGTATAAAACAGACCATAATTAATTAATGGAAGGTTATTCAAAACTATTGTTGTTTTATCGAACTCCGATAAGGTACAACAATTATTTACTTTCGATAAAAAAAGCCCACCGTGGGTGGGCTTTTTTCTCATCATCAATGAGAAAAGTCAGTAATACACCAGGTTTAGGCCAATACCGCCTGTACTTTGTCGGCCGCCTCCTGAAATTCAATAGCGGATTGAACATCTAAGCCGCTTTCGTCAATGAGCTTCTTAGCGATATCTGCATTGGTTCCTTGAAGACGCACAATGATTGGCACGTTGATGGTGCCCATGTTTTTATAAGCGTCTACAATACCTTGAGCCACACGATCACAGCGGACAATACCGCCAAAAATATTGACAAGAATCGCTTTAACATTCGGATCTTTCAGAATCAAATTAAACGCAATTTCAACGCGTTCAGCATCTGCAGTGCCGCCCACATCTAGGAAGTTTGCAGGTTCTCCACCGGCTTGCTTGATCAAGTCCATCGTGGCCATTGCCAAACCAGCCCCATTGACCATACAACCGACATTACCTTCTAAGTCAACATAATTCAGGCCAACCGCTTTTGCTTCGACCTCAACAGGATTTTCTTCGCGTAAATCTCTTAATGCAGCATAATCCTTGTGGCGGAATAGCGCGTTCTCATCTAAAGTCACTTTAGCATCAACGGCAATCACTCGATCGTCACTGGTTTTAAGCACTGGATTGATTTCGAATAAAGAAGCATCAATACCCGTATAGGCTTTATAAAGCGCCGTCACAAAACGGGTCATTTCTTTAAACGCTTTGCCGCTTAACCCTAGGTTAAAGGCAATTTTTCGGGCTTGAAAACCCTGAATGCCTAATGCGGGGTCAATTTCTTCTGTGAAAATAAGGTCTGGAGTTTCTTCAGCTACTGTTTCGATGTCCATCCCGCCCTCAGTAGAATACATGATCATATTCTTGCCTGTGGCACGATTGAGCAAAACACTGATATAAAATTCATCTGGCTCACTAGCTCCTGGATAATAAACGTCTTCGGCGACTAAAACTTGGTGTACTTTTTTTCCTTCTGCAGAAGTTTGTGGCGTCACCAGTTGCATGCCAATAATTTGCGCTGCAATGGTATTGACTTCTTCTAAAGATTTTGCCAGTTTTACGCCACCACCTTTACCGCGACCACCAGCATGAACTTGAGCTTTGATGACATGCCAAGAAGTTCCTGTTTCTTCAGTTAATTTTTTGGCCGCTGCCACGGCATCTTCTGGTGTTTCTGCAACAATCCCTCTTTGGATGTCGACACCAAAACTGTTTAAAATCTGCTTTCCTTGATATTCGTGTAAATTCATGAGGCCTCGGTTTTAAAAGACTAAGCAAAAGTAATAAATGTCAGGGTCAATTACCCAACATCCCAAGGACTTTTAACCCTAAAGCTGTCCAAATTTTAGTTATCTTTTGTCAAGAGAAAAGTATGGACAATATGATCCCCTAAAAAATAGCCCTCATGCAAAAAACAAGACGCCAATATAGAATCCGCCCATCAGTCACCTTTCATTTGTTTTTTGGACTTTATCTAATGGTCCATTTTGGGGAGGCTCGAGTTTTTGGGCAACAAGCCGGTTCTTATCAAGCGCAAATGTTCATCAAACAGAATGACTCTATGGCCTATAGGTTGGCCAAACCCACAAAACCAGCAAAAGCAACAAGCGCGGTAAAACATCCCTTGCTCATTTTTCTGCATGGTTCAGGAGAACGGGGCAACGATAATCTTGCGCAGCTCATACACGGCGGGAATCGAATGGCGAGGTTAGCAGAAGAACAAAATGCTTATGTCCTCATGCCTCAATGTCCTGCCCATGAAAGCTGGCACAACGGCAAGGCAACAGTCAAATCCAATCAACGCCGTTATGCCTACCCAAAGAGCAGCGACCCCAATGAACAACTCGATATGGTTTTCGCCTTGATTGAAGATTTTGTCCAACGGCATCCAGTAGACCTTAACCGCCTCTATATTGGTGGATTATCCATGGGTGCTATGGGGACACTCGAGCTGCTGCGGCAACATCCAGACTATTTTGCAGGCGCCTTTGCCATTTGTGGAGGTGCTCATCCCAAAACGAGCAAGGCCCTAAAAAGCACTCCTTTATGGCTATTTCACGGACTAGACGATAAGGTCGTACTGCCTCAATACAGCATCAAACTTTATAAAAAATTAAAACGAAAAGGTGCTGATGTTCAATTGACGACATACTCAAAGGTAGGACATGACAGTTGGCATCAATCCTTTGCAGAGCCAACGCTATTTCCCTGGCTGTTTGCGCAGCGTAACGGACAATAGCCCTAAAAAGTGACCATAGATCCAATTCTGGACCTCTAAATCAAATGACACCCGGCAACTCTTCCAAGGCCATATTGTATTCCTTCACAAGGTCTGCGACAATTTCAGCAGCAGGTCTGATATTGTCTATCAAACCAGAAATTTGACCTATTTCAAGCTCACCATCAATCAGGTCCCCCTCAAACATACCTCTCTTGGCGCGAGCACGACCTAATAATTGTTGTAATTCTTCTTTTGAAGGATTTTGTTGGTAAAGGGCCTCTAAATCTTGGTAAAACTTGTTTTTCATTAACCGCACCGGGGCCAGTTCTTTGAGGGTCAAAACCGTGTCGCCCTCTTTGGCTGACACAACCTTTTCTTTGAAAAGCTGATGGGCACTGCTCTCCAAAGAAGCCACAAAACGACTGCCAAGTTGTACCCCATCTGCACCCAAAACCATCGCCGCCAGCATCCCGCTACCCGTGGCAATGCCACCAGCAGCAATTAATGGACAACTGATTGATCGATTGACCATGGGTATGAGCGTCAAAGTTGTTGTTTCTTCACGCCCATTATGCCCTCCGGCCTCAAAACCCTCTGCGACGATAGCATCGACGCCTGCTTGTTCTGCCTTTTGGGCAAAAGCAACACTACTGACCACATGCACAACCGTGATCCCCTTTTCTTTGAGACGGCCGGTATATAATCTTGGATTACCCGCAGAAGTAAAAACAATTTTGACATTCATCTCAAGGATGATGTCCATGATTTCTTCAATATTTGGATAGAGCAAAGGAACATTAACCCCAAAAGGCTGATCGGTCGCTTCTTGGCAGCGTGCAATATGGGTGCGCAATACATCAGGGTACATAGATCCTGCACCAATCAAGCCAAGACCACCAGCATTACTTACAGCACTGGCCAAACGCCAGCCGCTATTCCACACCATACCCCCCTGAATAATGGGGTATTTGATCTGAAATAAAGCGCATACACGGTTCATGAGGTTATTGCTTGAGTATCTTGAATTTATTGACCACACCTGGAGCTTTAACTTCCACCAGATACAAGCCTCGAGGCAGCAACTCCATACTCACCTGATCTAAAGTATGTGTGACTTGGTTGCGTTGGATCAATTGGCCAAGGGTATCGTAAATCAATACCACTGCCTGACCTACAAACAAAGGCAAACTCACCCTAAAGTGAGATTGTACAGGATTTGGGGCAATAGCGATCATGGCTTCACGGGCCAAATCTTCTGCACCTAAACCCATGAGGACGGCATAAGCGCTCTCAAAATTCGGAATACCATAGCCCATCTGTGGGGTTGGATTCTGATACAAATGTGCAGACTGCCGAATGATTTCCATCAATTCAAAATTCTTGGTTTCTGGACGTACCTGCCACAAACACGCCACAGCACCGGCAATGATTGGTGCACTAAAAGATGTTCCATTACTAAAGTCAACAGCTCCAGTAGTGGTCAACACGGCAGCACTTTGCCCTTGAGCCATTACATCTGGCTTGACCCGACCGTCTACAGTCGGTCCTCGCGAACTAAACGACACATAGTTGCCGCCTGCATTCACCGCGCCAACGGCCAAAATACCTATGGCGTCTGCCGGTGTGGCGACCGTCCCAAAAGAATTGCCTTGATTGCCACCAGAGGTGACCAAAAGCATGCCCTTTTCATAAGCTAAATTTGCCCCTCGCGCGGCAAATGTTGTCTGCCCGTCTAAGTCTTCATAACTATGATCGTAGTGCGCATTATCGTAGGCCTGATAACCAAGGGAAGTGTTGACCACATCGACACCAAGACTGTCTGCGCGTTCAAGAGCCTCAACCCACCATGCCTCCTCTCTCGGATTTTCAGAAGGGCCATATTCAGTTCGGAATAAATAAAATGATGCATTAGGAGCCGTGCCAACAAATTGGTTTTCTACATAACCACCAATATCACTTGTGGTACTTGAGCCGTGACTCCCTGTACCTGTGACGTCTGTCGTGCGCGAAAAAAAATCATAAGTCCCTAATAACCTGTTATTGGCCATCACATGGGCATAGCCTGGATTGTTTTCGAAGTTCGGAAAGCCACTATCCATTACAGCCACAATCATGCCCTCTCCAGTAAAGTCCTCTTGATGGAGAAAATCTCCCGAAATCATTTCGATTTGGTTGGCAGCAGCGCCATAATCATATTCTATTCGCTGGGATTGGTTTTCTAATTCAAACTTATCGACAACTGGCAAAGGATTGGGAAAATTCAGATCCTTATCGGCGTATTCTACACCAACAACATATGATAAATCAGTTAACGCCTCAATATCTGCCAACGTTCCTTGGACATAAACACAATTCATCCACTTTGACTTGGCCCAAACGGTGATCCCGGTACTGCTTTTTACTGCAGCGATATAAGCCTCGTTGACGGGTACATCGCGCTCATCAATGACGACCTCGTGCAGTGCTTTTCGGTCCAGAGACTCTTGAGTCAAAATCAATAATGGATTGTCTAGTGACGCTTGTACATTTTCTTTGTCCGCAAAGAAAACCCAGGCGTCTTGAATCTGCGCTTGGCTCATAGAGCCCACAAACAAAAGCAACCCGATCATTAAATTTCTCATAACTTATGAAATAACACCACTACCCAATAACTCGTGTTGGACATACCACGCCACGAATTGACCTTCAGCAATGGCTGATTGATATTGATCAAATATAACATAAAGGCCAGAGCTTTCTTTATAGATTGTTGCCTTTTCAAGAGGTTGGCGGTAGCGAATACGAGCCATCACCTCTAGAGATTGGCCTGGTAATAATGCTAGGTCCTCTCGAATCCAGTGCAATTCATTGTCATTTACCCAGAGCCCCTTGCGGTATAAACCTTTGTGATTTTTGCCTTGACCGACGTAAATTATATTTGACTGCACATCAGTGGCGATCACAAACAATGGCTCCTTCATGCCCCCTACAGCCAGTCCCTTGCGCTGACCAACAGTATAGTAATGGGCTCCTTGATGCCTGCCCACAACCCGACCTTGTTCTGGCAGATAACTAATTTTCTCTGACAAAAAAGCCCTTATCTCTTGGCGCTCAAGGCCCTGATCCAACTCTTTAGCGTAGGCAGAATGATCGCCAGGAATTTCAATAATATCGCCTTCTTTGGGCTTCAATTGCTGCTGTAAAAATTCTGGTAACCGTACCTTACCAATAAAGCATAGTCCTTGAGAATCACGTTTTTCTGCTGTAATTAATCCTTGCGCAGCGGCAATCTTTCTGACCTCATCCTTCTGCAAAGCGCCAATAGGGAAAAGCGTTTTAGCCAATTGCTCCTGAGAGAGCTGGCACAAAAAATACGACTGATCCTTATTACTGTCCAAACCAGATTTTAAATGATAGGTCATGCCCTCATCTCCATTTTGGGTCTGGTCTTTTCTACAGTAATGTCCCGTTGCCACAAAGTCAGCACCCAATTCCAGCGCCACTTTCAAAAACACATCAAATTTGATCTCACGATTGCACAGAACATCTGGGTTTGGCGTACGGCCATTTTGATACTCGCGGAACATATAGTCCACTATTCGTACTTTATATTCGGCACTCAAATCTACGGTCTGGAAAGGAATGCCTAAAGACTGTGCAACAAGCATTGCGTCGTTACTGTCTTCAAGCCAAGGACACTCTTGTGAGATCGTGACAGAATCATCATGCCAGTTTTTCATGAATAGTCCAATAACCTCGTAGCCTTGTTGCTTCAACAAAAAAGCTGCAACGCTCGAGTCGACACCACCGCTGAGTCCTACAACGACTCTTTTTTGAGTGAGTTGATTTGTGTTCATTGGGGCCGAAAGGGTTTTGGATAATGCTCCTCTTTGATCAAAACGCCTTGATCGTAATAGCGCCATAAGCCATGCTTTTTATCCCGCTTATATTGTCCTTCTGAGGTCAATTGACCAGCAGCGTCATAAAACAAAGCCGGACCGTGCAACTGCCCCTTTTCATAAATATAAGACTTGATCAATTGTCCGTTGTGTCCATAAAATAACTGGGCACCCTCCAGGATATTTTTGGCATAAATAACCGATTCGGCCAGTATACCATTAGGGTAAAACGTTTCCTTGAGCCCCTCTAAAAAACCATTCTTGTAATTTTCACGACTCATGACCTCACTACTGTTCTTATGAAAGGTCACCCAAATACCGTCGCGTTTTTGGCCGATCAGATGACCTTGAGCAACCAATTGTCCGGTTTTGGTAAAATAACTGACGCGCACGCTCTGATCTTGTGCGTTAAATTCACGAATAGCTGTAGGTTGGCTGCCACAATCCCTACAATAAAATTTAAAGACACCGACTTCCTTCCCATGATCAAATTGACCTTGGTAACGGAGTTGCTGAGAGCCTTCATAATATTTTTGCCATGAACCATCACGTCGGCCTTGAGGGTCAAAACCATTGACCTGACCAAAACCTATGGCGGATTGAAAAAAGCCAATAAGCATGACCACAAAGGTCGAATAATTGTTCATCACGACGTCATTAATACACCAGGGGCGGCCTAGTGTGAGATGATTATTTTTTTTGTGCGTTTTTCTGAGCTTCCGCCTGCTCCATCATTTCCGCCATTTTTTTCTGAAAACGATTTTGTTTTTTAGGCTTCTTTTTGGTCGCCTGAATCTGGGCATGGATCTTATCCTCGTCTATGATGAAATTCTTGATCACGAGCATGATCCCAATGGTGATTAAGTTTGAGGTGAAGTAATAAAGCGAAAGACCACTGGCATAATTGTTAAAAAAGACCAACATAAAGAGTGGTGACAAATACATGAGAAACTTCATGTTTGGCATCCCAGGCTGCTGCTGTTGCTGCATTTGCTGACCTGTACTCATCATCATGTAAACAAAAATGGCTATCGATGCCAATATGGGAAACAAACTCACATGATCGCCATAAAAAGGAACATTAACCGGGAGTTCTAATACCACATCATAACTCGATAAGTCGTCTGCCCACAAAAATGATTTTTGACGCAAACCGAAAGCCGTTGGGAAAAATGTGAATAAGGCATAGAATACGGGGATCTGCAATAATGCCGGCAGACACCCTTTGAGTGGAGATGCGCCTGCTAGATTCTGGAGTTTCATGGTCTCCTGCTGGATCTTCATTTGATTGCCCTCAAATTTCTTTTTGATTTCATCCATTTCTGGCTTGAGCACTTTGAGTTTGGCTTGAGATACGTATTGCTTGTATTGAACAGGACTCAGCAAAAGTTTAAAAAAGATGGTCAAGAGTATGATCGCAATTCCAGCAGGAAACCATTGTCCCAAAATACCAAAAACAGGAATGATCACATATTTATTGATCATCCCAAAAATTCCCCAACCCAAGGGCATCGCTTCATCTAGTTGGCGGTCATATTTCTTGAAAATCGCGTAATCTGTTGGGCCAAAATACAGATTCATGTCATAATCGAGACGGGCCATTTTGGGCTCAAGTAACATTTTGGCGCCATATTTTTTGGTGAAAACTGTGTCGATCGCTTCATCCTCGACCAAGTCTTGAGAGTTGAAACGGACTTCCTTGAAAGGTTGGTCAGTAAGCAGCATACTGCTGAAGAAGTGCTGTCGGAAATTGAACCAGCCGACATTTTGCTCTATCGCATCATCGTCGCCCATTGGGCCCAATTTGTCATGCTCATTGCCATTATCGAACTCATAAGTCAAACGCGTGTAGCGATTTTCATAGCTGATACTTTTGGCTTGGCGATAGCCTTTTAAAGACCAGTCAAGCATGATTTCCTTATCAAAGTCCAAGACCTCTTCTAAACCATTAGTACGGACAGCAAAGTCTAACATATAAGACTCAGGGGGTAAGCCATACTGAAACTCAATGAAATCGGTCTCTGAAGTCTTTAATTTCATGGACAATATCTGACCTTCTGAATTGCTGACCAATGTCGGTTCAAAGTACAAGTCCTTTGTTGATAGAAGTCGGTTTTCAGCAGCAAAGTCCAGGCTTAGGATGCTGTTTCCATCCTTGATGAGGTAGACCGGCTCTCCTTGAAATTGTGTTTGTGTTTTTAACGCTGCAGAAATGATGTACCCTCCTTTATGACTAATTGTGAGCGCGAGTACCTCATTTTCAATAACCGTGACCGCGTCATTTGTTTCTGGCAAGGACGCAGAATAAGCAAATGATCCTAATCGATTTTGCAGCTCCTGGCTGGTCTCCCCCATTACCGCCGCAGCAGCATCTTGGGTATTGACCAGAGCTGTTTCATTGTCCTTTAAAGAGGTCTCTTGAGCCACACTTTCAGTCGCCTGGGTTTCTGCAGGCCCTTGGGCAATAGGATCAGGCTGGTTTTGGTACAGCATGTACAATAAAATTCCTCCTATCAGCATGAATCCAATAAAGGTATTCAGATCAAATTTATTTTCTTCCATATTTGTGTTGTTTGCCACCGTCCATTGGACAGCGCATCAATTATTGTTTCATCGAATGTTTATGCGCCGCACCAACAAAGCCCACAAAAAGTGGATGAGGCTGAGCAACGGTACTCTTATACTCTGGATGATATTGAACACCAACAAACCATGGGTGATCCGGCAACTCGACAATTTCAACCAAGCTAGTCTCTGGATTGACACCAGTAACACGCAAACCTGCTGACTCCAATGCTTCACGGTAATCGTTGTTGAATTCGTAGCGATGGCGGTGGCGTTCCATGATTGGGGTCTGTCCGTAAATTGTTCCAACAATACTGTTGGACATCAAATCACAAGCCCAAGCACCAAGGCGCATGGTCCCGCCTTTTTCGGTGATGTTTTTTTGTTCCTCCATCAAATCAATGACTGGATCAGGCGTATGGGCATCCATCTCTGTGCTGTTGGCATTAGTCAGGCCCAGCTCATGACGTGCATATTCGATAACCGCCATTTGCATGCCCAGACAAATGCCCAAAAATGGCAAACCATGGGTGCGCGCAAATTGCACTGCAGCAATTTTGCCCTCAATACCGCGTTCACCAAAACCTGGCGCCACAAGAATACCATCAAGGCCACTGAGCTCTTGCGCCACATTTTCAGGCACGAGGTGTTCGGAATGTATCGACACTACCTCAACTTGAACCTCATTTGCTGCACCAGCATGGATGAAGGACTCTATGATAGATTTATAACTGTCCTGAAGCTCTACATACTTTCCAATCAAACCAATTTTGACATGAGCTTTTGAATTCTTGTGCCGGGACAAAAATTCATTCCATTGCGTAAGATTCGGTTCTTGCTTGGCCTCTAATCTCAATTTTTTCAGCGCAATACGGTCTAGTCCTTCTTCCAACATGAGGTTGGGCACATCATAAATTGTTGCGGCATCAATGGATTGGATCACTGCTTCTTTTTGGACATTACAGAATAAAGCGAGCTTTACACGCAAGTCTTCACTGAGTTCATGCTCCGTGCGGCAAACCAAAATATCCGCTTGTATTCCGCTCTCCATTAAAGTTTTGACCGAATGTTGCGTAGGTTTAGTTTTGAGTTCGCCTGCGGCAGCCAAATAAGGCACCAAAGTCAAATGAATGAATAAGCTGTTGTGCGCTCCTAGTTCCCACTTGAGTTGACGCACGGCTTCGATATACGGCAAAGACTCAATATCGCCGACGGTGCCGCCAATTTCGGTAATGATGATGTCATATGTACCATCTTGACCTAAATGCTGTATGCGCTCTTTTATTTCGTTAGTGATGTGGGGAACAACTTGTACCGTTTTACCCAAAAACTCACCACGCCGTTCTTTATCTATAACACTTTGGTAAATACGTCCTGTGGTCACATTATTGGCCTGCGAAGTGGGCCGGTTCAAAAAACGCTCATAATGCCCGAGGTCCAAATCTGTTTCTGCACCGTCGTCAGTGACAAAGCACTCTCCGTGTTCGTATGGGTTTAAGGTGCCTGGGTCCACGTTGATGTATGGATCTAATTTCTGAATAGTCACCACGAACCCTCTAGCCTGCAGAAGTTTAGCTAATGAAGCAGCGATGATGCCTTTTCCTAATGAAGATGAGACCCCGCCCGTAACGAAGATGTACTTTGTTGTATTCATAAAGTGTTGCTTGGTGTTACCTATACGGGATTCAAAGATAAAAGATAATTGTCTAGATCCCAATGAATTTCTCCATAAAGAATCAGGAGGTACAACAGCAGTCAGTCTTTGGCCTTTGCTTGCATTTTTGACCCACTAAATCAAATGGCAACCAGCGGTTTAGCGCTGGACTAACGGACGCAAAAGGTCTTCCAGTCCTTGAGCTTTGAGTTCATACATTTCCTGCATATGACGGCCTAAAATTCCTTGAGGCCAGCCTTTTTGTGCGAACCAAACAAAATAAGCTTCCGGCAAAAACAGCAGACGTTCTCCTTTGTACCGGCCAAAAGGCATCTTATAATTGGCAAGGACAACAAGGTGTTCTTTTGAGAAAGTCATCCTGCCTGTACATCATATAAGAATGACGTTGTGATTTGAACCTCTGGGTGTATGCTCAGACCCACAGGACATTGCACAGCAATGCGCTCGAGCAACCCGCGCGATTGAGCATCATGGCTTTCGGACAGATGCAATACCACAATAATTTGCGCTATGCGCCGGGGGGCGTCACTCATTACTTTGGTGACCTCAGCCCATGAGCCCTCCAAAATCATGCCCTTGGGTTCACATTTTACGGCCATGGTTGTCAACATACAATTGGCCAGTGCTGTGGCCATAGTATCAGTAGGAGAAAATGCTTGACCCAATCCGTGATTATCGACAGGCGCATCTGTCGTATAGGTCGCACCCGATTTGAGGTGTTCGTTATTGGTGCGCAAACCGCCGATGTAGGTCACTTTAGCTGTACTCATTACTTTTTCTTTTCTTTTGTTTCTTTCTTTTCTGGCCGCTCTAAAACAACATCCAATCCCTTGACCTCTACCATCTCCAAATCAGAATTCAACCGCAGCAGGTAGTATGCTTTATTTTCAAAACCTCCATTGGCATTTTGCTGGTAACGGAATTTATTTTCAATATAACGCGTTTCAAAATCTGTTGCCAACTCGGCGAACAGGTCACGCGACTCTTGAGAGAGCCGCAACAAAATATCCATAGTGACATCGTAACCCCTTACTGCAAATCGATTGGGATAAATGCCGTAATGCTGTTTATAGGAAGACAAGAATGCATGGTCCTCGTCACTCAAAGCATAGGGCTTGCTTACCGAAGGAAAAGTAAAGTTTAAGTTCGCCAGGTTTAGATTAGTAATATCGTCAAAATCGAAGGCTGCATTCTTATCGGTTGTGAACAAGCGCACCAAATAATTTTTGGCAGGTTCCTCTATTTCGTTTTCATTGTCGTCTTCCTCTTCTGACAACTGATTTTCGTAATAGGCCATTCCGTTGAGCACACCAATGACACTACTGACGATTACGGGATTGCTTGACGACAAGACCACCCAATTTTCTTGTGTCTCCGAAAGGTTCTCCAAAATCGCTTCGGGGCGAATAAAACCCTCTTCTTGAGGCAGTAGAATTTTGGTTTTTGGCAGTTTACTGGTCAACAGCATTTGAGTACTAGTGCCCTCTTCTCCAATGTACAAAATATGCTTATCGCCCTGGTGCTCCTGCAAATAATCTATCATGTATTGCTCCAATAGCTCATTTTGAGGCAAGGTTTGCACAATATTTTGTGATGTGCTCACTGCACGATTGCTTAACGGCGAGATTACGGGAACATTTGATGACTTTAATGCCTCAGCCACCAAAGCAAGGTTTGCACTCAATAATGGCCCGATGATGGCATCACTCTGGTCAAAGTTCGATTGGGCCAATAACGTTCGCACTGCTTCTGAGTTTCCTTGGGTGTCGTGAACCTCTAGAGCAACATTCATCCCATACTTTTGCGCTTCCTTCGCAGCGCTAAGGACGCCACTGTAAAAATCTAAAGCGATCCGCAACGTTCTATTGTTTTGCAGGAGCTGCTCGTTAAGCTGCAGCGAGTCTTGAGTAAAAGCGGGCAATTGAAAGGGCAACAAAATACTGAGGCGATGAGCAGTAGAATCACGGATGAAATCCCTGAGATCTACAGCGTCAGCATCGTCTTGACTCTGAGGTGCATATCCTTTGGGTAATTTTAAAATCATGCCCAATTTCAGCCCCTGCTCCGCATATGGGTTCAGGGCAACGATTTGCGCTTTAGACACCCCCAATTTTTGTTTTAAACGAAAAAATCCTTCGCGTGGGAGTACTTGATAATAGAAAAATTCTTGATCTAAAACAGCACTGGAAGCAACAGGGGGTTTTTTGATGATCAAAGACTGACCAATGGCTAGTGTATCGGAAATTCCCGGATTCAATGCGCTCATCTCCACGAGTGTTAATCCATAAAGTCTAGCGATACCGATCAAGGTCTCTTTCGGTCGCGCACTGTGACGCTGGACGACCAAATCAGTTAAATTTGCACGGATATTTTCGACCTCGTTGGTTGTAGGAATTGGCTTTGGGTCAATAATCATGAGCTGATCGCCTTTGACGATGCCGCGAGAAGACAGGAAATCGTTATGAGCCTTGAGGTCGTCAACAGCAAGATGATATTTTTGAGCAATGCCATAGAGCGTCTCTCTCTTTTTTACTCTATGAGACCTAAAAACCAACGGTTTATGTGACACTGCAACCACCAGGGCTAACCCCTCAGTAAAATTTGTTGTGACCTCTGGGTTGATCGCATATAATTCGGCATAAGACATGCCATATTCTCTTAAAACTTGATCAATCGTCACCCCTGGTGGCACATGGAAAACTTCATACTGGGTTTGTGCATGACCAATGTCTGGTCCTAAAAAAAGCCCCATCATTAATCCAATAAATACCCATGTCTGTCGTCTCATAAGATCGTATTGCTTTGCAATTATTCCCACTCGATTGTGGCGGGCGGCTTGGAACTAATGTCATATACCACGCGGTTCACTCCTTTGACTCTGTTGATGATCAGGTTAGAGGTTTCCTGTAAAAATTCATAGGGCAGATTAACCCAATCTGCAGTCATGCCATCAGTACTTTCAACAGCCCTTAATGCAACAACTTTCTCATAGGTTCTTTCGTCTCCCATGACACCAACACTTTGCACGGGCAAAAGTATTGCTCCAGCTTGCCATACCTTGTTGTACAAATCCCATTTCCGCAAACCATCGATAAAAATCGCATCGACCTCCTGAAGGATGCGTACTTTCTCTGGCGTGATATCGCCGAGTATTCTTATGGCCAGTCCCGGTCCAGGAAAAGGATGCCTGCCCAAAAGTTCGGCAGCAATACCCAATTGGGCGCCAACTCGTCTCACCTCATCTTTAAATAACATACGAAGCGGCTCAACAATTTTGAGTTTCATAAAGTCTGGCAACCCACCAACATTATGGTGCGATTTGATGGTTACCGAAGGACCATTAACAGATACACTTTCGATGACGTCCGGATATATTGTGCCCTGGGCTAACCAGTGAACATCCTCTACAAGGTGTGCTTCTTGATCAAAAACATCAATAAACGCCGCCCCAATAGCTTTGCGCTTTGCCTCCGGGTCAGACACATCACGCAGCGCGTCCATAAATTGAGATGACGCGTCTACACCCTTGACATTAAGGCCCATGTCTTTATATTGATCCAAAACGCTTTCGAATTCGTTCTTACGCAAAAGACCATTATTGACAAAAATACAATAGAGACGATCCCCTATGGCTTTGTTCAAAAGCACTGCGGCAACAGTAGAATCTACTCCACCACTCAAGCCCAAGACGACTCTATCGTCACCAATTTTGTCTTTGAGGTCCTGCACGACCGTCTGGACGAATGCGGCGGGAGTCCAAGTTGGCTTAATCTGTGCAATTTCTAGAAGAAAGTTTTTGAGCATTTGTGCTCCATCGGTACTGTGGTAAACTTCAGGGTGAAATTGAATGGCATAGGTTTGCTCACCGTCAATTCGATAAGCTGCATTTGCGACATCATCGGTGCTCGCCAAGCGAACACCTCCTGCTGGCAGTTCGGCAATGGTGTCACTATGACTCATCCAAACCTGAGAACCTTCCGGAATACCGTCAAACAAAATACAATCCGGCGACTTGATCCGTAATTTAGCTCGGCCGTATTCTCTCAAATCACTCGGACTGACCAAACCACCGTTAAAATGAGCCAAATACTGGGCGCCATAACAAACTGCCAGTAGCGGTAGTTTCCCCTTTATTTCTGACAAATCTGGATGAGGTGCATCTTCTGCTCGAACTGAAAAAGGACTCCCAGACAACACCACGGCCCGAAAACTACTTAAATCTTCTGGTATATTATGATAGGGATGTATTTCACAATAAATGTTTAATTCACGCACACGACGTGCGATCAGTTGGGTATACTGGGACCCGAAATCAAGAATAAGGACATTGTTCTGCATGGTCAAAAATAACTTCTTTTTTAGTTTTGGCTTTTATGAGTTGGCCTAATTTATTTATTAAATCGTCAAAATATGGAATTGAAACTCAAGGGGCTTGATCTCTGATTTTAGCAATGTTACAATATCGGTGCCATAAACATAATACCACTGAGACATATTCTGGGTGCGTTCCTGCAAATGA
Source organism: Flavobacteriaceae bacterium (assembly GCA_029248405.1). Lineage (GTDB taxonomy): Bacteria > Bacteroidota > Bacteroidia > Flavobacteriales > Flavobacteriaceae > BACL21. Next base: position 31,507 of record JAQWJJ010000009.1, on the reverse strand, counting down.
CCTCCAGGAAACAATTCTGCGCGCAAAGCCATCAACCGCTCCAATTGATCCTTATGCTTTCTTTTTTGGGCTTTCATCAATCTTTTTTCAAGATGATTTAAGCCATTGATTTGTTTTTGTTCTTGCGCCGAAACAGCACCCACAAAAGAAGCATCAGTTTGGGCTGCTAAGGCATACAATACACTAAATTGTTCCTGAAGCATCTTGCGTTGAGGAGAAAAGTCGATCGGTATTTCGGTGATTTTTTCAATTAAAAAACTACTGAGATCATGCGCACTAGCAAATAAATTTGCTGCTGATGCATTTATTTTTTCTAATTTTTTTTGCGCTTTTTCGGGAACCAAAAGAACCGAGGTCCGCAATACCAACATGGGAAAAACTAACGATAAATCGTCGAAACATTTTTTTAGCTGTAACCAATAGGCCAATTCACCTGCTCCACCAACATAGGCGAGATTTGGCAAAATCAGCTCTTGATAAACAGGCCGCAACAGAGCGTTTGGGGAAATGCGCTCAGGATGGGCCTCCAAATCATGCTGCAATTCTTCTGCTGTAAACCTCTTCAAACTCCCCTCTACGACAAAGCCCTGGCCATCAGCAATCACACGACCACGGGCAGTATCTTCGCAATAAAAAAGATTGATTTCCCTAGGATGCACCTGTTTATGATACCCTAACTGGGTCAATGCAGCGGTACTCGCATTAATTGAATGGGCACACGCTTGCTGATTTAATTCTTTCAGAGCAACAGGCAAGAAAGCCTTTTTCAGCACAGGATCATCGCCATCAACAACCACCAGTCCCTCTTCACCAAAAAGGTTATTGGCCAAAACCCTGGTGGCTTGCGCCAGAGACTCCTGGGCATAAGCTGCCTGAAACCAGTCCAACAATTGGTCGCCATGAACATGACCAGACCACTCATTTTTAAGTGCTTCTGACAAGTCTGACAAGTTTTCTGTTGAAAGACGGCCTACAGGACCACCATGATCTGTATCCCAAGCAAAGGATTTATCAAAAAAGCGGAAGTGATTGATCTCCTCAAAGTCATGGTCTTCGGAAGCCATCCAATAAATGGGCACAAAGTTATATTCAGGATAGTGTATCGCCAATTCCTGGCAAAGGTTGATGACGTCTATAATTTTGTACAAGAAATAAAGCGGGCCCGTAAACAAGTTCAACTGGTGGCCGGTGGTCACTGTAAAAGTCGTTTTTTGCTTGAGCGCCTGTATATTGGCCTGAGACTTGGCGCTCAAATTGAGCGTTTTGTTTTGCTCCTCAAGTTGCTGAGTCAACACCACCCTTTGCTCGAGGCTAAAGTTCTGAGACTTGTCTTGAATTTGAGACTTGAATGCCGCCAACTCCGGAAAGCGATGGTAAAAAGGTCTTAAGATTTCTTTTTGATCCAAAAAGTCGCAGATCAAATCCGAAAACTGATTCGTTTTAGTATAAGGAATTTTTTGTTGACCCATAACTCATGCCTCAAGACAGCACAAAAATACATAGATTCATTGTCTTGGCAATAAAGTTATTGGTTTGTTCCCAATACTCGACTTATTGCTATATTTATCCCTCTCAAAACACCTAAAACTATGAAGCGATTTTTTATTATTGGAGTACTCTTGTGCCAATCTGTACTCTGGGGTCAGGTCAGCACACCAAGTGAATTTTTGGGCTACACCATTGGCACAGAATTTTCAAGGCATGCCACCATGGTCGACTATTTCCATCACCTTGCAGAGCAATCGAATTGGGTGACCTATGAGCAATATGGGACCACCAACGAGAGAAGACCGCTCACTTATGCGGTGATTTCGACTCCAGAAAATCTCGCAAAAATTGAATCGATAAAAGCACAAAATTTAAAACAAGCTGGGATCAAAGCTGGTGGCGGCGCATCAGATGTGGCCATAGTTTGGCTGAGCTACAATGTTCATGGCAACGAAGCGTCAAGTATGGAAGCCGCGATGCAAACGGCTTATGAGCTGATCACATCGCACCAAGATTGGCTTCAAAACACCGTAGTAGTGATGGATCCCTGTGTCAATCCGGATGGCCGAGACCGTTATGCAAACTGGTACAATCAAGTGCGTGCTCGCCCTTACAACTCGAGTCAAGTTGCGGACGAGCACAATGAACCATGGCCCGGAGGCAGACCTAATCATTATCTTTTTGATTTGAATCGTGATTGGGCTTGGGCCAAGCAAGTAGAGAGCCAACAACGCATTGCTTTATACAACCAATGGCTGCCTCATGTCCATGTTGACTTTCACGAACAAGGCATCAATGAACCTTATTATTTTGCCCCAGCTGCTGCGCCATTTCACGAGGTCATTACACCATGGCAGAAGGCATTCCAAACCCAAATTGGACAAAATAATGCGCGCTATTTTGATCAAGAAGGCTGGCTTTACTTTACACGTCAATTTTTTGATTTGCTGTACCCAAGCTACGGCGACACCTACCCCACATTTACTGGTGCTATTGGCATGACCTACGAGCAAGCAGGTCATGGCCGCGGAGGATTGGGCGTGGATACTGATCAAGGCTATGAGCTGACCTTAGTAGACCGTGTTGCGCACCATACCACTACTGGCTTGGCTACTGTCGAAATATCCTCACAAAATGTAACGCAACTTAACAAAGAGTTCCGTGCCTTTTTCGAACGGAAAGACATCCCACAGCAAACCTATGTTTTGACAGGAGTTCAAGATAAAATAAAGGCGCTCACTGAGTTACTAGATCTTCACGACATTGACTATGGTTTTACCAACACCAAAGAGGTCAGAGGCTGGTCTTATCAATCGCAAACCAATGGCACCATGTCAACTCAAGGAGGTTTGGTGGTCTCGACCAACCAGCCAAAAGGTGTATTAGTGAAAGTACTCTTTGAGGCAGAGGCAGCATTAGAAGAGCCCCTCACCTACGACATCACAGCATGGAGCCTGCCTTATGCGTTTGGATTGAATTGTATCGTAACGGAAAAAACTGTTGCGCTTGATGGAAAAATGGCCCCTTTTACCAAAAACAGCACAGCTTTGAATAACACAATCGCGGGATACATACTGCCATGGAACGATGTTGCAGATGGTGCGTTTTTGAGTGATTTGCTTCAAGCCAAAATTAAAGTGCGTTTTGCCGAAAAACCACTGCGGTTTGAGGGTGTAGATTTCGCGCCAGGAAGTTTGGTCATCACCAAAAGTGACAACCGCAGTCAATCCAAATTCACTGCTAAAGTTACAGCTTTAGCCAATAAGCACCAGAGAACTCTTGTAACGCTCTCTAGCGGATTTAGTGACAATGGTATTGATCTGGGATCGACCAATATCAAAATCATCAATAACCAACGGGTCGCGATACTCAAAGGAGACGGTGTTTCTTCATTGAGCTACGGGACGTTGTGGCATTTTATGGAACAAGAATTGAAATACCCTTTTACAGCCCTGAACACCGCCACATTTGAACCGGCACAATTGCGTCAATTTGATGTTTTGGTTTTGCCCAGTGGATGGTACGGCAGTTTATTCAGTGGAGAGGCCTTGAGCGCCATAAAATCATGGATTAGAGATGGCGGCAAAGTCATTGCCATTGACCGCGCTTTGAACACATTTGCGGGTCAAGATGACTTTGGCCTGAAACGCTCGGTAAGCAACACGACAACTCATGAAGATGAGCCCAACATGGTGCCCTATGGCCAAAGAGAACGTCATGAGCTCAAGGACATGATCACTGGCAGCATTTATAAGGTGCGATTGGATAACACGCATCCAATGGCTTTTGGGTATCCTGAGACTTATTACAGCCTCAAGCAAGGAAGCGCCGCATTTAGTCGCTTGAACCAAGGCTATAACGTTGGGTATTTTGATGGTCCTGCAAAATCTGTTTCTGGATTTTCGGGCGCCGCCGCGCAGGAGGGCTTGGCCAATAGCTTGATTTTTGGAGAATATCCTATGGGGCAAGGCAGTCTGGTCTATTTATCCGACGATGTGCTCTTCCGATCCTTTTGGGAAAACGGCAAACTATTTTTTGTCAATAGCTTGTTTTTTGTCAATGCCAACGTATTTGTCTTGGACTGATTGAGTGCTCAACTGCTCCTTCAAAGTTAACCAACGCCCCATATACTTGCTGGCGTAAAGTGTTTGGTACTGGAATACCTGCCCCAAAAAATGGCGTTGCCTATGTGCCGTGATGTCATGAGCCACAAGACTCATATGCGCTGTAAACATTTCATAAAAATGCGCCTTATTGAAGCTGACTTTGATCAATTCTTGACCCATGACCTGTTGTGACTGCCATAAATGGTGATCTTGGTACAACGCAACTGCCCTCTGAATCATGTCGTGATCGGTCTCTGCAATGCAGGGCACCTGGTCTTGGCCATTAGTGATGCCTTCTGCACCAATAGGCGTTGTCAAAGTGGGTAAGCCCATCTCAAGTGCATGAAGTATCTTACCTTTAAGTCCAGCACCAAAACGCAATGGTGCCAAATTAACCCGAGAAGTGCTCAATACTTGATCAATATCAGCAACCCAACCATGAACCACAACACCTCTGGTTTTGGACCAATGACGGACTTGACCCTCTCGACCATAAGCACCGCAAATATGTAATAAAACACCGGGCAATTGATTTTCTATCTGAGGCCAAAGATCATTTATGAGCCACTGAACAGCATCTAAATTAGGAGCATGGTTTAGATTTCCAACACAGACAAAATCGCTGCTTTGGGCAAAGGACTGTCTTGGACTTGTTGGTGCTTCGAAGACTATTGGCCAATAAAACAACAAGGTGTCGGGCACCCCAAAAGTTTCTTGCAGCCACTGGTATTCAAATTTTGATATGATCAAAGAAACATCACACCGCCAGATGCTCGACAATTCGCGTTTGCTCAAATCTGTATAAATATCTAAAGATCTGTTGTTTTCAAATGCCGTTTGGCGTGCTTTTCTCAAGAAATGCAGGTCTTCAGTATCTAATATCGTTATCGCAGCGGGGCTATGTGCTCTGATGCGCCATCCGAATTGCTCCTCGGTCATGAAGCGATCAAAAAGCACTATATCTGGACGACAGGCATCCAGCACCGCATCCACACCATCATCGTTCAAAATCAATTGATGCACAAGGATCCCAATTTGAGAAAGATCTTCAGCATGGGCATTGTTGGCTGTCCCTGCGGCCGTCGCAAAATGAACAACGGCATTGTGGCTTTGAAAAAAAGAGATCAGCTGCATCATCCGCACACCAGCCGCAGTAGTCTTCGGCTCGGGCAGTGTGTGCCCAATAATCAATACAGAACGGTTGTTAAAATTCATACAAAAGCGTGTCTACAGGCAAGGATACCATCTGAATCATTGAAGAATCCTTACCTGCTCGTGTATAAGCGATATACAATTGATCATGCAAAAGCGATATTTGCGCAAAACCACTAGCACGATCCGCAGTGGTATCAGCGATTGTCACCATAAGGCTTTTTCGACCTGAAGTGGAGACTTTTTGTAACTGCAATACCACTTTGTCTGCATCTGCTGGTTCCATCCACAGCACAGCCGCTTCATTTTCATTGAGCATCACCACCGCGACTCGACCTGTCGCATTCCCGGAGTCTAGACGGAACGCAGGTCCAAAAGAGCCCTGATCATCGTCAGAAAAAGCAATTTTGACTTGTGGGTCATTTTCTGGAGCACTGAACCAAACCAATGCCGTATGGTTGGCATAACGATCCATCGCTGGCCCATTTACAGGACAACCCGCAATTTGCCATTCATCTGAACCGATGACACTCGGCGATGACCACTTATCCGAATCCAGCATTGACACCACAGAGATGTCCCGAATTTCATCCAAGCTCCTGTCGCGATATGCCACCATAGCATGGCCAATTGAATCTGTGGTCATGGCCGTTTGACAACAATCACAAACACGCTCATCTAATAGCATTTCTTCCCCTAATGTCCCGTCCGGCGATATGGATCTGGCTCGGATCGTCATGGCACCTTGATGGTGGCTAGTGGTCAAACGACCATCGAGCCAAGCGGCTAAAAAACCTTTTCTATAAGGACGAATACTGACAAAACCATGCTCTGTTTTTGTGGTGTCACTGTGAAGCTTGAGCCCCTTGTGCCAGGTTTGAGTTCTGGCATTAAAAATATTATAACGCAGGTCATAGGCATAAGTGGCCTTTGAGGATTTCTCCAGATAAGTCGTTACAACATGACCATCGTTCGCCGCTACTTGAGGGAAATCTGCCCAATTCACAAACCAATTATCTCCGCTATGCACCGCAATTGCTGGGGTCCATTGCTCAGCAGTATATTGACTTAAATAAAGGGTAGAGACAGGTCCTTGAGTCGTGACCCAAGTCGCATGAATAGACGAGCCATCACTAAATAACCGAGGCATAGAAGCATTTGTCATTGCTGCCCAAGGCCCTGTAATTCTGACCATTTCTGGAGCTTGTGTTTTTGTTGAATGCTCGCCGACACAACCCCAGAGCACCAAGACAAGGCTCACAAAAAATAAAACGATTATAGATTTTCTATTGGGCATCATAAAGCTCTGCATATAAATCAAAATCAGCAGCATCATTAATGATCACCTGGTAGAAATCACCAGTGCGCAAATACCCCTGATCAGCCAAGATAAGCACTTCATTATCTACATCTGGGCTGTCGTGTTCGGTACGACCGACATAGTGTTTGCCTTCCTTGCGGTCAATCACAACTTTAAATACCTTTCCAATTTTAGCTTGATTGAGCTCCCATGATATTTGAGACTGAACCGCCATAATGGCATTGGCTCTTTCCATTTTGACTTCATCGGGCACATCATCGACCAATTGGAAGGCATGGGTGTTCTCTTCGTGAGAATAAGTAAAGCATCCCAATCGCTCAAAACGCATGTCCTTGACCCATTGTAATAACGTCTGAAAGTCCTCTTCAGTTTCTCCTGGGTAACCGACAATTAAGGTTGTGCGAATAGTCATCTCAGGCACATGGCTTCTAAAATCCTGAAGCAACTTTGTCGTTTTGGCTTGAGTCGTACCCCGACGCATCGATTTCAAAATTTTGTCAGAAATATGCTGTAGAGGAATATCTATATAATTACAGATTTTTGGTTCTGCACGCATGAAGTCCAAAACCTCCATGGGAAAACCAGTAGGAAAAGCATAATGCAGTCGGATCCATTCTATGCCTTCGACAGCGACTAAAGCCTCCAACAAATCTCTTAGAGCTCTTTTCTTATAAATATCTAAACCGTAATACGTCAGATCTTGCGCAATCAAAATAAGTTCTTTCACCCCTTGCGCCGCCAAGTTTTTAGCTTCGATAACCAAGTGTTCGATCGGTGTGCTCTTGTGCTTTCCGCGCATCAGCGGTATGGCGCAAAACGAGCAGGGACGGTCACAACCTTCGGCTATCTTCAAATAAGCATAATTCTTAGGAGTAGTGGTCAAGCGCTCTCCGATGAGTTCTTGCTTGTAGTCTGCGCCTAATGCCTTGAGTAAGTTGGGCAGTTCAGTTGTCCCAAAAAAAGCATCAACATCAGGAATTTCTTTTTGTAAATCGGGCTTATACCGCTCAGACAAACATCCTGTAACGAATACCTTATCTACGGTACCTGCCTGTTTTTTCTGAACATATTCCAAAATCGTATTGACACTCTCTTCTTTGGCATTGTCAATAAATCCACAAGTGTTAATGACTACGACATTCCCCTCTTGCTCATGGACCACTTCTTGCTCATTGGCGCGCAGCTGGCCCATCAATACTTCACTATCGTAAACGTTTTTCGAACAACCCAATGTGATCACGTTGATCTTATTCTTGTTCAATTGTTTTGTCCGCATATCTTTTTTGGTCGCCTATTGCTAAGCCTCGTTAAATGAATGTCATTATCTCAATTGAAAAAGGAATCGACAAATTCCAATTTATCAAAAACCTGAAGATCTTTGATGCCTTCACCCACCCCTATGAATTTCACTGGTATTTGGAACTGATCGCTGATCCCGATGACTACTCCGCCTTTGGCAGTGCCATCCAACTTAGTAATGGTCAGCGCTGTGACCTCTGTCGCTGCAGTAAATTGCTTGGCTTGCTCAAAAGCATTTTGCCCTGTAGAACCATCCAAAACGAGCATCACCTCATGTGGCGCCTCAGGGACTACCTTGTCCATGACACGTTTGACTTTAGTCAGTTCATTCATCAGATTCACTTTATTATGCAAACGGCCAGCGGTATCCACAAGCACTACATCAGCGTCATGTTTCATGGCATACTCTAAAGTATCAAAAGCCACACTAGCAGGATCGCTTCCCATTTTTTGTTTGACCAACGGGACCTCATTTCGGTCCGCCCAGATCTGTAATTGATCAATCGCCGCCGCTCTAAAAGTATCCGCTGCTCCGAGCACCACTTTGAGTCCTTGAGCTTTGAATTGTGCTGTAAGCTTGCCAATAGTGGTGGTCTTTCCGACCCCATTGACGCCCACAACCATGATGACATAAGGTTTCTTTTCAGTATTGATGATGGCCTTATCCGTTGAAGACTCCTGCGTCTCGCTCAAGAGCGCCGCTATCTCTTCGCGCAACAAGACCTGTAACTCGCTGGCGCCAACATATTTATCCCGCGCCACTCTTTCTTCGATGCGTTCAATGATCTTGATGGTAGTATTGACGCCGACATCGCTAGAAATAAGTACTTGTTCAAGATCATCCAGAACGTCGTCGTCTACTTTACTTTTGCCCACAACTGCCTTGGACAGCTTGTCAAAAAAAGACTGCTTGGAAACTGCCAGTCCCTTATCAAGATCTTCCTTTTTTTCTTTGGAAAATATTTTTTTAAATATGCCCATAGTCCGTTTTGATGTGCCCACGCCAACAATGTGTTGAGCGTTATTTAACCGCCATAAAATTAAGCCCTCTAGTTGGCCTGTGCAAATCCCATGAGTGCAAAAAAAAAGCCACTTCTTACAAAGTGACTTTTGAATTATTTTTTGAAGTAATGATTACTTACTCAACCAATCGTTGACTGCCTCTGGCGTCATGATGCTTTCAACAAAGGTATAAGCCCCAGATTTTGGTGACTTGACCATTTTGATGGCTTTGGTTAAACGTTTTGATCCTGTTTGAAGGGAAGCGACTGATTTCTTTGCCATGACTCTAAATTATTTAATTTCTTTATGTACCGTCATACGCTTTAAGATAGAATTGAACTTCTTCAACTCCATGCGGTCTGGTGTGTTCTTTTTGTTTTTGGTGGTCACGTAACGCGAAGTTCCGGGTTTTCCACTCTCTTTGTGCTCTGTACATTCTAGGATGACCTGAACTCTATTTCCTTTTTTAGCCATTTTAAATCGCCTTTATAAGTGACACAATTATCTGTTCAAAAAGCCTTTTTCACGGGCTTCTTTGATAACTGCAGAAATTCCTTTTTTATTGATATTCTTAATTGCAGATGTAGACACTCTTAGCGTGATCCATGCATCCTCCTCAGGAATGTAAAAACGCTTCTTAAACAAATTCGCGTGGAATTTACGCTTGGTCTTGTTCATGGCGTGAGACACATTGTTCCCCACCATTGCTTTTTTTCCTGTAAGCTCACAAACTCTTGACATAGCCTGATTTTGATTAATAATTTTTAAACAGGGTGCAAATTTAATAAAATTAATCTGCTCGCACAACAAATGGAATTCAGATTTTCGAAATTTCTTTGTACAACATTTCAAAGGCCTTGTCTACAGATTTTTGAATGATCCGCTCACGTGCCTTACCAAAGATGAATTGTTCTGCACAAACACTACTTGGACCAGCAATAGCAATGCATACAGTGCCCACTTCTCCCTCTCCATCTCCCTTTGTTGGCCCCGCTATGCCAGTAGTCGCAAGTGCGTAGTCACTGCCGAATAGTTTCTTGGTGCTTTGCGCCATGGCTTCAGCAACTTCTAAGCTTACTGTTGAATGCGCCGCAATCAGAGCCGGATCAATCCCCAAAATTTTAATTTTCAAATCTGTGGCATAGGGAATCAAGCCACCCCGATAAAAGGAAGAAACACCCGAGTGGGCCGTTATTTCTCTAGCTAAAGCGCCACCTGTACAGCTCTCAGCAAGACTCAAGGTATGGCCCTTACCGTTCAATAGGTCGGCAATTTGCTCGACCATAGTGGTTTGCCCTTCCAGACCAATAGCAATATCAGACAATTGTTCTTTGAGTTGACCCATCAGGGTATCGATAGTGGCCGTGACAAATGACTCATCACTATGGGAGGCCGACAACCGCAAACGCACTTTACCAAAAGATGGTAAGTAGGCCAATTTGACCCCTACAGGCAAGGCCGATTCCCAGGCCTCTATTCGGTCAGAAATTGAGCTTTCTCCCAGTCCATAAGTCAGTAAGGTTTGGTGATAAATAAAAGGCCTCTTAAAATGCGTCATGACCCTGGGCAACACCTCATTTTGGAATAAATGTTTCATTTCGAATGGCACCCCAGGCAAAGAAACAAACACTGTATTGTTTTTGACCATCCAAAGGCCTGGTGCGGTCCCATGGGCATTATGCAAGACCTCTGCCTGGGATGGCACAAGCGCTTGCTGTAGGTTTTGATCGGTCGGTGATTTTTGGATATAGGTCGCAAATAACATTTTGACATGCTCACGGGTCGGTTCATGCAACACCAATGTATCTTCAAAAAAAGTCAAAAAACAAGATTTTGTAATGTCATCTTTGGTTGGTCCAAGACCGCCAGTAACGATGACTAAAGCCACACGATCAGCGGCTTCGGCAAAGGTCTGAAGTATCTGTTGACGATCATCTTGAATCGAAGTGATTTGATTGACCCTAACCCCTATGGAATTGAGTGCCTTACTGATGTAGGCCGAATTGGTATCAATAATCTGACCGATGAGAATTTCATCACCAATAGTAATGATCTCCGCCTGCATCTAAAGATTAAAATCAGTTTTCAATGCCGCAAATACGGCGATGAGGGTTTGGTTGACTTCGTCGACTAAAGGGTTAATGGCCTCAGGACCTTTCGAGGATCGCGACCAAGTTTCGATGGATGAAATATTTTTCATCAAGTCAATGCCAAACATTTCAATATTCGGCTTCATTTTGTGGGCGAATTGATAGGCCACTTTTTTGTCATCCTGATCAACAGCGGCAATTAATCCTTCCAAATCTGGCGGGATTTCATCCAAAAATGCCTGAACGACAACAGCAATGAACTCAGGGTCATCCCCCATCACTTCTTTCAAGTTATCTGTAGTATAAACTGCACTCATTCCTATTTTATTTTTACTGAAAATGATTCCAAATCGGCTAGATATCCCGTCAAAACATCTTGCGGTGCAACACGACCAACGCCGGCCGGGGTACCAGTAAAGATAATATCTCCGATCTTCAAAGTAAAATATTTTGATATATATTCAATCAACTCATCGATCTGCCAGAGCATGTCCTTTGTATTGCCTACCTGCACCACTTCATTATTGCGCTCCAATCGAAATTCAATATTTTGCACCTCTTCAAAACTCGATTTTGAGACGAAATTCCCAATTTGTGCAGATCCATCAAAAGCCTTAGCCCTCTCCCATGGCAAGCCTTTGGCCTTGAGAGTAGATTGTAAATCTCTTGCAGTAAAATCAATACCCAAGCCTATAGAATCGTAATAATTGTGTGCAAAAGTCCGGTCGATATGTTTGCCGATTTTATTGATTTTGACCAATACCTCAACCTCAAAATGAATGTCATTGGAAAAGGTTGGAATGATAAAAGGATTGTTTTTCAAAATCACTGCAGAATCTGGTTTCAGAAACAATACAGGTTCAGAGGGCCGTTGATTGGCCAATTCCTCAATATGCGCGCCATAATTACGCCCTACACAAATGATTTTCATAGCCCGTCTTTGGTATTAAGTTTTCTGAGTTTGATTTGTGTCAACACTTTTTTGGTGTATAACGGAAAGTCGGCATTGAGCAACCAACCAAAATAACCCGGTTCTTGAGCCAATACTGTTTCTACCAAAACACCCTTATGCTTGCCAAATCCAAAAATTTCCTTTCCAGATTTATCAAAGTGTATAAAACCTGCAAAGTCCGCAAAACGCTTGTGGGCACTAAACTCAGCCAAATAGCCCATGTCATTTTCTAATTCTGGATAGCGATCAAGTTGGGCTAACAAAACTTCGTAGGTCGCCATGGTATCGGCCTCGGCCGAATGGGCCTGGGTCAAATCCTTTTGGCAATAAAACTTATAAGCCGCCGTCAAGGTGCGTTTTTCCATTTTATGGAAAATAGTTTGCACATCAACTGCACGCATTTTTTTTAAATCAAAATCAACATCGGCACGAAGCAACTCCTCTGCCAAGAGTGGAATATCAAAACGATTGCTGTTGAAACCGGCCAAATCACTGTCTTTAATAAGGGCATAAACTTTAGAAGCCAAAGCCTTGAAAGTTGGTGCATCAGCTACCATTTCGTCGGTAATGCCATGAATCGCGCTGGTTTGAGCGGGAATAGGAATCTCTGGATTAACCCGCCAAGTCACACTTTCTTTATTGCCCCCGGGGAAAACCTTAAGTATTGAAATTTCTACAATTCGGTCTTGAGCCACATTGACACCTGTGGTCTCCAAATCAAAAAAACAAATAGGCTTGGTTAAATTTAAATCCATATCATAGTTTGATCAACAAAAAATTATTTACAATAACTCCCTGATTTTTTGCCCCTTAATGAAGCAATTCTCAGACCTCGCGATGGGCGTCCCAAGCTTCAAGGTAATCCGCTACACGCTTGACAAACATCCCGCCTAAGGCCCCGTTCACCACGCGATGGTCATAACTATGGGACAGGAACATTTTGTATCGAATGCCGATGAAGTCTCCTTGATCTGTTTCAATCACTGCCGGTACTTTTCGAATGGCTCCAAGAGCCAGTATGCCTACCTGAGGTTGGTTGATGATTGGGGTCCCCATGATACTGCCAAAATTACCCACATTGGTCACGGTATATGTTCCACCAGAAATCTCATCAGGTTTGAGTTTGTTTTGTCGTGCTCGAGTGGCAAGGTCATTGACCGCTTTACTCATGCCCACCAAATTGAGTTGATCTGCGTTTTTGATCACAGGCACTATGAGATTGCCGTCATCTAGTGCCGCAGCCATACCCAGATTAATGGCTCTATGCTTGATGATTTTGTCCCCGTCAACAGAAATATTCATCATCGGAAAGTCCTTCAAGGCCTTAACTACAGCCTCCATAAAAATTGGTGTAAAGGTTAGCTTCTCACCTTCTCTGGCCAAATAGGCTGGATTGATTCTCGCGCGCCATTGCCAAATTTTGGTCACGTCACACTCGACAAAACTTTGGACATGTGCAGAAGTGGACACGCTGTTCACCATATGACTGGCGATGAGTTTGCCCATGCGGGTCATTTCAATAATTTCATCTCCACCTGCTGGCGATACCGCCTTGACTAGCGAGGGGGCTTGGGACAGAGCATCCAAAGACTTTGATCCGGATTCTTGCAGTCTTGAATCCGCTGATTGCGCTGCAACGAGCGGTTTTGGCGCAGCAGCCTTTGCAGTGGTGCGCTCGGTCAAAAAAGACAGCATGTCGTTTTTGGTCACCCTACCATCTTTTCCAGTCCCCGATATAGCGTCGAGATCCTGTTGAGAAATTCCTTCGGCACTGGCCATGTTTTTGACCAAAGGGGAATAAAATCTAGCGTCAGTGCTCTCTATGACAGCAGCCGACTTAATGGATTGGGCAGAGGTGATGGTCTCCTCTACTTGGGCCGCAAAATCAATTGTTGCAGATGGTTCAATGGCTTTTGCTTCCGCCGCAGATGGTGCGGCAGCAACCCCTGAAGTTTCTGTTTCTATAACGGCCAGTACTTCGCCAACTTTTACCACGTCATCAACGGCAAAAAACTGTTCAACCAAAATACCTGAAACTTCACTGGGCACCTCGCTGTCTACCTTATCGGTAGCAATTTCAAGCACAGGCTCATCCATTTCTATGGCATCGCCAACTTGCTTGAGCCAATTAATGACAGTCGCCTCAGCGACACTTTCGCCCATTTTCGGTAATTTCAGTTCAAATCTGGCCATAAATGCTCGGTTTTTTATTGGTTAAAACCATTGCAAAATTAATTAAAATTCGAGGTTTTTATAGACTAATTTTTAATTCGTTTGCTGAAAAATCAAATTTCACTGAGAATTTCTTAATTACAGTACAGCTACTTCACCACGGGAGACACTTTGGTCACTGCCAATCAAAAATCCGAGAGATGGATGAACAATACGGTATCGGTTTCCACATCCAACACCGTCCGACATGGCGTCAATAATCGTTTTGTAGGCCATGCACTCTGCGTCAAAAACAATCATGGTGTTGTGATGGTCTTGAATTGAAAATTGATCGGGTATGACTTGCGTTGGTGTCATTTCGCACCAGGCCGCAAGAGGGTTCAGGACCTTGGGGTTGTTAGTGACGACAATTGTCGAATGCCAAGCAAAATGCTCGTCAACCAAAGCTTCAGTAGTTTTGGAGCGCCACCAAATCAGCATCTTCGACAAGAGCTTAACGCCAAATATTGTCAGCATGTGGGTTCTGTAATGCGTCTTATAAAAATGGACCATTGCTCCATAAAACCTTTTGAGATAGACACCATTTTTATCCGTACTCTCCCCCTTGTAGTGCAAGATCGCTTCCGTCCCTAAATAATAATTGACCCGGCCAAGTTTGATGAGTTTATACGACAAATCTATATCTTCTCCATACATGAAGTAGGTCTCATCAAAGCCACCCACCTCTAAATAAACTGATTTTTCGAGCAGCATGAACGCACCCGCCAAAATGGCTGTTTGTCCTTGATCAACGTCCTTTAGGTCTTGGTCATAATAGCCTGGCTTGGCGTTGAGTCGCCCAAATAATTTATTCATGCTGCCAATGGGCGTTGGTACTTGACGCTTGCACTCGGGTAAAAATCGTCCTGTGCCATCAATATATCGCACCCCTATCGCACCCATATTTTTTGTCTTTTCAGCGATGGATAAAACTTGCTTGAAAACACGCTCAGAGACAATTGTATCTGGATTAAGCACACAAACATAAGTCCCACTTGCTTCATTTACAGCATTATTATAGGCCTTACTGAAGCCTACGTTGTGCTTGTTTTGAAGACGTCTGACCTTAGGGAAGTTAATGTTCAGCATTTCCATACTGCCATCGGTGGAGGCATTATCAACAACTATCACTTCTGCGTCAATATCTTGCGTCGCTGCCAAGACAGAACCCACGCATTGCATCAAAAAATGGCGCACATTATAATTGAGTATAATGACGGATAACTGCACGCTTAGGATTGTTTGAATGAAGATTCGAACGGGATGCGTTGCAAAATACTACGACCGAGTGTGACCTCATCGGCATATTCCAATTCGTCGCCCACTGCAATTCCTCGAGCTATTGTAGTGATCAAAACCTCTGCCTGTTCAATCTGCTTGAAAATATAAAAGTTAGTGGTATCACCTTCCATAGTTGAACTTAAAGCAAAAATGAGTTCTCGAACGCGTCCAGAGTTGACTTTTTCTACCAAAGAGGCGATCGTCAAGTCATGAGGACCAATCCCATCCATGGGAGAAATTTTGCCGCCAAGCACGTGATACACCCCAAGAAATTGACTGGTATTTTCGATGGCCATGACATCACGGATGTCTTCTACCACGCATATAACTTCTGGATCTCTTCGGCTGTTCGCGCAAATGGCGCAAAGTGGCGTGTCTGAAACATTATGACACTGTTCACAAAAACGAATTTCTTCTCTTAATTTTGAAAGCGCAGCGCTTAACGCCGTCGTACGTTCGAGAGGCTGTTTGAGCAAATGCAGCACAAGCCTGAGCGCCGTGCGTTTGCCGATACCAGGCAATAGTGACATTTCGTCTACAGCATGAGACAATAATTTAGAAGAAAAATCCATAAATGATCAAAACGTGATTAAAGCTTGAGGAATTTTTGGGTCATCACCCCTTTTGCACTGGTCAATCGGACAAAATAAGCCCCTGCTGCCAGCTGATCTAAAGGGATAGTCATGGTTTGATCGAGCCAATTATTTGGTTTAGAGATCAATAATTTACCCTGCAGATCAAAAACCTGAAGCGATACTTCTAACGCACCATTATAGATGATATGCAACACATCATTTGCTGGGTTAGGGTAAATCCGAACCGTTTGGTTGTTGATTTGGTCTTCAATGCCCACTACATAACCGTACTTGATTGATGCCCAGAGGCCCCTACCGTATGTCCCTGCATAAATTTTGCCATTAGATTGATTGATTTCCAACTCGTTGACGATGACATTTGGCAAATTTGTATTAAAGGGCTGCCATTCCGTAAAAGTGTCATCGATATAATAAATTCCATAATCCATGCCCAAATAAAGACCATTGTCGCCATTATCATCCCATACCAAGGCCAAGGCACTAAAGTTGGGTAAGTTTAATAAATGTGTTTCCCATGTCGCACCACCATCGTCTGTCAGGCGCACTTTTGCAGAGCCATTTACTGCGACAGCCACACGCATCGGATCGGATGGATGGATGGCAATTGAATTGATGTTGCCCCCTGGAGGCGTCATCACAGACCAATCCGTAGCACCTCCATCGGTTGTTCGGTAGAATTGGGGCCCACGGGCTGCATACATGGTCAGAGGATCAGAGGCTGCTATTTTTAGGTGATTCAAGGCGGCTCCAAAATCTTGCGAAATTGGCGCCCAATTGCCTCCTTTATTACTGCTCTTGAATACTTGTTCGAAGGCGCAATAAATCGTGTTTTGGATGCTTGGATCTTGTTCAAAAGGAGAAACCCAATTTCCTGATCCTGATCCTGGTTCTGGTAAATTAAGTAGAGTTGTTCCGGCATTTTCAGTCCGGTACATGCCCCCAAATTGAATCATTCCGTAGATGAGATTAGGATTGTCCTTATCGACAAAACCTTCCATGCCATCTGCGCCAATCCAATCAATCCACTCCTCAGTGTTCGCGCTGTAGAAAGAGCTACCATTATCTTGAGAGCCACCAGTAACGACAACCTCAGGCGACTGATTGACCCCTATTTTATAAAATTGTCGGATGCCCAAACCGGCAGAAAGATCTGTATAATAATCGGCAGTGATGTTTTCGGTGTCCGTCGCTTTAAAAACACCGCCATCAGAACCAACATATAGGGTTTCATTGACAAATTCTAATAGATCCACATCCGCATGGCAATAACCCAAACCGGCAGATTGAGCATTGCCTGGAACCCAATCTGAAGTACAATTAAATGTCACTCCGCCATCACTAGATTTCCATGTCAAAACACCTGCTATATGCACTTCGTCAGCATTTGATGGATTCACGGTGATGTCCATATCTCTTGGTGCTTGGCCACCACTATTGAATCCACTGGTATCGTAACCAAAATAATTTCGACCAGTATGCTCGAGTTGCTCAAAAGTCACACCACTATCTGTAGACTTATGCAGTCCACCAAAACTGCCGCCATCAGCTTGAATGGCATAAACGATTTCTGGCGCACTCCCGGAAACCCCCAACATGATTGGCTGGACATTATTGAAATCGGGATGGGTCGCGAAACTTGCGCCACCATCTTGAGAAACATGCAAGCGGTTCCCACTGGCATAGACCACTGAAGGATCACTAGGCTTGAATTCGACATCATAGCCTCGATTGTCGCCCTGAATTACCATACCCCAAGTAAAACCACCATCTAGAGAACGGTAGATTCCGTGATATTCCACAGAAGCAAACATCACTTGACTATTTGTAGGGTGGATGAGAATTTTATTGACGGTACTTGAACCCGCCTGTCCTATTGACGACCAAGTCGCTCCTGCATCTTGAGATCTAAAAACAAGTCCGGAGGTTGATCCAAAAAAGTAAACATCTGGATCTGAAGGATCTATAGTGACTGAGTAAACGCGCAGGTTCGTCAAATAATCTCCCAATGGTGCCCATGTTGCGCCACCGTCAAATGTGCGCCAAACTCCACCTGTTTCTGCACCAATGATCATGTGTTGCTCATTGTCGGTCTGGACAGATAATCCTGTTACGCGGCCAATTCCTGGGCTCCAGTGCGTTGTTGCATTATAGCTTTTTGGCCCTAATTCTTCCCAATTGTCAAATAGTGATGTTCTTGAAGATGCTGATTCGTTGAGCGCAGCATTGTACTGAGCCAAGGTATTCATTCGGTCAATGGTGTTGGGCAAATAACCCTGTTGGTCCTTGAGTCGATTGGCCATATACTCCCATCTTTTAAAGGGGACATAACCAGACCCTTGACCTTTATCATGAACTGCAAAATAAGCCTCTGCTTCGGCCACAACTTGATCTACTGTAAACGCATTGGATTGCATCATTTCTCGATAATCTTGAGCAAAAAGTCCATTGACAGATAAAGAGACCAGGGCCAAAAGGCAAATAAGCTTTAATTTCATAATATTTTGTTTTCTGAGTGTCTTTTAAATACTGAGTCTAAAAGTATGAAAAATATAAAGTGAAGGTGCCGAATCTTTGTATTTTTACGGGAGTACCAAAAACGGAACGATATGGAACCTCGTCTTATTTTACTGACCATTGCCGCCTACTTTGCTGTTTTGGTGTTTATTTCGGTACTGACAGGAAAAGACGACAGCAACAAAGCTTTTTTTCAGGGATCAAAGCAATCTCCCTGGTATTTGGTGGCCTTTGGCATGATTGGCGCCTCCCTAAGTGGCGTCACTTTTATTTCCGTACCAGGTTGGGTAGGTGGTGCTCATTTTAGTTATTTTCAAGTGGTTTTAGGCTATTTTGTTGGTTATCTCTTTGTCGCCTTTGTCTTGCTGCCCATTTACTACAGGCAAAATGTCACTTCTATTTATCAATATCTCGACACGCGTTTTGGCACAATGAGTTACAAAACTGGTGCTTTTTACTTTATGGTCTCACGAATTCTCGGCGCTTCATTCAGGCTATTTTTAGTCGCTCTAGTCCTGCAGCAATTTGTTTTTAATGCACTTGGCGTCAGTTTTGAGTGGACCGTGATATTGTCTATTTTATTGATTTGGATTTATACGAATCGTGGCGGAATCAAGACCATTGTGTGGACCGATACCCTACAGACCCTTTTCATGATTCTGGCAGTTGTCTTGTCTGTCGGACTGATACTCGACGCGCTTGGATGGACACTTCTTGATTTTCTTTATTCTGACGCATTTGCACAATACAATCAGGTTTTTGTTTGGGATTCATTGACCGAGAAAAATCATTTTTTAAAATCTTTCATTGGTGGTGCATTCATTACCATATGCATGACAGGCCTAGATCAAGACATGATGCAGAAGAACCTCACCTGTCGATCGCTGCGTGATGCTCAAAAAAACATGCTGACTTTTAGCATTGTCCTTACAGGGGTCACTTATATTTTTTTGGTGCTTGGATCCTTATTATTTATTTATGCCGAGGCCGCAGACATCGCGATACCCTTGATGGAGGGAAAAGCTAAAACCGACCTTTTATTTCCAGAAATTGCCTTGAACAGCAAAATGGGATTGACCCTCTCAGTCGTTTTCCTTCTGGGACTCATTGCTGCAGCCTATTCCAGCGCAGACAGTGCCTTAACATCACTTACAACGAGTTTTTGTGTCGACTTTCTGGGTATTGAACAAAAAGCAACCACCCAACAAAAAACCATCAGAAAATATGTCCATATCGGTATGAGCCTGGTCCTGATCGTCGTGATCATCGCATTCAAAAATATTCTGGACAGCAACGTGATCGACAGCTTACTGACAGTAGCAGGCTACACCTATGGACCCCTATTGGGCCTTTTTATGTTTGGCATATTTACGCCTTACGCCGTAAAAGACCGTTGGGTCCTGGTCGTGACGGTCTTAAGTGTCGGCATCATTGCGCTTATTGGTGCCTTGCCACCCGATCTCATTGGGGGATACAAAGTCGGTTATGAATTGCTGCCTCTTAATGGATTATTGACCTTTTTGGGGTTATTCCTCATTCGACGGACGGCGAAAGCCCAAGCAAAGCGCTCGAGAGAGGCCTAAAAAGCAATAGAGGTGCACCTCTGCACCTCTATCTAAACAACCTAACCAATAAAATAATAGAGTGAAGATTAAATCTTCTTCATAGCAATTCCATTATTCTTTGGTAAATGTAAATAATGTTTAACTTATTTCCAAAAATATTAAACAAAATATTTTTATGACAAGCTGTCACTTTATGCAGATTGGTATCTTTATTGCCTTTGAAGAGTAAATTTTAAAAGTTTTATACCATGAATAAAGGAACAATTAATGTCTCGGTGGATAATATTTTTCCACTCATCAAGAAATTTCTCTACAGTGATCACGAAATATTTTTGAGAGAATTGATCAGTAATGCAACAGATGCTACCCTTAAACTCAAACATCTGACCAGTATTGGCGAAGCTAAAATCGATTATGGCTCCCCGTTAATCGAGGTCAAAATTGACAAAAAGAAAAAACAGCTGCACATTATCGATCAGGGTATTGGTATGACGCAAGACGAAGTGCAGAAATACATTAACGAGATTGCTTTTTCAGGTGCAGAAGAGTTTTTAGAAAAATATAAGGACAAAAAAGCCGACGAAGCCGGAATTATTGGTCATTTTGGATTGGGCTTTTATTCGGCTTTTATGGTGGCCAGTAAGGTTGAAATCATCACCAAAAGTTACAAGGATGAGCCAGCAGCTCATTGGACTTGTGACGGTTCACCTAACTATACATTGACCGAACACAAGAAAACCGATCGAGGTACAGAAATCATCTTGCACATTAGTGACGAAGAAAAGAACTTTTTAGAAGACTCCAAAATCAGAGAACTTCTGGTCAAATACAATAAATTCATGCCGGTGCCTGTCAAATTCGGCATGAAGACCCAAACGCTGCCAAAGCCAGAAGGTGCCAAGGAGGATGATCCAGCGCCTACTGAGGAAGTTGATGACATCATCAATAATCCACAGCCAGCTTGGACCAAACAGCCTTCTGAGCTAGAGGAAGCAGATTACAAAAGCTTTTATCGAGAATTGTACCCGATGCAATTTGAGGAGCCTTTATTTCATATTCATTTGAATGTCGACTACCCCTTTAACCTGACAGGGATTTTGTATTTCCCAAAAATGTCACCAGACATGAACATGCAAAAGGACCGCATTCAACTCTATCAAAATCAGGTTTTTGTGACCGACAACGTAGAGGGAATTGTTCCTGAATTTTTGACCATGTTGCGCGGCGTCATTGACAGTCCAGACATCCCTCTGAACGTCTCGAGAAGTTACCTGCAGGCAGATGGTGCGGTCAAAAAAATATCGAGCTACATCAGTCGCAAAGTCGCTGATAAGCTCAAGAGTCTTTTTAACGAAAACAGGGAAGACTTTAGCCAGAAATGGGAAGATATTAAAGTTGTCATTGAATACGGCATGCTGACTGAAGAGAAATTCTATGAAAAAGCCCAAGGATTCTACCTTTACCCCACAGTCGATGACAAGTTTTTCACTTTTGAAGAATTAAAGGAGACTTGTTCAGCAGCACAAACCGACAAAGATGGTAAGCTCGTGGTACTTTATGCCTCTGACAAAGACGCTCAGCACAGCTATATCGAACAAGCCAAAGCCAAAGGCTACGAGGTCATGCTTCTGAATTCTCCTATCGTGAGCCACTTGTTGCAAAAACTAGAGGGCAGTGAAGAAAATCTGACTTTTGTTCGTGTAGACAGTGATTCTGTAGAGAATCTCATCAAAAAGGAAGACACAACACCATCAAAATTGACCGAGGAGGAGAAAACATCTCTAAAAGAAGTGCTAGAAGGCGTGATCCCAAGCAGCACCTACACGGTACAAATGGAGTCATTAGACAGTTCGAGCGCTCCATTTATGATTACCGAGCCCGAATTCATGCGTCGCATGAAAGAGATGCAACAATCTGGCGGTGGTGGAATGTTTGGCATGGGCCAAATGCCAGAAATGTATCAATTAGTCGTGAACACCAACCATGAGTTGGTGGGACAAATTTTGCAAACCAAAACGAAAAACAAAAAAGAGCGCTTGATCAAGCAAGCTTTTGATTTGGCAAAATTGAGCCGAAATCTTCTAAAGGGAGAGGACTTGACTCATTTTATCAACAGGAGTTATGACATGATCAAATAATTATTGATTACCTTTAAAAGCCCTTGCCTTGGCAAGGGCTTTTTTATTTTAACAATCCATACACTATGTTTCCTTGGCACCAATATTTATTTGGATTCGCTTTTGTTTTTGCTGGTTTTATGCATTTCCAAAAGCCAAGCTTTTATTTGCGCATTATGCCGAACTACCTGCCCTACCCCAAAAACTTGGTCTTTGTCAGTGGCTTGCTCGAAATGCTGCTTGGCCTGATGTTACTGAATGAAAAAACACAGCAATTAGGGGCATTGGGTATGCTGCTGCTGTTGGCCGCGTTTTTGACCGTACACGTTGATATGATCAAAAATCCGCCAAAGTGGTACCGCTGGCCAAAATGGTTATTGAGCTTCAGACTCCTGCTTCAAGGTGTTTTGATTTATTGGGCTTGGCTTTATATTTAAGGCTGAAATCCTATTGATGATATTGTAGATTAAAGCAAATCATTAAGTAAGGCCGCAAGCCGCAAGCCTCCCTTTTGCAATCGACCCCGCACCGTGTGCAAATAACGGTATGAGTAAGCGTAGCTCAACTTTTCTTCAGGCTCGGTATGGGCATAGATGTCTTCACAAAGCGCACGAGATTCATCCATCCAATCACTAACAGAACTGAGTTGAATCTGCTCAACTTCTTCCGCTGTCAAACGGTCTTGATTGGTCACCAACTCCGAATAACTCATGTTATAGCCCTCTATCAATTTAGTATCCCAGACCGAATGTAAGTTGGTGCTCTCACCAAACCATTTGACATAAAAACGATTGCCACCACGATCTTCTTGGATTCCCACGTGAAGTGGTTGGTGTAAATCACCGACGAAATGCACTAATAATTTCAAATAAAAAGCACGCTCATCTTTCGACTTACTTCTGTCTTTAATGATTTCAGAGCACTTTTCAATAGCCATGATGATGTCTCCTTTAGAACTTTTGGGATGACTATGATAATCCTCGCCAAATGGAAAATTCACATAATGCCAAGGGACAAAACGATCGTACTGATCATCGCTGCGGATCTCATCGGCATAAGTCGATACAAACGCTAGAGACGCCCCGTCTAATAACTCAGTAACTTCATTCGCCACTTCGGGATCAAGGTACTGCTGGGCAATGGCACCAATGGTTCTGTGTCCTGTGACCCCCCAGTCATCAGATGCTTTGGCAGGGTTTGAAAAAACAACAAGGGCAATAAGGATGTATTTAATTTTTGCAGACATAATCAGGGTGTATGAGCGTACAAATATAAACGCTTAGCTTTAATTTCCGGTTTAGATTTGTAATTTACACCAAGACACTAACAAAACTCATCAATCATGCGTCTTTTGATTCTCATCACATTTCTGCTCAACTCTTTGTGCAACGAAGCGCAAGTTGACTTCCCAGAACAAAACATTTCAATCAATCCATTTATTGAAGGCACTTTATTGAAGACCTCAAAAGAGACGACTTCAGACTTGGTCATTTTCATTGGGGGATCAGGGCCAACAGACAGAGATGGCAACCAGCCCATGATGAAAAATAACGCCTTTAAATTTTTATCGCAGGCATTATTCAATTATGGTATTTCGAGTTTCCGTTACGACAAGCGCGTGGTTAAGGCACTGAAAAATGGGCAATTTGATGAGTCCTCAGCGCGATTTGATGATTTCATTAATGATGCCAAAGACGTGATTGACTTCTTTGCGTTAGCGCCAGACTTCGAACGCCTGATTATTTTAGGACATAGTCAAGGATCTTTAGTGGGCATGCTTGCAGCGAAGGGTAAGGCCGATGCCTTTATTTCAATCGCTGGCGCAGGTCAAGAAATTGACGATGTCATCATTGATCAGTTGAACTGGCAAGCACCGCAACTTTCAGATGCAGCGCGCCAAGCTTTTGATGATCTCCGAACAAATGGCACTGTTCAGAGCTACCCCCAAGCATTGGCCTCAATTTTCCGACCGAGTCTGCAAGGCTTCATTGCGAATTGGATGACTTATGATCCTCAGAAGGCCATATCCGATTTGGAAATGCCTATTCTTATTGTCAACGGGACCAGAGATATGCAAGTCCAGACCACTGAGGCAGAACTCCTAAAAACCAAAGCGCCAAATGCCAAACTATTATTGGTCCCCAACATGAACCATGTTTTGAAGTTGGTACCCGGCAATGGACTTGACAATAGCAAGACCTATGACGACCCAAATATACCCATTGCCCCTGAACTCGTTGAGGGGATTGTCTCCTTCCTGGACCACTAAACTGAGTTTGCTATAGATCAGAAGGGTGGTATATATTTTAATTTTTCGTTGAATACTACCTTTGTTTTTGTCATATTTGTGACTCAACTCAACCCAAGCATGAAACGAATTATTTTCGGCCTGATATTGGTCATATCCTTCAGTCAGTGTGCCACAGAAACAAAAAACACCATTATCTCAGGAACCGTACAGGGGCTTAAGAAAGGACAATTATTGATTCAAGAATTGAATGACACCGTGTTGGTCACTCTAGATTCAATTGCTGTTCAAGGCAACGCCGACTTCAAGTTTAGTGTTGACGTCCAAGAGCCTGAAGTTTTGTATTTGGCTCTAATATTTCAGGACAGTGTTACACCCAATAAATACATCCCATTTTTTGCAGAACGCGGAGCGGTCAATATCCAAACTGATCTAGAGAATTTTGAACTGGATTATGCGGTCAGTGGCTCTGAAAATCAGACTGTATGGAATGAATACAGACAATTGATGCGTCGCTACAATGAGAAAAAGCTCGATTATATCAAGGAAGAGTTATCAGCAATGCAATACGGCAATACTTCAGAGACAGAAAATTGGCGCACCCAGCAGCAAAAACTCATGACTTCACGCTATTTGGCTACCGTAAATTTCGCCAAAAATCATCGGGACATGGCCATCGCTCCCTACCTCATGCTGCTTGAAATTCCCGATGTCAATGTGAAATATCACGACACCATTTATAAGCTTTTGAGTCCAGAAATAAAAAACTCCAAGTACGGAAACGCATTGGAGTCATTTATCTTAGAACAAAACTAAAGTTTAATTAGAGCGCATTAATTTTTTCAATCAATCCTCGGCCTTTAGATTCGAGCTCTTGGTGAATTGAGGTGAAATGCTGCTTTTTGTTTTCAGCTTTACGGTCATTTAACTTCTGGATCAAATCATCAAATACGGCGATAGCCTCATCGATCACTTTTTCAGAATCTTTGGTTCCCTTTTCAGGATGAGTTGCCTCCCAAATATATACGGCCTCAATGATATCACCAAGAACGTAATTGATGTCTTTTTTTAAATTTTTCTTACTTGCCATCTTAGATTAAATTTTGAGCAAAAATAGTGTTTTTTAGTCCGGCTACGGAACAAATACTTCCAAAATCTCAGCATCTTGAGTTGATATTTGGATAGAGGCTATTTCAGCAGGCACCAGCACACTTTCTCCTTTTCGCATCTGCATCAACGCCAATCCATCGCTACTGAGTGTCAACGACCCCCGAGTGCACATCAAAACGACAAAGGAATCATTTTGGTAATAATTCCGCACTATTGGCCGTGTTAGGCGCATCAAAGAAGTACTGAAATAAAGTGATTCATAAACAACTTTTACCTGATCTTCTATCAATCCTTTGGGCGTGCAAGCGACTTGAGCCAAATCATGAAAGACCAAAGCTTTTTCTGCCTCATCTATATGCAAGGCTCTCATTTGACCATTATCATCAGGGCGATCCCAATCAAATAGGCGATAGGTCACATCCGAGGTTTGTTGGATTTCTGCCAATACTACCCCTGCCCCAATGGCGTGGACCAGGCCTGGCGGGATAAAAAAAGCATCTCCCGCAGATACAGGTATCTCATTAAGTATGTCCGTAATGGTATGGTCTGCCAAATGCTTATGATAAGTCTCCATGGTGGTTCCGGGTTCAAAGCCGATCACTAAACGAGCCCCTGGATCCGCTTGTAACACATACCACATCTCTGTCTTTCCAAAGCTTTTATGGCGCTCTTTGGCAAGCGCATCGTCAGGATGAAGCTGAACAGATAAGTCCTCACAAGCATCAATGAATTTAAATAACAATGGAAATTCTTTACCGTATTGGGCATAGACTTTCTCTCCTACCAAACGCTTCCCATATTGATTTAAAAGATCTGTGAGCGATTGACCTTTAAATGGACCTTGACAAACAACAGAAACCTTTTGCGGGACACCTGAAATTTCCCAACTCTCTCCTATTTTTTGCCCCTTATCTTTACCAAAAGTTTCATGGAGTTTATCTCCGCCCCAAACTTTTGTCATCAATTGCGGTGTAAATTTCAAAAATCCAATCGGTGTTTGCTGCGCCATCCCTGTTTCGTTGTTCAAATTAGCTGTGACATTATCCTTGATACACCACAAAATTGCGTGGTGTCTCGTAGAGTTTCACTTCAAGGCCGTAACGAGGGGGCAAAATTTCTCGAAGAATGTGCCAGATGACCTTTGCTATATTCTCAACTGTCGGGATCAATGTGCTGAATTCTGCTGCCTCGATATTTAAATTTTTATGATCGAATCGGTCCTCAATCTCTGATTTAATTATTTGCTTGAGCCAGCCTAAGTCCACAACAAAACCCGTCTCAGGGTCTATTTCGCCTCGGACACCAATTTCTAATTCATAGTTATGTCCGTGGTAATTGGGATTGCTGCATTTACCAAAGACTTCTAAATTTTTCTCATCGCTCCAGTCAGATCTGAATAAACGGTGAGCGGCATTAAAATGTGCCTTTCTATAAACTGTGATGCTCATGACTCTAAATGTTGACAGTATTTTTCAAAAATAATTCGGAACCATACGGTGTAATGCTCAGGGTGATCAAACAGGTCTCTTTTTAAATCCTCCATAGGCATCCATTTCCACTCTGCAACTTCGTCGGGGTTGATCTGAGGTTCTCCTTGGTAAGCACCCAGTAGTACATGATCCAATTCATGTTCGGTCAATCCGTTATCAAATGGCGCTTTGTAGATAAAGGAAACAGCAAAAGTCAAATCAGTATCAAAACCCATCTCTTCATGCAAACGTCGGTGTCCAGCATCAATCGAAGATTCTCCGTCACGCTGGTGACTGCAGCAGGTATTTGTCCACAATCCTGGGGAGTGGTATTTATGAAGCGCTCGCCTCTGAAGCATCAACTCTTTACGGTCGTTAAAAACAAAAACAGAAAAAGCACGATGCAACAAACCCTTCTCATGCGCCTCCATCTTGGGCATGGTACCGATTTTATTGTCTTGTTGATCTACCAAGACTACCCTTTCTTCCATCACACGTAGATTTATTTCAAAGGTAGTGAAAGCCTTGTGATACAAAAAAAAAGCCTGCATAAATCTACAGGCATTTTAAAGGCTTAGTTGGATCTAATAAACTTAGACCGTCTGTTCAACTCATGTTCTTGATCTGTGCAGCGCACACCATTGGCACATTCGTTGAAAAGCTGCGTCTCACCGTAGCCTTCTGCCGTCAGGCGCTCCTTGGCAATGCCTTGCTCAATAAACCAGGCCATAGTGGCGGCAGCGCGCTTCTGAGACAACACTAAATTATAAGCATCATCGCCACGACTGTCGGTATGTGACTCAATGTGGATCTTGATTTCGGGGATTTCCTTGAGCTGGACCAAAATCTTATTCAACTCTATTGCAGCATCAGGGCGTATATTATACCGATCAAAATCAAAATAAATTGGTGCCAATTTCAATAAACATCCTAAATCATTTTTAGGACATGGTGCAGTATATTGAAGAGGGATAGGAAAATCAGCAACACTAGAAACATTTGGCGTGACAAAAGACAATTCATTTGGCGCATAGTCCTGAGCTGTAACAACGATACGATAGGATTGATCACAGGTGGTGTCAAAACTAAACAGACCGTCTTTCGAGACTATTATTGTGTCTAAAACATCATTTTGGTCATCCAATAACTGGACCACTGCCCCAAGCACTGGTTGCTCATCTTCTATATCATAAATCCTACCTGTTGTCTGGGAATCACATTTCCCAATGACCTTAAAAATATCATCATCTTTACTGTCGACACCATTTCTATTGGTGGTGATGAATCCTGTTTTGGTCGCCTCGTCAAAAACAAACCCAAAATCATCCATAACCGAATTGATGGGCGCGCTCAGATGTTCTACCACCAAAGGGCTCTCCTCCAACAATACCGAATAAATATCTAAACCGCCCATACCAGCGCGTCCATCCGTCGCATAATACAAGCGATCACCAGCAGTAATAAAGGGAAATGTCTCCCTAGATGGCGTATTGACCTCAGGGCCCAAATTAACTGGCTGACCAACTAAGCTATCCCCAGCAAGTGCGACATACCATAAATCAGAAGCCCCTCTTGATCCCGGTCGGTTAGACGAAAAATACAATTTATCCCCGGCAGAATTTAGGGCTGGATGTGCTGTAGAATAAGAACGATCGTTAATCCTGAGGTCGACAAAATCACCCCATTGATTATTTTCTAATAATGACGCACGCACGATTTTCAAACGAACTGTTGGATCATCTGCTGACTGCGCGCGATCCAAAACTTGATTTTGAGTAAAATACATGACCTTACCGTCTTTACTAAAAGCAGGTGACGATTCGTAAATATCAGCATCAAAAGGCCCTTTCAATAGATCGACCGTGGTCACAACCCCCTTCTGATCAAAGCGAGCCTGATATAAATTTGAAAATGGCTGTCCTGTCCAATTATGCATTTTATCACTTTTCTCAATCGGCCTAGTTGAAGAAAAAACAACCGCGTCATTAAGAAATGTGGGGCCAAAATCCGAGTATGCAGAATTCAAGCCAATCGACTCAAGTCGGGCATCAAATGGCATCAAAACTGTAGTTCCTCCACCCAAAACAGAATCAGGACCACTCAATTCAATATATTTTCTCATTAAATCTGCAGAACGCTCAGATTGTCCTGTACTTTTTAGGGCCTGTGCCCCTCGATAATAATAAATAGGATCTGATGCCGCAGGAAATTCAGCAAATAAAGCCTCATACCACTGCGCAGCGTTGACGTAATCGCCATTCCAATAATAGGTATCACCGAGACTTTCATAGATCTGTGCTGATGTATAACCAGAGGCCACAACTTTCAAATATACGGCACGCGCATCCACGTATGCCAATTGATCATATTCATTATTTGCTTTCCTCACCTTGCTCTTTTGCGCCAAGACGATAGAAGTCTGGCCCAACAAAATGATCATCAACAAAATTCTAATAGAAGGAAAATTCATGGTCATTTGATTTTAGAAAAAACGTGGTGTAACAATACGTTCTACATGATTAAAGATGTCAAATCGAAACATAACTTCGTAAGAGCCGTCACTATAAGTTTCTAAGTCTGTTGTTTGGTAGTCGTATCCTACCCCAATAAATATTTGATCTGACGCTTGAAACCCTGCCATGGCTGTAATCGCTGCATCCCAGCGATAGGCTGCTCCAAGAGTGATTTTTTCTCGAAGTAAAAAGTTGGCCGAAAAGTCCCACTGAAGTGGCGCTCCTTTAACCGCTTTGATCATCGTAGCGGGTTTGAATTTGACATGCTCACTAACATCAAAAACATAGCCTGAAATAAAGAACCAATGCAATTCCTCAGCAGCAGTCGTCTCACCAAGACCTTGATTACCGTTAATGATGTCATCAATATTCATAGAGTCAAAATGCTTCGTTTTAAAAACATTTGGCAAAGATGTACCTGCATAAAATCTGTCGGTAAAATAGTACATGCCCAACCCAAGTTGCGGTTGTAGTTTATGATCAATATTGCTTTGAAAAATATCGCCCTGATCTGCGACATTTAGGCGAGAAAAATCAACATCCAATACATCAACTCCTGCTGCAACACCAAAAGACAGCTTAGCCGCCTCACTAAGCTTGATGCTGTAGGCATAGTCTATTGTGAAGTTTGTTTCTAATGAAGGACCTATTTCGTCGTGGACCAACGACGCCCCGATAGCCATATTTTCTGTATGCCCTAATGGCGTATTAAAAGTTAATGTTCCGGTCTTGGGAGCACCGTCAAAATTGACCCATTGGGTCCGCCCCAGCAACCCAACACTTGTGTTATCCTTAGAGCCAATATAACCGGGATTGATGACCTGAGTGTTATACATGTACTGTGTATATTGAGAATCTTGCTGTGCATATCCCCAGTGATTACCTATCAGTATGACAAATGATAGTATCAGTATATTTTTGGTTAAATTCTTCATGATATTTGAAACTTGAAGCGCTGTTTTATACATGATATTAACGATTTAAATATAAGTAACCTCGATAAACCGGCAGGACATCTTCCTGATTTGGATTATCAATTTCGAGAACATAAAAGTAGGTTCCTGTTGGCAATTCACCATTACCTTGCACTGACCCAACGTTGGCTGTTCCAGTAAACATATTAGTTTGTTGATCATATCCTCGTGTTTCCCATACAAGAGTACCCCATCGATTAAAAATTTGCATGCGATTGTCTGGGAAAGCGTCAATCCCTCTGATCAAGAACGTGTCATTTTTCCCGTCACCATTGGGCGTAAGTCCATTGAACACCTCGAAAGTCGTGACACCGCCTAATACTGGTAATGAAACAACAGAACTCGCTGACGATTGAGCGACGCAATCATTTACGTTACCAATAACCTCTACTGTGACTTCTATACTCTCTGCAGAAGTATCTTGCTCAGTGATGAAATAGACCGCAGTAAATGTGTTGTCGTCTATACCACCCGATTGGAGATTCACTAACGGTCCACCAGCAAATTCCACACCCAAATCATCGGATATTAAATCAATATCAGTGACGGGCATATTGCCTGTATTTTCAATTGTAAAAGTATAAGTGACTGTATCTCCAACATCGGCAAAATCGTTACCATTGACGTCATTGTATGTCCCCTCCATATTGAGCAAGAGCACCTCTATATTTTCTATAGTTAATGTAACCGCAGTACGATCAGAACTGATGCAACCCGTCGTATTACTAATGGTTTCTGCATAATAAGTCACAGTTCCTACTTCATCCAATATGACGTCATCTGGCAAGACAATATTACCTTCTGTAGGGGCATCATACCAAGTGATGCTTTCTCCCGGACTGACATCGGCTGTTGCCGTAAGAACACCTGCTCCACAGGCAATCTGATTACCGCCTGAAATGGGCGCCATGGGCGCCGTAAGGTCTTGGGTGATCTCAATACTCGCAGTATCAGTACAGCCGTTGGCCGCAGTAACCGTAACCGTGTAGGTCCCTGGAC
>JAQWJJ010000022.1 GCA_029248405.1 Flavobacteriaceae bacterium | reverse complement strand
ATGCGCTCTGTTGGCAATCACTTCATTGACATTCATATTGCTTTGTGTCCCACTACCAGTTTGCCAAATGACCAAAGGAAATTGATCATCATGTGCCCCGGCAATAATTTCATCACAAACTTGAGCAATCAAATCTCTTTTGCCCTCCGAAAGGACACCTAGATCACAATTGGCGTATGCTGCTGCTTTTTTTAAATAGGCAAAGCCATAGATGATTTCAAGAGGCATAGAGCCAGAGCGGCCTATTTTAAAATTATTCCTTGAACGCTCGGTTTGTGCGCCCCAAAGCTTGTCGGCTGGAACTTTTACCTCGCCCATTGTGTCTTTTTCGATGCGATAGCTCATAGTCAATTGAATTTAGAAGACAAATTTACGGCTTATCCCGGAAATGCATAAGAGTTATGGTCTTTTTTGCCTATTTCTATGCCGTAAATCAATTACTGGGCTTATCTCCATAAGAGGCGAATTAATGTTGAAAAATCTAAAGACATTAGAAGACATTTTTTAAAAATTTCATTTTATATTTGTGGCAACAAACAAAAAAGAGATATGTTCGATTTTAATCAGTATTTAGGATTCTTAGCGTTTTTGACTATTTTGACCATTGGTTTTTGGTTGATGATCTTTTTGGTATCGTTCATACCCTACTGGATCGGTGGCGCAGCAATCGAGCACTTTAAGCTGAAATCAAAGGCTTCGAATAAATCAGAATAATCAATTTATTCCATGATAGACCCAAAAAAATGACCAGCTCTGCTGGTCTTTTTTTTGGGTCTAAATGTCTGCAAGGGGTTAGGTGATGTGCGCTATTTTGTGCGAAAAGACTTTGATGAAGGGTTTCTAGGCGCCATAGCCCTCATCTCCATAGTCTTGACTATCGCCTCCTCTTCGGCCATTACGGTCATTTTTTTTCTGATTAAATCTGTAAATAAAGGAAAGTGTCCAAATTCTTTGACGCCATTGAAACACACTGTCACTCTCAAAGTCCTCAGTGACTGTAAAAGATTGGCGTTTTCTGCTGTTCAACAGATCACTGACATTAAATGATAACGTGCCCTTGTCCTCAAATAAATCTTTACTTACCGCCACATCTATAGACAATATACCCTTAGAGGAGGTTTGTGCCGATTGATAAGCCCCGCGATAAAACAGATTAGTTTGCCAATTGATTTTCGCGGGCAGGGTGATTTTGGCACTTGATCTGGTGAACCAGCTGGTGTTTTCCGCTGCAAAATCTATGTCGTTGTAAAATCCTGTGGTGTTGAATTTAAAAAAGTTAAAACTTGAATTCAGCCGAAGCCATTTGTTAGGGTTGAATAGTACACCAGCTTCAAAACCAATTCGTTGATTGGTGGATAAATTGATAGGGATGGTTCTGATTATTGGAATGCCATTGGGGGTCAGTTCCCCGGTGTCCTCTTGAATCCTTTCGAATGAATCTGTTTCATTTTGCCAATAAATTGACGAAGTTAAGGTGAGTTTTTTCCAGCGCATCAAGTAACCTAAATCGAAAGCACTAGCATAGGCTGGGTTCAGGTCGGGGTTGCCTTGAAAAACATTGGTTTCGCTGGATCTTGAAGGGAAGGGGTTGATGTACCAACTGCGCGGGCGGTTGATCCTTCGGTTGTACCCTAAAGTAAGATTAGATTGCTCCGAGAGTTCATAAACCATATTCACCGTCGGGAAGAGACCCAGAAAATTCTTGTCAAAATCAAGATCGGCAAGCAATGCGTTTGGGTCGGCCCCCACAATACCTTCTACACTGCCTTTGAGACCAGTATGTTCTAAGCGCAGACCCGTCAAAAAAGAAAAATCGCCAAACTTTGACCCATATTGCGCATACAAGGCACCGATACTTTGATTAAAATCAAAAATATTCGACAAATCTTGATTTTGTTGGTAAGGCCCACCAAACTCAATTTGCTCTTCAAGAAGATAGTCCGTGGTCTGGGCATTGTCTGCCCATCTAAAGCCTGCTTCAAACTGCTGATTTTCGCCAAAAGGCAAAACATAATCTGCTTGAAGTAAGATCCTACGACTGTCTTCCTTTTGTATAATTCTTTCATTCGGTAACGCCATTAACTCAGGAAAAGACATGGCCTCTGTAATGATAGAAGACTCGGTTTCTTGGTCAATTTCCCACTGAGCATCAGCGGTGAGTTTATGGCCGTTCTTGTCTAAATCGTTGCTGTAATTCAGAGCAAATTGCAAGTTATAATCCTCTTCTGTCTGCGCTTCATCGCGTTCGATGGTTTGAGCCAAAGCCATAGCTTGATCAAACTCTTGGGCGATATTGCTGGTGCTTTCCGTGTTGTCGCCTGTTCTGATGAATGCCGTAGCGGTTATGCTTTGTTGTTTGCTCAGGTAATACTCAAATCCCAGATTGGAATTGATACCACCTCGGACACGGTCAAAAGTTCTGCGTTCTTGAAGGAACGGATTGGTGATCAAATCTGAATAATATTGGTTATTGAATTCTGCATTACCAGGGTTTTTACGACTTCGATACCCCGTAGTGTTAAAGAGGTTAAACCGATCAGTTCTTAAATTAATGTTACTGGTTATTCCATAACCATTAGGGCTATTGACATTAGCTTGTAAAGATCCATTGACGCCTATAGTCTTTTCTTTTTTCAGTATGATGTTGAGGATGCCTGCAGTGCCTTCCGCATCATAGCGGGCAGATGGGGAGGTGATTACTTCGACTCTTTCAATAATTTCAGCAGGCAATTGACGCAAAGCATCGGTCTGGCCGAATCCGGCTATTGCAGAAGGCTTGCCATTGATCAATATTCTGACATTTTCATTTCCTCTCAGCGCGATACTTCCATCGACATCTACCGTTACTGATGGGACGTTGTTCAGGGCATCACTCACCGTCGCACCACTTGTGGTGAGGTCTTTTCCTATATTGTAAATTTTCTTGTCTAATCTGATCTGTACTTCAGTTGTTTCTGCACGGATCACTACCTCATTGAGTTGCTCTGAATCAATCGATATTGACAGGGCTCCCATATCTGTATCACCGTTAACCGAAAGTGTTTTCCATAGTGTTTGATAGGAAATGTAATCAAATTGAATCCGATATGTGCCTCGGATTACCGGGATTTCAAAACGCCCCGATTGACCTGTGATTCCTCCATATTTCAAGTTTCCAGATGCATCAAAAAAAGAAACTGAAGCATATTCCAATGGTTCGTCAGATTCTTGATCGATTACAATACCCGAGACGTTGAAAGTCACTTCTTCGGATTTTTGGGCCACAAGTTGAGACCAACAAAATAGAGTGCTGAGCAGGAGCGTTAACTTGAATTTATTCATAGGTCATATTGAGCACACGAAAGTAAAAACAACTCTTTCAATAATCCGTAAAATTGTGTTAAATAATCAACGAATCGACTCTATCAATTCTGCTGGCCTGGCAATGACAGCGCGCTTGCCGATGACCACGATTGGTCGTTGCAACAGCTTGGGATGTGCGCTCAAAAGCTCAATGATCTGATCCTCAGTTAAGGATTCATTTTTGTAATGATCTCTCCACAGGGCTTCTTGAGTTCTGACAAGATCAATCGCTTTTAAGTCAAGGAGTTCAGTCAAATAAACGATTTCTTCTATGCGGAGTGGATGGCTCAAATATGCCACAATTTTGTGTGTCCAGCCATGATCCATAATGTACGCCAAAGCTTCTCGTGATTTGCGGCATCTAGGGTTATGGTAAATGGTGATCATAAGGCTAAGGGGTAAATTCTTTCTCAACATGAACCCCTAGAGCCTCTAGCTGAGCATGAAGAGCGACTGCATCTTTAAAATGAATGCCCTGAAAGCCAAGTTGATTTGCTGCGGTAACATTGGCTTGATTATCATCAATAAACACGCACTTGCTCGGGTCTAAGGTGTATCGTTCTGTAAGGAGTTCATAAATTTTTGGGTCAGGTTTTCTGATGCCTTCTGCGCCACTGACCAAAATGCCTTCAAACCATGAGAGCCATGGAAATTTTTCTTGAGCAATCGGAAAGGTCTCATGGCTCCAATTGGTCAATGCCAATAATCTGAAATCTGTTTGGGTTTTAAAATAGGTCAATAGGGCTAGGGTGTCCAAATGTGCAAATCCCAACATTTCTTCCCATCGGCCGTAATACATTTCAATGAGTTCTTTGTGCTGAGGAAAAAGGGCAATGCGCTCCTGAGTAGCCAATGCTAAAGGATGACCTGCGTCTTGGTTAAGATTCCATTCCCATGAGCAAATATGGTTCAAAAAGTGATCCATTAGTTTTTGGTTGCCTCTAAACTCCTTTAGGTATACATAGCTTGGTTGCCAGTCAATCAAGACGCCTCCTAAATCAAAAACAATGGTATTGATGCCGGTATCCAAAAGTAATTATGGAAAATAAGTAATATCGTATTGATACGAATTGCCTGATGCGATTTCACTGACCACAGCAGGGTAATCATCATTATCATAAGCGATCAAGTAAGATCGGATGTTGGCCCCATCTTTTAATACAGCGGTAATGTTGTTCGGGTTGTAAGGAAAAACATAGCCACTTAGTCCAGTAAAATTGACCGTTTCAAAACCCCAGAATAAATCGATACAACGTGTCAGATAAAGCGGTGTAAATTGACCGTAGAAAGGGTTGGTTTTTGAGTCATAATTGAAAGCGTAACCTTCGATGAGCTGGTCTTGTGGGTCGTACCGATTGAGTGCTGTCATATTCCCTGAAGCGTCATAGCCGAAGGTCAAGTATTGATCTTGATCAATAAATTCTTTGACTTTTCCTTGAGGATCGACGATCATCGCTCCCGAAAGATCCATAATGCTGTCGATCATTCCTGTGAAATAGATGGAATCATTACTGTAAGTTAGTGAAACATCAGTATAATCATCGATATAGCGAAAAACACGACCTTGAAAATCATAGAAAAAACCCTTTGAATCTGTGACTTGCTCACTATCGACATAATCCAATACGATCGGATTTAAATCGTCATTGTATAGAGTGGTGATTTCAAAACCAAAATCTGGATAAGTTTCAGTCCAAACTTCTAGGAGGTCTTGATCATTGTATTCGTATTGCACATTGGTTCCTTGAGGTCCAATTTCATATTGAACAAACTTGGGCAATGTGTTTGGATTTGGATCATTGGGATCATTGGGGTCATTGCCTGAGGGATTATTGTTGTCGTCGCTGCCACAACTGACCGCCAAAATGGCTAATATCATCAGCCCTATTTTGCTCATTGTCTTCATCATTGTCATTCTTTGGTTCAAAGATAAGTGTTTTATTTAAAGTTCTTGACTGGTCTGGTCTTGTCCAGACATCATCAAAAACGCTTTCAAAAATCCGTTCAAATCTCCATCTAATACGGCATCTGTATTCCCTGTTTCGAATTGTGTTCTGACATCTTTGATCAGCTTGTAGGGATGCAATACATAGTTGCGAATTTGACTGCCCCATTCGATGGCCATTTTTCCTGCTTCAATCTCATCGCGCTGGGCTTGTTGTTTGCGCAATTCTATTTCGTAGAGCTGAGACCGGAGCATTTGCATGGCCTTTTCTCGATTCTCAAGTTGCGATCGTGTTTCGCTGTTATGGATCACGATGCCACTGGGGTGGTGTGTCAAAATGGCCTTAGTTTCTACCTTATTGACATTTTGCCCACCTGCGCCACTACTGCGTGCAAAATCCCATGAAATATCTGCAGGATTGATGTCAATTTCGATGCTGTCGTCGGCTAGTGGATAAACATAAACACTGGCAAAGCTCGTGTGGCGCTTTGCATTGCTGTCAAATGGAGATATGCGCACAAGTCGGTGGACACCATTTTCTCCTTTTAGCCAACCAAACGCAAAGGCACCGTCGATCTCCAGTGTGACGGTTTTGACGCCAGCGACATCACCGGCTTGAAAATTAAGTTCTTTGACTTTAAAACCCTGTTTTTGAGCCCACATAAGGTACATACGCATCAACATACTGGCCAAATCGCAACTCTCTGTGCCTCCTGCACCAGCCGTAATTTGCAAAACCGCACTAAGATCATCGCCTTCACTACTGAGCATATTGCGAAATTCGAGATCTTCGATGGCTATTTTGGCTTGTGCAAAAGCATCATCTACTTGCTCTTGTGATTCCTCTCCTTCTTTAAAAAAATCGAAATATACCTCAAGGTCCTCTGTCAGATCAACAGCTAACTCATAATCGGACACCCATTTTTTGAGTACCCGAAGCTCTTTCATGAACAATTCAGCTTTCTGCGCATTATTCCAAAAATTCGGATCAAAAGTTTTTTCCTCGTCGTTGGCGATGGTAATTTTTTTGCCATCAACGTCAAAGAAACCTCCTTAACGCATCCAGGCGATGTCTGAGATCTTTAATATGATCTGTTGTAGTCATTCTGTTCTATTTTGAAAACAAAAATAGCTTTTCGGGAGTCAAGTAGAAAACTTTAATCAAATTTTAATAGCTTTAATCTTTTCAAAATCTCCCACACTATGAAACAGGCAGCCTTTGCAATTCTTATTTTTATTTCAACCGGTTTGGTGGGGGCATATGCTCAGGATTTAACTGCCCAAAGTGACGGCACCACTTTCAATGGATTTTTTAATTTTCATTATCAGGAGGCAGAAGGAAAAATATTTCTGGAGGTGACCCAGGGGCAATTAGGACAGCAATTCCTTTATGTTAGTGCGCTAAGAACAGGGTTGGGCTCAAACGACATTGGATTGGATCGTGGTCAACTTGGTGGGGGACAAGTCGTAATGTTTGTAAAATCAGGGCCCAAATTACTTTTGGTCGCACCAAACACGACCTATCGGGCGCAAACAGAAAACCCACTTGAGGGCATATCTGTTCAAGAAGCCTTTGGGACCCATGTTCTTTTTGGATTCCCCATCATCAATTCTACTAATGGGGTACATCTGATAGACGTGTCTGACTTTTTGCTGCAAGATACCCATGGCGTCACGGAAGTTTTAAAGCGCAAAAATCAAGGGACCTATAAATTAGACCTTTCTAAAAGTGCGCTTTGGATGGAAAGAACTAAGGCGTTCCCGAAAAATGTTGAGTTCGAAGCATTGCTCACTTTTTCTGGCATTCCGACAGGAAGCGCATTGAAATCCGTCAATGATCGCGCACAGCTCTCTACCATTCAACATCATAGTTTTGTAGCCTTGCCAGAGGAGGGTTATGAACCGAGATTTTTTGACCCCAGATGTGGCGCATTCCCCATGACCTATTACGACTATGGAACATCTATAGATCAGCCCTTAAAGCAGCAAGTCATCACCAGGCACAGACTAGAGAAGGTTCATCCGGAATTGCCCAAAAGCAAGGCCAAAGAACCCATTATTTACTATTTAGACCCCGCCACTCCCGAACCCGTCAGATCAGCTTTGTTAGAGGGTGCAGCGTGGTGGAATCAGGCTTTTATCGATTTAGGCTTTATAGATGCGTTCCAGGTTAAAATGCTTCCTGCAGAGGCAGATCCATTAGATGTGCGCTACAATGTCATACAATGGGTCCATAGGGCGACAAGGGGATGGAGTTATGGCTCATCCATTACTGATCCCAGGACGGGTGAGATCATAAAGGGTCATGTCAGTTTAGGCAGCTTGCGCGTACGTCAAGATTTTATGTTGGCACAAGGCCTCACTGAGCGTCCATATGCCGAAGGAGCAGATCATCTAGAACATTTGACAGAGTTCGCCATGGCCCGCTTGCGGCAACTCTCGGCACATGAGGTAGGACACACCTTGGGTTTTGCCCATAATTTTGCCGCTAGTGCCTTAAAGGACGCTAGTGTCATGGATTACCCCCATCCCGATTTATCACTTAAAAACGGAATCATAGACTTGTCTCAAGCCTATAAAGTTGGTATTGGCCGATGGGATAAAGTTGCGGTATCGTACAGCTACGGTGCAGTGCCAAAAGGGGAGCAGGCTAAAGATTATCTGAGCCGTCTTTTGGACGAGGCTTTTGGTAGTGGTATGATTTTTATTACCGACAGTGATGCCCGTGCGCCTTCTGGAAGTCATGCACTAGCCCATTTATGGGATAACGGAGTTTCGGCAGAGATGGGTTTAAAGTCGATAATGGCGGTGCGCCAAAAAGCTTTGGATCAATTTTCGATAGATCAGATACCGCAAGGCAGGCCTTACTCCGAGCTCGAAGATGTTTTCGTGCCCATGTATTTGCTCCACAGGTATCAAACTGAGGCTGCTGTAAAATTGATCGGCGGTTCGATCTATGACTACCAAGTCAAAGGTGGCAACAGTGTTGGTTTGCACAATATACCGGCCAAAGATCAGCTGCGCGCTCTTGATGAGGTCCTCAAAACTGTGACTCCAACAGCTTTAGAAATACCAAAAGAACTCCAGCAACTTTTCCCTCCAAGGGCATTTGGTTATGGCCGCACACGAGAATCTTTTAGAAGTCAACTCGGACTGAATTTTGATCCCATTTCTGCCGCGGCCACGGCTAGCGAAATGACGATAAAGTTACTCATGATGCCAGAACGCCTTAATAGATTATATGTGCAATCCTTGACTGATTCTGATGTGCCTGGTTTGCATCAAGTTCTAGAAGTCACGACCAGAAACCTTGATTTGCAGCAACAAAGCTCGGAGTATCATCAGGCACTCCAATTGATGGTTTTTGATCAATACCTTCAGTTTTTGATGGTAAATATTGTGGCCAAAAAAACAATGACTCCTGTAAAGTCAATTTTAGAAACCCAATTAAGGGCCATTGAGAAAAGACTAAAAAAGCGCAAAACAGCCAACGACAGGCACTGGCTGACCATCATTGGCAACTTCCGTGCTGACCCTAGTGAATTTAAGTCGATAGAGGCCCCCAAGATACCTGATGGTAGTCCTATTGGTCAGAATTACTGCACAACTCAATCATGGTGATGGATCTAATGTGTCTATTGAAAATCAAAAGCCAAAAATGGTTTTTACCACTGCTGTTGTGCTTGGGTATTTGCTCCGATGGATTTGGTCAAGAATCTTATCCTCTTTGGTTGACACAGATGAGCAATCAAATCAATATCTCTGAAAATGAATGGGCCATAGCAAGGGCATTATCGTTAACTGATTGTGATGTATCAGCGTCAGCAAGAGATAAAGATCTTAAAATGCCTAAGATCATCCAGGGTGTGTATCGACAAGATGATCAGTACTTTATTGTGCACATGAGCGGATCAGATTTTGAGCAAGATCGCATGGATCAAAATGCCACAGCAATAGAAGTGATGCACCGCTTTTGGCCCGCTCTTCGAGATGATATGGTCAAGCCTTTTCGGTCTTTTTCCGCCCATGAGCAACGCCTCTTGCCTTGTAGCCACGCTGTGGAGATGTTCTTGAATCATGAGGGAATTAAGGTGGTCAAGAAATTTAACCGACGGGATTTGGACCCTCAATTTGCGCTTGACAATCAAAGTTATAAATTCAATCAAACCTTGAAATTAAAAATATTGCATCAGGCGATGGATTCACTATTTTTGAAGGGTCATTAACCAAGTATTAGAGCACATATGATCGATTTAAGAAGCGATACGGTAACACAACCCACCCCTGGAATGCGGGATGCGATGTTTTCTGCAAAAGTAGGGGATGATGTCTATCACGAGGATCCATCTGTCAATGCATTACAGGATCATGTGGCAGAACTTTTTGGCGCACAAAAAGCCCTTTATTTCCCTACGGGCAGTATGGCCAATCAAGCAGCGATCAAGTTACATACACAGCCAGGAGAACAGCTCATTTGCCACCAATGGGCACATGTCTACAACTATGAAGGAGGCGGTGTTTCATTCAATAGTGGTGTTTCGTGCAAGTTACTGCCTGGTGATCAAGGCATGCTGCGCCCTGACCAAATTGCTGAGGCCATTAATCCACCAGACTTTTACCATAGTCCATTAACGCGGTTGGTATGTGTTGAAAACACGACCAATAAAGGAGGAGGCGCTTGTTATGACTTTGCAGCACTTGCGGCCATTGGGGCTGAGTGTCATGCTCATGGTTTGCGCTACCATATGGACGGGGCGCGACTTTGGAATGCCCTTGTCAAAACGGGAGATGATCCACACCAATATGGGGCGTTATTTGATACGATTTCTTTGTGCTTGAGCAAAGGACTGGGGGCGCCAATGGGTACTGTGCTCATTGGTACATCCGAATCGATGGAACAGGCTATGCGCGTGCGAAAGGTTTTGGGTGGGGGTATGCGACAAGTTGGTTATATGGCGGCTGCGGGGCTTTATGGAATCAAACATCAATTAGATCGCCTGAATGATGACCACCAGCGCGCTCAGGAAATTGCTGAATTGCTGACCGCCTCTTCCTTCATAAAAGGTGTGGAGCCGGTGGCCACGAATATTGTTATATTTTATCTCAATGATCTACTTCCAGAGCACGATTTTTTGAACTGGTTGGCCGACCGAAAGGTCAGAATCAGCTCTATGGGGCAAGGAAAGTGGCGAATAGTCACCCATCATGATTATACCGCAGAGTACCACGAACAGTTCATGAATTATTTGCAAGATTTGGATCAGCAAATAAAACGTACATTGTCTTAGGACTCTGATCCCGTCAAATCAACTCAAAAAAACATGCAATAATGATATAGATTCCTATTATTTCTGACACCTTAACCCATTCTCATGAAGAACTCGAAATATTTCATTCCAATATTATTGACGGCATTTTTTGCGATGTCATGTCAACAAAATCAATCTAAAATGGCGCCGAAAGACCTACAACCACCGATCGCTGAAACTCATGAAAAGTTTCTGGAAATGCACCAAGACGTGCGAATGGACCCCTATTATTGGCTGAACGATCGCGAAGATCCTGAGGTGATTGATTATCTCGAACGGGAGAACGATTACTATCAAAAAATGACCGCCCATACGGAGGATTTCAAATTGACCTTATTTGAAGAAATGAAATCGCGGATAAAGGAGGACGATTCGTCTGTCCCTTATTTTTACAATGGATATTTTTATATCACCCGTTTTGAAACAGGCAAAGATTATCCAATATATGCGCGCAAAAAAGACAGTCTAAAGGCGCCTGAAGAAATCCTTTTTGATGTTAATGAAATGGCAAAGGGGCATTCATATTATCGCCTTTCAGGACTGAACGTGAGCCCAGACAACAAATGGGTGGCCTATGGTGTAGATACCGTGAGTCGCCGTCAGTATGTTTTGCACATTAAAAACTTAGAAACGGGTGAAGTACTTGAGGACCAAATAGCCAACACCACTGGCGGGTCCACCTGGGCCAATGACAATAAAACACTGTTTTATACCCAAAAAGACGAAGTTACTTTGCGGTCACATATGATTTTGCGACATGAACGGGGGCAGTCTGTAGACCAAGATGTGTTGGTGTATCAGGAAGACGATGAAACCTTCAACACTTACGTCTATAAAACAAAGTCTGAGGCCTATTTAGTCATTACCAGCCAAAGTACCTTGACCTCTGAATATCGGATCGTCTCAGCAGATACGCCAACAGAGGATTTTGAAGTATTTACCCCTCGCCAACGCGGACTTGAGTATGACATTTACCATTATAAAGATCATTTTTATATTTTGACCAACGCTGATGGTGCCGTCAATTTTAAATTGATGAAAACCAAAATTGATCAAACCCAAAAGACGGCGTGGGAGGACTTGATCAATCACCG
Source organism: Flavobacteriaceae bacterium (assembly GCA_029248405.1). GTDB lineage: Bacteria > Bacteroidota > Bacteroidia > Flavobacteriales > Flavobacteriaceae > BACL21. The sequence continues at coordinate 41,959 of JAQWJJ010000022.1, read as the reverse complement.
TTCAGATGTCTTGGTCGAGGACATAGATATATTTGCTGAATATTTGGTTGTTAGTGAGCGTCATCAGGGATTGACTCGTTTGCGCATCATGCGCTGGGACGGATCTCAAGATTACTTTTTGCCCTTTGATAACGAAACTTATACCGCCAGCACCATCCAAAATGTGGCTTTTGACACCAGAATTTTGAGATACAGTTACAGCAGTTTGACCACTCCCAACTCGGTCATTGATTTTGACATGGAGACGCAGGCCAAAACGATTCTAAAGGAATCAGAAGTCTTGGGTGGTCAATTCGATAAGGGTAATTACACCTCTGAGCGGCTTTGGGCTTCTGCAAGTGATGGCACGAAAATCCCGATATCCTTGGTTTATAAAAAAGGTTTAAAGAAAGACGGAAAGCGACCATTATTGCAATACGGCTATGGTTCTTATGGCGCCACAATCGACCCCTATTTCTCTTCGACAAGATTGTCTTTGTTGGATCGAGGTTTTATTTTCGCCATAGCACATATTCGAGGGGGTCAATATATGGGCCGTGACTGGTATGAATCTGGAAAGTTGCTCCAGAAAAAGAATACATTCACCGACTTTATCGATGTATCAAAATATCTGATTGCCGAAAATTATACGAGTGCAGAACATTTATATGCCCTTGGCGGTTCTGCTGGTGGCTTGCTCATGGGCGCAGTCATTAATATGGCACCAGAGCTGTACAAGGGTGTGATAGCAGCAGTGCCTTTTGTGGATGTTGTGACCACTATGCTTGACGAAACCATCCCACTGACAACAGGGGAATATGATGAGTGGGGCAACCCAAATGATCCAGAGTATTACGATTATATGAAATCCTATTCGCCCTACGATAACGTGGCGCCAGTGGCCTATCCCAACCTGTTAGTAACTACGGGGCTTCACGACTCGCAAGTCCAATATTGGGAGCCAGCCAAATGGGTGGCGAAATTGCGTGTGGTCAAGCAGGGAGACGCATTGTTGCTGTTAAAGACCAATATGGATGCAGGGCACGGTGGTGCCTCAGGTCGTTTTGAAGGACTCAAGGAAGTGGCTTTAGAGTATGCTTTTTTATTAGACCAAGAAGGCATCGACCGGTAATTAAAATTTTTGCGTAAATTTGCAAACGAAACACATCAATCGTTTTTGATTGATTTTTAGCGTATCAATGGATCAACTGAAACCTCATACAAGCCTCCTGGACCTGATCGGCAATACGCCTATGGTCGCATTAGAAAAAGTCGTTTCAGGTTTTGCCGGTCGTTATTATGCTAAAGTGGAGTGCTTTAACCCTGGACATTCCTCGAAAGATCGAATCGCTGCATTTATTATAGATCAAGCGGAGCGGCAAGGTTTATTAAAACCAGGAGATACGATTGTTGAGACCACTAGCGGAAATACTGGCTTCAGTTTGGCCATGGTGAGTGCCCTAAAGGGGTATAAATGTATCTTGGCGGTGTCCTCTAAATCATCTCCTGATAAAATAGACATGCTTAAGGCGATGGGGGCAGAGGTTCATGTTTGCCCCGCCAATGTTGCGGCAGATGATCCAAGATCTTATTATGAGGTAGCCAAACGTTTGCACCAGGAGACACCCGGATCTATTTACATCAATCAGTACTTCAATGCGTTAAACACTAAAGCGCATTACCATTCTACTGGTCCCGAGATTTGGGAACAAACCAAAGGAAAAATCACGCACCTAGTCGCCTGTAGTGGTACAGGAGGCACAATCTCAGGAACAGCTCAATATCTTAAAGAACAAAACCCAGATATTCAAATATTGGGTGTAGATGCCTATGGTTCGGTTCTCCAGAAATATCATGAAACCGGGGAGCTCGATAAAGATGAGATCTATCCATACAGAATCGAAGGTTTAGGCAAAAACCTAATCCCTTCAGCAACTGACTTTAAAGTGATTGATCGCTTTGTGAAGGTCAGTGATGGAGATAGTGCTTTGGCAGCAAGATTTTTATCTCAAAGTGAAGGGCTGTTTTTAGGCTATACCAGTGGTGCAGCATTACAAGGTTTGATCCAATTGCATGAAGAAGGCGCCTTTGATCAAGATAGTGTTGTGGTGGTCATATTTCCTGATCACGGGTCACGCTATATGAGTAAAATTTACAATGATCAATGGATGATTGATCAGGGCTTTATGGACCATAAAGCAAAGACTGCCGTTCCAGTGACCTACGTCCAATAGGTTTTATGCCCACTAAACGGTTAATGTTTTGTTTATTTCTTTCCACTTATTTCCATCGTCTATAATGGGATAAATCCTTATTTTTGCTCTTTGTATTCTAATCAATGTTTGCAGATGAGAGATCTATTTGAAAAAATATACAAGGACAAAGGTCCTTTAGGGAAGTGGGCAGAACAAGCAGAAGGGTATTTTGTATTCCCAAAACTTGAAGGAGAGATTTCTAATAGAATGTCTTTTCAAGGCAAAGAAGTCATCACTTGGAGTGTTAATGATTACCTAGGTTTGGCGAATCACCCAGAGGTGCGTCAAGTCGATGCTGCTGCAGGAACTCAATACGGATCTGCATATCCGATGGGCGCGCGAATGATGAGCGGACACACAACGCTTCATGAACAATTACAAAATGAACTTGCAGCGTTCGTCAATAAAGAAGCAGCATATTTGCTGAATTTTGGTTATCAAGGTATTTTGTCTGCGATTGATGCACTGGTGTCCAAAGATGATGTCATTGTTTATGATGTAGACGCACATGCCTGTATCATAGATGGTGTGCGATTGCATATGGGTCAGCGCTTCACCTACAAGCACAATGATTTAGAGAGCATAGAAAAGAATTTAATGCGCGCTGAGCGTATGGCGGCCAAAACAGGTGGGGGTATTTTGTTGATCTCTGAAGGAGTTTTTGGTATGCGCGGTGAGCAAGGTCGCCTCAAAGAAATTGTGGCCTTAAAGAAAAAATACAATTTTAGATTATTTGTAGATGATGCTCATGGTTTTGGAACACTAGGCAAAACTGGTGCAGGTGCGGGCGAGGAGCAAGGTGTGCAAGAAGAAATTGATGTTTATTTTGCGACTTTTGCCAAGGCTATGGCCAGTACAGGAGCTTTTCTTGCTGCGGATCAAGAAATCATCAATTACTTGAAATATAACTTGCGTTCTCAAATGTTCGCCAAGTCATTGCAAATGCAGTTAGTGGTAGGGGCATTGAAGCGACTAGACATGATACGAACTATGCCAGAGCTTCGCGAAAAGCTTTGGGAGAATGTACATGCACTGCAAGGAGGCCTTCGAGAAAGAGGTTTTGACATTGGGACGACGCAAAGTTGTGTCACGCCAGTTTATCTTAAAGGCAGTATTCCTGAAGCGATGGCGCTGGTCAAGGATTTGCGCGAAAATTATGGTATTTTTTGTTCAATAGTGGTTTACCCAGTAATCCCAAAGGGACTAATTTTACTGAGATTGATTCCAACTTCATCACATACATTAGAAGATGTGCGCATTACTCTTGATGCCTTCTCGAGTATTCGTGAGCGTTTGGAAAACGGCACATACAAGCGCTTATCGGCGGCCATTATGGCCTCTGCAGAGTGATCCAGTCTCTCTTTATTGTAGTAGCTTTCTGAAGGTGCTGCGTTCTTTATGCTGCACTGGATTGAAATCCTTCCAAAGTCTTTGCACGGCGGTGTTTTCCTTAAGTTCTGGATTGCTTTCTCCGACAACTATACCTTTTCTATTGAATAAATTCTGGATTTCATCGAAAAGAATGGAGGTAACACCCTTGCCCTGATAATCAGGGTGTATGCCAATTAAATAAAAGGCTGCGGTATCATTGATATATTGTGCTTTTAGTATGTGCAACCAGCCAAAAGGGAACAACCTACCATTGGCTTTTTTTAAGGCTTTGCTGAATGAAGGCATGACAATTGCAAATGCAATTAGTTCGCCGTCTTGGTCTTGGACACAATTTATATAGTCAGGCTTGATGAAAGGAAAATACTTTTCTTTATAATGAGCCACCTGATAGGGTTGAATCGGCACAAAAGTTTGTAGGCTACTGTAGGTTTGGTTCAAAAGCTCAAACATACGGTCAACATAAGGCATGATCTCCTTCTTATTTTTGAATTTGAGTACAGAAAGATGATACCGCTCTTTGATGAGTCGCGAAAACTTCAGCACCTTATCAGAGGCCTTGGGATGGATGTCCATTTTAAATTCTACCCAAGTGGCTTGTTTCTCAAACCCTAGTTGTTCAAAATGTGCTGCATAATAGGGATAATTGTAATTGGTGATCATGGTATTGAGCCGATCAAAACCCATAGTCAAGATCCCCGCTTTTTCCATATTTGTAAACCCTACAGGTCCTTCAATATAATCTAAATTATGGGCCTTACCTATTTCAATGGCTTTAGCCAAAAGTTGTTGGGTCACATTAACATCATCAATAACATCGAACCAGCCAAAGCGCAGTTTGGGCTTGGCCTGTTGCTCTATTTCTATTCGGTTCATAATGACTGCCATGCGTCCAACGACTTTGCCAGATTCATAAGCCAATAAATATTCTGCCGAGGCATTTTGAAATACGGGATTGGATTCTTGATCCAATGTCTCTAGTTCTTCTTTAATCATTGGGGGCACCCAATACGGATGACCGCGATAAAGATCGAAGGGGAAAAGGACAAATGCCCGCAAGTCTTTTTTGTTTTGAACAGCAACAACTTCAATCATAGCACATATTTTAATCGAGATCTTGCGATTCGTTCTTATTAAAAAGGAAAAATGACTTCTTTTTTTTCCGTTTCATATTTTTTCTCTGCTTTTTTTGAAGTTTTTTGGCTTTTTTCAATGTGTTTTTTTCTTCCCGCTTAGATTGACGAGCGGCCTTACCTTTCTCTTCAATGTATTCGTCTTTATCGTGTCGATCGATGCGGTAAGAAACACCGATACGACCATATACCAGACTAGGGGTGTCTTTGGCGTTAAGGCTCACGGAGCCATCAAATTGTAAGTCAGGAGTAACCAAAGCGGCAATACCGCCTCTGAAGATTTGATCGGCATAAAAATCACTCATAAACCCCTGATTTTCAACAAAAACAGAGAAATATTCATTAGTCGCATGAGTGAGTGTGAGGATGTAGCCATATGTGGGAATGTCTGTAGTGATGCGGTCTGCAAAAATATTCGTCACGAAAACAAACCCTCCAATCCAATTATTTTGCGTTGCGATAACCAATTTTGGATGGACGCCACTTTCTGTATTTGGCGGCAGTAAGGGATTGTCTGCAAAGTCAAAATTTGCCCCCGCATATAAGGCCACTGCAGGAATAAGATCCCGCCATTGAAAACGATTGTTTTGCTTCCAACTGTAAAGGTTGGGGCCGTCAGCTGTTTGTTTGCGGTAGGGATCATAAACCAAGTATTTCACCCCAAGAGTGTTGCTTTTGAAATTCGCGAGCACGTCGTCTTGAGCAGCGCCTTGGTTGTAGGTAATCGCATTCCGTTCAAACGATCCCATAAAACTGATTTCTAGCGCTTCTTTCCAAAAGCCATATCGCACCCCATAGTCCCAATTGAAAAGTTTGGTTTGTGTTTGCTTGAGCACGTGTTCTTGTTGTCCAAAAGTCACGCCAGATTCGAACTGAAGCACTCCCGTACCAACAGAAAAAGCCCCCTGTGACCCACCTGGTCTATTGGAGTTTAGCATCTCGGTATATTGACCGTGCATGGTCATCATAGAGAGTAAAATGAAAATAAAACAAAGACGTTTCATGGATAGGGCTTTGAATCAAAGATAGGAGAATTTATCATTTATTTAATAGTCAAAAGTCCATCTTTTGCAGTACAATACGTACTTTTGAGACTTAGACCAAGGCATGCTTAGTTTTTTAAAAACCCTCTTAATTATCATTTGGGCCTACTATGGCTTAAAACTTTTGACGCGCTTATTGAGCCCTTTTTTGATGCGTTACGTCACGAAAAAAGTGATGGATAAATTTCAACATGGTGCAGGAGCAAATCCATTTGATTTCACTCAGTCTTCTGCTCATGGAAAGGGGGCAAATCAAAAAAAAGAGCCCTTAAAAAAAACATCCTCCAAAGTTGTTGGTGAATATGTCGATTTTGAAGAAATTGATGATTAATCTTTTGCTGATTTAGGGCGAGCCAAACATATTGTTTAAATTCACAGCTCGATTTCATGGTCTTATGAGTGATTCTTATCAACTTATTTCAAAACACGTATTGGCTTTGCTGTTATTTGTCGCAGCATCATTGGCTTATTTTTATCCAGTGATTAATGGGCAAGCCATTTACCAGAGTGATATTGTTCAGTATCGCGGTATGGCGCGTGAAACGATTGATTTCAGAAAACAAACACAGGAGGAATCTTTTTGGAATAATGCAGCTTTTGGTGGCATGCCGACCTATCAATTAGGGGCGCAATACCCTCATCATTACATCAAATATGTCGATCGTGCACTAAGATTTCTGCCCCGTCCTGCAGACTATTTGTTTCTGTATTTCATCGGGTTATATTTATTATTCTTGGTGCTAAAGGTGGATTACAAATGGGCTATTTTAGGAGCGCTGGCTTTTGGTTTCTCTACCTATCTCATTATTATTTTGGGCGTTGGACACAATGCCAAGGCGCATGCCATTGCCTATTTTCCTTGGGTTATAGGTGGGGTTTTGTTGGTTTTTCAGCACCGCTACAGATGGGGCTTTATTTTGGCAACACTGGGCATTGCATTGGAACTCATGGCCAATCATTACCAAATGACTTATTACCTATTATATGTTCTTCTCTTTATGTCCATCACCTACGCGATTAAGGCTCATCAAGAATCATCATGGCCGCGCTATGCCAAGTCTATGGGTGTTTTACTGGCATCCGGTATTTTGGGCATTGGGATGAACACAACAACACTCCTGGCCACACAAGAGTATGCCAAGGAGTCTACCCGAAGCAGTAGTGAATTGACCATTACACCCGAAGGAAAGAAGGAAGTATTGCCTTCAGGATTAGATTATGAATATATTACGGAATATAGTTACGGTCCTCTTGAATCTCTAAATTTGTTAGTTCCTCGGTTTATGGGCGGTGCGTCTAATGAACCGTTACCGGACAACGCCAAAACACTTAACGCCTTAAGAGATCTGGGCGCTACGCCCGATGAGGCCAGGCAAATTGCGCCGCAAATCCCTATGTATTGGGGTGATCAGCCAATAGTGGCGGCTCCGGCTTATGTTGGTGCTGCGCTCCTGACTTTAGCCATCATGAGTTTATTTCTGATTCAAGGTTCCTTACTCCGATGGGTGATTCCGTCTATAATTTTGGCACTATTGCTCTCTTGGGGCCGAAATTTGGATTTTTTGACGCGTTTTTTTGTGGACTATGTGCCTTTGTATGATAAGTTTCGTGCCGTGTCATCGATTCAAGTCCTTATAGAACTTTTGACACCGGTCCTGGCTGTAGTGGGCTTGCAAAGGTTTTTTGCCCAACAAATATCACAAGAACGGCGAATAGATGTATTGCGCAAGACAGCCTACATTTTAGGTGGTATATTTGGGTTGATTTTTTGTGTGGGATTTTTTGCATTACGTTTTGCCGGACCATACGATGGCTACTTTATGGATCAATTAGGAATGCCCTTTATAGATGCGGTGCGCGCAGACAGACAAACTTTGTGGCTCAACGATACTGTCCGGTCTTTACTGTTCTCTGGATCAGTCTTAGTGGCGTTATGGATGGCCGCCAAACAGAGATTTTCAAAGAATCTTTTGGCTCTTGTTCTTGGTTTGATCATCGTGTTTGACCTGGTTGGTGTAGACAAACGCTATGTCAATGAAGATGACTTTGTGGCCTCCAGAATAATGGAACGGCCTTTTCAAACTAATGAGGCGGACCAAAATATTCTTAAGGACAATGGATATTTTCGGGTTTTAGATTTGACGACTGCTCCATTTAATAGTGGCCGAGCAAGCTATTTCCACCAACATATAGGTGGTTATCATGCTGCGAAGCCAAAGCGAATTCAGGATCTTTATGAATTTTATATTGTTCAGGAATACCCTGAAGTACTTAACATGCTCAATGTGAAGTATACGATAAGTCCTGACAAGCAAACCGGATTGCCAAGAGAAATTATGAACAAAGATAGCAATGGTCCGGCTTGGTTCGTGTCCGATATTTTAGCCGTTGATTCTGCGGATGAAGCGTTATTGTCTTTGAGTCAAGTAAATACAAAAAAGACTGCAGTGATCGGGCGTGATGACCTGGAAAAATTACCTCTGGCGTCGATCGATCGGGATACTTCAGCAACCATTGAATTATTGCACCACCAGCCCAACAAACTCATCTACCATACCACATCCAAAACAGAACAATTGGCTGTGTTTTCAGAAATGTACTATCCAAAAGGTTGGCAAATCACAATAGATGATGTCCCTGTTGACATGATGCGTGTTAATTATGTCTTGCGCGCCCTCGTGGTGCCAGCGGGACAACATGAAATTGTATTTGTGTTTGATCCTGCTGTGGTGCGCCAAGGGGGGGTATGGAGTCTTATGAGCGTTGCTGTTTTTGCTGTTTTGGTCTTATTGACGCTCTTCCAAAAGGGTCGTTTCTTCTATTACCCTAAACGATAATTTTGGCAATGCAAAAGACTCTGATCATTTGTTATTATTGGCCTCCAGCTGGTGGGCCAGGAGTTCAACGGTGGTTAAAATTTGTCACATATCTTTCGGAATTTGGTATTGAGCCCGTTGTGTATTGCCCGAAAAACCCGACATACCCCATACTCGACAAGACACTATTGTCTTCAGTACCTGAAGGCATTACAGTTTTAAAAGGGCCCATTAACGAGCCCGCGAGGTGGTCCGGTAAGTTGTTTGGAAAACAAACGAGGGATTTGAGTCGCGGCATCATCAGTACTGATAAAAAAAATTGGATCGAGCGCCTATTGCTCTGGATTCGTGGTCATTTTTTTATACCAGATGCGCGCATTGGTTGGGTGAAGCCATCGGTGTCCTTTTTAAGACAATACTTAAGCGACAATACCGATATCAAAACAATCATCACTACCGGCCCCCCTCATAGTTTGCATTTAATTGGCGCTGAGTTGCAGCAAAGTATGTCCGTGAAGTGGATGGCTGACTTTCGTGATCCTTGGACGCAAATTCACTATCACAAAGATTTGAACCTCAGTAACTGGGCAAAGAAAAAGCATGAGGCGCTAGAAAGGAAAATATTGACTGCTGCCGATCATATTGTCGTCACTAGTCCTTTGACTCAATTGAACTTTCAAACCATCACAGATGTTCCACTTACCTTGATCACCAATGGATACGATCCTGTTGATTTTCCTGAATGCCAGCCTGAGTCATCATTTTTCAACATGGTCCATACAGGGACACTTTTAGAGGATAGAAACCCAAAAGGTTTGTGGAAGGCTCTGTCAACACTCATTCGTGACAAGACCTTTAAATCCATGGCGCGCTTGCATTTAGTGGGTGTCGTCGCACCTTCCATTAGGGCTTCGATCAAGGAATACGGCTTAGAAGATAATGTTGTTTTGCATGGTTATGTATCCCACCAGAATTCCTTGCAATGGGTGGTGGACGCACAATTATTATTGTTAATCGAAATGGACAAGGTCACGACCAAGGATATTTTGCCGGGTAAGATTTTCGAGTATTTAGGAGCCTCAGCAAAAATATTAGCTTTAGGGCCTCAAGATGGCGTCATTAAAGACATTATCGATGACACTGCAAGTGGTATTTATTTGGGTCATCAAAGTTATGAGGAAATAAAGGAATTTATTGCCAATGAATTCGCACAACATCAATTGGGTGAAAAGAGTTTTAGGTCATTGCCTAAGGCTTATCAGCGCAAAGTATTGACCCAGAAAATGGCTGAACTGATCAAGACCTTGTGATCAGACAACAAACCAATGCGATTAGGACCGATATAGTCCTGTTTAGATTTTTTCTTTGAGGTATTGACCAGTGAATGATGTGCTGATTTGAATAATTTCTTCGGGAGTGCCTTGTGCGACAATTTGCCCGCCATTTTGCCCGCCCTCAGGACCCAAATCAATCACGTGATCGGCACATTTGATGAGTTCCAAGTTGTGTTCCACAACAACGATTGTATGTCCTTTGTCTAATAGGGCGTAGAAGGAAGACAATAATTTTTGAATGTCATGAAAATGGAGCCCTGTCGTGGGTTCATCAAAAATGAAAAAGGTTTTGTCTTTTGTATCCCCCTTTACCAAGAATGACGCGAGTTTAATACGCTGAGCTTCACCACCAGACAAGGTAGATGAGCTTTGCCCCAGTTGAACATAGCCCAGTCCTACATCTTGTAATGGCTTAAGTTTTGTGAGGATTTTCTGTTCTTGATGGCGGTCAAAAAATGCCATGGCTTCATCGACAGTCATAGAGAGCACATCGAATATCGATTGCTCAAAATACCGAACTTCAAGTATCTCGCGTTTGAAGCGTTGACCAGCACAAGCCTCACAATCCAAATGAACGTCTGCCATAAACTGCATTTCGATAGTGACTTGTCCTTCACCTTTACAGGTGTCACAGCGGCCGCCATCTACATTAAAACTGAAGTGCTTGGCTTTGTAGCCTCTTAGTTTGCTCAGCTTTTGTCGGGCAAATAAGTTGCGAATATCGTCATATGCCTTGATGTAGGTCACAGGATTGGAGCGGCTAGAGCGCCCAATGGGATTTTGGTCAACGAACTCGACATTTTTGATGCGATCTGTCGGGCCATTAAGTTCTGAAAAGGCACCTGGTTTATCGCCGTATCCCGTTACTTTTCTCAGTAGGGCAGGATATAATATGCTTTTGACCAAGGTTGTTTTACCACTACCTGAAACTCCTGTGACCACAGTAAATAGTCCTAATGGAAAATGAGCATCAACATTTTTCAGATTGTGTTGGCGGGCACCAATAATAGAAATAGGGTGGTCACTGCGTCTTCTGACTTTCGGGATGGCAATTTGTCGCACACCACTGAGGTATTGAGCCGTCAAACTTTCTGATTTTAAAATGACGCTAAAGGGACCTTCGGCCATGACTTCACCACCAAAGGTGCCTGCCTCGGGGCCAATATCGATAATATGGTCTGCTGCCCGCATGATTTCTTCATCGTGTTCCACGACAATGACCGTATTGCCAATATCTCTGAGGGCCTTCAGTACATCAATCAGTCGTTCTGTGTCCTTGGAATGAAGTCCAATACTTGGTTCATCTAAAATATACATGGAACCGACCAAACTGCTCGCAAGCGAGGTCGCCAAATTAATCCGCTGGGATTCGCCTCCTGAGAGCGTATTGCTTTTTCGGTTTAGGGTCAAATAGCCCAGTCCTACATTGTTCAGAAAACCAAGACGGTTCTTGATTTCTACAAGAAGTCTTTTGCTCACCTGGGCGTCATACTCATCTAGGGTAAAGTCGTCAAAAACCTCCTTCAATTCTTTCAATGGCTTCTTGACCAAGTCCTGAATTGAGTATCCATTAACTTTTACATAACCTGCATCAGATTTAAGCCTTGTTCCGTCACAAGTCCGGCAGATTGTTTTTCCGCGATAACGCGAGAGCATGACTCTATTCTGAATCTTGTAATTCTTGGCCTCCAACTGATCAAAAAACTCTTGTAAGCCTGTGAAATGCTCGTTACCCTGCCAAATGAGTTTCTTTTGCGCTTCTGACAGCTCAAAAAATGGTTTGTGTATGGGGAAGTCAAACTTATATGCCGCATTGACTAACTGATCACGATAAAAGGACATGCTTTCTCCGCGCCAAGGAAAAATAGCATTGTCATAAATGGATAGGGTGGCATTAGGCACTACCAATTCGGGGTCAATGCCGACAATATCGCCATAACCCTGACAGGCCGGACAAGCGCCGAAGGGATTATTAAAGCTGAATAGGTGTATATTAGGCTCTGTGAAGTCGATGCCGTCTCGCTCAAAACGATTGCTAAAGTTATGGATGTTTGAGCCATCGACACCTTCCAAAATAATATGACCTTTTCCTTCAAAAAAGGCCACTTGAACAGCATCAGCCAAACGGTTTAAAAAATCCTCGTCATGAGCAGTCACTACTCGGTCAATGACAATATAAAGGTCATTGGTGTCAGTGATGTCTGTTTGTTGATCGATACGCTTGACGACTCCTTGGTGTTTGATTCGCGAAAATCCTTGTTGGGCCAGAGTATTTATTTTTTCTTTGAGATCACGACCTTTTTCAAGCATCAAGGGGGACAAAAGCAGTAAACGTGTGCCACTTGGCATTGCTGCAACGGCATCAATGACATCTGTCACAGTGTCTTTTTTGACTTGTTCCCCAGAAACAGGAGAGTAGGTTTTGCCAATTCGGGCAAAAAGGAGTTTTAAATAGTCATAAATTTCTGTGGAGGTGCCTACAGTGGAACGCGGATTGGTGGCATTGACCTTTTGTTCGATCGCTATAGCGGGCGCAATACCTTTTATCGCATCGACTTTGGGCTTGTCCAAACGGCCCAAAAACTGCCGTGCATAAGAGGATAAACTTTCAACATATCTGCGTTGTCCCTCTGCATAAAGGGTGTCAAAGGCCAAACTTGACTTGCCGCTTCCTGACAATCCAGTAATGACTATGAGCTTATGGCGTGGCAGCGCAACACTGATATCTTTAAGATTATGCAGTTTTGCTCCTTGAATCACAATTGAATCGCTCGCCCGCGACACGGTCGCTTTTTTAGTCATCTATAAATTTAAAGCAGAATGAGAAAGTTGCAAAGATACTATTAACACGGCTAGATTTTGGGCCTTATGCCTGCTAAATTTTATAGAAAATCCAATCAAATTTTGTATTTCCCATGGTTTTGTTGTTATATTTACACTCATCCACAAAAAGACAAGGCTTATAGCATACGATTACTTTTAATTTTTAGAAACGCATTCAAATCTACCCAAAGGGTTTGGATCAATTAAAAGTATGGTATGAAATATAGCATGAACTCAGACGCACTATTGGTTAGTGCATACATCAGTGGAGATGAATCTGCTCTAGGAGAATTAGTTACCCGTCACAAAGACCGTATTTACCGCTTTATTTATTCTAAGGTTTACGACCGTGATGTCACGGAAGATGTTTTCCAGGATACTTTTGTCAAAGTCATACAGACTCTAAAAAAAGGCGCCTACAACGAGCAAGGTAAGTTCTTGCCGTGGGTCATGCGTATTGCCCATAACTTGGTGATTGACTATTTCAGAAAAAATAACCGAATGCCCAAGTTCGAAAGCAATGACGATTTCAATATATTTTCTGTTCTAAGTGATGGTGCGATGAACGCCGAATCGAGCATCATTAAAGATCAAGTGGATAAAGATTTATCTAGACTCATTGAGGAATTGCCGGCGGATCAAAAGGAGGTCTTGATCATGCGGATTTATAAAGACATGAGTTTTAAAGAAATTAGTGAGCAGACGGGAGTTAGTGTGAATACGGCACTAGGCCGTATGCGCTACGCGCTGATCAATCTCAGAAAAGTCATTGATCGCAATCAGATCATTTTGACCAATTAGTAGGGCAATAACTTGAGCCATGAAGCGTTATCAGACAAACAATGATAGCAAAATCAAATCTATGGCAAAACTTTATTCTCAAACCTCACGTTTGGAATGCGTGAATAAACAATTAACTCCCAAAGATGAGACCATTGACTTTTTGTTGAATTATTCAAGGTCAGTGCATTATATAGACTGCGCCACAGGAGTGGCATTGATCAACTTGAATTAATGCAAAACACTAAAACCCGCTTTAGCGGGTTTTTTTATGGCTCGTAACGGCCTTCAAAACAGTTTTGCGGCCAATTGTTTTGGTGATGACATCGTTTTCAATCTGCCAACCACGCGCGGGAGAATATTCTCGACCATAATAAATGATTTGAATGTGTAAATCATTCCAAAGTTCTTCGGGAAACAGGCGCTTGGCATCGCGCTCTGTTTGTACCACATTTTTTCCATTGCTCAGACCCCATCGATACATCAAGCGATGGATGTGCGTGTCTACAGGAAATGTCGGTATGCCAAAAGCTTGAGACAAAACTACGCTCGCCGTTTTGTGTCCTACAGCAGGCATCGCTTCTAAGGCTTCGAATGATTGTGGCACAATCCCATTGTATTGTTCTACGAGTATTTTCGATAAACCATAAATGCCTTTAGACTTCATAGGGGATAGCCCTACAGGTTTGATTATGGCTCTGATTTCTTCCGCCGATAATTTGATCATGTCGTAGGGGTTGTCTGCCTTTTCGAACAACAATGGCGTAATGAGGTTCACGCGCGCATCGGTGCTTTGGGCAGAGAGCAGAACGGCAATCAATAAAGTATAAGGATCCTTGTGGTCCAGAGGTATAGGGGGATGGGGGTAAAGCTCTTTAAGTGTTTTGATGACAAACGCCACCTTTTCGGATTTGGTCATTTTGATTACCTTTAGCCAGTTGTTCTCACAAATTTAAGAACAACCAATAAAATAATCTAAAAAGACTATGAATACATTACAGCCAGGAGCTCCAGCATTTAATTTTTGTACCACGGACCAAGACGGACAGACAGTGAAACTTGAAGATTTTAAAGGAAAAAGATTAATTGTATTTTTCTATCCGGCAGCCAGTACTCCAGGATGTACTGCGCAAGCTTGTAATTTGACAGACAATTATACCGCGTTAAATGATGCAGGGTTCAGTGTTATTGGCGTCAGTGCCGATACTGAGTCAAAACAGAAAAAGTTTAAAGAAAAGTTTGGCTTTCCATTTCCTTTGTTGGCCGATACTGATAAGTCAGTGATCAATGGTTTTGGTGTTTGGGGCTCGAAAAAATTTATGGGAAGAACTTACGACGGGATCCATAGAATCACATTCCTCATTGATGCACAAGGCATTATCGAGCAGGTCATCACCAAGGTGAAAACCAAGGACCATGCTGCTCAAATACTTGAAATGCTTTAAACTTCTTTGACAGAAAGCTTGTTGAAGTTGAAAAGTTCTTGCTTTTTGATCAGTCGCGCCACGCCATCAGGTAACATCTGTTCCCAGCCGTCTTGATTGCCCTCAATTTTCTTGAGCACTGCTCTTGAGAATACCGTCAAAATTTCGGGGTCATAATTCTCAATATCGACTACTTTTCCGTTGGTTTTGAAGAATTTGTACAATTCCTTCATGCGCGGATGAACCTTTAAGTTGTCGCTATTGATCAACTCGCCAGTATCTGGATCTAGCATAGGGTAGAGGTAAACCTTTAAATCTTTGAAGAAAAGCTTACCAAATGCCTCCAAAATGCCGCCACTGAGATGTCGGTAGTACTTTTCATCGAAAATATCGACCAGGTTGTTGACACCCATGGTCAGACCCATGCGGCTTTTGGTATAATTAGAAAAATATTCAACAAGGCGATAATATTCCTGGAAATTTGAAATCATTACAGTTTGGCCCAACGAGCACAGTAAACGTGCCCGGTCCATAAAGTCTTGCTCATCGATTTCGCCCTCTGCTTTGAGATTTGACAAGGTGATCTCGAAAATGACAAGCGATTTCTCCTTATCTACCTTGTTTTCTTCCAAGAACATTTCATACGACCTCTGGTACATGTTCATGTTCACCTTGGTGACAGGTCTGAAACTCCCGCGTAAGGCCAGTACATTTTTCTTATATAAAATTCGGGCCGGAAGAATGTTATTACCGTCAGGACCAAATATCACCGCCTCTGTCATGCCGTTCTTGAGTAATTGTAAGCTCATGACGCGGTTGTCGACCTCCGCAAATTTTGGCCCGCTAAAGTTGATGGTGTCGATTTCTATTTTGTCTTTGTCGATATGATCATAGAGATACCGCAGAAGTTTCTTCGGTGCATCGTGCTTGTAGTAGGCTCCATAAATGAGGTTTACCCCAAGAACTCCGAGGGTTTGCTGCTGTAATACTGCTTCTGTTTCTTTGAATCGAATGTGCAATAAAATCTCACTGTAGGCTTCATTTGGGTCTGTTTGAAAGCGAATGCCAACCCAACCGTGGCCCAAATACTTTTTGGCAAAGTCAATAGTAGAAACCGTATTGGCATAGGCAAAAAACATTTTCCTCGGGTGTTTTTCGCGAGAGATGCGCTCTTCAATCAATCGAGTTTCGTGCACCAACATCTTCTGGAGTCGCGCCTCTGTCACATATCTCCCTTCTGGCTCAATACCGTAAATGGCATCACTAAAGTCTTTGTCATAGGCAGACATTGTCTTAGCAATGGTTCCAGACGCCCCACCAGCCCTGAAAAAATTTCTGACCGTCTCTTGACCGGCACCAATTTCGGCAAATGTCCCATAAATGTTTTCGTTAAGATTGATGCGCAAAGCTTTATCCTTAATCGAAGGAATCGTTTGGAAATTCTTGTCTCCAGAAATTTTATCAGGCATTGTTTTTGGGCTCTATTGTTGTGGTATCAAAGGTAGTAATTACAATAGGTTAACAAAAAAAATACTGCTATTTTTGTCTCTATGTCTACGCCTTTAACGCTTACTTTTTTGGGTACTGGAACCTCACAAGGAATTCCGGTAATTGGCAGTCAGCATCCGGTTTGTTTGAGCAGTAATCAGAAAGATAGGCGTCTCAGAGTATCGGTCTTGTTGCAATGGGGCGCGCATAATGTTGTGGTCGACTGTGGACCTGATTTTCGGCAGCAAATGTTACGCGCCGAAGTGCGCCATCTCGACGCCTTATTGCTGACACATGAACATAATGACCACATGGCGGGATTGGATGATGTACGTCCTTATAATTTCATGCAAAAAAAATCTTTACCGATGTTTGGTCTCGCACGGACACTAAAGGCTGTAAAGGAGCGTTTTGCTTATGTGTTTGCATTGCAAGATAAATATCCAGGGGCACCATCTATTGATGCGATCGTCATAAAACCAGGTCAGTCTTTTGATTGCTTTGGCAAAAGTGTTTTGCCTATTGAGGCGCACCATGGCAGCATGCCCATCATTGGGTTTAGAATCGATAATATGGCCTATATGACTGATGTCAAAACCATGGCACAAAAATCTCGAGAACTGCTCATGAATTTGGATGTCTTGGTGTTGAGTGCTTTGCGCATTGAGGACCACCCGACGCATCTGAATCTGGAACAGGCATTAGCACTCATCAGCCAACTCAAGCCAAAGCGCACCTATTTGACCCATGTGAGCCATCTCATGGGTTTTCATGATGAAGTTTCCTCTCAACTACCTGATGGGGTTTTTCTCGCTTATGACAATTTACAAATCCACACCACATGAAGACAAAAATTTACATGTACCTATTTTTTTTCACATTGCTCATGGTTTTATTCATGTATGTGAATCAGTCGGCCATTTATGAGCGCCAGGAGGAAAGACTCTCGGCATATGCCCTAAAACAAGAAGTGCTTAAGGATTCCCTAATGACCCTGAATGATGTCATTGCAGAAGCGGATTATTTTTCACTTATTAATAATGACGCAGCGACGGCTTACTTTGAGCGTTTAGAAATGACTCCAATCGAGGTTGAAGAGCAGGTAAAAGAGGCCATTTACGAAAAAAACCTCTCTAAAGGAGGAAATCCGTTGGTGGCTTTAGCCCCTATGAATGGTGAATGGCGCATTAACCGCGTTGAATTTTTGAATCATCGCTGGATCATTGCAGATTTTAGTAACGGATCACTTTGGGGCGAGGTCTTGCTGTCTTATTTCTACGGTCAAGATTTGTCATTGGATATTACACCAATCCAAACTATTCTTCATTAAGCATACTGCGCTAAAAATTGCTTAAAGGCCGCAAAATTTTCTGGGTTCACACCATGGCCAACAGGAAACTCATGATAGTCCACGCTATATTTATGCTTGATTAAAAAGTCGCGACTCTCTCGAGCCCAAGTAACGGGAATCACCTGATCCTGTGTCCCGTGCGACATGAATATGTTGGGCGCTACTTTTACGGAACCATCGGCTTCTAGAGACATGAGATCATGATTGATATAACCGCTGAGCACAATGATATTTTTGATCAGGTCGGGGTTTGATAATCCAAGGGCCAAACTTAAAATACTCCCTTGGCTAAAACCCAAAAGACTGATTCTTGAACAATCTACATCAATCTGTTTTATAGCAGATTCAATATTTGTGGTGATTCTGGTGAGTGCTTTTTTTCCTTGATCAGCATCACTCCATTTGCCTTGGTTTGGTTCAAAATAAATATCATACCAGGCAAAGCTATTGGGGCCTAAGGCAATTGGGGCTTCAAGCGCCAAAACAGACAATTCTTCGGGCAGATATTGGGCAAAGCTAAAAAGATCCTCCTTATTGCTGCCATAACCATGCAACAACACAAGCAGGGGCGAAGCAGTCGTTAGACGGCTTGGTCGATACAAATGCGCCAGGTCAAGATCAAGCTTCTGAACGTTGTATTGTTCCATAGATCTAATCTAAAAATTTGAACCATCTCTGAAAAGCATTGCTCAACCAAGGAATGCCAATCTGTTTTCTAAAGAAGGCCATGACCAAACAAAATAGCCAAAAACAGGCCACCGTCCAATAGAGATAAAAACCTACTGGACTATTTTGAATAAATACGGAAATAAACAGACCAATAAAGAGGCCAAACATATTCTTGATGTGCCAAGTGGTCAACGGGTCTTTTTGGTCTTTATTCAATTGATAAGCCACGATGAGCCCAATAAAAGTCAAATAGGCCACAAAGCCATAGTAAGTTACTTTATTATTTGCCATTTGCTGACCATAAACCATGATTCATAATGCCCAAAACTCGCCCGGTCATTTGTTGTCCTAAAAGCGCTGAATTGGTTGAAGTAGAAGATATATTGTCCCGAGTAAATGTGCTTTGATGTGTGGGGTCAAATACAGTGAAATTCGCTGGTTGGTGAACATCTATAGTGGTTTGATTGATGCCAAAAACTTGCTTTAGTCCGGTGAGGGCTTTAATTGTTGTCGTCAAGTCGACAATGCCGAGTAGTGCCCCAAAACAACTTTCTAAACCAATACTGCCAAATGCGGCATGACTAAATTCTACTTTTTTGTGTTCAATATCTATTGGATTGTGGTCACTAGTGACGCCATCGATGGTGCCGTCTTTTAGGCCTTGGATGAGTGCTTGGCGATCTTGTTCCGTGCGCAGCGGAGGCAAAATTTTGTATTGAGTGTCAAATTCATGAAGCATCTCATCTGTAAGGCAAAGGTGGTTGATGGATACACTGCAACTGACATTAAGCCCTTCTGCTTTGGCTTTCTTGATCAATGCGACACTCTCTTTTGTCGAAATCGTCGGAATATGCAGCTGACCTTGGGCATATTTTAAGATTTCTAGATCCCGCGAGATTTGCAAGGACTCAGAGATGTTTGGCATGCCCTTCAATCCTAAGGTTACACTGACGGCTCCCTCATTAATCATACCTTTTGAAGCTAAATCAGTTTCTATTGGGAACGACATAATGATGCCGCCGAATGATTGTGTGTATTCCAGTGCTAGTTTTAATAGATTAGGATTGGTGATAGGTTTTTGATAATCGTTAAATGCTATGGCCCCTGATTGGTGCATGTCATATAGTTCTGCTAAATCTTGGCCCTTGCTGTCTGCCGTCAAGGCACCAATAGGATAGAGGTCTACAATACCTGATTTCGATTTGATAAAGGCCATGTCCGACTTGGTTTGCAAGACTGGTTGTGTGTTGGGATTGACCCCCACGGCAGTAAAACCACTTATTGCAGCGACATGCGCGCCATTGGCCAATGTTTCGCGTTGCTCAATTCCTGGTTCTCCAAAAGAAACACTTGGATCAAACCATCCAGCAGATAAATGAAGGCCATCGGCCTGGACCACTTGTGCATCAGGCATGTCGATCGACTTATCAATAGCCTCGATAAGGCCATTTTTAACGAGAATATCGACGGTTTTGTCATGGTTGGGTCCCAAAGGATCAATCACCTTAACCGATTTGAGTAAAAACTTCTTCATCGTAATTTTATTATTAAAAGTTCAGTCACCAGACATGCTAAAGCAAAAATAACAAACCATTTCCATAACTCCTGATTTTCTTGATATTGTTGCAATTTGGAAAATACTTCTGGGATACTTGTTGCGACCATCTCTGGATCATGCGTTGGGCTGTTTGTCTCAACATTTAGACTGCGCGCGCGTGGTGCGTTAAAACTGATGCTGCCAATTTGTTGGTCTTGATAAGTGGCCTTGAAATGCCCTGGCTCATTTGGCTCTTGATCAAAAAACAATGTGATTTGGTCTTGCTTATATGTTTGGCGAGGAATGAAATAATCCTCTTGACGTGACAAGGTAACGACTTGGTCGTTTGTCGTTTGGGCATTGAGATCGACCTTAGACGGCACCCCTAGTGTGTAATAAGTGGCCACTTCTGGTGCGCTTTGACGTGCCATTTCGATCAGAGTCGCCACAAAAAGAGGGGACTGCGTAAAATTACCCCCCTGTGGGGTGAGACTACCCAAAAAAGCATAAACACTTTCATTGTTGATTAAATAGGGGTGGTTGTCTTCGAGTGCCAGAAGGCTCATGGCCTTAGTGTTGAGTGCCAAACAATTCAATATTGTCGGGTATTGAAATGAGTCAAAATCTTTTTCAAATATATTGTTGAATAGAGGATGCTTTTTCTCAATATTTGTCAATTTCTTTTGAGGTAATTTTTGCTCCTCTAGTGTTCCCAGATCAAAACGATTAAAAAAGTCCTGATACGCCATTGAATTGGCCTGTGGATGAGGAACTAATAGAAGATGCCCTCCCTGGGCCTTAAAATTGTCCAGCGCTGTGAGCAAGGCTGGGCTTATGGTTTTAAGCCCATTTATAATGATAAAATCTTGTTGGGAAAACGCTGAAAAATCTAACGAAAACTCTTTTTGACTCGTGTAAACAAACCCCTTTGGACCGAAAACACGACTGACCTTGTCACTCTCTAGTCCCTCTAACACGAGTATATTTATTGGCTGGGGTATTGTGTGGGTGAAATAAAGAATGTTGTCAAAGGGAATTCCCTGGTCTTTTAACGTCAAGGTGCCTTGAAAAGCCTCTTTCTCACTGCGCTCGAAGAACGCAAAGGCACGACCTGAACGGTCAAAGTTCAAAGCAGCTTGTGCCAACAAAAGAGAATCTTTCATGAGCCGTAACATCACAGGTTCTTGATCGGGCTTACCACCACTCACTTGAGTTTTTATAGCCCATTTGTCAGGATTAGAGTGGTCAACATATGCCGTATCTATAGAAAGGTTATTGTTGATTGCCGGCTTGCGCAGTATGTATTGCGTTGGGATGCCAGTGGTATCTCGAGACAGGTTCTGGGCACCATAAAAATCAGAAATATAGATCAGTTGGTTCAGTTCCGATGGGTAGGATTGAAAATATGAAGCAGTTTTGAGCATCACGGCTTTTTGGTCAAGACGTCTATGGGTAGCACGGGTATTAAGTATGGTGGACTTGAACCGTTCTATCGGCATGTTGAAGTAGGTGTGGTCGTTGGTGAACCAACTCACTTGTGTTAAATTACTCTTGGTGATAGAACTGTAGAGTTCTTGAGTTGATTGCTTCAATAGACTCATGCCAGAGGCGCCCCTAGTTTCCATACTCAAGTTGTTGTTGAGGTAGATCAATGTGGTATTGCTATTTTGGACAGTATCCGAGAGCAATACAGGACGGGCAAAAGCTAAAATTAAGGCGCTAAAATAGGCCAGCCTAAGGGCCAGCAAAAGCCATTTTTTTAATCGTGCACTTTGACGGGATTCTTGCTGTAACTGCTTTAAAAAGACAACATTAGTGAAACGTGTCGGAATGAATTTCCTAAATTCAAAAAGATGAATAATAATGGGAATGACAAGAAGAAAAAGTGCTTTTAAAAATTCCGGTCGGAAGAAAGTCATTCAACAAATAATTTGCCAAATATAAGGATACATTTTAAATGAAGCAGTATTCTGAGAAAAACAGATAAAAAAAACACCCCATAAAAGGGTGTTCTGTGATTGATTTTGAGATCAGAAGCAGGCCTCAAATCCGGTAGCCCAATTGTTGCCGCCGATTGGTGTGCCATCGGCCCAGGCCGACTCTGTTTGACCAGAATTAATGTTTTTGACCTGCGCATGAGCGGCATTGTAATAACACATGCCTGAGAATACTGAAGGCCCCTCAAAAGTTACTTCAACAGTGCCATTTGGGTGATTGCCTTTGTAAGGAAATTTTCCCACTTTAGGATTCCCTCCGCCATTGATTGGCATTTGAGAGAAGTCACCAACAAAGAGGTGTGTCTTGTCAATTTGCCAGCCATTGTTTGTGCGGTAAGTCACGTATACAGTATCATCATAATTGGCAACCTCTACACTACCTATTAGTATGGTTTGTCCAGCAAATAAATCGGTGACATGGACCACGCCATAATTGTCACCACTGCGACGGGAACTGTCTGTTGTCGCTTCTTGTGTTGTAATAGGGTCTGTTGAGCAGCTCATGAGGCTCACTAAACCAAATAAAAGTAAAATGTGTTTCATAATCGAGTCCTTTGGGGTTAGACATTAATGCATGGGACAAAGTTAATTAAAGCAACCAATAAATCAGATTAAATACCAAAAAAATCGATAAAATGCAGTATCGCCCTTATTTCTTTGTGGAGGTTTAACGGCCAGTGAGGTCAGAAATTTTCAAAAATTCCTAGACCAAATAGGGCATAATCATAGCGAACAGGGTCTAATGGGTCGAGGGCTCTTAGTGCATTATCGAGCTCATCTAAGGCCTTTCTGTCGTTTGGTTTTCTTTTGATCATGCCCAGTTTTCGGGCAACATTCCCAGTATGGACGTCCAGTGGGCAGGAAAGTTGGCTGGGTTTGAGGCTTCGCCAAAGCCCAAAATCAATACCTTCATCTGATGGACGGACCATCCAGCGCAGAAACATATGGAGCCTCTTGGCCGCTGAGTTGTTCAGTGGATTGCTCAAGTGCTTTTCACTTCTTTTTTGGTGTGGAACTGAGCACATACACTCGCGAAACGTAAAAATGGCGTCGTGTAAAAATGGGTCGTGCTTATGTTGGGCAAAAACACTTTCGAGCCCATGATGCGCCTTATAAATATGACGCAATCCTTTTACAAAAAAAATCAAATCGTCGCTATTAAAGGTGCGATGCACGAAACCGTCAAAAGCACTGAGGTCACTTGGTTTGTGATTGACAATAAAATCATATGGTGCATCATCCATCAATGACATCATTTTGAGCGCATTTTTGATGATGGTGGGCCGTTGCCCCCATGATATGGTTGCCGTGAGCAGTGCCGCAATTTCAATGTCCTCTTTTTGTGTAAATCGATGGGGGATTTGTAATGGATCACTTTGGGTGAACCCCCTATTATAGTATTGATGGAACTTGGTGTCCAAAAACGACTTGAGCTCGTTCTGATTCATTTTAGGGTTTTTTGAACACGCCGTTTTCCATGATCAATTGACGGTCCGCCATTTGTGCTAATTCCATATTGTGGGTCACAATAATGAAGGTTTGACCGAATTCTTTTCGTAAATCAAAAAACAATTCATGCAGCGCTGCAGCACTTTCAGTGTCTAAATTACCACTGGGTTCATCAGCCAAAATCAATGATGGTCGGTTCATCAATGCCCGGGCTACAGCAACACGCTGTTGTTCGCCACCAGATAGCTCTTTGGGTTTGTGTTCCCAGCGATCTTGTAAGCCTAGAAACGCCAATAATTCTTTTGCTCTGTCCTGTGCTTTCTTCATTGGTGTATTTTGGATCAAGGCAGGCATGCAGACATTCTCTATGGCCGTGAACTCGGGAAGTAATTGGTGGAATTGAAAGATAAAACCTATTTCGTTGTTTCTGAAATGCGCGAGCGCTTTTTGCGACAATTCAAAAGGATCCGTGCCATTAATCGTTAATTGACCTTTGTCCATGCGGTCTAACGTCCCCATAACATGCAAAAGTGTTGTCTTGCCAGCTCCAGACGCCCCAACGACAGAAACAATCTCACCCTTTGTCACCTCAAGATCGACACCTTTTAGGACTTTTAGTGACCGGTAAGATTTTTCAATTTGAATTGCCTTGATCATGGATTGCCTTTGAGCAGTGAAATTACGGCGAAAATATCAAGTCAACAACTTTTGATCTGACGGTCGACAAAAAACTTCATCGGGTCTTTTTGCAGGTTGAAATAAAACGTAATTTACAGTCATGAATAAAACAGAAAAAATTGTCTTCGCTGGTGGGTGCTTTTGGTGTACCGAAGCAGTTTATCAAAATGTAAATGGGGTCAAAAGTGTGGTGTCAGGATACACTGGCGGACAAATTAAAAATCCGGCTTATCGCGAGGTATGCTTGGGTATTACTGGGCATGCTGAAGGTGTTCTTGTGACCTATGACCCGCTTTTGGTGTCTTTAGAAGTCTTATTGCAATTATTTTTTAAGACCCATGATCCTACAACATTAGACCGTCAAGGTCATGATGTTGGGTCACAATACAGAAGCGCCATATTTTGGACCACTGAAAGTCAAAAAAAAGAAGTGCTAAAGTTCATTGAACATTTAAACACAAGTCACACTCATCAAGATCCAATAGTCACGCAAGTGGCGCCATTAGAAATTTTTTATCCAGCAGAGGACGATCATCAAAATTATTTTAATGACCATAAAGAACAGCCTTATTGTCAATTCGTGATCCAACCTAAGGTCAATAAGGTCAATACTGAGTTTACGCGCTATCTCAAGCCCAGTGGGTCAAATGGCAAGTGAATTGAATCAATAGGCCCGACCAACCAGGGCCCGACTTGTATAGTGCGAAATTATTTTTTTCTAAAAAAGAATTTTTTGAGGAACTGGATGAAAAAGACACTTTCTCCAAAAATCCATCCAATTAGTAATAGGAGGAATTGATAAAGAATGAAGGTCGCAAAAATGTATATGATATTGAAGGGCAACTTGTCCAAAGCGGCAATACTTGGAAATGATTTCAGTAGCGGACCGGTTAATTTCGCAGCAGAACTTCCCGTCAATGCAAAAACAGTGAAGATTCTGATGAATTGAAGATTACTGGTAACCTGCCAACGCTTTTTTAATTTCTGAAACATAGTGTTTAATCTGTTCTGAGAGCGCTCAATCAATCTCGCGGCAAAGTTATGCAATGACGCAGAATAATCACAGGATTAAAGATCTAATTCATTATTGTACAAAAGCATTCTGGCTAGGGCTTGATTCAATCTAAAGCGATAATTTGAGCAGCGAGTTCAGTTCCGATACGGTCTTGAGCCTCTTGTGTCGCTGCGCCAATGTGTGGGCTCAGGGATAATTTTTCGTGCATCAAGACCTGTACCGCTGGTGTTGGCTCATTTTCAAAAACATCTAAGGCGGCAAATGCCAATTCTTTAGCGTCTAAAGCAGCCAACAGAGCAGGTTCGTCAATGACACCACCTCGAGCAGCATTGACCAAGCCCGCAGTTGATTTCATTTTGGACAATTGATCTTTACCAATGATATACTGGTCTTGAGCAGGGACATGAAGTGTGACGAAATCACTCTGGGCCAGCACATCATCAAATGCTGTAGAGGCCAAGCCAAAAGTAACTTCTTGCCCATCAAAAAATGAGAGTTCGATTGTAGCCTCTGGGACATATTGGTCATGATAAATCACTTTCATGCCACAACCAACAGCGATACGAGCTACTGCCTTACCGATGCGACCAAAGCCAATAATTCCTAGTGTTTTCCCTTTCAACTCAACGCCTTTGGCGTAATCCTTTTTTAGCCCCTTAAAATTACTGTCTCCCTCCAGCGGCATATTGCGATTGGCTTGGTGCAAAAAACGAACACATCCAAAGAGATGTGCGAAAACCAATTCCGCTACCGAATGAGAGGAGGCTGCAGGAGTATTGATTACATGGAGACCTTTCTCACGGGCATAGGCCACATCAATGTTGTCCATTCCAACACCACCTCGTCCTATCACTTTTAACCCTGGGCACGCATCGATCAATTCCTTTCTTGCTGTTGTTGCACTGCGCACGAGCAAGACACTAATATCATGTTGGTTGATATAGTTGATCAATTGCTCCTGAGCAACATTGGTTGTGCTGATCTCGATTCCAGCTGCTTTTAGGGCATCAATACCACTTTGTGAAATGCCGTCGTTGGCGAGTACTTTTTTCATAGTTTTATGCTTTGCGTTCGAATTCACTCATGACTTCAATCAATGTGTCTACGCTATTGAGCGGAAGCGCATTATAAATTGAGGCACGGTATCCACCGACACTCCTGTGTCCATTAAGCCCACTTATCCCTGCTTCTTGACAGAGTGTATTGAACTTTTCCTTGTGTTGATCGTCGGTTAAATTAAAGGTCACATTCATCATAGAACGGTCTGCTATGTCCGCAAATCCGCTGAACAATGAGTTGCGCTCAATTTCCTGATAAAGTCTTTCGGACTTCATTTTATTTTGTTTTTCGATGGCCATAACACCTCCTTGAGCTTTTAGCCACTCAAGTGTCAACATAGAAACATGGACCGCAAACACGGGCGGGGTGTTGAACATGCTTTCTTTGTCAATATGCGTTCTGTAATCGAGCATCGAGGGAATGCTTCGGCTGACTTTTCCTAAAATGTCATTCTTGATCACCACAAGCGTTGTGCCCGCTGGCCCCATATTTTTTTGCGCTCCAGCATAGATTAAATCGAACTTGCTGAAATCTAATACACGAGAGAAGATGTCACTACTCATGTCGCACACCAGAGGTTGTGTCGTGTCTGGGAAGCTGTGGATCTGAGTCCCAAATATGGTATTGTTACTGGTACAGTGAAAATAGTCGACAGCTTCTGGAATTGTATAATTTTTGGGGATGTAGCAGAAATTCCTGTCTTTTGAGGAGGCGACTTCGTGGACTTGACCAAATAACTGAGCTTCTTTGATGGCTTTTGAGGCCCAAGTACCCGTATTGAGGTATGCCGCTGATCGCTCCAAGAGATTGTAAGGCGCCATTAAAAATTGAGTATTGGCACCACCTTGCAGAAAAAGAGCGGTGTAGCCCTTGTCGGTCAATCCTAAATGCTCCAAGGCCAGGGCGCAAGCCTTGTCCATTACAGCAACGAAATCTTTACTTCGGTGGGATATTTCCAATACAGACAAACCAAGACCGTTAAAGTCCAAAAGGTCCCTTGAAGCTTGTTCAATTACCTCACGGGGCAAAATAGAAGGTCCTGCGCTAAAATTATGTTTCTTCATCGTTCAAATCTTGAGCTAGCAAATATCCAATTTATTGTTTTGAACAGAGGGCAGAATCATGACAACTTATCAAAATAGTTTTAACAAAACAGAGGAGTTATTCACGAAAAGGATTTCGTAAAATACTTTCGATACTCTTTCCGTTAAACATTTGCAAAATCATCTGATACGCGGCCATTGACCTATAGGTTTTGTAAAAATGCTAACGTGTTGACGCCATCGGCAAAATCTGCTAAGTTTGGCCGCTGTGTCTGACCAAAGTCAACATGGTCAATTGGTAGATTTTTACCCACCACACACTGTATTTGTTGTTGAATTCTTGAGATGTCTTGAGTTGCTTCTGTCAGGGAATGGTAGAAGCTAAAGTACAGCACGGCAATGGGTGAGCTCAGCCCATTATCCTCTTTAAGTAATAGGAATTCATTGTCTAATATTGAGGCTTGATCCATCAAATAAATTGCTTTATTGTAATCATAATTATTCATGTACTTATTATGATTGATGTGCTCTTTGAAGGTGAAGACGGCTTTAAAAAACCTCTCAAAGTCATAACCTTCTGGCACATATAATTTGGATACACTGCGGCAGCCCAAGCCAAAATATTGAAAAATATCGGTTGCGAGGCCTGCTAATTCATTATCGGATTCTTGACCGGTGAGCAGGGCAATACTGTTCCTGTTTTTTCGTATAATGTGTGGATACTTACCAAAATAGTGGTCAAAATATAACGCGGAGTTATTGCTGCCTGTTGCGATGACCGCATCAAATCCTTTCAGTGGTGTTTCAGACCATGACACTTGATCAGCAAATCTAGGTTCTGCTTGAATCAAGAGGTCTATGACATATTTTGTAAGGATTGGATCGTTAGATGAAACCTTTCCCAACAAACGATGCCCAGAAATCAGTACCGCGAGGATGTCATGGAAGCCAACCAAGGGAATGTTTCCTGCCAAAATCAATGCAATGGTTTTAGGATTTTTATTGGCTTGAGGCAGATCTAAGGTCCATTGTGTCAGAAGTTCCGTTTCAAGTAAAAGTCTCCATTGCTCCATTGCCGCTGTGCAATTGGTTGGTGTGAACCATTTATTGTGGGCATAAACTTGATCCAATAATTCCTTGAACGCAATAGGGTCAAGAACTATCTCAGCCATTTTTTGCCCTAATTGTGTGAAGGCATTAATTCTTTCTTGTAATTGCATGAAATGTTTGGAGTTACCCTTAGTAGGTATTAATTTTGTGCAAATTTAGAAAAAGAAAGTGCTATGGCCATTATAATCACTGACGAATGCATTAATTGCGGAGCATGCGAACCAGAATGTCCGAATACAGCCATTTACGAAGGTGCTGATGACTGGAGGTATGCAGATGGTACGGACCTTAAGGGAGATTTAGTGCTCCCCAATGGCAAGGCGGTCAATGCGCACGATGCACAAACTCCTGTTAGTGACGAAATCTATTATATCGTAGCCGACAAGTGTACCGAATGTAAGGGCTTCCATGAAGAACCTCAATGCGCCGCTGTTTGTCCTGTAGATTGTTGTATACCGGATGATGACCATGTGGAATCTGAAGAGGTGTTGTTGTCAAAGCAACGCTTCATGCATCAAAATTAATGGCGCATCAGTTGTCCGGTTTTCTTTCGAGCATTTTTTTCTGATCGATTAGGGCTTTCATTCGGGCTTTGTATTGGGCTTCCAATGCTCTTTTTTGGGCTTCGGCTTTTGCTTTCTGCGCTTCTATAGAGGCTTTTAATTCGAGCGCGCGCTGCTCTTTTAAAGCCAAAACTTGGGCTTGATTGATGCTGTCTTGATAAGCTTGTTTGACCTGAGCGGTGCTGTCTGTCTTGACAACGATTTGTTCCGTCATATTTTGATTTTCAACCAAATTACCTTGAACCACCACAGTCCCTGATTCTGTAGTCAGGGCTTTTTCTTCTGTAACAATGACTTTTGAGCCGTTATTGACGACCACTCTTTTTACCGTAACAACTTCTTTGACCGTTTCATTGTTCTGGGCGCCCATCGGTGTTGTGGTCCATACTATAAGGGCTAAAATTAAAAATTGAAGTTTCATGTTAAGTGGTTTTGAGTACTAAAGATACAAATTCGGCACTAAATAATTTAAAGGGCCCTGGTTCACTTATCTCGAGGCTAAATAATATATTTGCACCTCAAAATAAGTGACCTTATGAAAGCAGGAATCGTCGGATTACCAAATGTTGGCAAATCAACCCTATTCAATTGTTTGTCTCAAGCCAAGGCGCAAAGTGCCAACTTCCCATTTTGTACCATAGAGCCCAATATTGGTGTGGTCAATGTGCCAGATCCACGATTGATGCAATTGGAGGCATTGGTAAAGCCTGAACGAGTCGTTCCTGCAACAGTGGAGATTGTGGATATCGCTGGATTGGTTAAGGGGGCGAGCAAGGGAGAAGGACTGGGCAACCAGTTTTTGGCAAACATTAGGGAAACGGATGCGATTTTGCATGTATTGCGTTGTTTTGACAATGACAATATTGTGCATGTCGAAGGGCGTGTCGATCCCATTGGCGATAAAGAAATCATTGATTTAGAGCTCCAACTTAAGGATTATGAGTCGGTTGAAAAACGTCTGGAGAAGGTCAATCGAGCCGCGAGAACAGGCAATAAAGATGCCCAAAAAGAACAGCAAGCCTTAGAAAAAGTAAAACAAGGATTGTCGGCCGGGATTTCGGTCCGTGCGGTAGTGTTGTCTGATGAAGAGCGTGCTGAATTCATTACACCAGCCCAATTCATTACGGATAAACCTGTGATGTACATTTGCAATGTAGATGAGTCGGCTGCTGCCACCGGTAATGCTTATGTTGATTTGGTAAAAGCTGCGGTTGCGCAAGAAAATGCTGAGGTATTGGTTCTGGCTGTTGGTACAGAGGCAGACATTACTGAATTAGAGACTTACGAAGAACGTCAGTTATTTTTAGAAGATTTAGGTTTGGCCGAACCTGGTGCGGCCAAGTTGATCCGAAGCGCCTATGCTTTACTGAATTTACAAACATATTTCACTGCTGGTGTGAAGGAGGTTAGGGCCTGGACGGTCGCCGTTGGGGCCACAGCGCCCCAAGCCGCTGGGGTCATTCATACAGACTTCGAAAAAGGATTTATTCGCGCTGAAGTTATTGGATTTGACCATTATGTCCATTTTGGGAGTGAAGCCAAAGCTCGTGAAGCGGGTAAGTTGGGAGTAGAGGGCAAAGAATACATCGTTAAAGATGGAGATGTCATGCATTTCCGCTTTAATGTTTAGGTCCTAAAGACCCAATCCTCAGTGAGATAGATTGCTTGTAGAATTTCCATTCCACTCGGCCAAAATACTTTATTTTTCACCCATATGAGTGATCGCTCTGTGCCTTTTGACCGTGGTGTTTCTTAACAATGTCATCGGGGATTTGTTAATTACTTTAGTCTGATTTGAAGACTATTTTTTCTTGATAATTTTAACTTAGCGGTTCAATAATTTTTATGGCCGAAACCCAATACACCGAAGACAATATTCGATCGCTAGATTGGAAGGAGCACATCCGTTTGCGTCCCGGCATGTACATTGGTAAACTTGGGGATGGTTCTTCTGCAGATGACGGTATTTATATTCTGCTCAAAGAGGTTTTAGACAACAGTATTGATGAGTATGTCATGGGTGCTGGGAAAACTATTGAAATCCGCATTAAAGAAAAGGAAGTTAAGATTCGTGATTACGGACGTGGGATTCCTTTAGGAAAGGTCGTCGACGTTGTGTCTAAAATGAATACGGGGGGTAAGTACGATTCGCGTGCCTTCAAAAAGTCAGTGGGACTTAACGGTGTCGGGACGAAAGCTGTGAATGCTTTGTCTTCATTTTTTAAAGTGGAATCGGTTAGGGATGGTCAGTCAAAGAGCGCAGAATTCCATCTAGGAGCGCTGATAGAAGATCCTTCGCCAGAAGAATCGAGCAAGCGCCGCGGGACCCAGGTGATTTTCAGTCCTGACGAATCGATATTCAAGAATTTTAAGTTCCGCAGTGAATATGTAGAAAAAATGCTGCGCAACTATGTCTACCTCAATCCAGGTTTGACTATTGATTTTAATGGCGAAAAATTCTTCAGTGAAAACGGACTCAAAGACCTGTTGGAGGATAATATTTTAGAAGACGACCAACTCTATCCCGTCATCCACCTCAAGGGAGAGGACATTGAGATTGCGCTGACCCACAGCAAGACCCAGTATAGCGAGGAGTACCACAGTTTTGTCAATGGTCAAAACACCACTCAAGGTGGCACCCATCAAGCCGCCTTTAGAGAAGCCCTTGTAAAGACCATTAGAGAGTTTTATGGTAAGAATTATGAGGCAAGTGATGTCCGTAAATCTATTGTAGGGGCCATCAGCATCAAGGTCATGGAGCCTATTTTTGAAAGTCAAACTAAAACAAAACTCGGTTCGACTGACATGGGTGGCGACATGCCCACGGTGCGGTCGTATGTTAACGATTTCATTAAGACGCAACTTGACAATTTCTTGCACAAAAATCAAGAGATTGCAGAGAAGATTCAGCGAAAAATTGTTCAGGCAGAACGTGAACGAAAGGAATTAAGTGGCATTCGTAAATTGGCCAAAGACCGTGCAAAAAAGGCCAGTTTGCACAATAAAAAACTCAGAGACTGTCGGGTACATTTGACCGACTCTAAGAGTGATCGTACCCTAGATACAACTTTGTTCATCACAGAGGGCGATTCAGCAAGTGGAAGCATCACCAAGAGTCGTGATGTCAATACACAAGCCGTTTTCAGCCTTAAAGGGAAACCCTTGAATTGTTACGGATTAAGTAAAAAAATTGTTTACGAAAACGAGGAATTTAACTTGTTGCAGGCGGCCTTGAATATTGAGGAATCTTTAGAAGATTTACGTTATAACAACATCGTCATTGCGACAGATGCAGATGTCGATGGCATGCACATTAGGTTGCTGCTCATTACTTTCTTTCTGCAGTTCTTTCCGGAGGTCATTAAGGATGGTCATTTATATATTTTGCAAACCCCACTTTTTAGGGTCCGCAACAAGAAGAAAACCATTTATTGCTATTCAGATCAGGAGCGGCTCGATGCTCTAGAGGAATTAAAACCAAAACCTGAGATAACCCGTTTTAAAGGTTTGGGTGAAATTTCTCCTGATGAATTCAGACATTTTATAGGGGACAACATCAGGTTGGACCCTGTGATGTTGGACAAAACCATTAGCGTCGAGGATATGTTGCGCTTTTATATGGGTAAAAATACGCCAGATCGCCAGGAGTTCATCATCAACAACCTGAAAGTAGAATTGGATAAGGTAGAAATAGAGTCATGAGTGAGTTCGACGATCTAAATCCAGCATCAGACGGGCCTCATGAAAATGATGCGGCCAATGAGACCATTACTCGGGTCACGGGAATGTATCGAGATTGGTTTTTGGATTATGCCAGTTATGTGATCTTGGAGCGTGCCGTGCCGGCAATTGAAGATGGCTTTAAGCCTGTTCAACGCCGTATCATGCATTCTATGAAGGAGTTGGATGACGGAAGATACAACAAAGTGGCTAATATTGTCGGTCATACCATGCAGTACCATCCCCATGGTGATGCGAGTATTGGTGATGCGATGGTCCAAATAGGTCAAAAAGACTTGCTGATAGATACCCAGGGTAACTGGGGTAATATTTTTACGGGCGATAATGCTGCAGCTTCAAGATATATTGAAGCACGCTTGTCAAAGTTTGCCTTGGAGGTGGTGTTCAACCCCAAAATCACACAATGGCAATCGTCATACGACGGAAGAAAGAAAGAGCCTATTAATTTGCCTGTCATGTTCCCGTTGCTTTTGGCTCAAGGTGCCGAAGGTATTGCCGTAGGTTTGTCCACCAAAATTTTGCCGCACAATTTTGTCGAGCTTATTGATGCGTCAATCAAGCACCTTCAAGGAAAGCGCTTCCAGATCCTTCCGGATTTTCCGACAGGTGGTTTGATGGATGCTACGCATTATAATGATGGTTTGCGTGGCGGTAAAATTCGTTGTCGTGCTTTAATTAACCAACTCGATAAGAGCACATTAGTCATTAAAGACATCCCTTTTGGCACCAATACTACGAGCCTCATTGAATCCATCTTAAAGGCCAATGAAAAGGGCAAAATTAAGATCAAGAAAATCGAAGACAATACGGCTGCAGAGGTAGAAATTCTCGTGCATTTGCCTTCAGGGATCTCTCCAGATAAAACCATTGATGCCCTTTATGCCTTCACCAATTGCGAAACTTCAATATCCCCTTTAGGTTGTGTAATTGAAGACAATAGGCCGCTTTTTGTTGGGGTCACAGAAATGCTTAAGCGTTCGACAGACCGCACTGTGGCGTTACATAAATTAGATTTAGAATTTCAGCTCAATGAGCTTGAGGAGCAATGGCATTTTGCTTCTTTGGAGCGTATTTTCATTGAAAAAAGAATTTATCGAGATATAGAAGAGGAATCTACTTGGGATGGTGTTATTGGAGCCATTGACTCTGGTCTTAAGCCGCACATCAAACACCTCAAACGAGCCATTACCACCGAGGATATTGTGCGCCTGACCGAAATTAGAATCAAACGGATTTCTAAATTTGATATTGATAAGGCCCAACAAAAGATTGATGCCTTGGAAGATCAAATTGCTCAAGTCAAGCATCACTTGGCGCATCTTATTGATTACACCATCGATTATTTTAAGCGCCTAAAAACTACTTATGGTGCTGGTCGTGAACGCAAGACCGAGATTCGTGTTTTTGATGACATAGAAGCGGCTAAAGTAGTGATCCGCAACACCAAACTCTACGTTAATCGCGAAGAGGGATTTATCGGCACCAATATGCGTCGTGATGAATATGTGATGGATTGTAGCGATATCGATGATATCATTGTCTTTACAGAAGAAGGCAAAATGATGGTGACTAAGGTTAGTGATAAAACATTTATCGGTAAAGGCATCATTCATGTGGGCTTATGGAAAAAGAAAGACAAGCGTACAATTTATAATTTGATTTATAAGGATGGCACAAAGGGTGCCTCATATGTGAAACGCTTTGCGGTAACCTCAATGACCCGTGATCGTGAATATGAGGTTACAGCAGGTTCTCCAGGTTCTAAGGTGTTGTACTTTACCGCCAACCCCAACGGTGAGGCAGAGGTGGTGACCGTCTTGCTTCGGCAGTCTGGAAGCATCAAAAAGCTCAAATGGGATTTAGATTTTTCAGAATTAATGGTCAAAGGGCGGGCGTCAAAAGGAAACGTCGTGACGAAATATTCAGTCAAACGCATTGAGCTCAAAGAAAAAGGTTTGTCGACGTTGAAACCCCGAAAAATCTGGTTCGATGATACCGTGCAGCGATTGAATGTGGATGCAAGAGGGGAGTTGCTTGGAGAGTTTACGAGCGATGACCGCTTGCTTATAGCGCGTCAAAATGGAATAGTGAAGACCGTGGTCCCTGATCTCTCTCTGCATTTCGATGAGGACATGGTGGTGTTAGAAAAATGGGTGCCCTCTAAACCTATTTCAGTAATTTATTGGGCTGGTGAAAAGGAACTCTATTATGTCAAGCGTTTTCTTGTTGAGCAGCCAGATCGTGAGGAGTTAGTCATTTCAGGGCATGCCAAATCTTATTTGGAGCAAATATTTACAGAGCACCACCCGGTGGTTGAGGTACTCTTTGTAAAAGAACGCGGCCGAGAGCGCAAAGACAGCTTAAAAGTCGAACTCGATGGATTTATTTCGGTCAAAGGAATTTCGGCAATGGGCAATCAGCTGACTAAAGACAAGGTTTTGGAAATAAATGCACTGGCTTCAATGCCACGCACCGCGCAGGTTGAAGATAGCGATCAAGACCCTGAAATAGGTCAGGTGCAAAGTGTGGCGATTAGTGATGCGGAGGTGCAAGAATTAGATGAGGCGACAGCAGATACGCCTGAAGGGAAAAATTCTGTGCTGGATGCGCCGCAAAAGTCCGCTAAGATTGATGCGACGCCCGAGAGGGATCCTGCACCACCATCGGAGCCCGATCCTGAATTGAAAAACCCAAATGAGGAAGGTTCTGGCTCAGAGGCCGGCCAAACAACCCTATTCTGAACAGGGAAATGACTCAGTCAATTTTGACAACCTTACCCCTTAGTTTTTTAGAGGTGCCCACAGCGTTATATTCAAAGGTGTAGGCATTGGTTTCTGTGGTCAGTATCTTGATGTGAATGGCTTTTTCTTCGGCCATATTCTTGGGATTTCTCTTGAGCACAATATATTCGCAATCGTTGATCCAACGAATATCGGAAGTGTCGCTCTTGCCCTGAAAGGTTTCAATTTCTAAAGCTCCATCTCTTGTGAAAACACTGGTTTCGATTCGGGTGCCAATAGTCGTCGTGAACTCAAAAGTGCCATTTTTGAAGTCATTGCATTCGCGAGGGGTATTGAAGCAGCCGTACAGGGTGAAAGTCAATAAAAGAGTCCAGAATTGAGTGGTGCTTGATGCCATGATGCAAAGGTGCAAATTATCTTTGAGTTATGGTCGATAGGTTTTGAAGAGTCCATTTTTAAAAAAAATAACAATCCGTTCGACTTCAGCTTCATTCGACTCCTCTAGACCGGATTGTTGGGGCTCAAGACTTGACACTGCTTTTTGATCATCTTGATCAACGGAGGGAGATAATTCTGATACACCATCAAAGGGTTCTACCGCAACTTTTGTGGCTGCTTGACTTTTTGGGGTAGGGAAGTGGCCTTGACCGTTTAAGAGCCAGTACAATTCCACTTCAGGAAATGCCTCCAAAACCTTTAAAACAAATTCTAAACTTGGCTTGTTCCTTCCAGAAAGCAAGTGTGAAATCGTAGAACGATTCACCTCAATTAAATCAGAAAAGGCCGTGGCTGTAATGGCATAAAAATCGAGTATTTTTTGTAGCCTTAGCGCAAAATCTTTGCTGTTTACCATTGTAAATTATCTTGGATCTGTAATTGGTTATAAATGTAACAACTTTCAAGTTATGTTCATCAATAAACACAAATATTTCTCTGAAATATAATAAACTTAAACTTCAAATAAAATATTATAAAACACTGATATAATGATATTTAAAATTATTTTATTGAAAACACAAAAAAAATGTAAAATTCATCACATTATAGGGCTGCTATTTTTTAAAATCAGCCACTATTTTGGGGCTTTCAGTGTTTACGTCGGTAAACTTTCATTTGCATACCTTTGTTGTAGGCAGAATAAAAAATGAATATTAAATCTCTACACATCGCGGTAAAAGACACCTCTCTTTCTGGCAGGTATTTGCCTGAAAATCGATTAGAGTCGCTTATTGCATTAGCCAAAAAAAGAGATGTATATCGCTTGCTTGGATCCTCCGAGTTGGACCAGGACATACATGGTATTTTGATTGGTCGTGGGGACAAACGCATTCTTGCTTGGTCACAAATGCATGGAAATGAGTCGACCACCACCAAGGGTGTTGTTGATTTTGTTCGTTTGTTGCTTCAGGAATCTGTGGCCAGTGACTTTGTTTCAGCTGTGCTGAATCAACATACGTTTTTGATTATTCCAATGCTCAATCCCGATGGTGCACAGGTATACTCCCGAGAGAATGCCAATGGTGTTGACCTCAATCGAGATGCTTTGAATCAATCGCAGAGAGAAATTCGTGTTTTGATGCGTCAATTCGATGCCTTCAAGCCTGACTTGTGTCTTAATCTGCACGATCAGAGAAGTCTTTATGGAGTCGGGAACCTTCGTGTTCCAGCCACCTTGTCATTTTTGTCACCCTCTATTGATGCGCAGCGGAGTTTGAGTCCCGCCCGAATTGAGGCGATGTCGTTGATTGTGAAAATGGTTTTGGGGCTTCAAGAGCATTTAGCGGGTCAAATAGGTCGATATGACGACGGCTTCAACGAGTCTTGTGTTGGGGACTTCTTTCAGAAAAAGGGTGTGCCGACGATTTTGATCGAGGCAGGTCATTTTGTCGGTGATGATGCCAGAGAGCAAACGCGCTATTTTGTTTTTGAAGCACTTTTATACCTATTTCAAACTAGCCTTAAGCCTTATATCGCTCAAGATGTTGTGGCCGATTATTTGGCCATACCAGACAATCACAAAAACATGAGGGACTTGGTTTTTAAAAATGTGTCTCTCAAGGGGGTGCTGGTTTCTCTGGGTTTGCAAAAGGAATATGAAATCATTAACAACCAAGAACAGCAATACTTGCGGATCGAAGATGTGGATCCTGACCATGTCATAATGGGATATACTGAAATTGACTTTAAAGGAGAAGAGTTATTGATAAATTCTCACGAAAACGATTTCGAAGGTGAAAAAATCGCAACAATTGAGCTAAAAAAGTCAAAAAAATTGATAAAAATCTAATTTTTGATGCCAAAACTGAGAATTCTCTTTACCTTTGAAAAAAAGATTTTTCATGGCCAAGATCAAATTAGACGATACAGATCACTTTATCTTAGATATGTTGATCGAAAATACCCGAACTCCTTTCACTGATATCGCCAAAAAGCTAAATATATCTGCAGGTACGGTTCATGTCAGGGTAAAAAAAATGGAGGAATCGGGGATCATTACAGGGTCATCATTAACACTAGATTATAAAAAGTTGGGCTATTCTTTCATCGCCTATGTCGGTGTGTTTCTGCAGAAGACTTCTCAAACTCAGTTTGTCCTTGAGCGCCTTAAAGAAATTCCATGCGTCACAGTGGCACATGTTACTACAGGAAAGTTCAACATATATTGTAAAATTCGTGCGAAGAATACGAGTCATGCCAAAGACATTATCTATCAAATTGATGATATTGAAGGGGTTACCCGCACAGAAACCATGATTTCACTTGAGGAGAGCATCAATGACAAGAAACGATTGATGCATTCAATATTTAAGGAAATATAAGTCCCGCATTTATCATATCGAGCAGCATAATTAATTACTGCTTTGATTGGCCTATCGCCCCAAAGGCCTCATAAATAAAGTCATTCTTGACCGTGACGTCCAAAACTTCTTGACCGATGTCTTTGAGCAGAACAAAATTGACACCTCCATGGCTATTTTTTTTGTCATACTTGAGGTAATCAATGATTTGTGCGATATCGTTTTCTGTAAAATTCGGAAATGCGACAAGCTTCTTTACTTTCGATAAATAATCATTGAAAACTTCCTCTGGAAATGCATAAATTTTATGCGACAAATAACAGGCAAGCCCCATTCCAATGGCAATGGCCTCACCATGTTTGATCCAGTTCTGGCCTTTTTTTTGCAACCCATAGGACTCAATAGCGTGGCCTAGAGTATGACCGAAATTCAGAGTCTTGCGCCTTCCTAACTCAGTTTGGTCGTTTTGTACGACATTGTTTTTGATGACAATAGAAGTCCAAATTAAGGATTCTATCTTTGACAGATCATTGGTCTCAAACAAGAGTGTCGCGTCCAAATATTCTTTGCTTGTGATGAATCCATGTTTGATCATTTCCATCCATCCAGAGATGAGCTCTCGTTTGGGTAATGTTTTGATAAACGGTGGGTAAACGATGGTGGCAAATGCCGAGGTTATGACACCTACTTGATTTTTCAAAACGCCTAGATCAACACCACATTTTCCGCCAATTGACGCATCAACCATGCCTAAAAGGGTTGTGGGTATATTGATAAAACTTATCCCACGCTGGTAGGTCGCCGCGATAAACCCACCAAGGTCAGTGACAACACCTCCGCCTAAATTGATCACAAGGCTGTTTCTGTCAGCGTTCAGGCGTGATAATTCCGCCCATAGGATTTCGGATTGCTTTATGGTCTTTGATTCTTCTCCTGGGGCAATGCAAAGTAGATGGTAGTTCCAAGAACCCAAATGCGGTTCGACCGCCTCGAGACAGAACTCCTTGGTGTGCTGGTCTGTCAACAGAAATATTTGACTCGGTGCTTTCTTGCGCACCATGTCGATTAAGGTGGCCGCTAATTCGTTGCCACAAAAAATAGATTCATTATTATCATTAATGCTGCGCATGCTTGAACTCTCCAAATATTGTTCTTATTTCAAAGCCCAAATCTAACTATATTTGTCCTCATAATTTAAAGAATGGCTTCAAAACGAATATTTGAAAATACTGAAGTAGCCTTTAGCCTTAAAAGTGATTTGGAACTTCAAAGGGCCTACACACTTTTTAGAATGATTTCAAGTGCCGCTTTAGTGAAAGCAGGCACCGCCTTGACAAAGTTGGCTTTTCGTTGGCATTTGCCAATCGATCGGCTTGTAAGGCTCAGTGTCTTTGATCATTTTTGTGGTGGTATCAACGAGAAAGATTCGATGAGGGTAGTACGGTCTTTAGATGCGATTGGGGTCTCCTCTATTTTGGATTATTCCGTTGAGGGTAAGGAGGAAGAGGAGCAGTTTGATTTTACCACCGACAAGGTGAGGTCTTTGATTGATTTTTCTCGGGACAAAAATTCAATGCCTTTTGCGGTATTTAAGCCTACTGGAATTGGCCGATTTATGGTATGGCAAGCCGTCTCCATGGGTAAGCTAAACGATGCACTACAGTCAGAATGGAATAGGATCAAAGACCGCTATAGCCGAATCGCTCAAGAGGCCCATGATCAAAAGATGATGTTGTTGATTGATGGCGAGGAATCTTGGATGCAAGGAGCCGCTGATGAATTGTGTGAAGAGATGATGGCAGCCTTTAATAAGAAACACCCTGTCGTGTTTAACACCCTTCAATGCTACCGACATGATCGCTTAGCTTATTTGAAAGCATTACACATGTCGGCCAAGAAAAAGGGCTTTAAGCTAGGCTTTAAGGTTGTGCGAGGTGCTTATATGGAAAAAGAAAATGAGCGCGCTAAGGCTATGGGCTATGTCTCACCCATCTGCGTTGACAAGCAGGCTACTGATGACATGTTTGACCAAGTTGTGGCTTATATACTTGACCATATTGATGACATCTCATTATTTTTAGGAACCCACAATGAATCAAGTACCTATAAGGTCTTGAATTTAATGAATCACAGGGGAATTGATCGTCATGATCCTCGTATTTGGTTTGGGCAGCTTTACGGCATGAGTGATCACATTACTTATAATCTCGCCCGGGAAGGGTATAATGTTGCCAAATACATACCCTTTGGCCCAGTTAAGGAGGTGATGCCTTATCTGATCCGCAGGGCAGAAGAAAACACTTCGGTTTCTGGTCAAACAAGTCGAGAATTGGATCTCATTAAGGGTGAGTTGCTGAGAAGACGAAAGCGTTGATTGGTTCAAACTGATCTTTTGCCAGGGCTTCTGATCCTCTGAAGCACTTCATATTCATAAATGCCACGTGTTTGATGTTACATTAAAATACTGTTTTACAAACGTTTACAATGTAATTTTTCACAACTCCTTGAAGTTCTGAGATCGAGTAGGGCATTTCATTAACTTTAAGACAAACAATTAAGTCATGAGAATGTTTTTCTTTATTTACGCGGTTCTTGTATTTTCATTTGTGTCTATTGCTCAAGTGCCAAATGATAAATATCTTGAAATTGTGGATTATGAAGAGCTGTTAACGCTATTCAATGTCTATGACGGAGACACACTTGTCCAAGAGCGGGTTATTGGGGCCTATTTAGATAGAGCTAAAAAAGACAATGATACCATTAAGATTGCTCGCTCATATGACCGTATTGCCCGTATTTATTCGTCTCGCAAGAATATTCTCTATGCAGATAGCTTAATTACCTACACAAGAGATTGGCAACACATTACTTACCCTGCTCTAGGCTACATCATTAAGGGATATGAGTATGGGAAGATTGGAAATTTGGAATTGTCATACAATAGTTATTTTCTCGCTTATGAACTCGCTCAAGTTAGCGGCAACTTATCACAACAGGTATATATATTAGATAGACTTGTCTTTTTGAAAATTGCTTATGGCGATAAGCAGAAGGCTTTAAAACTGCAAGTAGATAGAGATAGACTAGTCAATAGCAAAGTTTTTGAGTTGAGTTTTGAAGAATCTAGCAGAAAGGCGATACAAAACCAAACCCTCCAATTCTTTGAAGAGCAAAAGCTGTTGTCTGCAGAGAGTTTTGTTCTCTGTTATCTAGCACTTGGTGACATCGATATGGCACTAAAATACCTCGAACTACACCAGAGCTTGCTCAAAGGTCAAAACATACTCAATAAAGAAACTGGTTTTATTTGGGAGGTAGATGTAAAAATGGAAATAGATTATTATCAAAAAAAATACGAGGAGGTTATTAAAGGCGCAATAGAAATAGAAAAATTATGCCACAATTTAAATGATAATTATTACAAAATTAACGCAAATTTATTTCGCGGATTGGCACTAATCGAACAGAGCAAATGGGCCGAAGCAAAAAAGAGTTTGAGCATAGCCGAAGGATTTTATTTTATGGATCAAAATATATTAATGCCTGAGTCAAGTTATATGCTCTTTGATGGATTAGAGAGAATTGCCGAGCATGAAAACAACCTTGTTTCTAACATTGTATATCTAGACAAGTTAATTGATTTAGATAATGAACGCCTTGACAATTATAAAACATTCGAGCCAAAATTTATAAGGACTTTTGAAACTCCTCGATTAATTAAGTCAAAAGAAGAAATCATCAAAA
>JAQWJJ010000020.1 GCA_029248405.1 Flavobacteriaceae bacterium | reverse complement strand
TTCCTAATGGCGTGAATATAGAGCAGTTTCTTATTCCGCAACCACGTGAGTCGAGCAAAATTGATCCGTATGAATATGACCCAAAAAATCAACCGAGCCCGAACAAAAAAATCATTCTGTATTTTGGGACTTTGATCCGCAAAAAAGGGGCACTCGAACTGCCGCACATTTTTAACCATATCCAAGAGGCGCATCCTGAATCAGAGCTATTGCTGATTGGTAAAGATAGTGGTGATGTCATATCAGGTTCAAAATCCACTTGGGCGCTCATGAAACCCCTGTTCTTGAAATCGGCGATGAAACAGGTGCAATATCTGGGTCCTGTAGCGCATGAGAAGATCAGAGCATACATAAATCGGGCTGAGATTTGTGTTTTCCCCTCTTTTGCAGAGGCATTCCCGCTTTCTTGGCTTGAGGCCATGCTCATGCGGAGGGCCATTGTGGCCTCGGACATTGGTTGGGCCAAGGAAATGATCAAAGATGGCGAGCAGGGCTTTTTGGTCGATGCAAAAAATCATGCCGAATTTGCAAAGCGAGTGAATCAGTTTCTTGAAAACAATGAACTCGCCCAGAAAATGGGGGAAAATGCTCAAGAAAGAGTAAAAAAGGAGTTTGAGGTTAGAATTATTGCCGAGCGCAGTTTGAATTATTATCGCCAATTTATATGAATTTGCTATTTGTAAAACACAATTTCAAGCAAATCATCAAAGTTGACGGAATTAAAGATGCTTCGTCCTATAATGAATCTGAACTGCTCCCAGGATTGATTACTTTGGCAAAAATGCATCCCGAATACAGCATTGTTTGGTTTCATGAATCCATTGATGATCAGCTCAATCTTGATTATTTTTCCACTATTGATCATGTACAGGCATTTTTAATTTCATACGCACCCTCGGGTTTTGACTATATCAGTCCTGAAATTGGACTAGTCGATCAATCTGTTTTTATAAATGTAAATAAAAAAGTACGGTATCCCACTTGGTTGATGAGTGCACTGGTAGGAATCATTTCACCTGGACTGCTTAATCAGTTAGATGCTATAAATTTTCAAGGAGTTACACTTGATTTTGTTCTAAACTCTTTGGCTAAAAACAATATGCCCAAAGGTCTTTTATGTTATTCTGATCCAAAACTTTTAAAATCAACACTTATTGAGCCAAAGAGCACACCGCAGATTAGTCAAAAGGATTTATATCGTTTTGTTTTAGTTCAGTACAAGTGGATTTGGGTCTATTTGATGTTTTTGCAATTATTGATTTACAAAAATAAAAGCACTTTGTTTTCACTTTTAATAAGTCTTTTAAAAAAGGGCAAGGTCAAAACAGACCTGAAATTAAACCATGGGTTTATTCCAAAAAATAATGTGAATTTACACGGCAACTCAATTGACGTCATTATTCCTACTTTAAATAGAAAAGCCTATTTGTTTGATTTTTTGCAGGATTTGAAAAGTCAAACCTTAATTCCGAATAACGTCATCATCATTGAGCAACTTCATACGGGATTGAAAACTGAGCTTGATTATCTAAATAATGACTCTTGGCCGTTTAAGATCATGCATCGTTGTATTCATACCTTTGGGGCATGTAATGCACGCAACTTAGCCTTGAATCTTGTTGAATCTGATT
This sequence comes from Flavobacteriaceae bacterium, assembly GCA_029248405.1. Taxonomy (GTDB): domain Bacteria; phylum Bacteroidota; class Bacteroidia; order Flavobacteriales; family Flavobacteriaceae; genus BACL21. The sequence goes on along the minus strand of JAQWJJ010000020.1, from coordinate 39,802 downwards.
GGGTTTTTTTGGGCGATGATGACATCAGAATTAAGCCAGATTTTATGGAAAATGCGATGATTCGATTAAAGCATGTAAGGGCTTCTGCAGCGACATTCTCGTGCAATAAGTCATATCGTCTAAAAATCAATCTCAAGGTAAAACAATGGAGTGATTTTGGATCTGGCTCAAGCATTATTCATTCGTCATTGCTTAAAGAAAATTGTTCTTTTGATACTCGTTTTGAGCATGGCTATGGTGAAGACAGTGATTTTGGCATGCAAATCAGAAATGCGGGCTACGATATTTTTTATTTTAACTTCCCTGAAATATTGCACTTAAAAGCCCCAAGTGGCGGTTTTCGAGAATCGGTGAAATTGGCTTGGGATATAGAGAAAATCACACCAAAACCTTCTCCTACAGTAACACTGTTTAATTTAATGCACCTCACTGATGATCAAAAATTAGGATTTAAGACGATATTTTGGATTAAAAATCTAAGCAACACTTATTGGGGTGAAAAATTGAAATATTTAATGGAGTTCTCACAGAAATGGCATTCGAGTCACAAGTGGGGGATGAAATTACTTGAGGGCGAATGATGTTTTCCCTAATCATATGCACCTATAATCGCCCAGACTCAGTCCAGTCTTTATTGCGGTCTATCTCGACTCAATTTCTAGTCCCCAATGAAATATTAGTTATTGATGGCTCGGATGATATATTCACGGAACAAGTTGTAAATATTGAAGGTCTCAACATTTTTTACCATCGCGTCACTAAGGCGGAACGTGGACTTACCAAGCAGAGAAATATTGGCATTAGTCTAGTCCAAGACGAGTCTGAGATTATTTGTTTTTTGGATGACGATGTAGTTTTAGAAGAGGATTATTTCCAGCAAATTATAGAACCTTTTATTAATGACCCTGAAGTCATTGGTGTGGGTGGGTATGCTCATAATGAGGTTCAATGGAATGTCCTGCCCAAGAACTCAAAATTATTAAGTGCACTGAAGTATTTCGAATTTGATGGTTATTATCGAAGGCAGTCCCTTCGAGATCAAATGAGAAAATTATTCAGATTAGCCTCAAACCTATCTCCGGGAAAAATGCCGAGTTTTGGTCATGGCAGAAGTTCCTTGCCACCGTCAGGCAAAATGTACCAGGTTGATTTACTCATTGGTATGGCAATGGCCTTTCGCAAATCACTCTTTACACAAATCAAATTCTCTGAATACTTTGAAGGCTATGGCTTATATGAAGACGCGGACTTTAGCCTGCGTGCGTCAAGACTCGGAAAGTTATTGGTCAATACTGCAGCGCGATTATCCCATCACCATGCCCCTCAGGGCCGCCCAAATCATTTTAAGTATGGCCGCATGGTGGTGCGTAATGGATATTATGTCTGGCGTATAAAAAATCCAAAGCCAGTTTTGTGTGATCGATTCAAATGGCATTCCATAACCATCTTATTATGGACCATTAGGGCGATAAATATCTTAACAGGGCCCAATCGCTCAGGTGCGCTAGTGGAAACTTTGGGAAGAAAAATGGGCTGGCTGAGTTTGTGGTTCAATCCCCCAAAAGAAAAGACTCGAAGCACCAAGCATAAAGTTTGAATTTAGTCATTGTCTCCCATACCCCACACTATCTGAATCGTAGCGATATTTCTGCATACGCCCCATACGTGAATGAAGTCAACCTCTGGGCGGATGCTTTTGATGAAATGACCATTTTAGCCCCACTAGCGGAGGGTAATGACTCAGGAATCAATTTGGCCTACAATCATAGGTCAATTCGTCTTTTACCCATCTCTAATTTACATTTTAAAAGTCCTAAGAGATTTTTGACCTCGCTATTCAGAACTCCAATTATTTTGTGGTCAATTTTTAGGGCATTCAAAAACGCTGACCACATCCATTTGCGCTGCCCCGGCAATATTGGACTGCTGGGCTGTTTGGTACAAATATTTTTCCCACGCACCAAGAAAACAGCCAAGTATGCCGGAAATTGGGATCCTAAAGCTAAACGCCAACCCTTGAGTTACCGCTTGCAAAAATGGATTTTAGCAAATCCATGGCTCACACGAAATATGCAGGTTATGGTCTATGGTGATTGGCCAGATCAAAGCCCAAATATTAAACCCTTTTTTACAGCGACTTATTCGGCTTTTGAGGCCCGGCAACCCAAAATTAAAAAGAATTGGTGCGCCCCATGGCGAATGGTTTTTGCCGGAACATTGTCCGAGGGAAAAAATCCGTTTTATGCCGTAAAGCTCGTTCAGCGCATGAGGTCAATAGGTCTTGAGGTGTGCCTTGATATTTTTGGTGAGGGCATACAAAGGGAAAAAATCAGCACTTTTATTACCGAACACGAATTATGTGCTCATATCATACTGCATGGTAACAAACCGCCTGAAACACTCAAGCAGGCCTACAAGGAAGCACACTTTTTGGTATTGCCTAGTCAGTCTGAAGGATGGCCAAAGGTGGTGGCCGAAGGAATGTTTTGGGGGGCAATTCCTCTTACCAGGGCCATCTCTTGCGTCCCTTGGATGATTGGTGACGGAAAGAGAGGGCTATTGCTTCAAGATGATCTTGACAAAGCTGTGCAACATCTTTCTGAATGGTTTGAGCGTTCTATTGATCTGGAGAGGATGAGTCAGAATGGTATGGAGTGGTCTCGAGGGTACACAACAGATCGCTTCGCCGAGGCCATAAAAAAACTCATGACCAAATGAAAATATTACATCTCATCGACACTTTACGGCCGGGTGGTGCAGAACGCATGGTAGTGAATTTGGCCAATGGGCTATATACAAAAGGACAGCAGGTTCATGTCTGCACATCAAGAGCTGACGGAGTGCTGTGCGATGAGCTTCATCAGGGGATACCGCTATTATCGTTAAGGCGAAGATGTGCATTAGATGTTCGCGCTCTATGGAGGTTTGTGGTTTATTTAAAAAGACACCAAATCACCCATTTACACGCTCATGGCACTTCTTTCTTTTGGGCATGGTTGGCCTCGATATTTTTGACAAATATGCGTCTAATTTGGCATGACCATCAAGGAAATCGAGACATTAAGTATTTACAGATGCTTAAAATCTGCAGTTGGCGCATGAATATGATTTTATGTGTCAACAAGGATTTAGTTGAATTTGCCCATGGAAATCTTAAATCGAGATCGGTCCATTATATTTCGAATTTCATAAGTGAAAAAAAAATGGATCAAGAATCACTAAAAGATATTATTCTTTTAGCGCCTAAGACTTTTAGAATTATTGTCGTGGCCAACATAACACCGCCAAAAGATCACCAAACGTTGTTAGAGGCATTTCAGTTTCTTCTTAAAGTTTCAAAAAATATTTCTCTTCATATTATCGGAGCGCCTACAGATAGAAAATTGGACCAAGAGCTAAAAGAGTTTTGTACAAATCAAAATCTATCGCAGGTCTTTTTTTACGGCAATCAATTTAACCCTCATTATCTAATGACGCAGGCCGATCTAGGGGTGCTCTCTTCCAAATCTGAAGGACTTCCTCTGGGACTGTTAGAATATGGTTTGGCGGGCTTGCCTGTTGTGGTCACCAGTGTCGGTGCGTGCAAAGAGGTGGTTCAAGATCATGGCCTTGTTGTGCCACCGCAGAATCCAAAAGCGCTTTTTGAGGCCTTATTATATATGCTAGAACATCCAGATGAGCGGTGTCAAATGGCTGCAGATTTTAGAAATCATGTCACAGAGCGCTATCAAGAAACTCAAGTGATCAAGGAATTAATCAATCATTATGCCCAATTAAATTGAATTTGAGCAGCAAATCTATCAGTCATGCTGGTCTGGTTTTGATCCATATTGCATTGGGTTTTGTGGGAATAAGTTTTCCTTTTGTCGTCAAGTGGGTGTTGTTGCTTGTAATTGTATATTTCTTGTTCCTTGTGTTTCAAACTCAAAACACTAACAATCACGCGTTAGTTGCTGCAGCTTATGTTGCAGGTTTTGAAGTTTTTTCGCGCATGACTGGTGGGGCTTTTTCTTATGAGTTCGCGAAGTATATGGTGGTGCTCTTTTTGAGTTTAGGCATGTTTTACCGTGGGTTTCAACGACGTTCATGGCCATATCTTGTGTTCATGCTTTGTCTGATGCCTGGAATTTTCGTTGCAGGCATTAATCTGAGGTATGGCACTGTATTTGGCAATGCGATTGGTTTTAATTTGAGTGGTCCGTTATGCCTGGCGATTTCGGCGCTGTATTGTTACGAGAACCCCATAGACACCAAGCGATTCAATGATGTTTTTGAAGCGGTCCAATATCCACTTATTGCCACTGTAGTTTATGTTTTTTTATATGCGCCGAGTTTGCAATCGGTGCTCACTGGAACAGGGTCTAATTTTGCGGCTTCAGGTGGTTTTGGTCCCAATCAAGTTGCCACAGTTTTGGGCTTAGGGGTCTTCATCAGTTTCGTTCGATTGGTTATGGTCCAGTCCCGTGCCGTTAACCTTATTGATTTAGGATTGATGCTGTTTTTTGCTTACCGCGGACTAGCCACTTTTTCGCGGGGCGGTATGCTTACCGCTGGTATTTGCCTCTTGATATTTTTGCTTTTTTATTTGGTGAGCCAAACTCCTGCAGTCCGGCTTAAGGTTCTGGTTAAATCGCTACTACTCAGTAGTGGTTTTTTGTTGTCTTGGCTGCTTGTTTCCTTGAGTTCCTCAGGACTTATCGATAAGCGCTATGCCAACCAAGATGCACTAGGCCGCGAGAAATCTTCAATAGGCACTGGTCGACTAGAATTGGCGAATTTAGAGCTAGACGCCTTTTACCAGAATCCGGTCATAGGTATTGGCGTGGGCCAAGCTAAGGAATACCGCGCAGACCGCACGGGTCAAATTGCAGCGAGTCATTCGGAAGTCACCCGAATGATTGCCGAGCACGGGAGTTTTGGGATTTTGGGCTTATTGATTTTACTTCTGACGCCATTTGGGCTTTGGTTAAGAGACCGCAGAAATGTATTTTTATTTGCCTTTGTCGGCTTCTGGTTTTTGACCATCAATCATAGTGCAATGCGCATTGCCATGCCGGCCTTTATTTACGGGTTGGCATTACTTCAAGTCAAAAAAGCAATCACAGACGATCAAACTGAAATGATCCATAACCAAGAATCGGATGCAGTCTAAGGACTCCCGGATCATCTATATCGGCACCCTGGACGAGCGTCAAACACGCAATCCGACTACTGCAGTGGGCTTGATAAGCGTCTTTAAGAGTGCCGGGTTTACTGTCTATAGTGCCTCCAAAGCAAGATCTAAAGGGAAGCGGTTGGCAGCCATGTTATGGACCGTCCTGTGCTATGGAACAAAAAACACCATTGTGGTGGTGGATACGTATAGTACACAAAGTTTTTATTATGCTCTGGCAGTCGGCATATTGTGTCGGATCAAAGGGTTGTGCTACGTCCCGATACTCCACGGAGGTGATCTGCCCAAGCGCTTGAGTCAGTCTCCCGCGCTGGCCAAATTCTATTTCAGCAATGCCAGTATCACTGTCGCACCATCACCATATCTCGCCGAATGGGCAAGAGCTCATGGATTCAAGTCCACTGTCATCCCAAATGGATTGGACTTGACCCAATATCCCTATAATGGGCAAAGAGTCAAAAACCACACGGTTTTATGGGTCCGTGCACTCGCTGCGATATACCAACCACAATTGGCACTAGAGGTGTTGCAGCTCTTACAAAATAAATATAAAGAGGCCCGCATGATCATGGTGGGCCCTGACAAGGAAGACCTACTCAAATCTTGTCAAGACCATGCAGAAAAACACGCCCTTAATGTGCAATTTGTCGGCAAGCAGAGCAAAGCGCAATGGATTGAACGGTCTCAAGAAGCCTCTGTTTTCATCAACACGTCAAGAGTAGACAACACCCCGGTGAGTGTTGTCGAAGCGATGGCTCTGGGGCTCCCTGTGGTCTCCACTGATGTTGGTGGTCTGCCGCACCTGATCACCCATGGAGTCAACGGTTTTTTGGTGCCATCCACCTCGGCACAAGGATTTGCGGATAAGGTTTCTGCCCTGTGGGATGATGAGGTTGATGTCCATTTGCTGGGGCAAAACGCCAGGCAGAAGAGTTTGCAAAGTGATTGGCCATCGGTCCAAGCGCTTTGGCAAACACTCATCAACGATTTAAAAAATTAATTATATTGATCCACCATGAATCTAAATAAGTCTAAAATCAATTTTGACATTTCCGAGCGGAAGTTGCTTTTGTGGCTGGTCGATTTATTGTCCATTTTTTTGGCGGTGGTCGCCCTTAACCTCAGTCCTTATTTTTCCTATATCTCATGGTCTACCCCATATTGGTATTGGGCCATCATCCTATTGGCTTATTATTCATTTTTTGCGCTGGTCTTTGAGCTTTATAATCTGCAACGCGCCAGCCGTTTTGATCTTTTGCTCTATCCATTGGTCAGTGCGCTGTCCCTGACGGTTTTGGCTTTTTTGATGACCCCTCTGCTCACCCCCGTGCTGCCCGAGCATCGATTGGATTTGGTTTATTTCTTTCTGGCGATCAATGCGGGCGTGGTCTTATGGCGTTTTCTTTATATCAGTTTATTTGGCAAACCATGGTTTTATCAGTGGGTTATTTTGGTGGCCAGAGAAAAGGAGGTGGCGGATCTTTCCCAGTCGCTCATGGCTTCCGATCCCAATTATAAAATTATTGGTTACGTTGACATCACACAAAAAGACGACCAGGCCACCACGGCTCATGGCATCCCGCTGATCACCCTAAAGGACCTAAATACTCAAATAGAAGCGGACGGCATCAAAGATTTTGTTGTGGCCAACAGTTCGAACTACAAAATGAATTTGACCCTTTACAATTATTTACTTGATCTTTCCAAAAAAGGCATCGTGATCAGAGACTACAGCCAGGTTTATGAACGAATGAATGCTCGGGTGCCGATCCAACACGTCAAAAAGGAATTTTACCGCTTTTTCCCGTACCACAGAAACAACCAAAATAAATTGGCTCGATTGATCCAGCGGCTATTGGATATTGCGATATGTTTGATGGGGATGGTCATGTTCTTTCCGATATGTTATCTGGTTATTTTTGCGTTGAATCCTTTGGTTAATCCTGGGCCAGTGTTTTATGTTCAAGATCGCGTCGGCCGCAATGGTCGAATCTTCCGAATCTATAAATTCAGAACAATGCCTACAGATGCCGAAACGAGTGGGCCACAGTACACCACCAAAATGGACGCTCGTGTGCGCCCGTTCGGTCGAATTTTGCGTCGCCTCCGAATGGACGAGTTGCCTCAGCTGGTTAATATTCTTATGGGGGACATGAATTTGATCGGCCCACGGCCCGAGCGTCCAGAGTTCGTGGCCCGACTCAACACCTCTATTCCTTTTTACGATGTGCGTCATGTGATCAAACCTGGACTTACAGGATGGGCGCAAGTGAATCACAACTACGGAACCAGCCAAGATGATGCGCTGGTCAAACTACAATATGATTTGTATTACATCAAAAACAGATCATTCTTCTTAGATTTAAGCATCATGATCAAGACACTCTCTACAATCTTGTTCATGCGAGGGCAATAGACCAACAGCCCTACTTTAAAACACGATACACATACAACAGCCGTGTGGTCAATCCGAGCCACAGAACCCATAAGGTTGGTGCAAAGCTTTGTACCCCACTGAATTGGTGTATCAGCATGAGGGCAAGCATCAAAATCAAGAATAAGACATATCTGCCCACCCAGGGTTGGGGTCGCTGGGCGCCAATAGCACGAATGAAAAACAAGGAAAGCGGCATCGCCCAAAGGATGTTGTAATTCATTTTTGTGGCACTATGGTCTGTGGCAAACCACAGCAACAGCAGCAGTACACCAATTGAGCCAGTGGCCCCAAAAATAACGGCATCGATCCAAGGTGTGCGGCAATTGGCACGCCAGTCTCTATAGGTCATCCAGAGCATTATACTGCTGAGCAAACTCAAAATCACCATAGGCGAGTACCATGAAAAAGGGACCTGGTCTTCAGCTCGAGCGGCGAAGACTACTTTGGTTGGTGCTGTTAAGGGCTTGAGGCTTGAGGAGTCCTTGCGTTGGGCTATGGAGTTGGCTGCCAACACGTACTTGGGCAAAAACTGATGATCCCATGCGCTGGCTGGGCGATCCACAACGGCACCAATAGCGACATCCATGCCGAGACTGCCCCAAGTATTGTAGGGCACCTGCTCTTGAATCAGCATCCGAAAGGTTTTAGGAGCCACGACATAATCCTCTACATAGACGAGCTCTTCACCAAGCTGATGCACTAAAACATCGCGAATGCGTGTGGCACAATTGTCAAAAAAGAAGTCGTATCGATACGCTTTATTGGCAGGCTGTGCATTCCATTGCAAATAGGCAAAAAGTTCATTTTTTTGGGTATTGGTCAATGCCAAAACTTGTTCATTAACTGAACGGTTTTGCTGTTTATAGTGATTCAGGAAGGCCTCAAAATAATTGACGCTCAAGCTGTAGAGCAATTGACCTTGGACAAACTTCAGATAAAAGTGAGGCGTATTGAAGTCGTAAGTACCGTAGTTATAAGCCCAATCGATCTCCTGTTGGGGGTCGTTGACCCTAAAGGCACTGTGCCCAAACCTATCCGCCAGCTCTGATCCCGGGCCAATAGTCAAGACACTGATGGTGGCCTCCTGAGACAATCCTGATGTTTGGGCCCTGATCAGCGGGGGCATGAAAATCAAGAGCCCTATAATGATGGCCTGCAGTGTGGTCAAATTTTTATCAGCCCAATTGTTCATGATCTATTTTTAGATTAACGAAAAAATGCCCAGTCAATTTTTAAAGAGAAGACATTGCTGTATAGAGCTGTGCTTTGGTCGCCAATATCGGTAAGGGCGTAATCGATCGCGACCCCCTTGAAGATGAACCCAATGCCTAGATTGGGTTGGAATCCTGTAGCTTGCCCGCCTTCAATTTGAGTGACTTGTTGAAAATTACCAGCGCCCAGCCGCACAAATACGGTGTCAAGATAACCTAATTCAGCGCCAATGGCGGGAGAGGCACTGAGGCTTTGGCTGGAAAACAAGTCATTGGTTTGGGCAAAACGGATATTGAGGTCAATCTCTGATTTGAGACTGAGGTCTTGGCGGAACGCCCATTTTTTGGCCATGCCGAATTGGGCTTTTGGTAATGTGATTTCTGTGTTTTCAGGAAGGCTTTGATTTTGACCAAATACGGCATCTTGAATGGTGGCAAAAGCAGCCTCATCGATGCTCCAAGTATTAAAAGTCGTTGTGATGTCCCGCACCATAAGGCCATAGTGCCAGTTGTTTTGTGACGTGTATTGGAGTCCCAGATCAAATCCAAAGCCCCAAGATGATGCGAAGTCACCAATCACGCGGCGGATGACCTTGGCATTTCCGCCTATTTTTAAATCCATCATCGGCAAGCGCTTGGCATATGAAAGGGTCAAGGCATAATCGGCTGTGCTGAAAAGCTTGATGTTATCGTAATTGATGTTGCCTTGATTGTCAATGAGCTGTGTGGTATTGAGAATGTTGTCTACACCAAAACGGATAACCGATAGCCCAAAAGCCGAGGATTTGTCTAGAGGCAGTGCAAATCCAGCATAATCGTAATTCGCGATATTGGCAAAGTACGCGGCATGCATTATGGCCATTTGCTGGTCTTCTAAATCGGCCAAGCCAGCGGGATTCCAATATCCTGAATTGACACCAGATGATGCTGCCACCACAGCATTAGCCATGCCAAATGCCGACGCGTCTACCCCAATGTTGAGGAACTCATTGGAGTACTTTCGCGTGGTTTGCGCTGAGGCAAAGAGGACGCATGTGCAGGTCAATAAAATGGAGAAAAACCGCAAGCTTATTTTTTTACAAATATCAAACTATTTTTATGATTACTAAACTACATTTTAGGACTCATATTGTAAAGGGCCGAAATACTTTATTACTTTTACTACAGAAATCATTCCACTATGCGCCACCACATACCAAATCTTTTGACTGCTGCTAATCTTTTGTGTGGGGTCATTGCATTACTATTTGCCATTTCGGGAGATTTGATCATCGCCGCCTTTTTCATGGGATTAGGTATGGTGTTTGATTTTTTTGATGGTATGGTGGCACGTTGGTTAAATGTCCAGGGGCCCTTGGGTGTTCAGCTCGATTCTATGGCCGACTTAATTTCATTTGGTTTGGCACCCAGCCTTATTCTTTTACAACTCATGCAAATGTCGTTTTACGGCGAAATAAAGCCACTGACCGAAGTATTTACAGCTCGGGCGTGGCAATTGGGGATTGATACTTATTACCCATTTCTGGCATTAATTGTGGTGGTTGCCTCGGCCTTTCGTTTGGCTCGGTTTAATATCGATGAGCGGCAAGTGGATCATTTTATTGGCTTACCAACGCCGGCCAATGCGCTGTTGATCGCCAGTCTTCCATTAATTTTTGAATACCATTACACTCAGGAATTAGCGCAAATTGTTTTCAATAAGTGGTTTTTGATGGGATTGACAGTGACCAGTGCATACGCCTTGAATGCGCCATGGCCTTTGTTTTCTTTGAAGTTCAAATCCTTAGCATGGCGAGACAACAAGCACCGTTATTTACTCATTGGACTCAGCATTTGTCTCGTCATTGGGTTGGGGTACAGAGCCATACCCTTTGTGCTGCTCAGTTATATTTTAATGTCTTTGGTATGGAAAAAGCAGTGGATGAAGTGAAGCAGAAATTTTCAGCCGATTGCTTTTAGAAATGGAGCTTCTTTTTGCGCAATTCGAAATTCTGGCCCAAATAGACTTTCCTGACCATTTCATCTGCGGCTAATTCTTCAGGTTTGCCGTGTTTGAGGATACTGCCCTCAAACATCAGGTAGGTCCGGTCTGTAATGGCTAATGTTTCTTGAACATTATGATCGGTGATGAGGATTCCAATATTTTTGTTTTTGAGCTGCGCCACGATGCGTTGTATGTCTTCTACGGCTACAGGATCGACACCTGCAAAAGGTTCGTCTAATAAGATGAAGTGAGGATCTGTCGCTAGAGCACGAGCAATTTCTGTTCTGCGGCGCTCTCCGCCACTCAGAAGATCCCCTCGATTGGTCCGGATATGTTCTAAGCCAAATTCTTCAATGAGCGATTCCATTTTGGCTTCTTGCTCCTTTTTGCTCAGATCTGTCATCTGCAAGACACTCAAAATGTTGTCCTCTATACTGAGTTTACGAAAAACAGAGGCCTCTTGTGCCAAATAACCAATGCCATTTTGTGCCCTCTTGTACATGGGGTAGGTCGTGATATCTGTCTGGTCCAAATGAATGCGCCCACCGTTGGGCTTGATCAAGCCCACAATCATGTAAAACGATGTGGTTTTTCCTGCGCCATTTGGCCCGAGAAGCCCTACAATTTCACCACGATTTACCTCCACAGAAATGCCTTTGACCACTTGTCTCCCTTTGTAGGATTTGACTAAATTTTGTGCGCTGAGCTTCATCTTTGGTAACTTATTGATTTAAAAGTACTAATTATTTTCTAAGGCATCCCAAAACTCAAAGGCCCGGCGCAGGTGGGGGATGACAATTGTTCCGCCGATCAATAGTGAGATGCTCATGGCTTCAAAAACTTCATCTTTTGTCAGCCCTAATTGATGGCAGGCCTGCAAGTGGTATTTGACACAGTCATCACAACGCAACACCAAAGAATTTCCCAGCCCCAAAAGTTCCTTTGTTTTGCACGACAGGTGTCCCTCTTGAAAAGCGATAGTGTCTAAACTAAAAACTCTCTTGATGAGTTTATGATTTTCTTCAAGCATGCGCTCATTCATTTTGGAGCGGTAGGCGTTAAAATCTTCTACGATTTCAGACATATTTAGTGGCGTTTTTGTTGGACTTTGTGTACCCGTTTGGCAATAATAATACTGAGTTCATACAGGATCAGTACCGGTATGGAGACAATCACCTGGCTTGCAATATCGGGCGGTGTAATAATGGCTGATAAAATCAATACGATCACTAGAGCAAATTTCCTATATTTTTTGAGTCCTTGAGGCGTGACTAATCCAACCTTGGTCAGAAAATAAATCACAATGGGTAATTCAAAAATCAATCCGCAAGAAAGCGCACAAGCTCGGACCAATCCGATATAACTATTGAGGTCAAAGTCATTGAAGACCTGATTACTGACTTGATAGGAACCTAAAAAGTTAATGGACAAAGGAGTCACCACATAGTAGCCAAACAAAACCCCTAAGAAGAAAAGCACTGATGCTACAAAAATGAAGCCGCGGGCATTTTTACGTTCGTTTTGGTGCAATCCTGGACTGATGAATTTCCACAACTCATAAAGAACATAAGGAAATGCCACAATGAAACCTGCAGTGATGGAGGTCCAAATATGGGCAGAGAACTGACCGGACATGGTGCGGCTTTGGATGCGAAATGGCAGCTCAGAAAAGCAAAAACTATCAAAACCTAAGGCCTGCGCAGAAGCACACAAAAAACGGTAGGTCGGAAAGTCAGCACGTTTAGGGCCAAATAAAATACCATCAAAGATGAAGTCTTTCATCAAAAATGCAAGAAATCCAAAAATAAGTACTGACACGGTGGAGCGGATCAAGTGCCACCTGAGTTCTTCAAGATGGTCCAAGAAGGACATGTCCTTTTCTGGTGCAGTGTCGTTTTGACTGGCCATTAGATGATCCCTTCTTTACTGAGGTTGTGAATGTGCACCACCCCCGAATAAACACCATCTTTTTGAGCCAATAGCTGTGTGATGCCATGACGGTCCATGAGTTCCATGGCCTCAACGGCCATAGCGTCGTTATCAATGAGTTTGGGTGCATGCGTCATGATGTCTTTGGCTGTTAGGCCTGCTATATTATCAACTTTAGCGAGCATGCGTCTGAGGTCACCATCTGTTATGATGCCCACGATTGAATCTTGGTCCACAACGGCCGTAACACCAAGTAAATTTTCTGAAATTTCTACAATGACTTGCTTGAGGTTGGCATCGAGAGCCACTTGCGGTTTCGAATTGAGCGAGGTCAAATCACTCACCCTCAAATACAATTTTTTACCCAATGAGCCACCTGGATGGAATCTTGCAAAATCTTTGCTTGAAAATCCGCGGATGTGCAGCAAAGACATCGCCAGCGCATCACCGATAACCAATTGTGCCGTAGTAGAAGTGGTTGGCGCTAAATTATTAGGGCAGGCTTCTTTGGCCACAAAGGCATTCAAAATAAAATCACTTTGCTGGCCCAAGAATGAATCAGCATGTGAGGTCAGCCCGATTAATTTATTACCACTGGCTTTGATCAGTGGGACCAATACCTTAATTTCAGGGGTGTTTCCACTTTTAGAAATGCATATGACGGTATCATTTTCTTGAATGATGCCCAAATCGCCGTGGATGGCATCTGCCGCATGCATAAAAATCGCAGGGGTTCCAGTTGAATTAAGTGTGGCCACAATTTTGGTGGCAATATTGGCGCTTTTGCCGATTCCAGTAACAATCACGCGACCCTTTGAGGTGTAAATATAATCCACTGCGCTGGCAAAGCTCTGATCAATTAATTCGGATAAGTGCAGGATCGCCTTGCCCTCTGTTTCGATGGTGTCTTTTGCGACTTGTATGATTTGGTCAAAATCTTTCAAAATTAGCTGGTTTTATTGTTGGTGACGTTTTGATATTTTCTTATATTTCGTATGGTCGAGTCAAAAAAGAGTAGACCTGCTTCTATAAGAGTCACAACGGCGCCATAGGTTGCAAAATTACAATTGTTCTCGGGTTCTTACAATTAAATATGACAAACTCGAGTTGGAAAGATAATGAACCGTTCGTATAGTCCAGAAGAATTATTACAAGCCTTGAAAAATTACTTCGGGTTCACGGCCTTTAAGGGGTTGCAAGAGCCCGTGATTCATAATTTGTTGGAGGGGAAAGATGCCTTTGTGATCATGCCAACAGGGGGCGGCAAATCTTTGTGTTATCAATTGCCAGCGCTGATCAGCGAAGGTACTGCAATTGTCGTGTCGCCTTTGATTGCGCTGATGAAAAACCAAGTGGATTCCCTTCGGGCGCTCTCAGATCAAGATGGTATTGCCCACGTCCTTAATTCGTCATTAACAAAATCTGAAATCAAAAAGGTGCGTTCAGATGTTCGAGAAGGCCTCACCAAGTTGCTTTATGTTGCACCAGAATCTTTGACCAAGGTAGAGAACATTGACTTTCTGAATGAGGTGACGGTATCATTTGTGGCTATTGATGAGGCGCATTGTATCAGTGAGTGGGGCCATGACTTTAGGCCCGAGTACCGCAATTTGCGAAAAATCATTCAACGCTTAGAAGGGGAGATACCCATTATTGGTTTGACGGCAACAGCTACACCAAAAGTACAAGAAGACATTCTCAAGAATTTGGGGATACAAGAGGCGACTACTTTCAAAGCGTCTTTTAATCGGCCCAATTTGTACTACGAAATTCGGCCCAAAACCAAGCAGGTTGATGCCGATATTATTCGATTTGTCAAAAATAATATGGGCAAGAGTGGCATCATTTACTGCTTGAGCCGCAAACGGGTAGAGGAATTGGCACAAACGCTCCAGGTCAATGGTATTAACGCCATACCCTATCATGCAGGTTTGGATCCAAAGACCCGTGTCAAAAATCAGGACATGTTTCTCATGGAAGACGCGGATGTCGTAGTGGCGACCATAGCGTTTGGAATGGGTATTGATAAGCCAGATGTTCGTTTTGTCATCCATAATGATATCCCCAAGAGCATCGAAAGTTATTATCAGGAGACAGGGCGTGCAGGACGTGATGGTGGCGAGGGCCATTGTTTGGCTTTTTACAGCTACAAAGACATTGAAAAACTTGAAAAATTCATGAGTGGCAAGCCGGTGGCAGAACAAGAGATTGGCTTGGCCTTACTTCAGGATGTCGTTGCGTTTGCAGAAACTTCAGTCTCACGGCGCAAATTTATTTTGCATTATTTTGGCGAAGCGTTTGACAATGAAACTGGAGCAGGGGGTGATTTGGATGATAATATGCGCCATCCTAAATCCAAAAAGGAGGCCATGCCTCAAGTCTCAAAATTACTTGGGGTCATCCAAGGAACCAACGAAAAGTTCAAAGCTAAAGAAGTGGTCAATGTTTTAGTGGGTAAGGTCAATGCATTAATCAAATCACACAAAACGGAAGCACAACCATTTTTTGCTTGTGGTCATGACTTGGAGCCCACTTATTGGATGGCATTGATCCGACAAGTTTTGGTAGATGGCTTCATCAGAAAAGACATCGAGACTTATGGCGTTTTGAAATTGACACCAAAGGGCGTGGCATTTATCAAGACGCCTCAGTCCTTTATGATGACCGAAGATCATAGTTATAAAGAAGCCAATGATGCCACCGGCAATGAAGTTCATGGCCAAGGTGCAGCCGTGGTCGATCAGGTTTTGTTCAAATTACTCAAGGCTGAGCGCAAGGCCATCGCCGATCGTCTGAATTTGCCGCCTTTCGTTATTTTTCAAGATCCATCTCTAGAGGACATGGCTTTAAAGTTCCCCACGTCAGTCGAGGAACTGTCTAATGTGCACGGAGTGGGAGAAGGTAAAGCCAAAAAGTTTGGCAGTACATTTGCAGCGCTTATTGAACGTTATGTTTCGGAAAATCAAATCATCAGAACTGAAGATTTGGTAGTCAAATCTACGGGGAGTAACAGTGCCCTCAAATTATACATCATTCAAAACGTCGACCGGAAATTGCCCTTATTAGATATTGCACAAGCAAAGGGGTTGACCATGGAAGATTTCATCAAAGAAATGGAAGCCATCGTTTTTAGCGGCACAAAACTGAATATAGATTATTGGATTGATGAAGTTTTAGACGAGGATCAGCAAGAAGAACTGCATGATTATTTCATCGATGCTGAAAGTGATAAGATTGACGATGCCATAGAAGAATTTGATGGTGATTATGAAGAAGAAGAAATGCGTCTTTACCGGATTAAATTCATCAGTGAAGTGGCTAATTAGTCATCTACAGCGTTGTCATTAAAGGCCGATGGCAACATTTTTGGGATGAGCTTCACCATAATTGGCAAAAGCAGCGAGCCCCCTGGAAGTAAAAAGAGCGTTAAAGATGGAATTGTTTTGCACACATCCAAAAGTTGTTCCTTTACTTTTTGTTTTTCTTCGGTGTTGAGGTCTCTGACTGTAGATAGAGTAAGCAGCTTCAAGAGTTCACCACTTTCCAAGAGTTCTTTTATTAAGCGATTTTTGTTGCGCAAAATCAACACTTTCACCATATCACTTGAGGTTTTGTATAAGTGTTTTATGGGATTGGCGTGCTCAAAAAGCTGCACTTTTTTGGCGTGTTGAATAGAAAACGAGCGCAAATCGTCGAGACTTTGTTGGGCGAAATGTTGACCAGCAACGATGCGCTGCTCAAAATCTTTCAAGAATTGGACCTCTTGGTCCTCAAGTACTTTGTCGTCCCAAATCCCGAGACAACAGACATCCAAAAAGAAGAGTTTGGTGAGGTCATGACGGCTCTTTATTTGGTTAGCGAACTCAATGCCGTGATCGGAATCAAAAACAAGCGGATGCCTTAGCGCACTATGGAGCATGTCAATGACCACCAAATCATATTTTTTTGGTTTTTCCTTGCTCTCGAGGGCCCAGGCACAAGATTGTATGGCCATTAATTCAAGTGATTCAAAATCTAATTTCAGGTCATCTTCAGCCCCATTAACGTAATTCCTGAAGGCCAAGACATCAATAAAAAGCAAGACATAAGTGAAGATTGATGTGATTTCTGTCTTCTCGATGTGTCCATTTTCGTGCAGACGCGCATTAATAATGCCTTCTAAATTTTCGTTAGGACTCTGTGAAAAATTTAATTTTTGCAACAAACCAGGTTTTCCTTTGCCAAGGTGTTTGTAAAATGAAACTATTTTTTGAACCGCTTCAGGGTATTGGTGCTCAGGAAATGCCTCAAAATGGAAATACAAAAGACTATGAAGTAAATTGATTTTGGTGAGTTCTTCATGGGTCAATTTCAGTGGACTGACGACTTTATTCCCAATACTCGACAAAGACATGCCATAAATGAAACCGGACTGCTTTAAGGCTTGGTAAAAAGCTGAATCGTCTGCAAACGGCAGGCAAAGCTCAGTTTTTTCAAACTCTTTGATAAATTTTTTGATCCAACCAGCGGAAGACGGGTTCATTTGTTATTTTTGTATGATAAGGTTTTACTTGTAGGGTTAAAAGTAACGAAATAGGGGACAAGATTTATGAAAAATAAAACGAAAATTTATTTGTATTCCGGTAGTTTACTCGGTTGTTTGGTGGCTTTTTTATTGATGAGTTCGGATCAAATTGATGGTAATTTTGTCGCTAATACTACCGTAGATATTGCTGATTTCTATGCCTTTGAAGGTCAAAGCCCCGATCATACAGTACTCGTGGTGACGCTACAAGGACCATTATCTATTGGTTCGGTAACCGAGCAAGCAGGGTTTGATCCTGAGGTTTTGATCGAATTCAACATTGATAATACGGGCGACTTCAAAGAAGATGTCGTGATCCAAGCCATGCGCCGTGACTCTGTGATGTATTTCTTTGGACCCGTTGTGATTGACCAAGAGCATCAAGGTTTGGTGCGAGAAGTTCAGGTTGAAGCTTTGTCTGGTCAGGTGCAAATTTCGACTTTAGACTCATTATACATCTCAGAGGACAGTGCTCTTAGATTATTTGCCGGTCCGCGAAGGGATCCATTTTTCTTTGATCAAAATCGTTTCAATTCAATGCGCAATGGCACTTTGGCACCCGAAGGTTTTTCTTCTGCTGCAGAAGCCCAAGATTACTTTGCACAGTCTAATGTTTTGGCTGTTGTGGTTGAGGTTCCCAATGATTTGCTAGGCACAGCTCCAGCTCATGCGGGGACGAGCTATGGATTAGAAAATTTACCCAATGCCTATAATATATGGGTATCCACTAAAAGAAAGCAATAACCATGACGTTAAAAAAATTATATATTCCGTTGGTGTGTTTTGGTTTGGCGGCCATTTTGTTCAGTTGTGAAGACGCCGACGATTTTAATAATGTCATTGAACAGGTGACTTGTACTGATGGAATTCAAAATGGTGAGGAGACCGGTATAGACTGCGGTGGTGAATGTGGCCCCTGTCTTAACGGTCTAGATTTTAGTGGTCTTTATGTTCAAGAAGATGCACTAGGGCGCCCTGGAATCAATCTCGTTTATTCGCCAAATGCCGCACTCCAAAATGCATACAATCATTCTGCTACTTCTGACCGCAGCAGTTTGTCCCCGATTCAAGGTATGGGCCAAGCGACATTTCCTTCTGTTTTTCAGACGAGTTTGACTGATTATTACGCATTTTACCAGGACCCAAATCTGCCTGAAATAACTTTTGACGCTAATGTTTTGGGACAGGACATAACGGTTTTCACTGAGTTTTTGGCTGCTTCTGATGCACTCCAAGTAGCGCCTGAGGGACCAACGTCTTTTCATAGTGGTGATTTGTGGTTTACAGGAAGAAGGCTATCAGACGATGTTATGGACGACACCCTATTGCTGCTTTTTGGTGGGCCAGATGGAACACGTTTTGATGGGGTCAATGGGCCAAAACTCATTAGTGATCAAGTGGATTCTGGCGACCGAAATTTTGGACTCCCTTTTCCCTACTTAGAAGCTCCGCTACAGCAGTAAACAGCAGTACTTATAAAATTGGATTTTGCCAAATTATATAGGCGTTAAGTGAGGCAGCTATCACTAGCCATATGAGATATGGGGCCAGCAGTAGGGTATAACGCCCTTGGCTTTTGCGATAAAGAACCGCTATGGCGCTTATAGAAAGAAGGAGTGCGATCAATACCACAAGCCCCAATAGTGTTTGATGCATGACGAAAAATATTGGATTCCATAGCACATTTAGGAGCCACGATGTGCCAAACAAAAGAGCAAATTGCCTTTTGTTTTCGACTGATCGCCATCCGCGGAAAAGATAAATAGAAAAAGCAATCATGATTGTGGTCCAGGCGATGCCAAATATGTAACCCGGAGGTGTCCAGGGCGCTTGTTTGAGAGCAGTATACCAGGGACTATTGATGCCAGTTGTCGTGGCGAAGCTGCCCAGATAGAGCCCCAAGAAATTGAGGGCAAACCAGAGCACAGCCTGAAAATATTTAGACATCCCTTGTGTCGCTTTTTTGACGCGATCCCAGATAGTCACTAACAAGCACAACAGTCAATAACATGCCTAAATTATAAACGGTATCTTCGACTGGTATTGTACCCAGACGTAGGCCAAAATTTTCTGCATCGTTATACCAAACCACCGCTTCAGGCAGTCCGCTCCCTGTTAAAATGCCATTGACAATAAAGAAAGGGATCAATATGATCGCATAACTGACAAAAAATGATTGAAACAATTGAGTTTTGTAGTTATTGGTTAACCCAAGAACAACAAGGGCAAAAGAAAAACTAACCGCAGTATACCAGTTATGGTATCCATACCATAAACTAATGATCAAGAGGGCGGCAAGAATCAAAAAAAGCCTTTGTGCATTTTTTGCAGAAAAAGACCATTGTGGCTTAAGCTGAACAATAGTATAGTGGGTGAATAAGCAGGCATATGGGATGCAAATAAAAAACAACCATTCTTCTACAGGAAGGCCAGCCACATTATAGCCAATAAGGTAATCCGGATTAAACCCCCAAAACCCTTGGACCGTAAAATAAATATCCCAAGGAATAAAAATGAGCATCATCACCAAAATCCCAGGAAACACAGTGGGCCAATGTTTGTAAAATTGAATTTTTGGATGAAAAGAAAAAAGAAAAGGTATTGACAGGGCGCCTAAATTCAACCACAAATACAATTGATCCATATCAGTTCCTTTTGAAGTACTTCAATGGGGGCACCAACATGCCAAAACACTCGCCTTTATCCTTGCCAAGATGTTTGTGATGAATTTTGTGAGCTCGTCTTATGCCCTTGGCATACCAATTATTGGCATTACGAAACATTTTAAACCGCTGATGAATGAAAATATCATGCACCAAAAAATAAGCCAAGCCATAGGCAAAGATCCCAAGCCCGATCGGTAATCCAGCCCAAAATCCATAATTTTCCCAACTGATAAAACACAGGATGCTCACAGCCGCATAAAAGATAAAAAAGGCGTCGTTGCGCTCCCACCAACTACCGTGGTCTTTGTGATGGTGGTCTTTATGTAAAGACCACAGAAATCCGTGCATGACGTATTTGTGGGTGAACCAGGCCATGAATTCCATGACACTGAAGGTGGTCAAAAAAACAAGTATCCAAAGAAAGATTTGCATCATTAACGTACTAATTTGAGGTGGAATTTAACATAACTGCGGGTCAGTAGACCAAATTTTTCGTAATTCGGCACACGAATTCGTGTGTTCTTTATTTCGAGTGCTGGAGTTTCGCTGAGCTTTTTGAGTAATCTTCTGTAATACCTATAGGCCATGAAAACACCAAACTTGGCTTCAGGCGGCAGGCGTAAAATTCCTTGGTAACCTTTTTGAAAATCACTTTCAATTTCTGCAATGATGGCTTGTTTGGCAATTTCATCTAGTGCCGACAGGTTCGTATTCGGAAAATAAGATCTGTTTAAGTCGTCGTGATCTGCCTTGAGGTCGCGCAAAAAATTAACCTTCTGAAAGGCCGATCCAAGGCTCATGGCTGAGTCTTTGAGTAAATCATATTGCTCCTGTTGTCCGTTGACAAAAATCTTCAAACACATCAATCCAACCACATCCGCTGAGCCGTAAATGTATTTTTCGTATTCCTCTTTGGTTTTGTAAACACTTTTGGTCAAATCCAGTTTCATGCTGTCCATAAATGCATCAATCAAGTGCTGGTCGATGCCATATCTGTGAACACTGTGTTGGAATGAATTCAAAATAGGATTCAAGCTGATTTTTTCTGCTAGCGCCTGTGCCAATTCGACTTCAAAACGACCAAATAATGTCGTCTTGTCATAATCATGGAAGGAATCCACAATCTCATCTGCTAAGCGCACAAATCCGTAGACATTGTAGATGTCTTGGCGAATTTCTGGTGCAAGCATTTTGGTCGCTAAGGAAAATGACGTGCTGTAGGTCTGTGTGACATTTTCGCTACACGATTCAGATATGTTATCAAAGAGTGATTTCATTATTGCTTCATCTGTTGTTCTATCAATCCTGCCACAATTTTGCCAGAGATCAATGCAGGCGGCACACCTGGCCCCGGAACGGTTAATTGACCAGTGAAATACAACCCGTTTACTTTTTTACTTTTCAACTTAGGCCGCAAAAATGCGGTTTGCAATAATGTATTTGCCAACCCATATGCATTGCCTTTGAATGAGTTGTAATCCTCAATAAAATCTTTAAGGCAAAAACTCTCTTTAAAGATAATATTTTTTTGAATCTTCTGATTGGTCAATTGTTCAAATCGATCAACGATTTTTTGAAAATAGGCTTCTCTAAGTTCTGGAGTGTCCTCAATCCCTACAGCCAAAGGAATCAAGAAGATGCCTGCTTCCTTGCCCGCTGGTGCTGCATTATCATCAGTGATTGAGGGGAAACTGGCGTAGAACAGCGGGTCTTTCGGCCATTGTGGATCGTCATATATGCACCGCGCGTGTTCTTGAAAAGACACATCAAAAAATAAAGTATGGTGTTCTACATTTTTAAGTTTTTTATCGAAACCGACATAAAATAGTAGTGAAGACGGAGCAAATGTCTTTTTATTCCAATAGCCTTCAGAGTATTGGCGATAAGCCTGCGGCAAAAGAGTTTCAGTATGGTGATAGTCTGCGCCACTCAATACATAATCAAATTCAAGACTTTGGTCATTGACGATAATCCCCGTTGCTCTATTGCCCTGCAATGTGATTGATTCCACGGCGTGATTTGTTTTGAAGGTGACACCGAGAGATTCAGCCAATTGTGTCATGGCAGAAACCACACTGTACATTCCATTTTTTGGATGAAAAGTTCCAAGGCCAAAATCAGCGTAATTCATAAAGCTGTAAAAGGCGGGTGTATTCGATGGCTTTGCGCCCAGAAATAATACCGGAAATTCCAGAATGGCAATCAGCTTTGGATTGTCAAAAGAAGACCTAACTTCACGACTGATGGTGCTGAAAAACTGACCAATTTTTTTGGCTGTTTTTGGAGTCACGAGCTCTAAGGGTGATATGCCTGGTCGGTACACCAGATCTTTAATGGCAATATTATAATTGTCTAACGCCTCGTCAATAAACTTTTGTAGTTTGTGGGCACTTCCTTTTTCTTCTCGCTCGAATGCGGCTTTAATTTTATCGAGAGTGTCTTCGATAGTGATCACTTCAGAGGGCCCAAAATAAACAGCATATGCAGGGTTTAATTTGATCAAGTCGTAGTAATCTTGGGGTGATTTTCCGAAATCGCTAAAGAATTGCTCAAAAACATCAGGCATCCAATACCAAGTCGGGCCCATGTCAAAAGTGAAGCCCTCCTTTTTAAGTTGTCGTGCGCGGCCACCAAGACTCGCATTTTTTTCGAATACAGTCACTTGATGACCCGATTGCGCCAGGTAACATGACGCGGCCAGAGCAGAAAAACCCGAGCCAATGATTGCGATAGTTTGATTCATCGTCCAGAAAAAATCGTTATGATATTATTGAAAATAAGACTGAATATGTTTTCTTAAGTCTTCTAATTTAAAAATAAGTTGCGTTTGGGGACCAAAACGCCCAGGATCAAGCCCTTGAATTTTACTGCCCATTAGCCATAGTTGATACCTGTCTATCGCCTTTACTTGTCTCTTGAATGCAGCAATGTAGTCTTTGACGGATTGGTCATCGGGTTTTACGGTGAAGTATGAGAAAAATATCATTTCGTCGTAATGTTTGACCAAATGCTTGAGGTTATCTAATGGAATGTTACTGCCCAAATAGAGGGTTTGATGCCCCTGGTTGAGTAGGGTGTAATTGGCAAAGAGCAACCCTATTTCGTGGATTTCTTCGTAAGGTAAAAATAGCGCAAATTGCGGTTGTTGGTTCTTTCCTATAGCATTTTGGGCTTTAAGAGTGGCTTCAACTATTTTTTGCTTGATGAGTTCGGAGATAAAACGCTCATGCACTGGGTCTATAGTCCCGGTTTGCCATAACACCCCGATTTCATTGAGTAAAGCGATAAAAATATCAAAGAAAATACTTTCAAATGACTGCTTCTCCGCTAGGTTGTAATAAGTTTTATCGAATAAGGCATGGTCAAAATCAAACATGGCTTGTTTGAAGTGATGCAGCGCATAATGTTCTATCTCTACATCTCGAGACTCACTGATGATATGATTAATGTCAACATTTTTGAGTTTGGCGATTTTAGAAATCTTATAGCCCTGGTTATACAAAAATGAGACATTGAGCAGTTTGGTCATGTTGACCATATCATAGTGGCGTATGTTGGTGTCCGTGCGCTTCGGCTCAAGGAGGCGATAACGTTTCTCCCATATCCTAATCGTGTGGGCCTTGATGCCACTCAGATTTTCTAGATCCTTAATGCTGAATTCAGTCTTGACACTCATTCTAGAAATTTTTGTAAAGATAGAGAAATTTGAAGCCTTACGGCCTGTTTTGTTTAATTATTTTCATTTTTTAATAAACAAAATATCTTCATTTGATTTGCGATTACAGAGATCTAATACACCCCTTATCAGTATAAAAAAAGGCTCTTGATCTTTCGAGCAAAAGCCTTTGTACCGAGAATGGGAATCGAACCCACACGCCCTAACGGACACATGGCCCTCAACCATGCCTGTCTACCAGTTCCAGCACCTCGGTGTGGATTTATTAAACCAAAAAGTCGATGCAACAGCTCGACTTTCATTTGGTGACCTGGCTGGGGCTCGAACCCAGGACCACCTCCTTAAAAGGGAGGTGCTCTACCAACTGAGCTACCAGGTCTTTAAAAAATTGACGCCATATTTTGGAGTCAAATGCACTACCAGTTTCTGGTTTAGCGGCTGCAAATATAATATCAATAAATGTATAATTCAAACATAAGCCTTCTTAAATTTAATATTCTTGATTGTATGAAATTTATTAGGCTTTAACCGATATTTGTGGTGATGAAAATTGTTTTGTTAGGCTATATGGGGTCAGGTAAATCGACCATTGGCGCTTCTTTAGCGCGACATTTGGCTATGGATTTTATGGACCTTGATGACTACATCAGTCAAAGGGAGGGCAAGTCCATCAATGAAATATTTGCTCAGAGGGGTGTGATTTACTTCCGAAAAATCGAAGCCCTGTGCCTCAGGACACTAATAGCCGAACCCTCAGACATGGTGATCGCTCTGGGCGGTGGCACACCAGTTTACGGGGATAATATGAATTTTCTCAAAGAAACCTCAAAGGTGACCACATGCTACCTGAAACTTCCGATCGACATTTTGACTCAGCGGTTGTGGGAAAGCAAAGCAACACGGCCCCTGATTTCTGATATCAACAACATCGAGGAATTAGAGGAGTTCATCAGAAAGCATTTATTCGAAAGGGTCTTTGTCTATCAAGGGGCCGATCATGTGGTGGTTAGCAAAAATCAATCTCCAAAAGAGCTTGTCCAAGTGATTGCGGAACTATTAAACCAGTGACGCACTGTAATTGCCCTGACTAAAATCCGTGACGACATTTTCATTGAGTGAGGTCGAAAGCGAAATCCCCTTGAAATCTGCTTTGATAGGATATTTTTTATGATTTCGATCCACGAGTACGGCGGTCTTGAATTGCGCCAGCGGCACTTGAAGAAAATAACCCACGCCATAAATCAACGCCGTGCCTGAATGCAACACATCATCTACCAAAATTATGGATTGATCTTTTATGTGGTCAAGACTAAGATCGCATGTAACAGTATCGATTGGATTAGTTTTGTCCATTGTGACTCGGCATAAGGTCATTTTAAATGGGGCGATTTGAGCCACCTCATCTCTCAACAAACTCGCCAGTTTAAACCCTTGTTCGGAAATGCCAGCAATGACAACATGATCGCGAAAGGCGTTGGCCTCGTATATTTGGTAAGCCATGCGCCGCAATTTGTGCATGATTTGTTCGTGGTTCAGAATTATGGTTTTTTCCTTCATGATTTAAAGATACTAAAATTAGTCCTGGTCCGAATCGGTATAATCTTCCAAGTCTCGTCGGTCTTTTTTTGTGGGGCGTCCGAGTCCTTTATCGCGATAATATGACTGGGTTCTTTTTATTTCTTTGTGTTGTGCCAAAACATGGACTGGAGTCTTGTCCAAGCAGTGCATGCCGACAATTTTCGCGCTAACCCTAGATGTGGGCAGCTCTAAAACAGATAAAGTTCTCGTGATTTGATGAATACGAAGAGTGATTTCATCTCCGCTAAAAACTTCTTTTGCTGGCTTGGCTATATGTCCATTAATCCGAACACTCCCTTTCTTAATCGCTTCGGCAGCCATATTTCTGGTCTTGAAATAGCGGGTACACCATAAATATTTATCTATCCTCATCTCGTTCGCTTAAATGTGCGTTAAAGCCGTGGTAAAAATAATTCAAAATTGGTATCTTGCGGCAACAAAAATTGGAAGATGATAAAATCAATGAATCACCTGGTTTCTCTGGCCCTAATTGGCTTGACTTTGGTGTCGTGTAAAAAAGAAGATGACGGATTTACATTTGTTCCTGCCCGTGATCGCGCAGAGGAAGCTCCTGTATCTACTCAGATTATTGAAGACTACCTCAATACGCATTTTTACAATTATGAGGAATTCCAAAATCCACCAGCAAACTTTGACTTTAAAATTCGTTTTGATACCATTGCTGGAGAGTTTGCAGACAAGATCCCGTTGATAGATCAAGTGAACTTTAAAATGGTGCCCGACCGTGTCACTGAAGGTTTAGAGTACAAGTTGTATTACCTACAGGCACTTGAGGGTGGTGGAGAGCATCCATTGTTTCCCGACGTGGCAACATTGAGCTATGAAGGCACATTTTTAAATACAGAATTTACAGCCTCAGAGTACACCAAACTTTTTGATAGCGCCATTACACCAGTCAGTTTTCAATTGACCAGTGTGGTTAATGGTTTTCAGGATGGTGTCATTACCGCCAAAACCTCACCGCTACCGGCAATTGAAGCTCCTGATGGCTCCCTGTCGTTTGAGGATTATGGTGTGGGTGCAGTATTCATTCCATCGGGATTGGGTTATTATGTGAGCCCACCCAATGGCTCTGTAATCCCGTTTTATGCCCAACTCATCTTTACATTTCAGCTTTATGCTTCTCGCGTAGGAGACCAAGATGAAGATGGTATTCCAAGCATATATGAAGACCTTAATATGAACCAACTAGAAGAAGATGATGATACTGATGGTGATGGTCTGCCAAACTTTTTCGATTCTGATGATGACGGTGATGGACGACCTACTTCCGAGGAAATCATTGCGCGTACATATGTTTTTTTGGACGGTGAGCCTGAGCCGACATGGCCAGTAACCGAAACAGAAGTCAAACGATTGTACGATGCGCTCACCATGAGCACCACCATTTATACAATTGAATACACTGATGAAGACAACGATGGGACACCCGATTATTTAGATGCCGATAGTTAACATCGAGCACTTTGTCTCAAAAAAAAACCGCACGATTGTCGTGCGGTTTTTTTTACATTATTTCATGGCCTACGGGCATAGCTCAATGGCACTACTTCCGACCCATAACTTTGCGCGCCGCTCTCGCGATCGCATCGGCGTTTAATCCATATTTCTCCATGAGTTGCGCCGGTGTGCCCGATTCGCCAAAGGTATCTTGTGTGGCCACAAATTCTTGAGGAACAGGACTGTTTTGGGCCAAAACTCTTGAGACAGATTCTCCAAGACCACCGAGATAATTGTGCTCTTCAGCCGTCACGATACACCCTGTTTTGGCAATACTCTTGAGTATGGCTTCTTGGTCAAGAGGCTTAATGGTATGTATGTTAATCACTTCCGCAGAAATTCCTTCTTTTTCCAGCAGCAAACCAGCTTGAATAGCTTCCCAAACCAGATGGCCTGTTGCGACTAATGTCACATCAGTCCCCTGAGCAAGCATCAGTGCTTTACCTATTTCAAAATTTTGATCCTCTGGTGTAAAATTAGCCACTGATGGGCGTCCGAAACGCAGATATACCGGTCCATGGTGGTCAGCAATTGCTATGGTTGCTGCCTTAGTTTGGTTAAAATCACAGGGATTGATTACGGTCATCCCAGGAAGCATTTTCATCAAACCGATGTCTTCAAGAATTTGGTGTGTCGCACCATCTTCCCCTAAGGTGAGTCCCGCATGCGAGGCACAAATTTTGACATTCTTATGGCTGTAGGCAATACTTTGACGGATTTGGTCATAGACCCGACCAGTTGAGAAGTTGGCAAATGTTCCTGTAAAAGGTATTTTGCCACCAATAGTCAATCCGGCAGCGATGCCCATCATGTTCGCTTCAGCGATTCCTACTTGAAAAAATCGCTCGGGGTGGTTGGCTTTAAATTTGTCCATTTTGAGCGACCCGGTAAGATCGGCACAAAGTGCTACAACATCTGGATTAGTCGCTCCCAAAACATCGAGCCCAGCCCCAAACCCTGAGCGTGTATCTTTTTTTCCTGTATCTATGTATGCTTTCATCGTTTTCTTTTGGTGGTTAGTAGTCCCCTAAGGTCTCCGGGTTTTGTTCGAGTGCTGTAGCCAATTGGTCGTCATTGGGCGCTTTACCATGCCAGGCATGTGTATGCATCATGAAGTCAACCCCATGGCCCATTATGGTGTGCAATAATACACATATCGGCTGTCCTTTACGCGTATGGTCCTTAGCGGTTTGCAAGCCACTCATGATACTTTCCAAGTCATTTCCTTGTGGCACATCAATTACGAGCCAGCCAAATGCTTCAAACTTGGCCCTAAGGTTGCCCATGCTTAAAACTTGATCCAGCGAGCCATCGATTTGCTGTCCATTAAAATCAATACTCACAATGAGGTTATCGACCTTATTACTTGCGGCGTACATAATGGCTTCCCAGTTTTGCCCTTCTTGCAATTCTCCATCACCACAAAGGGTGTAAACTAGGTGTTGGTCATTGTTGAGCTTTTTGGCAAGTGCAGCGCCTATAGCTACTGATATTCCCTGCCCAAGAGACCCAGATGCCACACGGATTCCCGGCAGGCCTTCATGAGTTGTTGGATGTCCTTGCAGTCGAGAATTTAACAAACGAAATGTGTTGAGTTCTTCAACAGGAAAATACCCAGATCGTGCCAGAACGCTGTAAAAAACTGGCGAAATATGTCCATTGGACAAAAAGAAAAGATCTTCGTCTGCACCATTCATATCAAATCCTTCTTTGCGGCTCATGACTTCTTGAAATAGTGCGACAAAAAATTCGGCACAGCCTAGTGAACCTCCGGGATGCCCCGAATTGACCTTGTGTACCTGACGTAAAATATCTCGCCGGACTTGAACAACTAAGTCTTCGAGTTCTTTAATACTTGGCATAGTGAGTTGTTTAGAGCCACAAAAATACCAAAATGACCAGGGGAGGGCAAGCCAAAGAAAATGCACTTATCAACCATTTGTGCTATTTAGTTAACACTTTGTCTTTTGGTCACATCGTCTCGAATACTCCTTATTTTTTATGGTTAAATCAATGTATCTTTGTCGGGTAAACCAGAATAATGACCTTTACTTTATCAGCGAAAGACAAAGAGACCCAGGCTCGGGCGGGCACCATGCAATTGGCACATGGTGTCGTCGAAACACCGATATTCATGCCTGTTGGTACGGTCGGTACCGTTAAGGGTGTTCACCAAAGCGAATTAAAAGAACAAATCAAACCCGATATCATTTTAGGCAACACCTACCATTTGTATCTGCGACCAGACACTCATATTTTGGAAAAAGCAGGTGGTTTGCATAAGTTCATGAATTGGGATGGCAATATTTTGACCGATAGTGGTGGTTATCAGGTCTATTCTTTATCGGCCAATCGAAAAATAAAAGAGGAGGGGGTCAAGTTCAAATCCCATATAGATGGCAGCATTCATTTTTTCACTCCTGAACGGGTAATGGAAATTCAACGCAGTATTGGTGCCGACATCATCATGGCTTTTGATGAATGCACGCCATACCCCTGCGATTATCACTATGCCAAGAGGTCAATGCATATGACCCATCGCTGGTTGGATCGCTGTATGAATCATTTAGAAAATTTGCCCTACCGATATGGATTTGAGCAAGTGTTTTTCCCAATTGTTCAAGGCAGCACCTATAAAGACTTACGCCGACAATCGGCAGAATACATCGCCTCTGTAGGGGCTCAAGGCAATGCCATAGGAGGGTTGTCTGTTGGCGAACCGGCAGAAGAGATGTATGCCATGACCGAAGTGGTTACGGCCATCCTGCCTGAAGATAAGCCACGTTACCTTATGGGCGTCGGGACACCAATAAATTTGTTAGAAAACATTGCTCTAGGGATTGATATGTTTGATTGTGTCATGCCCACCCGCAATGCAAGGAATGGAATGCTGTTTACCGCCCACGGCACCATCAATATCAAAAATAAAAAATGGGCTGAGGACTTTTCTGTGATTGACCCAGAGGCCATTACCTGGGTAGATACCGCTTACAGTAAGGCTTATCTAAGACATTTGTTTACCGTCAATGAAATGTTGGGCAAGCAGATTGCCACCATTCATAATTTGGGCTTTTACTTGTGGTTGGTTCGTGAGGCAAGAAAACATATCTTAGCTGGAGATTTTGCCTCTTGGAAAAAAACCATGGTGGTACAGATGGATAAACGACTGTAATGCTTCATATTTTAGATCGCTATATTCTTGCCAAGTACCTTGGTACTTTTGCTCTTCTGTTGGTGCTGTTTGTGCCCATCGGCATCATGATTAACTTGGCCGATAAGATTGATAAGATACTTGCTAATGAAGTTCCGTTTATCGAAGTGCTCAAATATTATGGTCATTTTACGGTATATTTTGCCAATCTCTTGTTCCCTTTGTTTTTGTTTTTATCGACAATTTGGTTCACATCAAAGCTGGCAAATAACACTGAAGTCATCGCCTTTTTGAGTAGTGGTGTTTCCTATTATCGTTTTTTAAGACCCTATTTCATTGGCGCCACTATCGTGTGTATTTTGGCTTTTTTCTTGGGCAATTACCTGGCTCCTTATTCAAGTAAAAAATATAATGAGTTCAGTTACCAATACCTCAACAAAAGAAGGGGCAAAGATCGCCAACAAGCCAATGTTTTCAGGCAGGTTACCCCAAACGACTATATTTATGTCAGTTATTTCAATGTAAAGGAGAAGTCCGGCAATAACTTTACTTTGGAGCATTTTCAGGGCACTGAATTAAAGTATAAAATTGCCGCAAGTCGGATCATTTACAATGCAGAAAGTAAAAACTACTCACTCTACAATTACAATAAGCGTTTTGTGGGTATTGGAGGAGATTCTTTAGTCTATGCGACAAAAAAAGACACTATTTTTCCTTTCGAAATGGAGGATCTGACTCCTGTCGAATATATTGCTGAGACACTTAATTTTAATGCCTTAAATAGTTTTATTGCTCGAGAAAAAGCGAAAGGCTCTAATTACATCAATCGCTATGAAGTGGTTCGTTTCAAAAGATGGAGTCTGCCCGTGTCCGCTTATATCTTGACCATAATTGCCGTAGCGGTATCCTCCATGAAGCGAAGAGGTGGTATGGGGGTCAATCTGGCTATCGGCATTGGCGTCGGTATGATCTATGTATTTTTTGACAAAATATTTGGAACTATGGCAGAACAGAGCACGTTTTCTCCCTTTTTAGCCACTTGGTTCCCGAATTTTATTTTTGGCTTATTGGCCTATTACTTGCTGCGCAATGCAAAACGGTGATCTGATCAAACATTTGCATTTGCATTTAATTGTCTTTATTTGGGGCTTTACAGCAGTTTTGGGTGCACTCATTTCGCTTGAAGCCATTCCCCTTGTTTGGTTCCGTATGGGCATTGCGTCCCTGGTGGTAATGATGTTTGTCCTGATCACCAAAAAGCCATTGCGCTTTCCCAAGAAAACCATGTTTTTGCTTTTAGGTTTGGGCGTGGCCTTGGCGGTTCATTGGTTGACCTTTTTTGGCGCGATTAAGGTTTCCAATGTTTCGGTGACCCTGTCTGTGATGTCTACTGGTGCTTTTTTTGCCTCTATTCTCGACCCGATACTTTATCGAAAAACGATCAATTGGCGTGAGGTCTTTCTTGGGGTCATTGCCATGATCGGTCTGGGTCTGATCTTTCAGGCGAGCATGAACTATCTCTACGGTATACTACTGGCTTTATTGTCCGCTTTCCTCAGCGCGCTGTTTTCAGTGGTCAATGGCCGCTTGGCGCAACTTTATTCTGCAGGTTCAATCGCCTTTTATGAATTACTGTTTGGGGTACTAGGGATCAGTGTTTATTTGGGGCTCACCGGTGGATTTGTTGATGGATTTTTTGACTTAAATTCATCAGATTGGCTTTTTTTATTCGTTTTGGCGACGGTTTGTACGGCCTATGCCTTTATTGCTTCTGTGCACTTGATGAAGTGGCTGACTCCATTTACTGTCATGCTCACCATTAATTTGGAGCCCATTTATGGTATTCTGTTGGCTTTAGTGGTCTTTGGTGATTCCGAATTCATGTCGGGTGGCTTTTATGCTGGCGCGTTGATCATTTTGGCAACCGTGATTGCTAACGGAATACTCAAGCTGCGTCGGGGCAGAAAATCTAAGGAATTTGTCGGCCAATAGGGCCAAAATTATATCTTTGTTATTGTTGAAAGAAACTTAATACAAACCTATGGAATATCTTGATTTTGAATCACCAATCAAGGAGCTGCAAGAGCAATATAATAAGGCCTGTAAAATCGGCGAGGAGAGTGACGTCGATGTGTCCAATACTTGTAAGCAGATAGAGCAGAAGCTATTAGAAACCAAAAAAGAGATTTATAAAAATATCACGCCATGGCAACGAGTTCAACTCTCGCGTCACCCTGACCGACCTTATACCATGGATTACATTAAGGCCATTTGTGGCACATCTTTTTTAGAGCTACACGGTGATCGTGGTTTTAAAGATGATAAGGCTATGGTCGGTGGGCTGGGTAAAATCGGTGATCAAAGTTTCATGATCATTGGTCAGCAGAAGGGCTACAACACTAAAACGCGGCAGTACCGTAACTTTGGAATGGCCAACCCAGAGGGTTATCGCAAGGCGCTTCGTTTGATGAAGTCGGCCGAAAAATTTGGACTTCCAGTGGTCACATTAATTGACACCCCTGGTGCTTATCCAGGACTTGAAGCAGAGGAGCGCGGTCAAGGTGAAGCTATCGCCAGAAATATACTAGAAATGACCCGTCTTAAAGTACCCATCATCGTGATGATTATTGGTGAGGGCGCCAGTGGGGGTGCCTTGGGTATCGGTGTAGGAGACAAAGTACTCATGCTTGAAAACACTTGGTATTCTGTAATTTCTCCTGAGAGTTGTTCTTCAATTCTTTGGCGCAGTTGGGAGTTTAAGGAGCAGGCTGCGGCCGCTCTAAAACTGACACCGGCGGACATGAAAAAAATGACGCTAATTGATGAGATCGTTAAAGAACCATTAGGTGGGGCACATCACGACCGTGATACGACTTTTCAGACAGTGACCAAAACCATTTTGAAGCATTATGAGCAACTCAAGAACTTATCCCCAGATGAATTAGTCGACCAGCGCATGGAAAAATATGCCGCTATGGGGCAGTTCAATGGCTAAACAGTTCATTGCCAATATTTTCTCCGTTTGATCGTGCTTTGAGTTGAGTCAAAAAGCATGTTGTTAACATAATTTTCAACTTATTAACAAGTCAATTGTTCATGGTTAGTGAATACCTCTTCCTGTTCAGGTGTGCCAATAACCGCTCTAAAAGACTACTTTCGACTTATGGAATCTGTATCAAAAAAAGCGGTCTATCCCAGCCGCAATAGTCAAGTCATCTCATTAGAGAAGGGAAAATTACCCCCGCAAGCCACTGAATTAGAAGAGGTTGTCTTAGGGGCCATGATGATAGACAAAAAAGGTGTCGATGAGGTCATTGATATTTTGCATGCAGATGTATTTTATAAGGAAGCGCACCAACACATTTTTGAGGCTATTTTTGTCTTGTTTCAAACGAGTCAACCTGTAGACTTATTAACCGTTGCTGCCCAGCTAAAAAAGGAAAAGCAGTTGGAGCTTGTAGGAGGGGAGTTTTATTTGATTCAATTGACCCAAAAGGTATCCTCCTCGGCACATATTGAATTCCATGCCCGCATCATTTTGCAAAAATACATTCAGCGGAGTTTGATCAAAATTTCAAACGAAATCATTGAAGATGCCTATGACGAAGGTTCAGATGTTTTTGACTTACTTGATAATGCTGAATCCAAGTTATATGAGGTCACTCAAGGCAACCTCAAAAGGAGTTCTGAAACGGCCCAAAGTCTCGTCATTCAGGCCAAAAAGCGTATCGAAGAAATCGCCAATCGTGAAGGGTTATCCGGTATTCCTACGGGTTTTAATCTGGTCGACAAATTGACTTCTGGTTGGCAGCCCAGTGATTTGATCATTATTGCAGCGCGCCCTGGTATGGGTAAGACTGCTTTGACCATTTCTATGGCCAGAAATATGGCTGTTGAGTTCAATATTCCTGTAGCATTTTTCTCTTTGGAAATGTCATCAGTACAGCTCATCACACGTTTGATTTCATCTGAAACCGGACTTTCATCAGAGAAGTTGCGTACAGGACAACTTGCGAAACATGAGTGGGAGCAGCTCAATGTCAAGGTCAAAGGACTCGAAAAGGCGCCACTTTTTATTGATGATACGCCTGCGCTTTCTATTTTTGACTTGCGCGCTAAGGCACGCCGATTGGCTTCTCAACATGGTATAAAACTCATCATGGTAGATTACTTGCAGTTGATGACAGCAGGTGGTACCCAAAAGGGCGGTAACCGTGAGCAAGAAATCTCAACAATATCCCGGAACCTAAAGGCTTTAGCGAAAGAATTAAATGTGCCAGTCATTGCATTGTCGCAGTTGTCTCGTGCTGTTGAAACTCGTGGGGGAAGCAAGAGACCGATCTTGAGTGACTTGAGAGAGTCTGGTGCTATCGAGCAAGATGCTGATATTGTGTCATTTATTTATCGCCCCGAATACTATAAAATAGATGAATGGGATGATGAGGAGCGTTCACCTACAGAAGGTCAGGCGGAATTTATAGTCGCGAAACACAGAAATGGTGGCTTAGATGAGATCCGCTTAAAATTTGTGGGGCACCTCGGGCGCTTCGAAAATTTAGAAACCTTTGACTATCCCACAGAAATTCATTCAAGAATGAATGATGCTGCTAATGATGATAGTTTTAAACCAAGTCATTTTCCAACAACAGACGAGGCTTTTGGCAGTACCATGAATGATGGGCCATCTGGCGTTCATCCCGATGATGACATTCCATTTTAATCAATAATATGCACACTGGAGACATGCCCAAAATCGGTTATTTGTATCTTAGAGGCATGCGCACTACGTTTATCATTCTTTTTCTTTTTTTGTCCGTTCAGCGGGCCTACGCTGACCAGATTTTATTGCCCATGGATGCCCAAGGTCAAACACAACATTTGAAGGCTTATGGCATAACTTACTGGGTCTTGGACCAACAGTATAAGGTACAATGGTTGCTCAATTATCGGGGAGGATCCTTCTTACTTCCAGATACCGAAAACATCCGACGCGAGTGTAAAATCCGTGGCGTGTCGTTTGATGTGTTGAGTGATGCGCAGGCACAACAAATCCTTAACTTGATAGAAAGCCCATCGCAAAACATGGAAGCAATCAGCCTCGAGAAGGCACCAAAGATCGCTGTGTATGCACCACCTGGCCTCCAACCGTGGGATGATGCGGTAACGATGGTGTTGACTTATGCAGAGATTCCTTACACAGTAATTTATGATGAAGCAGTTTTGAATGACGAGTTGCTCTTGTACGATTGGCTGCACCTCCATCATGAAGACTTTACGGGCCAATATGGTAAGTTTTATCGTGCGTATAGAATGGCGTCTTGGTACATCCAACAAAAGGCAGAGGCAGAGGCTTTAGCGAGTCGTTTGGGCTATAAAAAAGTGTCTGAGGCCAAACGTGCTGTTGCGTTTAAAATTAGAGATTATGTCGTTGGTGGTGGGTTTATGTTTGCGATGTGTAGCGCTACGGACAGCTTTGATATAGCCTTGGCTGCTCAAGAGGTCGATATTTGCGAGAGCATGTTTGATGGTGACCCCAGCAGCCCTAATTATGCCAGTAAAATTGATTATGGTCAAACTTTCGCTTTCACTAATTTTAGTCTGGAACGCGACCCGATGGTTTACGAGTTTTCTAGTATTGATATGACAAGCCGCCGAAAAGTTGATCGTGAAAAGGATTACTTTTCATTAATGGATTACAGTGCTAAGTGGGATCCAATACCTTGTATGTTGGTTCAGAACCACACCGCACTGGTCAAAGGTTTCATGGGGCAAACCACGTCATTTGCCAGAGAAGAGGTAAAGCCAAATGTCTTGGTGATGGGTGCTAATGGAGTCAATGGAGAAGCACGATATATTCATGGCATCAGAGGAAAAGGCTTTTTTACATTTTATGGCGGTCATGATCCTGAAGATTACCAACACAGAGTTGGAGATCCCAAAACAGAGCTGGCGTTGCATCCAAGTTCCCCTGGTTATCGGCTGATCCTAAATAATGTGCTTTTTCCTGCGGCAAAAAAGAGAAAACAAAAGACATAAAAAAACACCCACAAGTAGTGGGTGTTTAAAGCGAAATAAGGTTGAATGATATGGCCTTAGCCTTTACTTTACTTGGTTCACAATTGCGGCAAATGCCTCTGGGTGGTTCATGGCCAAATCAGCAAGAACTTTTCTGTTCAATTCGATATTGTTGGCTTTGAGTTTCCCCATTAATTGAGAATAAGATAATCCGTGCAGACGAGCACCAGCGTTGATCCGTGTGATCCATAAAGCACGGAAAGTGCGCTTTTTGGCTCTTCGGTCTCTGTAGGCATACTGCATGGCCTTTTCAACTGCATTTTTAGCAACTGTCCATACATTCTTGCGGCGTCCAAAGTATCCTTTGGCTTGCTTGATGATTTTTTTTCTTCTTGCGCGTTTCGCGACTGAGTTTACTGATCTTGGCATAATTTTTTGTTTTTTGTAGTAGGCGGATGAAAAATCAACACTTTAAATGGCCTCACTCCAGGGTTATAAATAGTTTAACCGTAAGACAATTACTTCATGCGAAGCATTTGTTTCACATTGCTCTCGTCACTCTTGTGCACTACCGTGTCATGAGTTAGAGCGAGCTTACGTTTTTTGGTCTTTTTTGTCAAAATATGACTTTTAAACGCATGCTTTCTTTTAATCTTACCCGTCCCAGTCAGCTTAAAGCGTTTCTTGGCACTGGATTTTGTTTTTTGCTTGGGCATTGTTCTTTTAATTTAAATTATTTCGCTTTATATAAAATGGGGCCAAAAGCCACCGAATTATTTCTTTTTGGGCGCAATGAACATCGTCATTCTTTTCCCTTCGAGTTTAGGCATTTGCTCTACTTTACCGAACTCTTCTAATTCTTGTGCCAAACGCAACAAAAGAATTTCACCTTGATCTTTGTAAATGATAGAACGCCCTTTAAAGAAAACATAAGCCTTGAGCTTCGCCCCCTCTTTTAAAAACTTTTCGCCATGTTTTTTCTTAAAGGCATAATCGTGGTCATCCGTATTGGGACCAAATCTTATTTCTTTAATCACCACTTTCGACGCCTTGGCCTTCAATACTTTTTCACGCTTTTTTTGCTCGTACACGAACTTTTTATAGTCCATGATTTTACAAACAGGTGGTTCGGCGTTTGGTGAAATCTCTACAAGGTCTAAATCTTGCTCTTCAGCTATGGCTAAAGCCGCAGCTGTAGTGTAGACGCCTACTTCGATATTCTCACCGACCAAACGGACTTCGTGTGCACGGATTTTTGCATTAATCTTGTGCTGATCTTCCTTGATGATTCGAGCAGGACCCCTACTTCTTTTACGTCGTATTGCTATGGCTTTGAATGTATTAGTTAAACTTCTTTAAACTCTTTGATATCTCGTTTCACTTCTGCCGTGACCATTTCAGCAAATTTCGAAACGCTCATCGTTCCTAAATCTCCCTGGCCATGGCGACGGACTGAAACAGTGCCGTCTTGTGCTTCTTGCTCGCCAACGATTAGCATATAAGGGAATTTATTCATTTCTGACTCCCGTATTTTCTTGCCAATAGTTTCGTTGCGGTTATCTACAAGGGCGCGAATTTCGTCAATTTCCAACAAATGTAAAACTTTTTCAGCGTATTTTTCATATTTCTCACTCAGTGAGAGAATGTTGACTTGCTCAGGCATGAGCCAGAGGGGGAAATTACCACCGGTATGCTCAAGTAAAATAGCAATAAAGCGCTCCATACTGCCGAAAGGCGCTCTATGGATCATCACTGGCCGGTGCAATTCATTATCGTTGCCCTTATAGGACAGGTCAAAGCGCTCTGGTAAATTATAATCGACCTGAATGGTGCCTAACTGCCAGCTCCTTCCGAGCGCATCTTTAACCATAAAGTCTAGTTTTGGTCCATAAAATGCCGCTTCACCTTCTTCTATGACGTAATCTAATTTTTTTGCTTTTGCTGCATTGATAATCGCATTCTCGGCTTTTTCCCAATTGCCGACATCTCCGATATATTTTTCTGGTTTATGCGGATCGCGAATAGATACTTGAGCCGTAAAATTATCAAAGCCAAGTGAGCCAAAAACATAAAGCACTAAATCAATGACCTCCATAAATTCCTGATCCAATTGATCCGGTGTGCAAAAGATATGGGCGTCATCCTGAGTAAAGCCGCGCACTCGTGTAAGCCCGTGCAGTTCGCCCGATTGCTCATAGCGATAAACCGTGCCGAATTCTGCAAAACGTTTTGGTAAATCCTTGTAAGACCACGGTTTGCTGTTGTAAATCTCACAGTGGTGTGGACAATTCATTGGTTTGAGCATGAATTCCTCGCCTTCATTGGGGGTTTTGATGGATTGAAAACTATCTTCTCCATATTTGTCAAAATGCCCAGAGGTGACGTACAATTCTTTTTGTCCAATATGAGGTGTCACGACCATTTCATAACCCGCCTTTTTTTGTGCTGCTTTAAGAAAGTTCTCTAACCGCTCTCTCAAGGCGGCTCCTTTCGGAAGCCATAGAGGCAATCCCTGTCCCACTTTAGGAGAGAAGGTGAATAAATCTAATTCTTTGCCCAGTTTACGATGATCACGTTTTTTGGCTTCTTCCAAAAGCTCGAGATACTCAGTGAGGTCTTTTTGCTTCGGGAAACTGATGCCATAGACCCTTGTGAGCTGTTTGTTGTTTTCGTCACCCTTGTAATAGGCTCCAGCAACACTTAAAATTTTTATTGCTTTCACAATCCCTGTATTTGGGATGTGTCCACCGCGGCACAAATCAGTGAAATTATCGTGGTCGCAAAAGGTGATTGTGCCCTCCTCTAAACCTTCAACGAGCGCCACTTTGTAGTCATTTATGCCCCTATAAAAAGCCAATGCATCTGCCTTTGAGGATTGACGCATTTTGAATTCGTGTTTGCCTCGAGCAATTTCTAACATTTTGTCTTCTATCGCTTTGAAGTCTTTTTCCGAAATGGTTTGGTCATTGAGATCAACATCATAATAAAAGCCACGTTCTATCGCTGGTCCAACCCAAAGTTTGACGCCCGGGTAAAGTGACTCGAGTGCCTGTGCTAAAATGTGTGCAGAGGAGTGCCAAAAGGCTTTTTTGCCGGCGGCGTCATTCCAAGTGTGCAATACAAGTTTACCATTTGTAAGTAGCGGTGTTGAAGACTCAACAACAGTGTCATTAAAAGTAGCAGAGATAACGTTGCGTGCCAGGCCCTCACTGATGCTTTTGGCAACATCAACAGGAGTGGATCCTGAATCAAAAGATTTTTGGCTGCCGTCCGGCAAAGTAATGACTATCATACTAGGGGTAATTAGATCGCAAAGATACTATTCATTATCGCGTTTTACAAGGGCATAATGGAGTTTGATTGGGCATAATTACACTGTGCCGAAGTAGTATTGTTGCCGGTGTGTCCAATAAGGGACATATATATAGGTAACAAAGGCATTTGTAGCCCTGTTACAGGGCTAATGATATCATGCTGAGTCTATTGACATGACGGGGCTATTTCTTTTCTAAATTCTTTTATATTTTGTTTGTGAATGTCAAAAAGCCATTTATCTTTGCAGCCGCTTTAATAGAGAAAATCACGCCATTTTCTTCGGTCCTCGAGTAAGGATAAAAAAAGTTTTATATTTTATTGTTTCAAAGTTGTGGATAACAAATTAAGTTTTATATTTGCAGCCGCTTAGAGCAAGATGTGCCCGAAGCAGAGAGATGTCAGGCGACAAGTTTTGGTTCAATTCCAACTCATCTCACAAGTTTAAGTTCATTGATATATTGAGAATAAATATTGACAGCGCGTTCACTTTATGTTAAAACATAGAGAGAAACAAACAAACACAAAAACACCTGAGATATAACCTTTGAGGAAAGTCTTTAATCGGCATGAATATTTTTTTAA
>JAQWJJ010000018.1 GCA_029248405.1 Flavobacteriaceae bacterium | reverse complement strand
GTGCTTTATTTGCAGAGGCGCGTTCACTTCCAACGACTTTTGCCGGAGGTAATGGCGGAGCAGCAGGAGGTAACGTCTTCTTTAATTTAACTGCAATCAATGACATTTCGATGACAGGTCTTTTGACCCACCTTCAAGGTGGTGGCGGTCAGGCTTTCGACGTAAGTATATATACAATTGTGGGCGGAACGTATCAAGGCAATGAGACAGACCCAGCAGCTTGGACATTATTAGCGACTGCTAGTGGGGTCGCTGAACCTATTGGAACCCCTTCAGAGGCGTTCTTATCGTCAGGTGTGGCTTTGACAGCTGGCACAACTTATGCTATGGCCTTGGTTTTAGACGGTGCTAATGCGCACCGTTATACAACGGGTAATGGATCAAACGGAGATTTCGCTAATGATGACTTGAGTCTAGCATTAGGAGCAGGTCAAAACACACCATTTTCGAGTGGCACTTTTTCTCCACGTCTCTGGAATGGAGCGATCAACTATGACTTTATTCTTCCTGCAGTACCACAAGATGATTTTGTAGACTGTTCCGATATCGGACAAATCCCGATGTCAATCACTGCATTTGATGCTGCTGGTAATAGTGTTTCTTGTAATACCCTTGTGACAGTTGTAGATACCACTGCTCCCGTAATCGTGTGTGATGGAGAACCAACCTCTGGTGATTTCTTAGAAGAGTTCGAAGGGTCAACTGTTCCTTCAGGGTGGACTACAGAAATACTTGCGGGTAATGCAGATTGGGCGTTTGGAAGTGGCGATATGCCAGTTGGTGCGGATTTCCCCACTAATGCAGCAATTTTTGATGATGATTTAGCTGGTGGAGGCCAAGTGAATGTCGTAAGATTGATTTCTCCAGTATATAATATTTCAGGAGCGACTACAGCAACATTGTCTTTCGACTACGCGCATCAAGATTTTGCTGGTGACGGTGTCTTGACAGCTGAGGTTTTTGATGGCACTACTTGGGTAGAAGTACTTCGTCAAGAAGCCGATTTAGCAGGTATTGAAACTGCTAATATTGATATGGTAGCATTTGCTAATGCTAACTTCCAAGTTCGTTTCAATTATGACGATGAAGGAGGCTGGGCATGGGGATCAGGTATAGACAATGTAAGAGTTGTTTATGATGCACCAGGTGCTGTGGTTCAAGTGGTCTTAGACCCGAATACAGGTTTGGCTAATTATGATGCTAGCGCATTACTTGCTGGTGTTGTCGAAGGATGTGACTACACAGTAACTGTAGACGCCCCTGGAGTTGGTTCTAACGATTTGACGACCCTTTTCGCTGGTGGTAATGGTGGAGCAGCAGGTGGAGCAGTTTACTTTGATGTAACTGCTATTGCCGATGTTTCATTGACGTCTTTAGACCTTCATACTGGTGAGACAGGAGCATTTACTGTAGATGTTTATGCCATTCCTGGTGGCACGCACATCGGAAACGAGAATAATGCAGGTGCATGGACCCTAATCGCTACAGGTAGTGGTGAAGGTCAGGGTGCGGGCACTCCTTCTCTAGCAACCCTAGATGCACCAGTCGATTTAACCGCTGGAACGTCTTATGGGATGGCTTTAGTTTTAGATGCCGATCATGCTCATGATTACACTAATGGGGATGGAACCAACGAAACTTATGCAAACGCTGAGCTTTCATTCACTGGAGGTGCTGGTACTAACGTACCTTTCGAGGGTAATATTTTTAGTCCTAGAGTCTTTAACGGACGCTTCTACTATGATTACTCAGCACTCATTCCATCTGAAAACTTCGACTTCGATTGTTCTTACCTAGGTCTTAATGACATTTTGGTCACAGTAACTGATTCAAGTGGTAATGTATCGACTTGTATCAGTCAAGTAGAAGTGCTTGATGTTACAGACCCAATCTTGGTTTGTCAAGATGCTACTGTAAGCTTGGACGAAAATGGAATGGCAGAAGTACTTCCTGAGTATTTCATTGATGCTGCGGCTTCTTTTGATGCCTGTGGAATCACCATTACTGCTGTAGATGTTACTGATGTAACCTGTGCTGATGTTGGTTCTTCTATTACAGTGACTGTATTTGTTAGTGATGACAGTGGCAATATTGCTTCATGTCAAGCAGTAATGACTGTTGTTGACGATATGGGACCAGTTCTTGAGAACTGTCCAGAAGACATGACTGTCGATCCAGGAACTATAGACTTGTTCTACGAAGTTCCAGATTACACTGCTGATGTCACTGCTACAGACAACTGTAGTGATCCTGTAGGAGCGGTTACTCAAGATCCAGTTGCTGGTACATTATTGCCTGATGGTGTTTACACTGTGACGTTATCTGCTACAGACGACGAAGGTAATGTAGGTACTTGTAGCTTTGAATTGACCGTTGAGAGCCAGTTAGGTGTTGCGAGCAACCAATTAGATAATGGTGTTGCGATCTATCCTAACCCAGCGCGCAATGTGATGAACATTGGCAACAGTACAAACATTCAATTAGAGCGTGCTGCGATCTACGACATCAACGGTCGTTTGATTCAGACTATCGATTTGAGTGATATGAGTACTGAAGCTAGTGTGAACGTAGCGCACTTAGCCTCTGGCGTGTACATGGTACAACTGCAGGCTGAGAATGGTCAAGCGATCAAGCGTTTAGTTAAAGAATAAGTAAGATTAGATAAGTTGAAAAGGCCTGCTTCTTTGAAGCAGGCCTTTTTTTATGCCCATAATTCACGGATGGAATGGGATATCGGAATATTATTGGTGCTGGTAGTTTAGAGGAGGTGTTGTCAGTCATTGAGCCATTGGCGCAACATTAATCTACCGTGCTGTGACAGGAGACTTTCTGGATGAAATTGAATTCCTGTGACTGGATGGTGTTGGTGTCTCAGGGCCATGATAGTGCCATCTATACCCATAGCGGTAATCTTCAAGTCATGTGAAATACTGAGCGGGTCTACGACCCACGAGTGGTAGCGTCCCACCACAATTTCTTGAGGCATATTGCGAAACATTGGTTCTTGATGGTCTACAACACGCATAGCAATACCAACACCGTGGGTGACTTGTGGTAGCCTTTTGAGTGCTGCGCCGAAGGCTAATGCAATGGCTTGATGGCCAAGGCAAACCCCTAGGAGGGGTATATTCATGTGACTATGCTCTATGACCTTAATGAGTGCGCCAGCATCTTGGGGCAAGCCAGGACCAGGTGAAAGAATTATTTTGTCGAATTTGTTGAGCGCTGACAATTCGATCTGATCATTTCTGATCACGGTGACCCGACAATCCTCACCCTCCACATAGTGGACCAAGTTGTAGGTAAAGCTATCGTAATTGTCTACAATGAGTATGTGCTTCATGAGGCTCTTGATTGGCTTGCGTATAATACAAAATTAGTCATCTTCTTTAAGTTGTTCTTGATTTGAACCGATAATTCTTGTATGGTATTTTCTTCGGTTCAGGTCATAAAAAAAGCCCTGATAACAGGGCTTTAGAGCAATAAATATGACTATTGTTAAAGAACCAATTTGGCTCTAATTTCGAAGTCATCACTGATGGCTTTATCGCCTAAATTGTCGAAAAAACTACCAGAGCCATAACGAATACCAAATAGAGTCCGATTGATCGTCAGAGTGGCTGTAGCGTATTGATTTTTAACACCGAGGGTGAAATTAATTGGCTGAGCAACACCTTTAATTGTGATGATGCCTGTGACAGCGTAATTATTCCCGTTGCGCTCCGCGCTGATGATTTCTAAATTTGCGGTAGGGTGATTGGCCACACCAAAGAAGTCATCAGACTTGAGGTGGCCTTCTAAGCTCGCTTTAGAATCGCCCTCTAAATCTGTAACAATGATTGAAGTCATGTCGATAGTGATAGAGCCGCCAACTAATTCTTCGCCATTCATTTGAAGAAATCCTTCTTTGAGATTGATGATCCCAGAATGTTTGCCCGTTACCTTGCTTCCAGTCCAACTGATCGAACTGTCGGTAATGGTTTTGTTTTGGGTTTGGCCGATGGCGTTAGAAAATGTCAAGACAATAGATAATAGCGTAAGTGTTAAGATTTTTTTCATTTTTTTGAGTTTTGAGTTAAATATTTTATTTGGTTCTTAATTTATCTAAGAGCATATTGAGCTGCTCCATTTCTTTCAAAGTGAGATCCTTGAGTAATTGTGTGTTGGTTTGTTCCACTAGTGGATCGACCTCTGTGAGTTTGTCTAATCCATTTTGGGTAATGAAGATCTCTATTTTGCGTCTATTTTCGCGACAGATGCGCCGTGTGACCCAATCTTTAGCGACGAGTTTGTCGATCAGTCGCGATGTGTTACTGTTCTTGTCAATCATCCTTTCTTGAATTGTGCTCAGTTGAGCGGGACGGCCTTTTTGCCCTCTTAATATGCGCAAGACGTTAAATTGAGGCGCCGTTAAGTCATAGGATTTGAACATGAGTGCACTGCATTCCTCTATATGACGTGAGGTGTATAGGACATTGATCACGGCTTTTGCGTGCGGCGAGAGTGGAACAGTGTTTTTAATGCTTGATTCAATATCCATTGTTGTGCAAACAATTATTGTAGGTACAAATGTATACAAAAACATTAAGAAAATACCTTTGTGTTGATTTTCTTTTCATTGATATAATGTTGATCGTATTGTTGTGCACCAAAGGTTTTTATTACTT
Source organism: Flavobacteriaceae bacterium (assembly GCA_029248405.1). Taxonomy (GTDB): domain Bacteria; phylum Bacteroidota; class Bacteroidia; order Flavobacteriales; family Flavobacteriaceae; genus BACL21. Next base: position 58,805 of record JAQWJJ010000018.1, on the reverse strand, counting down.
TTGATTAAAAGTAGATTTATGACAGATTTATCACAAGACAATTGGGCAAAGTTAGTTGCTGAGGATGCCAATGGTGTTGTCATTGATGTGCGCACTGATATCGAGGTCGAGGAAGGTAAGATTCCCCATGCACTTCAGTGCAATATCCAAAACAGCGTCCAATTTATGGAGCAAATTAAAGGACTTGACCCAGATAAGAATTATTATGTGTATTGTCGGTCTGGTGGCAGAAGTGCACAGGCATGTATGATCATGAATGCCACAGGAATACCAAACACCTTTAACTTGCTTGGTGGTATTATGGAATGGACGGGTGACGTGATTGAAGGTTGATCAACGCAGTATCGGCATCCGTCAACAGTCCTTACTGTCGTTGTTTGTTTTTTCATAAAAGGCAGTGCTTACTCCGGTACCAATAGCGATGCCAATGCTGAGCCACTAGCCAATGTTATCCAAGATAGCGCCCAATACCGTGCCAAAGAGTACCCCTAATGAAACTCCGGTAATCATATTTTTATTTTCCTTCATAATGCGTTTAGTTGGACGTTTTAGATAAAAATTATTCCCAAAAATAAAAGTATATTCTTGGGAATTGTCCTGTGGAGCCGGGGAGAGTCGAACTCCCGTCCAAACGTGCCGTTGCAAGGCTTTCTACATGTTTATTTTCCTTTGAGATTTTCGACCTATTGCTGGTAGGAAACCACCTGCGTTAAGCTTAGCAATAATGGAGTTTCATAACAGCATCACTGCACTGCTGTTACTAGGTTTACTTTTACGAAGCCACTGAATCGATTGCCGCAAACCAAGGCTCTCGAGTGACTTCCTGCTTGCCCGCCTTGCGGGCCGAGGCACATCCTACTATGATTCGGATTATGCAGCTAGGGCGTAGTTATTCTCGCCGTTTAAAAAAGTGTGAAACATGATATTTACGAGCTATATCCCAGCGCTCGACATGCTTACCAAACAATGAAACCCGCTGTCAAAACCAGTCGGCCCCTTTTTGTTTTCCATACTGCAAAGACACCAAATGTGTCTTATTAGTGTGGCAAAGATACGCGAAAAACCTATCTTTGAACTCTAAATTTAAGACCAAAACTTGAGCTTATGTCACTAACTTTTGCCCTGATAAGGGAACGCAAAAATCCACCAGATAAGCGCGTAGTCATGACACCCCAGCAATGTGTGTTGTTCAAGAAACAGTTTCCGCAAGCTCAATTGCTGGTAGAATCATCACCTATTAGAATATTTGACGATCAGTCTTATCGTGCGTTAGGCATCGAAGTGACCGATGATGTCAGTTCTGCCGATATCATGATTGGGGTCAAAGAAGTGCCTAAGCAGGCCTTGATCCCGGGGAAGTCTTACCTTTTTTTCAGTCATACCATCAAGAAGCAACCGTACAATCGAGAATTATTGCGCGCTATTTTGGACCTTAAGATCAGTCTCTTCGATCATGAGACTTTTGTGAGTGCATCAGGAAGCCGGTTGATTGGTTTCGGTCGTTATGCTGGTTTGGTTGGGGCCTACAATGGATTTCGTCTTTTTGGGCTTCGCCAAGGTCTTTTTGATTTGCCTAAGGTCCATACACTATACGATCTTGAAGAGGTCAAAGAGGCGTTAGACCAAATTTCGTTGCCCCAGCACTTTAAAGTGGTGCTCACAGGAAAAGGCAAGGTCGCTTTGGGGGCACAAGAAATACTGCAGCACCTTGGCCTAGAAAAACTTGACCCTTCGGATTTTTTAAATGGTCAATCATCAGCACCGTCTTATGCCATGATCGATATTTTGGATTATAACCGAAAAATGGATGGTTCTTTGGGGTCAAAGTCAGAATTCTATCAAAACCCGGAACACTATCTGAGTGATTTTGCGCGGTTTACTAAGGTGGCAGATCTCTTCGTTGCAGGTCATTTTTATGGTAACGGCGCACCAATTATTTTGACGCGCGAAGATTTGGCGGCTCCAGATTGCCGGATCGATGTTGTGGCAGATGTATCTTGCGATATTGATGGCCCAGTAGCCTGTACCTTGCGCCCTTCCACAATAGAAGATCCCTTTTATGGATACGATGCGCATCAGCACAGAGAAGTCTCATTTGACCAATCAAATAGTATAGGGGTCATGGCGGTCGACAACTTGCCTTGCGAGCTACCACGAGACGCTAGTCATGGTTTTGGTCAGCAATTTTTGGCGTCCATCGCACCTTCTTTCTTTGATGGCGATCAAGACAAAAACTTGGAGCGTGCTATGATGACCAATCACCACGGAGCACTGACCCAAAGGTTTTCATATCTCAAAGATTTTGCTGCAGGAAAGGATTAAAACTTGTTGACCGTCTGGCGTATCGCCACTAATTCGGTAAGTAGTTTTTTCAACAAAGCGATGTCGAGCATATTGGCGCCATCACTCTTGGCATTCGCTGGATCAAAATGTGTTTCTATAAACAATCCATCTGCACCAGTGGCTATGCCAGCCCGTGCTATCGTTCCAATCATTTCTGGACGACCTCCAGTCACGCCAGCGGTCTGATTGGGTTGTTGTAGTGAATGGGTCACATCCAAAACAGTAGGGGCAAATTGTTTCATGGTTGGGATGCCTCTAAAATCTACGATCATGTCTTGGTACCCAAACATTGTCCCTCGATCGGTGATCATGACTTGATCATTGCCAGATTCTTGGACCTTGGTTACGGCATGTTTCATGCTTTCTGGGCTCATAAACTGTCCCTTTTTGAGATTCACAACCTTACCGGTCTCTGCGGCTGCAACGACTAAGTCTGTTTGACGGACCAAAAATGCGGGAATCTGTAAGACGTCCACATAAGCAGCAGCTAAGGTGGCATCGTGCACCTCATGAATGTCTGTGACTGTTGGGATGTGAAAAGTCTCTGAAACCTTTCGCAAGATCTTTAGCGCTTTTTCGTCGCCAATCCCCGTAAAACTATCCAGGCGACTGCGGTTAGCTTTCTTAAAACTGCCTTTAAAGATGTATGGAATACGCAAGGCATCAGTCATCTCAAGCACCGTCTCGGCAATCTGCAGTGCCATACTTTCGCCTTCAATAGCACAGGGTCCTGCCAGTAAGAAAAAATTATCGGCGTCTGTATGTTTTAATTGCGGGATTTGAGTCAGGTCCATAAGGCTATTTTAATGGCTCAAAGATACATTTTTTCCTCATCGCTTTGAGGCATGAATTTGGCGCGCCATCTGAAATTAAATATTATTTTAATAAAACCATTATTTTCAGTGAAATAGCTTTACTTTTGCGCGGCCTAAAACGGGGTATTATGAACATCAAGAACATCGCCATTATTGCACACGTAGACCATGGAAAAACAACATTGGTCGACAAAATTTTACACCACTGTAGTTTGTTTCGTGACAACGAAAAGACCGGAGAGCTCATATTAGACAACAATGATCTAGAGCGGGAACGTGGCATTACCATTACCTCAAAAAATGTCTCGGTCGTCTACAAAGACACCAAGATCAATATCATTGATACTCCTGGTCACGCAGATTTTGGTGGAGAAGTAGAGCGCGTGCTCAATATGGCAGATGGTGTGCTTCTATTGGTAGATGCTTTTGAAGGACCGATGCCTCAAACTCGCTTTGTATTGCAAAAGGCCATTGCTTTAGGCAAGAAGCCTTGTGTTGTAGTGAATAAGGTGGACAAAGAAAACTGTACGCCAGAGGAAGTGCATGAAGCGGTTTTTGACTTGATGTTCGAATTGGGTGCGGAAGAATGGCAACTTGATTTTCCGACGGTGTACGGATCTGCAAAGCACAATTGGATGAGCGAAGATTGGCAAAAACCAACGGAGTCAATTGAACCTCTTTTAGATATGGTATTGGCACACATTCCAGAGCCCAAAACAGAAGAAGGGACTTTACAGATGCTCATTACTTCTCTAGACTACTCCTCGTTTACAGGGCGGATTGCTATCGGTCGATTGCAGCGTGGGGTGTTGCGTGAAAACATGCAGGTCTCTTTAGTCAAGCGTGATGGAAAGATTGTCAAGAGTCGGATCAAGGAATTACACACCTTCGAAGGTTTGGGCCGTAAAAAAATTGCTGAAGTTGCAGCGGGCGATATTTGTGCTATCGTTGGTCTAGAAGGATTTGAAATTGGTGATACTGTTGCGGATATTGAGCATCCTGAGGCTTTGCAAACTATTGCCATTGATGAACCGACTATGAGCATGCTATTCACCATCAATGATTCGCCATTTTTTGGTAAGGACGGAAAATTTGTCACCTCGAGACACATCAAAGAGCGCTTAGAGCGTGAGTTAGAAAAGAATTTGGCCCTGCGCGTTCAAGAAACCGATAGTGCAGATAAATTCATGGTCTTTGGTCGTGGTGTTTTGCACCTTTCTGTACTCATAGAAACGATGCGTCGGGAAGGGTATGAATTACAAATTGGCCAACCACAAGTCATCATCAAGGAGGTTGATGGTGTCAAATGTGAACCGATGGAAGAATTGACCATTGATCTTCCTGAAGAGGTCAGCGGACGTGCCATCGATATGGTCACCATCCGAAAGGGTGAAATGCAGAGTATGGAAGGTAAAGGAGAACGCATGATCTGTAAATTCTTGATCCCTTCTCGTGGGATCATAGGATTGCGTAATCAGTTGTTGACTGCTACTGCTGGCGAAGCCATTATGACCCATAGATTCTTGGAGTACCAACCACTCAAAGGGGGTATTCCAGAGCGTCAAAACGGCAGTATGGTCTCTATGGAAAACGGTTCGGCAATCCCTTACTCTATTGACAAATTGCAAGATCGCGGTCGTTTCTTTGTAGATCCGGGAGAAGACATCTACGAAGGCCAAGTGATCGGAGAGAATTCTCGTCAAGACGATATGGCGGTGAATGTAACCAAAACAAAAAAGTTGAGCAACGTACGTTCCTCAGGCGCCGATGATAAGGCGCGGATTGTGCCTGCAATCAAGTTCTCATTGGAAGAAGCATTGGAATACATCCAGAAAGATGAGTATGTTGAGGTGACCCCGAAACATTTGCGCCTGCGCAAGATTTACCTTAAAGAGGTTGACCGCAAAAGGATCAAACTTTAAGGCAAACAGACCGCCTAAGTGTTCATTTTTTAGTTAATTTGTGCTAGAGACCAAAGTAATGTCTTAATGCGTTATATTTCTATGATGTTTTTATATTTCGATCCAGGATTAGGGGCGATGCTTGTACAAGCTATAGTCGCCGCTGCTGCAGGGATTTTGCTCTTTTCTAAAAATGTGATGTATCAGGTAAAATCGTTTTTTGGACTCACCAAAACCAAAGACGATTCGTACGATTCTATTGATCTAGAGGACGACGATACCCAAAAACATGACAGCACAAAAAACTAAGCATCAAGCGTCTTTTAGAGACCCCTCGGGTTATATGTTTTATGATGGTAACGTGCTAAAACGTGCCATTAATCCTATCTATTTTCCGCAATACGAAGCTTTAACTGAATCGGGTTTTTTTCAGACACTTTTCGATAGAGGCCTTTTGATTGCGCACACCGAAACCGCACGAAGTGCTGAACGTATTGAGATCACTCCACAGGTCATACCATTTATTAGTCATCCTTACGAATGGAGTTTTGACCAACTCAAACATGCTGCATTATTGACCTTGCAGCTGCAAAAACACGCGCTGACCAAAGGATTTATCCTCAAAGATGCTTCTGCCTACAACATTACTTTTCATCAAGGTCGTCCGGTTTTTATCGATACGCTTTCATTTGATTTTTATGAAGAAAATACACCCTGGAGGGCTTATAAACAGTTTGTGATGCATTTTTTATCCCCCTTGGTTTTAGCCCATTACCATGGTGGTGAAATGCTCAAACTATCGCAGAACCAAATTGATGGTATTCCAGTAGCCTTGACCGCCTCGTTGCTGCCGTTCAAGTCAAGATGGAGTTCTACCTTATATACCAACATACATTTATTGGCAAAATTAGAAGCCAAGCATAATGACGAATATCGTGAATCTGGACGTGTCATCACGCTGAGCAAGAAGGCGCAGCTCAATATGATAGAAGCTTTGTTTGAGTACATTAAGGACCTCAAGATGCATCAAGAAACGGAGTGGGGCGATTATTACGACAAGACCAATTACACTGCTGAATCGTTTAATTTCAAAAAACAACAATTATCTGAGTGGGTTCAGCGCACTAAGGCCAAAACGCTAGTAGATCTGGGCGGTAACGATGGGACATTTGCACGGTGTATTTTGCCTGAAATGGATTTGGCTATTGTTGCGGACATCGATCCCAATGCAGTGGCACAGAATTATAGGCAGGTGAGGAGCAATAACGAAAAAAACATGCTGCCCTTGCGGCTCGATGTATTGCAACCTAGTCCTGGAATTGGCCTCAACAATCAAGAACGTGGTGCGATGATTGACCGGCTTTCGGATTTTGGCCCAGACATTACCCTTGCCTTGGCCTTGATCCACCACGTGACTTTATCGGGCAACGTGCCTTTTGTTTCTTCGGCGGCTTTTTTCGCTCGATTTTCGAAGTATTTGGTGATTGAGTTCCCTAAACGGAACGACAGCTGGGTGCATTCTTTGTTAGTGCGCAAACGTGAATTCATCAATCACTTTGATCATTATCATCAAGAGGCCTTTGAAAATGATTTTTCAACACTTTTTACGATCGAAGATCAAATTGAGATTCCTCAGAGTGCCAGAATACTCTATCTGATGAAAAGAAAAAACAACTAATCTGATGGGGTTGAGCGGTTGGTCAATAAAGTCAAAATTATCATATCCACTATTGGTTGGGCTTCTTGCAGGACTTTATCCTGTATTGTTTTATGCCAGCAATAATTATGGACTTATCAATTCTTGGGGACATTTTTGGTTTTTTGTTCTGAGATTTTTGATGCTGCCTATGGCATTAGCAGTTTTAGGGTGTTATGGTTTTTCATGGCAAAGGATAAAAGTTCTTCAGCATTATTATCTGCCCTTTCTGGGAATGGGCTTGTTTCTTTTTTTCATCAAGGTGACTTTACTTGAGGCGCCACATCGCAAAATCACTTTGGCCATTGTCGTGGTGAGTGGATTGTATAGTTATTTTTTTGGTCAACACCATAAAAAAATTATGGTGATACAATTTTTGATGGTATTGATGGGTGGGGTCACATTTTCGGCTCAAGTGTATCACAGCCTTAATCTTTCGCATCAATGGAAAGTACCTGTCGATGACATCACGACTTTGGCGCTCAAAAATCGACCAAATATTTATGTATTACAGCCCGATGGTTTGGTAAATTTCAGCGAGCTATCAAGGGGTTATTATCAAATGAACGGTGAAAATTTTAGAGCAGCGCTCACGGCACAAGGGTTTGTGCATTATGACGATTTCAGAACCAATTATGCCTCAACCTTGTCGTCTAATAGTTCTTTATTAATGATGAAACACCATTACTACAATAATGGTAAAAGTTTTAGCGAGGCGATTGACGCAAGAGAAAGCATTATTACAAACAATCAGGTGCTCAACGTGCTCGATCATAATGGATATACAAGTCACTTTATCTCTGAAGCCCCATATTTACTCGCCAATCATCCCGAACTCGGTTTTGATACAGCAAATTTTTCTTACGAAGCCATCGGGTATTTGAGTCAGGGTTTTAACTTAAGAGCAGAAGTTAATCAGGAGCTCAGCGCATTGATGGATCCAAACAATAAGGCCCCACAGTTTTATTTTGTGCAATATTTTAATCCAGGACATATCCATAGTGAGCCAGCATCATCTCTGGGTGCTCTTCAAGAGGCTGAGCTTTGGTACGAAAGCATGCAGCGCGGTCAAATCAAGACCAATGATTTGGTGGAGACAATACTAGCGCGTGATCCCGAGGCATTGATCATGATCATAGGAGATCATGGAGGTTTTGTTGGCATGAATTACACTAATGAGATTTATCAGAAAACGCAGGACAGGGATTTAATTTATTCTATCTTTAGTAGTCAGTTGTCGGTACGCTGGCCAGAGCAGATCAAACCAGATGTTGCGATACCATTTACAACATCGGTCAATGTATTTCGTTTGTTATTTGCGCACTTAGGCCAAGCCCCTGAATATGCGCAGAATTTGGCGCCAGACACCAGCTATGTTATTCTAAAAGATGACATGCATGACGGCGTTTACCAATACCTCAACGACCAAGGACTGGTCGTGTGCGAAAAACATGAATAATGATTGATGTAAGACTCTATAGCGGTGCAGATAAAGACTTGTGGAATAGTTTTGTGGCCAAGGCCAAAAACGCCACTTTCTTATTTGATCGCGGCTTTATGGACTATCATTCAGACCGCTTTGAGGACCATTCCCTTATGATTTTTAAAGACCAGAAGCTCATTGCTGTATTGCCAGCGCACAAATCTGGTCAATACTTAGTGTCGCATAATGGCCTCACTTATGGGGGGTTTGTCTGGAGCAGAAAAATAAAATTCTTGGATGCTTTTGAGGCCTTTAAGGCCGTATTATCATATGCAGACTGCAACGATTTTGCCGCTTTGGAGATCAAAGAAATCCCACGAATATACCACCAATTGCCGAGCGACGAGTCCGATTATTTCATGAATTTGTGCGGGGCTCAATGCATCAAAAAAGAAGTTTTGCTCGTGATTGATTACCGCGATCGTTTGTCATTTGAAAAAAACAGACGTGAAGGGATGAACAAGGCCCTTCGTCATGATTTGGAAGTCCGTGTTGATGGCAATTTCAAAGAGTTTTGGGACACCATTCTGATGCCGCAGCTTCATGAAAAACACAAAGCGACACCGGTACATACTTTGGCGGAAATAGAATTATTGGCCCAAAGATTCCCCGATAACATCAAACAAGTTTCTGTTTACCATAACAACAAGTTGGTGGCCGGGACTACTGTGTTTTTGACACCGACAACGGTGCACCCTCAATATGTCATGGGTGATGAGCAGAAGAATACTTTAGGAAGTTTAGATTTGGCTTATGATTACATCATGGAGCATTTTGAGGAAGACCGGCGATTTTTCAACTTCAATTCCTCTAGTGAAGAACAAGGAAAATTACTCAATAGGGGCTTACTCTTTTGGAAAGAAACCTGCGGTGCCCGATGCATCACAACCACTCAGTATCGCGTCAGCAGTGCGGCGCATAAAACTTTAAATCTTCAATTTACGTGATTCCGTTTTTGGACCTTAAGAAAATTAATGAGCGCTTTGATCAAGGTTTCAAGGCAGATTTTGCTGCATTCTTAGAACGTGGTCAATTAATTTTGGGAGATGCCGTACGTGATTTCGAAAGGGCGTTTGCAGATTATTGTGGGGTCAAGTATTGTATCGGGGTTGGGAATGGTTTAGAAGCTTTACACTTGATTCTGCAGGCTTATAAAACACTAGGTCAGTTGAAAGATGGCGATCAAATTGTGGTATCCTCCAATACTTATATTGCGACAATATTGGCCATTAAGCAGGCAGGTCTCTCTCCACTGCTCATCGAATCAAATATTGATTCATATAATTTTGATTTGGATCAATTATCTCAAGTTAAGGGCCAAAACATTCGCGGAATCATGCCGGTCCACCTTTATGGACAATTGGCCCCAATGGATGCGATCAATCGGTTAGCCAAGAAAATGAATTGGCTGGTGATCGAAGATGCAGCACAAGGCCATGGGGCAACTAACCTGGCGGGGTTGAAGGCGGGTAATTTAGGTGATGCAGCCGGCTTTAGTTTCTACCCAACAAAGAATCTTGGCGCTCTGGGCGATGCTGGAGCAGTCACGACCAACGACACCGATTTGGCGCAAGCGGTCCGGTCCTTGCGCAACTATGGTACAACTTCCAAATACATTAATGAATGGCCTGGGTTTAACTCGCGTTTAGACGAAATACAGGCCTCCTTCTTATTACAAAAACTGACCTTATTAGATCAAGATAACGCGCGCAGAAGGGCCATTGCACAGCGTTATTTAACAGAAATTAAGTCGGACAAAATTTTCTTGCAAGAGCAGCGGTGTACGACAGACCATGTCTACCATTTGTTTGTTGTCCGGGTTGCTAATCGCCCTGAATTTGAGGCGTATTTGACAGAAAATGAAATAGGGTACTTGATTCATTATCCTGTCGCACCTCATCGGCAAAATGCACTAAGTGATTTAGGTGATTTGTCCTTTCCAGTAACGGAACGCATTCACGATCAGGTCATCAGTATTCCTTTGAGTCCCGTAATGACAGATGATCAAGTGGGTCTTGTCATTGAAATTTTAAACAGATACTAGGTGAGGATCCCAGGGTTCATAAGAAATAATGTCTTGCTCAAGATGACGTCGCTCAACGCTCCGGTCATCTTGGTGCGTCAATTTATTTCTTTGTTTATCAGACGAATGATCGCCGAAAATTTTGGCGAATCAGGTATATTCCTGCAAGGCCAATTGCGCAGTTTGATTCAGTTACTGACGTCATTCACCTCCTTGGGTATTTTTAACGGTGTGGTCAAGTACATCTCTGAATACCGAGATGATCAGGAGAAATTAAAGGATTTATTTTCGACGACTTTTGTGTTTACGGTGATCGGCAGTATCGTCAGCGCTGTTGTATTATTGGTTTGGCATCAGGACCTGAGTCATTACTTGTTTGGCACCTATCAATACGCTTATTTGATTCAGTTAATTGCTGTTTTAGTCCCATTTATTAGTCTTCAGCGGGTTTTTAATGGCGTTGTCAATGGGCTATCGCAATACAAAAAATTTGCTAAGATTGATTTAGTCAGCTATTTGGTCAGTTCGGCCTGGGTCATCATATGTCTGATGCAAAACAACTTTGACGGTGTCCTCATCGGTATCGCAGCCACACCATTGATCCAGCTTTTGATTCTGTTATGGGTATTTATAGATGTTTTGCGGCAATACTTGAAGATCAAGAATCTGGTTTTTAGGGCGCCGATGGCCAAGTTGTTCGTGGCCTTTTCAATGATGTCATTTTTTTCGACCGTAGTGCTCAGTACTGTTGAAATTGAAATCAGAAACCTCATCTTGCGACGAATTTCAGAAAGTGATGCAGGAATTTGGTCGGCTATGCTCGATCTGTCCAAGAATTACATGGCCTTTTCGACCATACTGTTTACCATGTATGTGATTCCGAAATTTGCGGTGGTTCATGGTCGTCTTCAATTTCTCAAAGAAATGGGAATCGTCTACCGAACAATATTGCCCATTTTCGGGCTGGGGATGATTGGCGTCTATTTTTGTCGTGGCTTCATCATTGACCTCATTTTTCCTGGATTTGATGCCATGTCTTCACTCTTTAAGTGGCAATTGGTCGGTGATTTCATCCGGCTTATTGGAATGGTCATGTCCTACTATTTTATAGCCCGTAAATTGGTGTATTATTTTGTCATTACCGAAATTTTGTCGGTCGGTTTATTTTATGTCTTTGCCCATTATTTTATTGGGCAGTACGGGGTTGAAGGTGTTGTGATCGGCCACATGATCCGGTACGTGGTTTATGTGGTGGTTGTGTTTTTAATGGTCTGGTATTACGTTAGCCGACAAGCCAAAGAAAAAGTCCGAAGTGATGAGTGACCGCCAGGGCTATAAGACTATACTCAAAGCCACATCACTTTTTGGAGGGGTGCAGGTGTTCAACATCATTATTTCACTCGTGCGGTCTAAATTTATTGCACTGTTCATCGGGCCAACAGGAATGGGTATTTCCAGTTTGCTTGTCGCCACCATTAATTTGGTGGGTGCCTTGACCAACTTGGGCTTGGACAGAAGTGGTGTCAAGGAAATTGCCGCCAATGGTGCGCCGGAGTGTCAAGATGATCAAGTGGAAACCCTATCGGTATTGCACACTCTTTTTTGGCTCACCTCAATTTTTGGCATGATTTTACTGCTCATTTCGGCGCAGTGGATCAGTCTTTGGGTTTTTGAAGACACGGCCTATACTAATGCGGTCCGTGGAGTGGCGATCGCTTTGTTCTTTAGGCAAATGACTCAAGGAAAACTCACACAACTTCAAGGATTACGGAGACTCGGTGGTCTGGCTAAGGCTAACCTTTGGGGTAACTTTATGGCCTTGCTGCTCACGGTTCCATTATATTATTTCTATCAGTTTGATGCTATTGTACCGGCCATCATCATAGGTTCGTTATTGAGCTTTATTGTCACTACTTATATAGCAAAGAGAGAATCACTCCATGTGAGGCTCATGGGTATTAATGATGCATGGCAAAAGGGCCAGCCCATGATCCAACTGGGCGTGATGCTGAGCCTGAGTTCGATCATCACCTTAGTAGTAGGTTATTTGATCCAACTTTTCATCAGCAGCCTTGGAGGCCTAGGTCAGGTTGGATTATACAATGCTGGTTTTGTGATCCTCAACACCTATGTTGGTCTTGTATTCACCGCCATGGGTACCGATTATTTTCCGCGACTGACTGAGGTCGTCGATCAGTTGGAGAAGGCCCGATCTGCGGTGGCAGCACAAGCTTTTGTCGCATTAGTCTTGATACTGCCGATCATCGTGATTTTTTTGTCATTGGCCCCGTGGATCATAGAGGTGCTTTATACCAAAGAATTTTTGGCGATCGTTCCAATGGTGACTTGGGGCATACTCGGGATGTTGTTTAAAGCAGTTTCTTTTTCTTTAGGCTATGTGTTGATCGCCAAAGGCGACTCTAATTTGTTCCTCAAAACAACCGTCGGATTCAATGCTATTCTGTTTACTTTGAATATTTTGGGCTATCGTTTTGGGGGGTTAGAAGGCTTGGGCATGAGTTTTTTGGTCTATTATATCATACATTTGAGCGGCATAAGCCTTATTGTCAAAAAGCGCTATCAGTTGCAGTTGCCGGGCCGCTTTTTTGGCCTATTGGGCTTGGGTATTTTGTGTTGTCTGGCGGCCTTTGGCGTCAGCTTTATGGCCCCAGGGATTGGTCAAATCAGCCTTAGAGTTCTTGTAATTGCGATAACTTGTCTATTTTCGTTGTACCATTTGGACCAAAAACTAGGATTAAAAGAATTGTTCAGCAACCAATTGAAGCGCCGCAATGGAGACCATTAAAAAGCCATACCGATACATGCGAAAGCGGATGCGATTGTACCTCAAGGTCAATTGGATCAAGTCTTTATATTTCAACTTCAAGATGTTGCCTTTTGCCCAAGCGCGTCATTTGCCAATTTTGTTTTACGGTCCCGTTTCGTTTGGAAAATTGACTGGTACGATTGAGTTGCCTAAGCTTTGCAAAATGGGATTGGTTGGATTTGGTCAACCCTATGAGCTGGTGACCAAAACACGTCGGGCAGCAGAATTACACTTGGAGGGCTGCATCACTTTTCGGGGTTATGCACAGATCGGTATCGATTATTTTGTCCATGTGGGGCAAAATGCCTCATTGGAGATGGGCAATATGTCCAGTATCGCCTCCAATGGGAAGGTGATTTGTCATCATTATATTAGTCTTGGCGATTATGCACGCGTGGGCTCTGAGGCTCAGCTGATCGATACTAATTTTCACCAAATGATCCACACCAAAACCAGAGAGCGTTATCCAATGCATGGACCAATTCGTTTGGGGTCGTATAATTATATCAGCAATCGCGTGACCGTATTGCAAGGAACCAAAACAGGAGACCATTGCACCGTTGCTTCTAATACCCTGTGCACAAAAGATTATTCTGACTGGGGGCAAAATATCTTGATCGGCGGGGTGCCAGCGCAGAAACTTAAGACTGATATAGCGCGCGATTGGGCGAGCGAACAAGAATTAATGGAGCGCTACTTGATCTTGTATTAAGTGATGGATTTTTGCCAGGTATCGAGATACTGTTGGGCAATTGATTGATAATGATGGTGCTGTTCTACAAATTGACGCGCGTTTTGCCTGATGGTCATGCGCAATGCTGGATCATCGATAAGAATGCTTAATTTTTCTGCGAGAGCGGCGGCATCGGGGAGGGCATTAATGGCCACGGTGTCAGGGGCTAATTGATAGTAATCACACCATTCTTGCTCCGCACCAGTAAAGACAATTTTTCCTTGGGCCATGGCCTCAAGGGCGTTGTACCCTTGGTCAAAACCCAAAACCTGATCCAGTATGATGTCTGCCTGCTCATAGGCTTTGATATAAGCGTCATAGGGGACATCACGCGTGGTGATCACCTGTACTCTAGTGGTGTACTTCGCCTTTATCGTCTCTAGTGCTTGTTCGAAGTAATCGCTCCCTTTTTTGAAATAATTTTTTGTATTGATGCCATGGAATATCGTGACCACCTTCTCAGTATCTGCGTTAGGATCTCTTTCATCCCGAGAGACAGGTTTGAACTGAAGAAGGTCGGTGTTGATGGGATTTGGAATCAGTCCCAGGTATTTTTCATGCCCCAACATCGGAATGTGGTAATCTAAATCGGTGGCAATGGTACCATTGGATAAAGCCATTACTTTTTGGTGCAAATTGATGAATTCAGGCTTGGTGTATTTTAGAATCGGCGCATAATCCTCTGGAGTGCCTTTATGATCGAACATAGGCGTCAAAATGGAATACCGGAATTTTTGCTCAAGAGCATAACGGACACTGATCACATCGGTGCCACAGGAGAGCACGAATAGAGCGCGATTGTGTTTTTTTAAATGCTGGACTATAGATGATTCATCTTCAGGTGCAATGCCTAGCGGACTTTCATTGATGAGTTGCACAATATCGAAGTCTCTAAATTCATGAGCGCGGCCAAAATATTGGCGCTTGACTTGCCAGGAAGCCAAATCAAAGCCACAAATGCGGAAGACTGTGTTTTTGACATACTTCATCAGCCCTATTTGATATGGCCGCACAAATTTAACGTCAACGGGATAGTTTTTGAAATAATCCCCAAAGCCGATGATCTTGACCTGATGGCCTAGCGCTAATAGACCTTCTTTCAAAGAATTGTGCAGTCTGCTGTACTCGCCTACTAAAAGTATCTTCATATCTTTGCCTGTGACCACTAAGGTAGCCTATTTGAACGAAGTTAAAAACATCCACATTTGCTTAGTCGCCATTTCTTTGTCAAAGGGTGGTGCGGAGCGTGCCGTGGCGGCTCAGTCACAGATGTGGCATGATATGGGTGCTCGAGTGACCATAGTCCTCTTGAACCATGACTTTACTTATGCTTATGCAGGCCAAATATGGTCTCCTCTAAAGACAGGAGTGGGGTATGGCATGATGCCCCGTTGGTCAAAATTCAAGCAACTCAGAGTTTTCTTGTCACAAGAACGTCCCGATGTCGTGATTGACCACAGGCCAAAGAATAATATCCTCAAGGAATTGATTTATAAAAAATGGCTTTATCGAGGCCTAAGTTTGATATATGTCACTCATAGTGCCCATGTGCCCATGTATCTGACACAATTCCCAAAGGTTTTTGCTCAACTATGCCAGTCGAATCGGGCCAATATCGGAGTTTCTGAGTGGATCAAAAATGAAATTCTGGACAACCATGGCCTGAAAAACACCCACTATATTCCCAATAGCATAGCGCCGGCTTGGTCGGGATATGTGCCCCAAGAAGCACCGTCAGATGAGCGGCCATATGTCTTGTGGTATGGTCGGCTAGATGATCAGGTCAAGGACCTGTCGTTACTCATTGAGGCGTTTAGTTTGTCTGAAGCCGGGAAAAGTTCATTTGATTTGCGCATCATGGGTCAGGGACCCGACAAAGAATCGCTCCAAGAAAAGTCATTGTCATTGGGGTGCTCGGACCGCATCATTTTCATGGAGTTCCAACCTGACCCGAGGCCCATAGTGGCAGGAGCTCAGGCGGTACTTCTGACAAGTTTTTTTGAAGGGTTTCCTATGGTGCTGATCGAAGCCTTAAGTTTGTCGACCCCTGTTGTCGCTATTGACATTAATTCCGGGCCGAGTGAAATTATCCAGGACCAACATAATGGATTGCTGGTGGGTCAGCGAAATAGTCGTATTTTCGCTCAGGCGATTGACCGAATGTGTCTCGATCGAGAGTTTCATCAGCTTTGCTGCGATCATGCTCGAGCGTCCGTTCAGCATTTTGCCATGGAACATGTTGCAAAACATTGGAAAGCCCTATTAGATCATGACTAAGACCACCATACAAAATTGCCAACGCATCGATCTGCCAAAGATCGAAGACAGACGCGGCAACCTCTCTGTTATAGAGGGTGATGTATTGCCGTATGCCATCAAGCGGGTGTACTATCTTTACGATGTGCCGTCTAATGCGGCTCGCGGTGGGCACGCACATATTGATCAAGTTGAATGTTTGATCGCACTCAGCGGCAGCTTTTCGGTTGCATTAGATGACGGCACATCAACCACGACACTGTTGCTCAATAAGCCCAATCAAGGACTCATCATACCACGAGGTATTTGGCGTTCACTAGATGATTTTTCTGCCGGATCAGTTTGTTTGGTTTTATCTTCAGGAGAATTTGATGAAGCGGATTACCTCCGAAACTATGACAATTTTTTAGCGTTCAAACGCGGTTAGGCGCCAACCGCAATGCAGCAGTAAGACTTGAATATGTCTCATTAAATTTAAAGCCCAAACGGGACTGTGTATTAATAGTCTTTGCTTTTTGGTCAGTGAATGAACATCAATTGCGTCGAAATAGGAGGCAGCGATTTTTGACTCGCCAGCCAATTGATACTTCAGGCCAATAGCATAGCGATTGACATCTAAATAATATTTCAGGTCAGGGCGTTGGGTCGCGGCATCATTAAATTGATCAAGATCAATAAATCTTCTCTTGAGCGTCGGCGCATGGGAAACTCTATTGCTGCCTTGAAGTCTGTGTCGCGCAGATACACGGTTGCAGAAGTAAAGTGGTGATGCTAATGCGGCCCTGATCCAAAGTTCAGTATCCTCACCAGCACCTAGAGTGATTTCGGGATTGAATCCACCTAATTCACTAAAAAACTCTTTGTCAAAACACAAGGCTGAAGTCCACGCAGGACAGTCTTTCTTCGCCATGACAAAAAAATTATCTAATGGGCCAGACCAATCTTGGGCAAGATTACTCAGCGGTGTATCCATCGGTCGCGTCTGTCCAGAGCCAAAATCTTTTTCGTAGGCCGTGCCAAACCATTGGCCTTGACTATAGACGGTGGTGATTTGATGAAGATCTGCGAGGTGATGGGGATGCCAGTAGTCATCGGCATCTAAAAAAGCGACATAGCGTCCTTTAGCTTGCCGGACTCCAAAATTACGGGTCGGCCCAACGCCCTGATTTTCCTGACGAAATAGACGGAGTCTTGGGTCGAGATGATGACTGATCAAGTCCATGCCGTGATCTGTAGAGCCATCATCAACCACGATGACTTCAAATTCTGTATGTGTTTGCGCCCATACACTCTCTAAGGTCTCGACAATATCTCGGGCCTTATTGTAAAGCGGTACGATGACAGAAAACTTTGGATTCATGAGTGATACTTGAGGGCAATATAGTGATGTAATTTGTAAATATCCAACAAGAAGAGCCGGGGTCGGTCCCCGCAGAGTTGTTTTTTGATTGGGTTGATCATGGGTTTGGTGATCTGAAAAAACAATGAGGCCAGTCGCCATCTCTTTAGTTTCTGGGCTGCCTGCTGTAATGTTGTAAATTCAGGCGATATAGTGCCTTCTTGCTCTTGTATGACTAATGTCTTGATGGCGTTTTTAATTTTTTGCAAATACGCATGATGCTCTTCGAGACCCAAATGATAAATCGGATTATCTAAGTGCACTACGCGCACTTGATGCTGATGAAGTTGAAAAGAAAAAATATTGTCTAGCCCGTATTGGTGGTCCAGTACGCAGTTGAATTTGAGGAATAAATCTTTTTTGATATAAAGATTTGAAGAAAGAACATAATACGGGTTTTTCTGGCGCTCTGAGGCAGGTTTGGCTTCTCTAAATTTGCCATAGTACCACCGCAGATATTGAGCAGGCTCTGGTGGTGCAGCTTGATAGCGTATGCCTCCAGAAATGAGGTCAAATGAGGCTGGATCCTGGGTCCAATACCTTTGAAGAAATCCCGGTGTGATGGGCAGCATATCTGCATCTAGGAATAATAGGTTAGGGTATTGCGCAGCTTTTGCCAAAAGTTGACGGGTATGAGTTCTTCCGAGGTTTTGCGCATTTCTGTGTACGGATATTTCAGGGTGCTGTTTCCAGTGTTCTGGCAGTGTAAATTTAAAGGTGGAGGCATCGTCCCATAGCAATAACTCGTGCTTGGCCTGAAGATTTTGTGCGTCTTCAAGGAGCGCCTCAATAAGTGGCGCTATATCGTCGTTGTGAAAAGGAATAAGAATAGATAGCATATCCTAAGTCTTGGGCTAATTTACAATTTTACTGAGGTACTGCCGTCACTTTTTATTACATTCGGGCATGCACTTCTTAAAGCCCCTTAAATGGTTGGTCCTTTTGGTCTATGTTTTGTCTGGTCCATGCGCTTGGGCTCAAGAATCACCTCGGTATCTGCCTAATGATTTCCTGGTTTTAAAAAATAAGGCAGGGGATACAGTGGCGCCCATTGATTTGGCGTATTTGGAATTTTTGGGCGTGCCCGAAGCATGGCATGAGACTACAGGTCATCGTCAAGTGATCATTGGACTTTCTGATGGCGCGATCGACACCACATTACTCGACTTTAGCGGCAAAACTAAAATCCTTCAAAAGGCGCCATTGGCCTCAGGACATGGCTTAAGTGTGGGGTCCATTGCCGCGGCACAGGGCGACAATAATTTTGGCATTCCCGGTGTGTGTTACGATTGCAGTTTATTGACTACGGTTTTTGGCAACCCTAATATGGAAATGTTGCTGGAACTCGGCCTTAATGGTGCCAAGGTCATCAATGCCAGCTGGGTCACGAGTCAAAAAACGGCAAGAGCACAGGAAGTGATCGACACGCTCATGGCAATGGGAACAGTAGTGGTCGCAGGTGCAGGAAATCAAAGTTGGAAGAAAAATAAGGGGCAAAAGTATTATTACCCTGCTTCACTTGATAAGGTGATTTCAGTGTCTTCAGTGATGTTTCTCCACCAGAACCCCCTGGAGGGTCTAGACTATGAGGCAGACGGGCGACCCTTTGTAGAAAATGTCATGGGTTTTGTTGGGCGCACGGCGGGGTTTGATGGTTATGACACCAGTCGCCCGCTCAGAATTTATCCCGAATCTGTGGCGACACTCAACACGGAAGTTGATTTGTTGGCACCTACTGTTGGGCTTTTTCGGTATAATAAGTGGATTTTGGAAGATGAAGTGGTTATGGGAACCTACCAAGGCACCTCGTCTGCAACACCCTTGGTCTCTGGGACTATTGGTCTGATGAATGCCTTATGCCCATGTTTGCCGGCTCAAGAGATTGAGTCAATACTAAAAATTACAGCATTGAATATCGACCATATTGAGGCCAATAAACCCTATTATGGTCACTATGGAGCTGGCATTCTTCAAACGGGAAAAGCGGTGTCTTTAGTCAAAAACCTTTACGATATCCATGCGGAAGTCAGCTTATCGGAGCAGCAATTTGATCGGTGGGATTTCCTTTTGACCTCCTATGCCCAATCAGTACGATTGAGCCACCTTCGTTTTTCAGGGTCAAGTGCGTTGGATCTGACGTCAAGAACGGCTATCGTTTTAGGGCCTGGGACACATTTCCAGCCAGAGGTCCAAAGTAAGGGTATTCATTTAAAGATAAATGAGGGCCAATGGCCACCTTGCGCTTTGCGCACTAAAAATCATGATGCTGATCGATAACCTTAGAGGGTCTTCTGAACCACTTCAAATATTTTTTGACCTTCGCAATTCAGCGTTTTTGAGGGGTATTTTAATAATAGGGCATAGTCGTGTGTCGCCATAAGAATGGTCCGACCACTTTGATGGATCTCCTGAAGCACCTCCATGACCTCGATGCTCGTTTGTGGATCTAAATTTCCGGTAGGTTCATCGGCAATAATCAGTTCCGGATCATTTAACAACGCGCGCGCAATTGCAATGCGCTGCTGTTCACCACCAGAAAGTTGATGTGGATATTTATGACCTTGATCACCCATTCCCACCTTGGTCAGTACTGTATTGATTTGCTGCGTCATTTTTATTTTATCCTGCCAGCCGGTTGCTTTTAGGACAAAAAGGAGATTGTCGGTAACACTGCGCTCATTGAGCAATTTAAAATCTTGGAAGACCACGCCAAGTTTGCGCCGTAAATAGGGGATTTCACGTTCTTTGAGTGTTTTGAGATCAAAACCCACAATATGGCCATCGCCTTGATTCAGCGGAATGTCTCCATATAGAGTTTTCATGAGACTGCTTTTGCCACTGCCAGTTTTTCCGATCAAATAAACAAATTCACCACGGTTGATGGAAAGAGTGACGTCCTTCAATATCAGCTGATCACGCTGATAAATGGCAGCGTTTTTGAAGGCTAAGACAGTTTCAGACATGCTTTATAGACTTATAATATCGATGATGTAAAGGTACAAATAATGTGCATGATTTATCGGTCTAGTGGTCATTTTTACAATTCTGCTCGAGGTTGGTCATGCGCTGATCCTGCTCTAAAATATATAGGGTAAGTTCTTCAATTTTTTCTAAGAGAATCATATTTAGATCACCAATGGCGAGGCCTTTATTTTCTATTTCTTGAGCAGAGGGCACACCGGGCAGGTGGTGATGTGCTGATAGAAATTGCCTCAATTCTTCTAGAGATCTTCTGTAGTATTGATGAGGATTATTGGGTTCAAAAAATGTATCAAATACATAATCCGGTACTAAGGCGCCCTTCAAGTCTATTTTTACTTCCTGAGCATGTATGGTGCCTTTGACTGTGAGCAGTTCGTCCGGTTCCAGCGTCCCGATACCAATTTTGCCATCATTTTGACTTAGGGCAGATAGTGCTTGATTTGAGGTGTTACAAGATATCAGAAATAATGTCGTTAATATTAACAAGAGGTTCTTCATAACATAATGTGTTTAACTAAGGTTATGGTCTAAAATTAATTTAATTTTCGATGCATTAGAAGATCTTTAAGATACAGTTTTCTGAAATGATTCGTTATACATATTATGGTAAATAAAATCAAGACCCCCAGCCGGTTAAATCACGCTGCTCTGGTGTTCTTAATGGCCCTTGTTTTTTGTGGCATCAGTATTCATGCCCAACAGTCTGAGGTGCTTTTTGCATTTGAACAGACGCGCACTAAGGTGACTACTCTTTTGGCTAATGAGCAATACGACGCAGCTTATCATGCATGGGAAGATTTGCCTGACGCCCAACTTGATCCTTTACAGCGTATCGAAAAATATTTTGGGACGGCATTTTGTGGGCTCATGGCCGGGCATTCGGATGCGGTATACAACATGCAGTCTTTTGCGCAGAAATATCCATTGAGTGCTCATGCTGATCAAGCCTCTTTTTTGATCGCACTTTATTATTTCGAAAAAAATCAGTTTGGCAACGCCCGAGAGTGGCTCACTAAGGTGTCTCAAGATAATTTGAGTCCTATTGAATTACCTCATTACCATTTTATGATGGGTTATAGTTCTTTTGTGCTTGGGAAGTTTGCTGCGGCAAAGCCCCACTTTTTAGCCGCCCGAAAGGATCAGAGATTTAACCAAGCAGCCCATTATTATTTGGGTTTTATGAATTATTCAGAAGGACAATTTATAATAGCCCAAGAGTCGTTTGATCAGCTAGAGGTCAATTCAAAGTATCACAAGCAAATGTTGTTGCTTCGTGCGGATATGAGTTTTAAAATGGGTGACTATCAAAAAGCTATTGATTGGGCCCAAGCGTCATTTTCAGTGGCAAGTGCGCAAGAGAAAAACACTCTTCATCGATTAACAGGTGCCGCCTTATTTGCTTTGGAACGGTATTCCGAGGCGCTCCCTCATCTTGAAAGTTATAACGGACCAAGAGGCCAGAAGGATCCAGATGATCTCTATCAATTGGGGTATTGCTATTACAGAGCAGAAGCCTTTGATAAAGCCATCAGTTCATTTAATCAGCTTGTTGATCAAAACAATTTGTTAGGGCAAAATGCCTATTATCATTTGGGAGCAAGTTACTTAGCTGTTGGTGAAAAACCCAGTGCGCTCAACGCTTTTAAAAAAGCCAGTACTTTGGGTTTTTCCGAGGTCATCATGCAGGAATCTGCCTTTAATTATGCGCAATTGGTATATGAAGTCGGGACCAATTACTCAAGTGTTCCTCAAGTTTTACAAGATTTTTTGACGCTCTATCCAGATCATGCTCAGGCCAACGCAATTGTGGACCTCCTCGTTGCTGCTTTAATGAAGGAAAAAAATTACCAATCTGTCTTAGACATGTTAGAGGGCCAAGAGGGTCTGGATCAGAAGTTGGCCTATCAGCGGGCCGCTTTTTATAGAGGACTTCAGGCATATCATCAAAATGACAAGAAATTAGCTCGAGACCTGTTTCAGCGGTCATTGTCAGGCCCATATGGGAGAACAATATATCTGAGAGCACTGTATTGGCAAGGTGTACTTGAGGCGGATACAGGGCAGACAAGTCAAGCCATAGAAACGTTTAAAGCAGTCTTGCGCCAACCCTATTTTGCCGATTCCCCAGAATATGGGCAAGTATTCTATGAATTAGGATATGCCTATTTTAAGGAGGCAGATTATGCCAGCGCTGCATCAGCTTTTGAGCAGTTTTTAAAGCAAGATGCCGCACTAAATTTCAAGAGCGATGCGCGATTGCGTCTCGGCGATTGTCATTACATTGTTCGGCGTTATGACGAGGCGCTCAAAAATTATGAAATGATCTCATCAGGAGCCTCTGGAGACCGTGATTATGCCGCATTTCAATCGGCAATTTGCCTGGGATTGATGGATGATACCAATGCGAAAATCAATCGTTTAAAGCTATTTCAGAAAGATTTTCCTGAATCATTATATGCGGACGATGCACTTTATGCTTTGGGGACGACATATTTGTTGAAAGAAAAGATCGACTTGGCCACAACGACTTTTGAGCAACTGATCACTACAATGCCGCAAAGTCTTTTGGTGCCCAAGTGTTGGCTTAAATTAGGTTTGATAAAAGACAATGCAGGGCTCAGTGTTGCGGCTATAGAGATTTTTAAAAAAATTGCGAAGGATTTCCCGGCCTCTTCAGAGGCGATACAAGCGGTTGAAGCGGCCAAAAATAGTTATGTTGCAATTGGAGATGTGGCAGCTTACGCCCAATGGGTTAATGGACTGACTTTTGTCACACTTGAAAATGCAGCGCTTGACGCGGCAACTTTTCAGGCGGCGTTGCAACCATACACGTCGGGAGATTTAATTTTGGCTGAGTCCCGTTTGAGGCAATATCTAGCGGACTATCCTCAGGGGTTGTCTCAAATTGAAGCCCGATTTTATTTGGCACAAATTTTATGGGACCAAAATAAAATCGAACAAGCTTTGGTCCACTACGAAGGCATCAGGGCACTTGGGCTGAGTGATTATTCGGAACCGTCTTTGGTAAGACTTTCAGAATATTATTTGTCTCAAAAGCGCCACCAAAAGGCACAAACCTACCTCGAGGAGTTATTGGCTATTGTGGTTTATCCAAAAAACAAATTGTTTGCCATACGTGGGGCAATGCAATCTTGTTATGCTTTAGAGCAATATGATGAGGCCTTGCTCAGAGTAGAACAAATATTAGTTTTGGAGAAGGTGGACCAAGATTTAGTGTTAGAGGCCCTATTGCTCAAAGCCAGAAGCTTGGTTGCTTTGGGACAGCGGCCTCAAGCAAGAGTGGCTTACAAGGTTTTGGCGCCATTGGCGACTCAAGAATTGGCGGCTGAAGTTCTTTATCATGAGGCGTATTTCAATCACTTGGACCAAGATTTTGAGGCGTCCAATGTCCTTATTCAAGAATTGGCTCAGGAGCATCCAAGTTATCCTTATTACGGGGCCAAAGGCTTAGTCTTGATGGCGCTGAATTTTGAAGGCCTCAATGATCTTTTTCAAGCAAATTTTATTTTAGAAAATGTCCTGGACAATTTCCAAGAATTCCCAGACATCATGCGCGAGGCTGAAACAGAAAAACAGCGTTTAAAAGAATTGCAAAGTGTTGCGGCGGAAAATGCTTCAATGGATAATGAATCGGATGAACAACAACCTCAATAAGATGCACCGGAATCCCTCACACATCAAATCCATCACTCATTTGACGCGCTGCAATGTGTCTTGGGTCAAAAGAAGGTTTTTGCTTTTAGGCGCCTTCATCATGCCATGGCTCGCTCAGGGACAAGTCGTTCAAGACTCCACGGACTTATCCACAGAAGTGATCCAAGTCATCAAGTCTTATGCACCAGAGATAGCGGATGCATTCAAAATCAAGCAGATGCCCGATTTTGAAGAAAATGTCATTGCCCCAGAGGCGTCATTGAATTACACAGTGTTGTCGGTGCCGGCAACGACAGACTTTGTCATGACCAGGCCCCAGCCAATGCGCTATAGGTCAGCTTCGGATAAAAAGCCTTATGACAATTATGTCCGGATTTGGGGAGGAACAAAAGAGAGTCTCGGTTTAGATCTGAACACCAAACTGAGTCATTCAAAAAAGCAACTTTGGTCTATTGGTCTGCAACACGAGCAAATTAATGGCCCTTTGCCGGGAATCAGTTGGGGCAACGACTGGTCATTTTCCAAGTTTAATTCTGATTTGCGCTTGATCAATAGAGAACGTGAACTGAGCTTTTCCTTTGATTTGTCGCAGCGCAACAATGTATTTTACGGTATTTCTTCAGGTGCTCTATTTGATGAAGGGCTCTTTGATCTTGACTGGAGTCAGTCATTGACACAGACAGCATTCAAGGCCACTCTTGGGGCAAATGGTGGCTGGTTTGATGGCGGTTCTATGGATTTATCATATTTGAGGGATCGATTTGATACCTCTGAATTTTCATTCAATGCCAAGCCTCAGGCCCACTTTCTGATTGGTTCAAGGCAGTTCCTGATCAAGGCCAACCTTGGATTACTCAACACCATCTATACGCCACAAGAGGGCGCAGCAACTGAATACCGATTCATGAATCATGATTTAGAAGGCACCTACTCATTGGCATTTGATGCGCTCCTTATAGATTTTGGAGCAAAGGTTTGGTGGCATACTGCAACCTCCGCTCAGACAGAAGTCCGGGTCTTTCCAAATATCCACTTGACTTATCCATTGATCAAGAATGTGATGCAACTTGAGGGGATATTTGGTGGTGCTTACGCCCAACAATCTTATCGGGATTTTCAATATACCAACAATTGGCTGGCGCCAAATGCACTGCTCAAACCAACAATTTCACAACAATTTTTGGACGTTACCTTGAGTGGAGCCTGGTCCAAGCAAGTTCATTATCAATTAGGAGCACGTTGGGATCAAATCGAAGACCTTCCGCTGATGGTCCGCTCTGAATATGCTATTGGTGTAAACCAGGCGCCTTACGATTATGGAAATTCATTTGATGTGATTTATGATCAGGCTGCCGTATTCAAGCTTCATTATGGTCTTTCCGCTGATGTCAATGACCAATGGCAAATAGGAGCACGCGGCTCTTGGGCTCAATATGCGATGGACAGAGAATCAACACCATGGAATTTACCTCAATTGTCCATGGCTTTTGATGCCCATTTCCGTTACAGTGCAAAATGGAGTCTGTCCGCTCAGCTTTTGGCCTATGGATCGCGCGAAGATCGTTTTGTAGATTTGGGTCAAGTGCGCACACAGGAGGTCTCTGGCTTTATTGATTTGGGCGCTACTTTGCGGCACCAAATAACCAAAAAATGGATGGCCAGTATCATGATCAATAATGCGCTGAATCAAGATTATCAGCTTTGGACCCAATATCCCGTGCAAGGATTTAGAATTAATTTAGGGATTCAATATAATTTTGACTTGCCTTGAGCAACCTTCTCGAATTGTTTGTATCTTATCAATGACTTAAATAAGTAATTCGTTAAGTTTAGGGTTTAATAAATGTAGCACCTCACTTTAGTGGGGTGCTTTTTTTATCTTTAACCTATGAAATCAAAACAAATATTTATTGCGACGTTGTCTCTAGTCATGGCACTTCAAGGTTGTAAGCCTGAGCATCAAGTAGACTTATTGGTCTATAATGCAAAGGTTTTGACCATAGATTCGGCGATGCCTCAAGCTCAGGCGATGGCCATCAACAATGGTCAAATTGTCGGCATTGGCTCATCTGAGGTGTTGACACAAAATTTCAGCGCACAAAATTCTATAGATCTGAAAGGACAGATCGTGCTTCCTGGTCTTATTGATGCCCACACCCATTTCTACGCTTTGGGCTTAGGCATGCAGCAAGTCGATTTGGTGGGGACAACCTCCAAGGAAGAGGTCATCGAGCGGTTGAGAACTTTTGCGCCCTACAAGGATGCCAATTACATTGTTGCTCGGGGTTGGGATCAGAATGATTGGTCAGACCCTTCTTACCCAACCAAGGAGGATTTAGACGTCTATTTTCCTGATACCCCTGTGGCATTGTCTCGTGTGGATGGCCATGCCCTTTGGGTCAACTCTGCTGCCCTAAAATTGGCGAATATTACGGCGGACTTAGTGATGGAAGGAGGGCTAGTAATTCTAGAGAATGGTGCGCCGACAGGAATTTTGATCGATACACCTTGCGAAAAGATATTCAAGACTATTCCTGCACCAACAAAAAACGAGCAAATTCAGGCTCTACTTCAAGCTCAAGAGGTTTGTTTTTCTTTTGGACTCACAACAGTTAATGAAGCCGGTTTAGACCGGAGCATTATAGAATTGATAGACAGCTTACAGCAAGCTGATCTGATGAGCATCAAGGTTTATGCTATGGCCGAAAACACGCCAAAAAATATTGACTATTTCCTCAAAAAGGGCCCTTATAAAACACCACGATTGAGTGTGCGCTCTATTAAGGTCTATGGAGATGGTGCGCTTGGGTCAAGAGGTGCTGCGCTGCGGCGACCTTATTGGGATCAGCCGCATCACTATGGTGCCATGATCACAGATGAATCAGCGTTAATGAATTTGGCCCAACGCGCTCTTAAGGCTGGATTTCAGATGAATACGCATGCCATTGGTGATTCGGCTAATGTCACAGTATTGCGTGTTTACAAAGAAGTATTGGCCCAAAAAGAGGATATGCGCTGGAAAATAGAACATGCGCAGGTGATTCCAGAAGACTATTTTGACGATTTCTCGAATAACATCATTCCATCAGTGCAGCCCACACACGCCACAAGTGATATGTATTGGGCACAAGACCGATTGGGGCCAGATAGAATTCAAGGCGCCTATGCCTATCAAACCCTGCTTGAGCGTGCTGGATTGATTGCATTGGGCACAGATTTCCCTGTAGAGAAGGTCAATCCTATGCTGACTTTTTATGCGGCTGTTGCCCGGAAGGATTTGAATGAGTTCCCAGAAAATGGGTTCATGCCCGACCAAATGCTGTCGCGATTGGACGCCATCAAAGGAATGACCATATGGGCGGCTTACTCTAACTTTGAGGAAGCCGAAAAAGGAAGCTTATCAGTCGGAAAATCAGCAGATTTTGTGGTTTTGGATAGAAACCCATTGAGCTGTCCAGAGAATGAAATTCCTCAAATAAAAGTTTTACAAACTTACGTTCAAGGTCAAAAAGTATTTGGCTTATAGGCCGCCTTTAGCTTGCAGATCTGCACGACATCGGTCGTCGAGGGCAGGCACGCCTTGTAGTTGTTTGAACCTCTCTAACAAGGGCGATCGCACATTTGTGGCATCATAATACATCAGGCATTCTTCGTCGACGCAATGCTTATTGCTATTGGGGTCTTCATGTACTTGATGGATGTCATCGTTTTGGATGTTGACCAATCCCAAAAGGTGACCCCATTCGTGATTGAGGGTGGTTTGCTCGAGAATGGGACGAACCGCCAAATTTGACTGAGTAATGAATTCAATAGTCTTTTGGTAGACAACAATAGAGGTGTTGCGGTATGCAGTGCCAAGCGTTACAGAGGTTTCTGTATCATTTGATGAATTGCCATTTGAGAAGAAAATATAGACCGCAATATTATTTTCTGTGGTGTAAATGCTTCGGTGTGTTGCTTCGATTGTTCGGATTTCATCTAGTGAAAACGGTCCGCCGGGTTGATTGGGTATGACCCGCTCGACAAAATTGACACCTCCTGGTTTGTTGACTCGAGAACGAACAAATTCTTTGAATCCCTCAATGCTTTCTTGCATGGGACTGAATGAGGTGGTGTACACCAGCTCTATGGTCATTTGGTCATAGGCCGCAGCAGAGAGTAAATCTGTTGATGAGGTGCCTAAGGCTTTTTTATTTTCAGATTGGGGGTCATTAGGCGTGCCCGAATCATCCGAATTTTGGCAACTTCCCAAGATAAAAAGCCCGAGAAGCAATAGAATAAGCGAGCGCTTAGCGTTTTTCATTAAGGGTATTTTCGTATTTTTAGCAAACTTAACCTTAATAACGATATTAGAAAAATGCGGACATTCTTTTTAACCATATTTTTAGTGAGCACCATGAGTATCGGGGCCCAAGTTGATGATTTTCACCAAGAGATCATGGACATGATGACCATCAAGGGAGATGCTATCAGTGGATCGGTAGCTTTTTACGATGTCTTTCCGAAGCTGAAAAGAAATTTTAAGTCTAAAGCTATTGCTCCGGAAGTATGGCAGCAAATGAAAGGTGATGAAAAACAACAGGTAAATCTTTATTTGGATCAGGCCGCTTATGCTTATCGAGAATATTTTGATCAAGCCGGCATTCAGAAATTGACAGAATTTTATTTGAGTGAAACAGGTCAGGCTTACGCTTTTGGTGAGCAAATGACTTCAGATCAAAAAAGCAATTTGACGAAATTTTTGGCCACAGAAACAGGACAAAATTGGATGAGTCACAAAACAGAAATTGAAGAAAATATCGCTGAGGCGCGCAAAGATTGGACGGCGCAGGTCTTCAAGGATAAGATGAAAATGTTAATCAAGCAGGGGCATCTCAACTAGTGTTAAAATCGCCAGATAATCAAAGTGTTCCCCTTCTTGAACCACTTTAAAATCAAATCCATTTTTCTGGGCGATAGACTCAAAGAGTGGGGCATGGATGAAGAGCCAGGGAAAATAATCACCTTCGATTGACTTATACATCATTTTGAATTCTAACTCTCCATAATAGCGGTCCGCAGGAACCCAAATACTCCCTTGTGGTCCTTGGTCGTACATGTATTGTAAATCACTTGAATCTATAACAATTTGTCCACCTGGATTGAGCAGTGTTTTGAGATGTGTCATATACTCAGGCAGTTTTTCGATGGTCTCAAATATGCCTGTGCCATTCATGAGCATCAAAATGGTATCGAAGGTTTGGCCTTTAAATGCGAGTAAATCCGTACAAACGGCATGGTCAACACCTCTGAGTTTTGCGACCTCAATGGCGCCCGGTGAGCGATCGATGGCCGTTACTGTAAGGCCTTGTTTTTGTAGGATAAGTGAGTGACTGCCGCTACCGCAACCAATATCCAAAACACATCCGTTGCAGAGCGATAATGCAGTGGTTTCTATGATGGGCATATCTTCGATGGATCTGAAGAGGTAGGCCACTGGCAAAACATCGCGATCACTGATGTTGGTTTGCGTGTAAAGATCTTCAGGTTCCTTATGATGGTAGTAGTCCTTTAAGGCTTGTCCGATCAGGTCTTTCATGTTGCCAAAGTTTGATTAGATTTGTAGTCTAAGCACAAGCATGCGACAGATACTTGAAAAGTTACCTAAACTGGCCAAAGATAAGGAGAAAGAAAACAAAAAGTTTTTCAGTATCCTCAAACGTCGGCCACCTAAAAATTTAGACCAAATGATGGTGCGGATTCATGAAGATGAATTCAGCCATACTGATTGTCTGCAGTGTGGAAACTGTTGCACAACGACGGGCCCGTTGTTTACAGACAAAGACATCACGCGTATTGCAAAAGCTTTGAGATTAAAGCCACAACAATTCATCAGCACCTATTTGAGAGTCGATCAGGATGGTGATCATGTGTTGCAGACCGTGCCGTGTTCTTTTTTGGGTGCAGACATGCATTGCTCGATATATGACATACGCCCCAAGGCATGTCGGGAATTTCCGCATACAGACCGCAAAAAATTCCAACAAATCAGTCATTTGACCATCAAAAATGTGGCCATTTGTCCTGCCGCTTTCGGCATTGTAGAGACCCTCAAGTCTGCGCTAAAATACCCTCAGGGATAAAGTAGATATTGGGCTCTGGTTTTTTTGAATTGCTCAATGTCTTGAGCCCAAGAAGCTTTGATCTGTGCACTTGACCAGCCGTCTTGAATTTGCTGTTGCAAAGTTGTTTGTCCTGCCAATTTTCTGAAAAAGTCATTAAAAAATTCTGCCTTTTTGGGGTGGTTTTTGTAAGCGTCAATGAGCCAATCCAAGTTGATGGCACTTGGCAATCTGACCTGTCGTAAATCCAATCCTTGGCACAAAATATTATGGAATTTTGGATATTGCGCCCCTGGGCCTGATTGAGGTGTAAACGTTTCTGAATAAATTGTTTCAGGCAAAAGGGGGCTGCCAAAGGTTTCGAATGGGTGATCAGTGCCTCTGCCTGCGCTGATCGTGGTCCCCTCAAAAAAGCACAAACTGGGGTAGAGCGCTATGGCTTGACTCGTCTTGAGATTGGGCGATGGATTGATCGGCAGGCTGTAGCTGGATTGGTGGGTATAATGCCGCAAAGGGATGACCGTAAGGGTACAAGTGATCTGGTGATCAAGCCAGCCCTCCCCATTAATCATTTTGGCATACTCCCCGATCGTCATGCCATAAACCACAGGGACTGGATGTAAGCCCACGAAACTGCGCTCTGCGGGCTCTAAAACAGGTCCGTCGGTATAATGGCCATTGGGGTTGGGACGGTCCAAAACAATCAATGGAATACCTTGTTCTGCACAAGCCTCCATGACGTAATGCAGGGTGGATAGGTAGGTGTAAAATCGTGCCCCAACATCTTGTATGTCAAAGAGCATCACGTCCAAATCCTGAAGGTCCTCAGGTCGCGGTTTTTTAGTGGTGCCATAAAGTGATTTTACGGGCAACTGTGTCAATGGATCGAGGCCATCCTTGAGCAGCGCTCCTGCATCTGCCTGTCCTCTAAATCCGTGCTCCGGGGCAAACACGCGAACCACATCAATATCTTCTGCGCGCAGGACATCAATAAGTGAAATGTTTTTTGTACCAGAAGAGGCATCCTGTCCTTGACCAATGGAGTAGTGCTCTAAAACGCTGGTTTGGTTGGCCACAACGCCAACACGTTTATCGGTCAATAAACCGAGGTAAATGGACAGCTGCTCTGCTCCGCTAATGATCTTTTGTTGTGGTATTTCCGGATCTTTGGATGGGTTGAATTTAAGGGCTTGATCCGTCTGGCCTTTACATGAAAAAGCGCACAGGATGATTATTAAAACCCCATTATTTAGTGTACTTTTGGTAAAATTAAGCCACTGTTTCATCTGTGAATTTTGAACTATTTACGGCACGGCGCATCATTGCTTCTCGCGAGAATAAAGGTAGTGTTTCAGCACCAATAATTAAAATTGCCATAATGGCCATTGCCGCTGGTATGGTGATCATGATTCTATCGGCATCCGCAGGATTTGGTTTGCAAAAAAAGATCAGAGAAAAGGTAGCGGCGTTTAATGGAGAAATCAGTATTGTTCATTTTGACAACCAATCACCACTCGAAGACCAAACACCGATAGACCTTCCTCAAGATTTTTACCCTGAATTCTCACAAGTAAGTGGGGTCGAACATATTCAGGCAACAGCACACAAGGCCGGAGTCATCTTGACCCAAGAAGAATTTGAAGGCATCATTCTCAAGGGGGTAGGGCCAGATTACCGCTGGGACGCTATGTTGCCCTATATCACTGCGGGACATTATCCTGAAACTGTCGGGCGTCTAGACAACCAGTTGATGGTGTCTCGCACTGTTGCAGATCGGTTACAATTGTCGCTCGGGGACACCATCAATACTTTTTTTCTGAAGGAACTCGGCGGGCAGAGCATTGGCAGCCGGGGTTTTGAAGTGGTTGGCTTTTATGAAAGTGGCTTTGAAGATTTTGACCGACAATACGTCTTTTCGGACATTCGTCATGTGCAACGTTTGAATCGTTGGACAGATCAGCAAGTTGGTCGTTTCGAGTTATTTACTGACCAGGCCGACGAGGTCGCCTTGATTGCCGATCAAGTATACCAATTGACACCGGCATCACTGAACACATTGTCCATGACAGAAACATACTATGCCATCTTCGAATGGCTTTCACTTTTCGATTTCAATATTTATTTGATCATCGGCATCATGATTCTGATCGCCAGCATCAATATGATCACGGCTTTGTTGGTCCTTATTTTAGAAAGAACTCATATGATTGGTCTGTTCAAGTCTCTGGGCAGTACCAATTGGAGTATCCGTAAAATGTTTTTATATCAAGCGGGGTACATCATTGGTTTGGGCTTGTTTTGGGGAAACTTGATCGGGGTGTCACTGATTGGCCTGCAATCTTATTTTAAAATCATCACGCTAGACCCTGCGACTTATTACGTGCAATATGCCCCGGTATTTTTGCCTTGGGATTTTTTGGTTTGGCTCAATATTGGGACTTTCATATTGTGTCTCTTTTTGTTGTTGTTGCCGAGCTATTTAGTCACCAGAATTAGCCCAGTGGAAGCCATGCGCTTTGATGGCTAATGCCTGCTGCATTCTGCATTTGGTTTTGTACTTTTGTGGTTCACATTGCACTCCATGAACTACGCAAAAAATATATTAGAAACAATTGGCAACACGCCTTTAGTGAAGCTTAACGCCCTAACAAAAGACTTGCCTTGTTTGGTCTTGGCCAAATACGAAACGTTCAATCCGGGCAATTCGGTCAAAGACCGAATGGCGCTTAAAATGGTTGAAGATGCCGAGGCAGATGGCCGATTAAAGCCAGGGGGTACTATCGTTGAAGGCACCAGTGGAAATACTGGTATGGGCTTGGCATTAGCCGCCATCGTCAAAGGATACAAAATGATTTGTGTGACCACAGATAAACAAAGTAAAGAGAAGGTAGATATTCTGCGTGCAGTGGGCAGCGAGGTCCACGTTTGTCCTACCGACGTCGCTCCAGATGATCCAAGATCTTATTACGCGACAGCCAAGAGATTAGGTGATGAAACCCCCAATGCGTGGTATGTGAATCAATATGATAACCCAAGTAATGCGCGTGCGCATTATGAGAGTACGGGACCAGAAATATGGGAGCAAACAGAGGGCAAGATCACCCATTTTATAGTCGGGGTTGGCACTGGCGGTACCATTAGTGGTGTCGGCAAGTATCTCAAGGAAAAGAACCCTGAGGTCAAAATCTGGGGCATCGATACCTATGGGAGTGTTTTTAAGAAATACCACGAAACTGGGATTTTTGATCAAAATGAAATTTATCCGTACGTCACTGAAGGCATCGGTGAAGATATCCTTCCGGAAAATGTTGACTTTTCAATCATTGATGGCTTCACTAAGGTCACAGACAAAGACGCTGCGGTTTATACCCAAAAGCTGGCCAAAGAAGAGGGCATGTTTGTCGGTAATTCTGCCGGTGCGGCCATTAAAGGACTTTTGCAGTTAAAAGATCATTTCGGACCAGATGATGTTGTCGTTGTCTTATTTCACGACCACGGTAGCCGTTATGTGGGCAAAATGTTCAACAATCAGTGGATGAAATCCATGGGGTATATTGATTAAGTTTTTGTTCTATGTTTACAACGCTGAGACATTATTTGGAAAAACACGGTTTTTACGTGAGTTCGCGTTTGGCTGATCGTTTTGGAATGCGGGCAAAAACTGTTCGTTTGTCTTTTATCTATGTCACCTTCGCGACCTTAGGTATTGGCTTTGCGCTCTACTTGGTGCTCGCCTTTTGGATGAAAATAAAGGACATTATTTATACCAAAAGAAGTTCAGTTTTTGACCTATGATGCGCGTTAGAAATCCAAAGATAGCCTCTGCCGTTTTAGGCCTTCTTCTGATCTTCACAGGAGGTGTGTTGGTCTTTAAGTGGCTCTATGATTATACTTGGGTCGACGCCCTCTACATGACGGTCATTACCATCACCACCGTCGGTTTTGGAGAAATACACCCCATGACACCTTCCGAAAAATTATTCACCTCGGTGTTGATTCTTTCGAGTATTTTTATTGTGGGGTACGCCATAAAGGTCATATCGGAATATTTATTGAGTCAAAGTAATATTGGTAATTTAAGACAAAGAAAGGTGCAAGAAAAAATTGATAAACTATCGGGCCATGTCATCGTTTGCGGTTTTGGCCGAAATGGCATGCAGGCCACCCAGAAGTTAGAGGCCTATGATAAGCGTTTTGTTGTCGTAGAACAAAGTGAAGAAGTCGCCGAACGTTTGATCGACAACAACAACCTTTTTGTTTTGGGCAACGCCAATGAGGATGAAACATTAATCAAGGCAGGTATCGAACGTGCCTCTACCGTCATTTGTGCCTTGCCAAGTGATGCAGATAACCTTTTTGCTGTGCTCTCTGCTCGGCAACTTAATAAAGATTTGAAAATCATCAGTCGTGCGACAGAGGAGACCTCATACAAGAAGCTCAAACTCGCAGGTGCCGACAACGTTATTTTGCCGGATAAAATAGGTGGAGACCATATGGCGTCTTTGGTGGTCGTTCCTGATTTAGTAGAATTTCTGGACAATCTGACCGTTTCAGGAGAACAGGACAGTATTTATGTGGAGCAAGTGCCTTTTGAAAAAGTGTGTCCTAGTGGGAAGGAGCAGGCTATTCGAGATATCGATCTGAGAAAACAGACGGGATGTTCCATCATTGGTTATAAGTCTCCGCAGGGAGATTATGTGGTCAATCCTGAGGCTGATTTGGTTTTGGAAAAGGGCTCTAAACTCATTTTGATTGGCCGTCCAAATCAAATTGAAAGTCTGAAGCAACGTTATCACGTTTGAGTTGGAATAAAGCCGGTTAAAAATTTGCTGCCCCCTTTTTTTTTAGCATCTTGCTGTTTCTTAAAAATCGATTAAACAGACCGACATGAAATTCAATTTATTTTTCCTTTTAAGTTTTATCTTTCCTTCTCTAGCTATGGCACAAGAAGCTGAAATGGGTATTGATCAGAAAATTGATCTGGCTTTTCAGCCTGTCTCTGACTTTTTCAGTGAATTGATCTTTTTCCAAATAGCAGGAACGCCATTTGTACTTGTATTGTTGGTCGCGAGTGCCGCTTTTTTTACTTTGTATTTCGGCTTTCCAAACATTCGTTACCTCGGTAAAGCAATCAATACGGTTCGAGGCAAATACGATGCAATCGAACATGAACTGGATGAAGAAGGAAAAGTAAAAGAAGCTTCTGACGAATCGGACGAAGGCGAGGTCACACACTTTCAGGCCTTGGCCACTGCTGTTTCTGGAACAGTTGGTAATGGTAATATCGCTGGGGTCGCTCTGGCCATTGCCTTAGGAGGACCCGGGGCAACATTTTGGATGATCATTTGTGGCCTGTTAGGAATGTCCACAAAATTTGTAGAATGTACTCTTGGCGTGCACTATCGCGACGTTGGAGAAGACGGAACCGTTTATGGCGGGCCGATGTATTATTTGACCAAAGGACTCAAAGAACGCGGTTGGGGCGCTCTTGGTAAAGTTTCTGCTGTTTTGTTTGCGATATTTTGTATCGGTGGATCTTTTGGTGGTGGAAATGCGGCGCAAAGCAACCAAGCGACCATTGTGATCAAAGAACTTTTAGGTTTGGACAGTTCTGGTGCTGGATTTTGGGTTGGTGTCGTGATTGCCATTGTTGTTGGTATTGTGATTATTGGCGGCATCAAAAGAATTGCCTCAGTGACCGAAAAAGTCGTGCCGTTGATGGCAGTGCTTTATATCGCCTGCTGTCTTTACATCATTTTATCGAATTTCGCTCTTGTTGATGACGCTATTGGACTGATCATCACGGAGGCCTTTAATCCCAAAGCCATTGGGGTAGGTGGTGTCATTGGTGTTCTGCTCATTGGGTTCAAGCGCGCAGCATTCTCTAACGAGGCGGGAGCGGGGTCTGCATCTATTGCCCATTCAGCGGTAAAAACCAAATACTCTGCCAGTGAAGGTTTAGTCGCCTTATTGGAGCCATTTATAGACACGGTTGTAATTTGTACCATGACGGCATTGGTCATCATAATTTTCAACTTTGGTGGTTATTTTGAGTATGGTGGCGATGGGTCTGGCTCGGTCCTGATTGAAGGCGTGTCCTATGAAGGTGCAGGCATCACCTCTATGGCGTTTGCCAATTATATCCCTTACTCACATGTCTTCTTGACAATAGCGGTGGTTCTGTTTGCAATATCCACGATGATCTCATGGTCGTACTATGGGTTACAGTCTTGGAAGTTTTTATTTGGCCGTGGCAAAACTGCGGACATCACCTATAAAGTTCTTTTCTGTGTCTTTATCATAATCGGTGCG
This sequence comes from Flavobacteriaceae bacterium, assembly GCA_029248405.1. Taxonomy (GTDB): domain Bacteria; phylum Bacteroidota; class Bacteroidia; order Flavobacteriales; family Flavobacteriaceae; genus BACL21. The sequence continues at coordinate 22,259 of JAQWJJ010000018.1, read as the reverse complement.
GCGGCGAGTATGAATTCAATTTGGGCGTTTTCAGATGCCATGATTTTTGCCATGGTATTCCCCAATATGATTGGTTTGTACTTCCTATTCCCAGTTGTGAAAAAGCAACTCAGACGATATCTGGATGCGATAAAATAATGCACCATATTTAGCGTTATCTCTAAACTCCCTCTAATATGTAAAAATATTTATGGAGCGCAATCAAATAAACCGACTTGTGTACTCATCAGGAGAGCAAGGCGGTTTTTTGTTATGGGCAATTTTGTTGGTTTTCATACTCGTTTGGCGTGCATACAGGCCAAAGACAGCAGTGCCGAAGCTCCAAATGAATCACGCACAAGTCGAGGCTTGGCGTTGTGCCCTTGAAGCATCGGCCGATAGTCTAAAACTTGTAAAAACCACGATACGCCCATTTAATCCAAATTTCATAAATGGCGCGAGGGCTATGAAGCTTGGGCTGTCGTCTACTCAACACAATAGGCTCCAGCAATACAGACAAAGCGGCAAATGGATCAATAGCCAAAAGGATTTTCAGTCGGTGACTGGAGTAAGTCCTGCATGGATGCGCCAATATGGCGCTCTGTTTGTTTTTCCAGATTTTATTCGCAAGCGCCAAATTACAGGGCCCGACGTCCGTGCTATTCTGACCCGAAATGATCTCAACCAGGCTAGTGATACCTCTTTGCGGCGAATTAATGGTATTGGCGCTGTATTGAGTCAGCGAATTATTGATTGGCGAGAAAGGCATGGAGATTATCGCAGGTGGGAAGAACTCCGATTGATTTATGGCCTCAACGAAGGTTTGATCGACGAATTAAAGAAAAGATTTTATCTGGACACCTCTACAGCCATTACTCAGCAAAATATTAACCGCTTGAGTGTGTCAGATCTTGCTGTAATTCCTGGCGTTTCTTTTGATGTTGCTCGATCAATATGGGAATTTGTTCGCCTGCGACAGGGACTGGATTCAATTGCTGAATTGAGCAAAATTGACAAAGTAACACCCCAAATATTTGGGGTAATTCAGTTATATTTGTTTGCTACGAAAAATTAGCGACACAAGATCATGACCTATTTTTGGTCAAAAACTTCACTTATGAACCATCTTTATTTCACTGAAGAACATCATAGTTTTCGTTCTTCTTTTCGTTCTTTTCTTCAAAAAGAAGTCGTGCCACACATAGAAAAATGGGAGGCTACAGGAACGATAGACCGGCATATTTGGCAAAAATTTGGTGAAATGGGCTATTTGGGCTTGACTTACGACGAGCAAGATGGTGGCCTTGGATTAGACATCTTTTACACAGTGATTTTCTTGGAGGAATTACAGCACATCAACAGTGCAGGATTTGCGGCAGCATTATGGGCTCATGTTTATTTGGCCATGACCCATCTTAATGCCGAAGGGACGCCGGAACAAAGGGCGGCCTATTTGGCGCCAAGTATTGCGGGCGAAAAAATAGGCGCATTATGCATCACTGAGCCTTTTGGCGGTAGTGATGTTGGTGGAATGCGCACCACCGCAGTTGATCAAGGAGATCATTATGTGCTTAATGGCTCCAAGACTTTTATCACGAACGGGGTCTATAGTGATTACCTTATAGTCGCGGCAAAAACCTCTCCAGAACAAGGCAATAAGGGGATCAGTCTTTTTATCGTAGACCGTGCCTCCGAAGGTTTGTCTGCAACAAAGTTGGATAAATTGGGATGGAGGGCTAGTGATACGGCAGAGCTCGCTTTTGATCAAGTACGTGTGCCAAAGGAAAATTTATTAGGGGAACACAATCAGGGTTTTGGGTATATCATGCAGCATTTTGCCTCGGAGCGTCTGATCATGGGAGTGAATGCACACGCAAGAAGTGAGTGGGCTTTGGCCTATACGATCCAATACATGAAAGACCGCACTGCATTTGGTCGTTCAATATCCGAATTTCAGGCACTGCGGCACCGAATTGCAGAATTGACTGCTGAGGTCACCATGTGTAAGACCTTCAATTATATGGTAGCGCAGCAATTGGGGCAAGGGCAGTATGTTGTAAAAGAGGCCACAATGTCAAAGCTCATGTCCACGAAGATTGCTGATAAGGTTGCCTACGAATGCCTCCAATTCTTGGGGGGCTATGGTTATATGGAAGAATATCCCTTGGCCAGGCACTTTAGGGACAGTAGACTCGGTCCAATTGGAGGCGGGACTTCTGAAATTTTGAAGGAAATAATTGCCAAAATAGTGATTGACGGAAAATCTTATCAGCCCGCAACCTAAAAAATAAAAAAGCATATTAATTTCAATAGAAAATTATATATTTGCCGTCCTAAAGAGAGGAGGTGATGACCATATGTTAATTATACCAGTTAAAGACGGAGAAAATATCGATAGAGCCCTAAAACGTTTCAAGCGCAAGTTTGACAAAACAGGGACGATGCGTCAGTTGCGTGCGAGACAGCAGTTTACGAAGCCTTCAATAGTGAACCGCAAGCAAGTGCAAAAAGCGCAATACATCCAGAGACTTAGAGATCAAGAAGAAATTTAATCTCTCGATGCCAAGATCAAAAAACCATTCATCAGTCATGAATGGTTTTTTTTTGTCCCGAACCCAAGGGTGGTGTTGGTGGATCTTTTGTATCTTGAATCCTACAAGCACAACAGCAGGATGATCACTTCTTTTGAAGCTTATGAAAACTATATTACTCTTGAAAAGAAATATTCAAGTCATACTGCTTTGGCCTACCTCAGTGATCTGAAGGATTTCAAGGTTTTCCTGGAAGAGACTTATGTTCTTGAGGACATGGCGCATGTGACCTTTCCCATGACCAGAGGCTGGATTGTAATGCTGGTGGAACAGGGGCTGAGCAATCGTTCGGTGAACCGCAAAATGTCTGCCTTGAAATCGTATTTTAAATTTTTACTCAAAACCAATCAAATTGAGCGGAGTCCGATGGACAAGCACAAGTCATTAAAGATGTCTCACTCTGTTCAAGTGCCATTTTCTGTGGATGAAATCACCCAGGTGCTTGCGGCGATGGATGAATTGGCAGATTTTGAAGGATTTCGTGATCGCTTGATGATCGAGTTGCTTTACGCCTCGGGAATGCGCCGTAAGGAATTAATCGACTTACGGGTAGAGGCCGTCAATTGGGACCGACAAACCATTAAGGTTTTTGGAAAGCGTCAAAAAGAACGCCTGATTCCACTCATTCCTTCAGTGTTACAAACCCTCAAAAAGTATTTGGTCAAGCGTAGCGCACTACCAAACATTGCTCAGGTTCCTTATTTGTTTGTGTCAAAAAAGGGTGTTAAAGTCTATGAAACTCTTGTTTATCGCGCCATAAATGGGTATTTTAGAAAGGTTTCCAAAAAAGCAAAATGCAGTCCACACATTTTGAGACACTCGTTTGCGACGCATTTGCTAGATCAAGGAGCTGATTTAAACGCGGTCAAAGAACTTTTAGGTCATTCAAGTCTGGCGTCAACTCAGGTTTATACACACAACAGTATCGCCAGGCTAAAACAGGCTCACGCAAAAGCTCATCCGCGTCAAACAAAACCGTAATTTTAAATTCGATCATATGAAAATCAACATTCAAGCACCCCATCTCAATGTGAATCAAAGCTTAGTCAATTTCATCAATAAGAAACTTGATAAGCTCAATTTGGTCTATGACAAAATCATCAGTTCGGAAGTGTTTTTAAAGGTCAATAACACCAGTGAAAAAGAAAACAAAATTGTAGAAGTTTTATTGCATATTCCTGGGGGTCAATTGGTCATCAAAAAAGAGGCTGCAACCTTTGAGGCAGCAATAGATGACGGCGCACATTCTCTGCGCCGCAGACTGAAAAGAAGGAAGGAGAAACAGCGCACTCGCGCCTAGTTCATTTTTTTTTAAAAATATTTTTTTCATTCAAATATTTATCTACATTTGCAGTCCGTTAGAAATAGCGGACTTTTTTATGCTTTATCTAGGGCAAAAAAAGAGTAAAATTGCCGATGTAGCTCAGCTGGCTAGAGCAGCTGATTTGTAATCAGCAGGTCGTGGGTTCGAGTCCCTCCATCGGCTCTAAAACGTTCTTTATTTTATTCACTTCGGTGAATGTTTTTCGGGGAGATACTCAAGCGGCCAACGAGGACAGACTGTAAATCTGTTGGTTTTACCTTCGCAGGTTCGAATCCTGCTCTCCCCACAATATATAAAGTCAGTTTTTTGTGGTCACTAAGCCCAAAAAATTGATTTTAATTGAAGTTTTTATACTCAATCCACTTGATTTAGTGTCTGGGTTTAAAGATTGAGATAGGAGGAACGAGGTTGTTATTTCAAATATTCGCATTGAATTTTTGGTAAAAGACTCATTCTTAACTATCTTTGCACGCATTTTTCCGGCACCAGAGGCCCGTGCGCATTTGACAAATTGATATAGTGCCCAATGATTTTGGGACAATTGCGGGAGTAGCTCAGTTGGTAGAGCGTCAGCCTTCCAAGCTGAATGTCGCCGGTTCGAACCCGGTCTCCCGCTCGAAACGTTTTTTGGTTGAAAAACCAGTCGTTGAAACGAAAACGGGCCCAGTGAGAAGCTGAATTACAGGCTTCCTATCATATGGATAAGCCGGTGTAGCTCAGGGGTAGAGCGTTTCCTTGGTAAGGAAGAGGTCATGGGTTCAATTCCCATCATTGGCTCAAAAAAGTATTTTATTTGAACACTAATATATAACTAAGATTAAAATTAATACACAATGGCAAAAGCAACTTTCGACCGTTCAAAACCACACTTAAACGTGGGTACTATCGGTCACGTAGACCACGGTAAAACAACCTTAACTGCTGCAATTACGAAAGTAATGGCCGATAAAGGATATTCTGAAGCAAGATCTTTTGATCAGATCGACAATGCTCCAGAAGAAAAAGAACGTGGTATCACAATCAACTCTTCACACGTTGAATACCAAACACAAAACCGTCACTACGCACACGTTGACTGTCCAGGTCACGCGGATTACGTTAAGAACATGGTTACTGGTGCTGCCCAAATGGACGGTGCGATTCTTGTTGTTGCGGCTACAGACGGACCAATGCCACAAACTCGTGAGCACATCCTTTTAGGTCGTCAGGTAGGTATTCCTCGTATTGTTGTATTCATGAATAAAGTGGATATGGTAGATGATGAAGAATTGTTAGAGTTAGTAGAAATGGAAATCCGTGACTTGTTGAGCTTTTACGAGTACGATGGAGACAACGGACCAGTTGTTCAAGGTTCTGCACTAGGTGCATTGAACGGAGAAGAAAAATGGGTCAATACAGTTGTCGAATTGATGGAAGCTGTTGATACTTGGATCGAAGAGCCTCTTCGTGAAGTTGACAAGCCTTTCTTAATGCCAATCGAAGATGTATTTTCAATTACTGGTCGTGGAACTGTGGCTACAGGTCGTATTGAGACAGGAGTTGCCAACACAGGTGATCAAGTACAAATCATCGGTATGGGTGATGAGAAATTAGCCTCGACCATTACTGGTGTTGAAATGTTCCGTAAGATTCTTGATAGAGGAGAAGCTGGGGATAACGTAGGTATCTTGCTAAGAGGTATTGAAAAAACTGATATCCGTAGAGGTATGGTGATCGTTAAGCCAGGGTCTGTAACACCACACGCTAAATTCAAAGCTGAGGTTTACGTCTTGAAAAAAGAAGAAGGTGGACGTCACACGCCATTCCACAACAACTACCGTCCACAGTTTTACGTGCGTACAACTGACGTTACTGGAAACATCAACTTGCCAAGCGGCGTTGAGATGGTAATGCCAGGTGATAACTTGACGATTACTGTTGATTTGATCCAGCCAATCGCGATGAGCGTCGGTTTACGTTTTGCTATCCGTGAAGGTGGTAGAACTGTAGGTGCAGGTCAAGTGACTGAAATTTTAGACTAATTACAGTTTAGATAATAAGGGTAAAGGTGTCTTGCATTGCAAGATGCCTTGACCTTTGTTACGGGTTTAGCTCAGTTGGTAGAGCACTGGTCTCCAAAACCAGGTGTCGGGAGTTCGAGCCTCTCAACCCGTGCTCGAGACCAGCATTAATTAGCTGTTGAACAACATTAATATAACAGACCATGATCAACTATATCAAAGAATCCTTTAACGAGTTAAAAAATCATGTGACTTGGACCCCTTGGGCTGAGGCGCAGAGATTGACAGTAGTTGTTGCTGTGTTTTCTGTAGTATTGGCATTGACTGTTTGGGGTGTAGATACGGTTTTCAGTAGTGTTGTAGGTCAATATTTTCAATGGATTAAAGCTTAACGAAACGCATCATGACGGAAACTAAGAGTTTAAAGAAGTGGTACGTAGTTCGTTCGGTAAGTGGACAAGAGAATAAGATCAAAGCTTATATCGAGTCTGAAATCAATCGTTTGAACCTTGAAGACTTTATCGAACAGGTATTGGTCCCCACCGAAAAGGTGATGCAAATCCGCAACGGCAAGAAAGTCAACAAAGAGCGTGTATACTTCCCAGGGTACATTATGGTCCAGGCAACATTGGCCGGTGAAATTCCTCATATCATAAGAGGAATTAATGGTGTGATTGGGTTCTTAGGGGAAACCAAAGGAGGAGAGCCTGTGCCGCTTCGCCAAAGTGAAGTGAACCGTATGCTCGGTAAGGTTGATGAGTTGGCCGTTCAAGATGACAATGTCAATATTCCGTTCATTATTGGAGAAACCGTCAAAGTAATCGATGGTCCGTTTAATGGATTTAATGGTGCTGTCGAAAAAATAAATGAAGAAAAACGCAAGCTTGAGGTAATGGTGAAAATTTTCGGAAGAAAAACACCTTTAGAACTGAGCTATATGCAAGTAGAGAAAGTTTAATTGTTACGCTATAATAGGTTTTTTCTGAGGCTTCCACTAAATGAAAAACCGCTTTTAAATTTTAAACAATGGCAAAAGAAGTAGGTAAAATTGTAAAGTTGCAAGTCCGTGGAGGAGCGGCTAACCCGTCTCCGCCAGTAGGACCCGCTTTAGGTGCTGCAGGTGTTAACATAATGGAGTTCTGCAAGCAGTTCAACGCGCGGACGCAAGACAAACAAGGAAAAGTATTGCCTGTGGCGATCACGGTTTATAAAGACAAGTCTTTTGACTTTGTCATCAAAACCACACCAGCAGCAGTGCAGATCCTTGAAGCGGCCAAAGTGAAGAAAGGCTCTGGAGAACCTCATGTGAAAAAGGTCGCAACCATTACTTGGGATCAAGTCAAAGCAATCGCTGAAGACAAGATGTCAGATTTGAATGCATTTACCATCGAGTCTGCTATGAAAATGGTGGCTGGTACTGCACGATCAATGGGAGTGAAAATTAGAGGTGCTGCACCTTTTTAATCAAGAAAAAGAATCTATAAAATGGCAAGATTAACAAAAAAGCAAAAGGAAGCTGCGTCACATTTAGAGGCCAATAAGGTCTATAATCTGACTGAAGCCTCTTCTGTAGTTAAGCAAATCTCTAACGTGAATTTTGACGCGTCTGTGGATATTGCTGTACGTCTTAATGTCGATCCACGTAAAGCCAATCAGATGGTTCGTGGGGTAGTGACACTACCACACGGTACGGGTAAGGATGTTAAGGTTTTGGCTTTGGTTACTCCAGATAAGGAAGCTGAAGCAAAAGAAGCGGGTGCAGATTATGTTGGTTTGGACGAATACCTTGATAAAATCAAGGGCGGATGGACTGACGTAGACGTGATTGTTACTATGCCGAGTGTGATGGGTAAATTAGGCCCTCTAGGACGTATTTTAGGTCCAAGAGGATTGATGCCGAACCCAAAGACCGGTACAGTAACCATGGACGTAGCAAAAGCTGTTTCCGATGTCAAGTCTGGTAAAATTGACTTCAAGGTTGATAAAACCGGAATTGTACACGCAGCGATTGGAAAGGCTTCATTTGAAGCAGACAAGATTGCAGGAAACGCAAAAGAACTATTAACAACCCTAGTGAAACTGAAGCCTCAGGCTGCGAAAGGTGTCTATATCAAGAGTATTCATTTGTCCAGCACAATGAGTCCAAGTATAGAAATCGACTCGAAAAGGTTTGCTGATTAGTAACATTGTAAGATATGACTAGAGAAGAAAAATCATTAGTAATTGAACAGTTGACTGCCCAGCTTACCGATAGCGCTACGATATACTTAGCGGATATTTCGGGTTTGAATGCTTCAGCTACAACTAATTTAAGACGCGCTTGCTTTAAAGCAGGCATCAAGCTCAATGTGGTTAAGAACACATTGTTAGCTAAGGCAATGGAGAGTGCTGATAAGGATTTTGGTGATTTGGCCGAAACTCTAAAAGGAAATACTTCATTGATGATTGCTGAGGTGAACAACGCTCCAGCACGTGTAATCAAGGAATTCAGAAAGAAATCTGACCGTCCGATTTTAAAAGGCGCCTATGTAGAGGAGTCAGTATATATCGGCGACAACCAATTGGACGCTTTGGTCGACATCAAGTCGAAAGAGGAGTTGATTGGCGAAATCGTTGGATTGCTTCAATCTCCTGCTAAGAATGTGATCTCTGCACTTAAGAGTGGCGGTGGTACCATAGCTGGAATTGTTAAGACCTTATCTGAACGATAGAGATTACAATAAGTATTGCACTAATTAAATTATATAAATAAAAATTACACTTAAAACGATAGAAAATGGCAGATTTAAAAGATTTCGCAGAACAATTGGTTAACCTAACAGTAAAAGAAGTTAATGAGTTAGCTACGATTTTAAAAGATGAGTATGGTATCGAGCCTGCTGCTGCTGCTGTGGCAGTTGCTGCTGGTCCTGCAGATGGTGGAGACGCCGCTGAGGAGCAATCAGAATTCGATGTTATTTTAAAGGCCGCTGGTGCTTCTAAATTGGCAGTTGTAAAACTAGTTAAGGAATTAACTGGAGCTGGTCTTAAGGAGGCTAAGGACTTAGTAGATAATGCACCATCACCAATTAAAGAAGGTGTCTCAAAAGATGAGGCAGAAGCTCTTAAATCTCAATTAGAGGAAGCTGGAGCTGAGGTTGAACTTAAGTAAGTTTTTACCTCTCAAACCTTAAGGTTTAGGTCTTTACTCATGTGAGTTCAGACCTAAACCATTTTGCGTATATAAAGGTTTTTAGATTTTTGAACGACGCAACACCATTTTTTTAATTAAAATTCTATCCATAGATGTCAGCAACGCAAACTGAAAGATTGAATTTTTCCTCTGTACAAAATAAGCCGGATTACCCGGACTTTTTGGACATCCAGATCAAATCCTTCCAGGATTTTTTCCAATTGGAAACCAAATCAGAAGAAAGAGGCAATGAAGGTCTTTATAACACCTTCATGGAAAACTTCCCAATTACGGACACCCGTAATCAATTCGTACTTGAATTTTTAGATTATTTTGTCGATCCACCACGTTATAGCATTCAAGAATGTATTGAGCGTGGTTTGACTTATAGCGTGCCATTAAAAGCGCGTCTAAAACTTTATTGTACAGACGATGAGCACGAAGATTTCGAGACCATCGTACAAGATGTTTATTTAGGGACTATTCCTTATATGACGCCCAGTGGTACTTTTGTCATCAATGGTGCAGAGCGCGTTGTTGTTTCTCAATTACACCGTTCTCCGGGAGTGTTTTTTGGACAGTCCTTCCACGCCAATGGTACAAAGTTGTATTCGGCACGTGTGATTCCGTTTAAGGGCTCATGGATTGAATTTGCAACGGACATCAATAGCGTCATGTACGCTTATATCGATCGTAAGAAGAAGTTGCCAGTGACGACTCTATTCCGTGCTATCGGATTTGAGCGTGATAAGGACATTTTAGAGATTTTCGATCTTGCTGAAGAGGTGAAAGCAACTAAAACTGGTCTGAAGAAATATTTGGGGCGCAAGCTTGCGGCTCGTGTGCTAAAGACTTGGCACGAAGATTTCGTTGATGAAGATACCGGTGAGGTCGTTTCTATTGAAAGAAATGAAATTATTTTCGACCGGGACACCGTTCTAGAAAAGGAACATTTAGAAGAAATCCTTGAATCGGGCAGCAAAACAATATTGCTCCACAAAGAGGACAATCTCCAGGCAGATTATGCCATCATACACAATACACTCCAAAAGGATCCAACGAATTCCGAGAAGGAGGCAGTAGAGCATATTTATCGTCAGTTGCGCAACGCCGAGCCGCCAGATGAAGAAACCGCTCGCGGCATCATTCATAAATTATTCTTCAGTGACCAGCGTTACAACTTAGGTGAGGTGGGTCGCTACAGAATGAATAAGAAGTTAGGCCTTGATATCGCAATGGACAAGCAAGTCTTGACAAAGGATGATATCATCACCATCGTTAAATTCTTGATCCAATTGATCAACTCTAAGGCAGAGATTGATGATATTGATCACTTAAGTAACCGTCGTGTGCGTACCGTTGGTGAGCAATTGTCTCAGCAATTTGGTGTTGGTTTGGCCCGTATGGCCCGTACGATTCGCGAAAGAATGAATGTACGAGACAATGAGGTGTTTACACCGATTGATTTGATCAATGCCAAGACACTGTCTTCTGTGATCAACTCTTTCTTTGGGACCAATCAATTGTCTCAGTTCATGGACCAGACTAATCCACTAGCAGAAATCACCCACAAGCGCCGTCTATCGGCACTTGGACCAGGTGGTCTTTCTAGAGAGCGTGCTGGTTTTGAAGTACGTGACGTACATTACACACACTATGGTCGATTATGTCCTATTGAAACACCTGAAGGACCAAATATTGGTTTGATTTCTTCACTTTCGGTATACGCCAAAGTGAACAATCTAGGATTCATTGAAACGCCCTATCGTAAGGTGGATCAAGGTAAAGTGGATTTAAAGTCAACACCGATTTATTTGTCTGCAGAGGAGGAAGAAGAAAAATTAATCGCTCAAGCGAATATTCCGCTCAAAAAAGATGGTTCAATAGATTCGGACCGTGTTATTGCGCGAATGGAAGGGGACTTCCCTGTTGTAGATCCCAAGCAAGTGAATTATATCGACGTTGCGCCAAACCAGATTTCGTCAATTTCGGCCTCATTGATTCCATTTTTGGAGCATGATGATGCGAACCGTGCATTGATGGGCTCGAACATGATGCGTCAGGCTGTGCCATTGTTGCGCGCCGAGTCGCCGATTGTTGGAACAGGTTTAGAGAGACAAGTCGCTTCAGATTCTCGTGTATTAATTAATGCAGAGGGCAATGGAGTCATTGAATATGTTGATGCACAACGCATCACCATCAAGTACGACCGAACAGAAGAAGAGCGCATGGTCAGTTTCGATACTGATGAGAAGACTTATGATCTGATCAAGTTCAGAAAGACCAACCAAAGTACCTCGATTAATCTCAAGCCAATCGTTCGTAAAGGAGACCGTGTCTTGAAGGGACAGGTTCTTTGCCAAGGTTATGCGACCGAAAAAGGTGAATTGGCCTTAGGACGAAATATGAAGGTGGCGTTTATGCCTTGGAAGGGTTATAACTTTGAGGATGCTATCGTGATTTCTGAAAAAGTAGTCCGCGATGACGTATTTACCTCTATTCATATCGATGAATATGCGTTGGATGTGCGTGACACGAAATTAGGAAATGAAGAACTGACTAATGACATACCGAACGTTTCTGAAGAAGCCACAAAGGATTTGGACGAGAACGGAATGATCCGAATTGGTTCGGAGGTCAAGCCAGGTGACATTCTTATCGGTAAGATCACCCCTAAGGGAGAAAGTGATCCAACACCAGAAGAAAAACTCTTGCGCGCGATATTTGGTGATAAAGCCGGGGACGTCAAAGATGCCTCACTTAAAGCCTCACCTTCTTTGAACGGTGTAGTGATTGAGAAAAAATTATTCTCAAGAGCGGTCAAAGACAAGCGCAAACGCGCTCAAGACAAGGAAGATATTGCAGAGCTTGAAGTGAAGTATGAAGCTAAATTCCAAGAGCTTAAAGACATTTTAGTCGAAAAACTTTTTGCCATTGTTGGTGGTAAAACGGCTCAAGGTGTTGCTAATGACCTTGGAGAGATTGTTTTTCCAAAGGGAAAGAAGTATACTTTAAAAATGTTGAGCGCGGTCGATGACTATACCCACCTTGTGGGCGGTACATGGGCCACTGACGATCATTCCAATGCTTTGGTTCGTGATTTGATGCACAACTACAAAATCAAAGAAAACGATCTTCAAGGAAACCTACGTCGTGAGAAGTTCACCATTTCGGTGGGAGACGAATTACCGGCGGGTATTTTACAATTGGCCAAGGTTTACATTGCCAAAAAACGTAAACTAAAGGTTGGTGATAAAATGGCGGGGCGACACGGTAACAAAGGTATAGTTGCTCGAATTGTCCGAGAAGAAGATATGCCGTTCTTAGAAGATGGAACGCCGGTGGATATAGTTTTGAATCCATTAGGGGTACCTTCTCGTATGAATATTGGTCAAATTTATGAAACAGTTCTAGGTTGGGCTGGATTAAAATTGGGTGAGAAGTATGCCACACCAATTTTTGATGGAGCGACCTTAGACCAGATCAATGAATTGACCGACAAAGCGGGAATTCCAAGATTCGGGCATACTTATCTTTATGATGGTGGTACCGGCAAACGTTTTGATCAACCGGCAACTGTTGGGGTGATCTATATGTTGAAACTGGGACACATGGTAGATGATAAGATGCACTCTAGATCGATTGGTCCGTACTCGCTGATTACCCAGCAACCATTGGGTGGTAAAGCACAATTCGGTGGACAGCGTTTTGGAGAAATGGAAGTTTGGGCATTACAAGCCTATGGAGCATCCAGCACGCTTAGAGAAATTTTGACTGTTAAATCTGATGATGTGGTGGGTCGTGCGAAGACCTATGAGGCCATTGTCAAAGGCGAAACAATGCCTGAACCAGGACTGCCTGAGTCGTTCAATGTATTGATGCATGAACTCAAGGGATTAGGACTGGATATCAGATTAGAAGAATAGGTGAGATCCCCGCCATGGCGGGGGTAAGCCGTTTACAGAGAGTTTGTTAGGAACTCATTTAAAAATAAAAGAATATTTTTAGCAATATGTCAAGAGATAAAGAAAACACAGTACCGAGATTTAATAAAATTTCTATTGGTTTGGCGTCACCAGAGTCTATTCTGGCCGAATCACGTGGTGAAGTTCTTAAGCCAGAAACGATTAACTATCGGACGCACAAGCCTGAGCGCGATGGATTGTTTTGTGAGCGAATTTTTGGTCCTGTAAAGGATTACGAATGTGCTTGTGGTAAGTATAAAAGAATACGATACAAAGGCATTGTTTGTGATCGATGTGGTGTAGAGGTTACTGAGAAAAAAGTCCGTCGTGATCGCGTGGGCCATATCAACTTAGTTGTTCCTGTTGCGCACATTTGGTACTTCAGATCGTTGCCTAACAAAATAGGTTACCTATTGGGCTTACCGTCCAAGAAACTCGACATGATCATCTATTATGAGCGTTACGTTGTGATCCAGCCTGGAATTGCGACTAATGAAGAAGGTGAGCCAGTTCAAAAAATGGATTTCTTGACTGAGGAAGAATATCTCAATATTTTGGATGCCCTACCTCAAGAGAATTTATACTTGGACGATTCAGATCCCAATAAATTCATCGCGAAAATGGGTGCTGAGTGTCTTGAAGAATTATTGAATAGAATCGACTTGGATCAATTGTCTTTTGACTTGCGTCACAAGGCCAATAATGAGACCTCAAAACAACGTAAAACAGAAGCACTGAAGCGTCTTCAGGTTGTAGAGTCTTTCCGTGATGCTGCGCTCAACAGAGAAAACCGACCAGAGTGGATGATCATGAAAGTTGTCCCTGTGATTCCACCAGAATTGCGCCCGTTGGTGCCTTTAGATGGTGGTCGATTTGCCACATCTGACTTGAATGATTTATACCGTCGTGTGATCATTCGTAACAACCGTTTGAAGCGTTTGATGGAAATCAAAGCACCAGAAGTTATTTTGCGTAATGAAAAACGAATGCTACAAGAATCTGTAGATTCATTATTTGACAATACGCGCAAAGCTTCTGCAGTAAAAACAGACAGCAATCGTCCGCTAAAATCACTTTCTGATTCGTTAAAAGGAAAGCAAGGTCGTGTCCGTCAAAACTTATTAGGAAAACGTGTTGATTATTCTGCTCGTTCTGTCATTGTTGTTGGGCCAGAATTAAAGTTGTTTGAGTGTGGTTTGCCAAAAAATATGGCAGCTGAGTTATATAAGCCTTTTGTGATCCGCAAGCTGATCGAGCGAGGCATTGTCAAGACTGTAAAATCTGCTAAGAAAATTATTGACAAGAAGGAGCCAGTCGTTTGGGATATTTTAGAAAATGTGCTCAAAGGACATCCTGTATTATTGAACCGTGCCCCTACCTTGCACAGACTTGGTATTCAGGCATTTCAGCCAAAATTAATTGAAGGAAAAGCCATTCAATTACATCCATTGGTTTGTACCGCTTTTAACGCGGATTTTGATGGTGACCAAATGGCAGTACACTTGCCTCTAGGTCCTGAAGCCATTCTCGAATCTCAGCTGTTAATGTTGGCGTCGCATAATATTTTGAATCCTGCAAATGGTGCACCAGTAGCAGTTCCTTCTCAGGATATGGTACTTGGTTTATATTATATGACCAAATTGCGTAAATCAACACCAGAATTAAAAGTAGCTGGTGAAGGTTTGACTTTTTATTCTCCAGAGGAGGTGTTCATCGCTTATAACGAAGGACGCGCAGACTTGAATGCCGAGATTAAAGTACGCACATTAGATCTTGATGACTCCGGTGAATTGACCCAACAGATCCTCACCACGACAGTGGGCCGTGTGATCTTTAATCAGGCAGTTCCTGAGGCCGCAGGCTACATCAACGAGGTCTTGACCAAGAAGTCGCTCCGCGATATTATAGGGGGCATCTTGACGGTAACCTCGGTGCCTGAGACTGCTGCGTTTTTGGATGAAATCAAAACCCTAGGATATAAGTTTGCGTTTGAAGGAGGATTGTCTTTCAGTTTGGGAGATATCATTATTCCTGCAGAAAAGCAAAGCATGATTGATGCTGCCAACGGACAAGTGGACAATATCATCATGAATTACAACATGGGATTGATCACCAACAATGAGCGATACAATCAAGTTATTGACATATGGACGGCAACAAATGCCGAATTGACAGAGTTGTCGATGAAGCGCATTCGCGAAGACCAACAAGGTTTCAACTCTGTGTATATGATGCTTGATTCTGGTGCCCGTGGTTCTAAGGAACAAATCCGTCAGTTGACAGGAATGCGTGGTCTGATGGCCAAGCCAAAGAAGTCCAATTCTGGTGGAGGTGAAATTATTGAAAACCCGATTCTTTCTAACTTTAAAGAAGGACTTTCGATTTTAGAATACTTTATTTCGACTCACGGAGCCAGAAAGGGACTCGCGGATACGGCTTTGAAAACGGCTGATGCGGGTTACTTGACGCGACGTTTAGTAGACGTGTCTCAAGACGTCATCATTAATTCTGAAGACTGTGGCACGTTGCGTGGTATTGACGTACGTCCTTTGAAAAAGAATGAAGAAGTAGTAGAATCGTTGGCCGAAAGAATCAAAGGTAGAACATCTCTTAATGATGTTTATAACCCACTGACGTCAGAGTTATTTGTAGCTGCTGGTGGTCATATCACTGATGCGATAGCCGATAAAATTGAAGCGTCTCCAGTTGAATCTGTTGAGGTGCGTTCTGCTTTGACGTGTGAAGCTAAGAAAGGTATTTGTGCCCAGTGCTACGGTCGAAACCTCGCCACCAACAAAATGGTGCAGCGCGGAGAGGCTGTTGGTGTTGTAGCGGCTCAATCTATTGGTGAGCCAGGGACACAGTTGACCCTGAGAACCTTCCACGTTGGCGGTATTGCCGGTAACATTTCTGAAGAAAACAAGTTGACAGTAAAATTCGATGGTCGTGTTGATATCGAAGATTTAAAAACTGTTAAAGGTGAAGATAGCGAAGGAAATGCTATTGATATTGTCATCTCTAGAACCTCTGAAGCCAAATTAGTCGACGAAAAGTCAGGGATCACATTGAGTGTGAATAACATTCCTTATGGTTCTACACTGATGGTAAAGAATGGTCAGAAGGTAAAGAAAGGGGCTGTTGTTTGTCAATGGGATCCATACAACGGTGTCATCATCTCTGAGTTTGCAGGAAAAATGAAGTTTGAGAATATCGAACAGGGGGTAACCTTCCAAGTAGAAATTGATGAGCAAACAGGATTTCAAGAAAAAGTTATTTCTGAGTCACGTGACAAAAAGAAGATCCCAACCCTCCATATCTTGGATGGGAAAGGGAATGTAATCCGTTCTTATAACTTACCTGTTGGCGCGCACTTAATGGTCGATGATGCAGAAAAGATTAAAGTTGGTAAGATTCTGGTCAAGATTCCGAGAAAATCTGCTAAGTCTGGTGATATTACCGGTGGTTTACCTCGTGTAACAGAATTATTTGAAGCGCGTAATCCATCAAACCCAGCAGTAGTTAGTGAGATTGATGGTGTGGTGTCTTTTGGTAAAATTAAGCGTGGTAATCGCGAAATTATAGTTGAATCTAAAATTGGCGAACTCAAGCGTTACTTGGTCAAATTATCCAATCAAATTTTGGTTCAGGAAAACGACTATGTCCGCGCAGGAATGCCACTTTCGGATGGTTCAATTACACCCGCAGACATCCTCAGGATTAAAGGCCCATCTGCAGTACAGCAGTATTTAGTGAACGAAGTCCAAGAGGTATATCGTCTTCAAGGTGTGAAGATCAACGACAAACATTTTGAAGTCGTGGTCCGTCAAATGATGCGTAAAGTGCGTCTAGTTGATCCAGGGGATACAATGTTCTTAGAGGATCAATTGGCCCATACTTATGACTTTATTGAAGAAAATGATAAGATCTACGGCATGAAAGTCGTGACAAGTGCCGGTGATTCACAGGCATTGAAAGAAGGTCAGATCATATCTTCGCGTCAATTGCGCGATGAGAACTCATTGTTGCGCCGCGAAGATAAAGTACTGGTGGAGGCTCGTGATGCAGTTGCGGCTACGGCGACACCAATTCTTCAAGGAATTACAAGGGCATCCTTACAAACCAAGTCTTTCATTTCAGCAGCATCTTTCCAAGAAACAACCAAAGTTCTTAATGAGGCAGCGGTGAGTGGTAAAGTAGATGGACTTGAAGGTCTTAAAGAAAACGTGATCGTAGGGCATAGAATACCTGCAGGCACTGGTATGCGCCGCTATGATACGCTTATCGTGGGTTCCAAAGAAGAGCTCGAAGCGCTCTCAGAGCCGCAAGAGGAAGTTAATTATAACTAAATTCAATAGAACTTGCGCTCCATATCGGGGCGCAAGTTTTTTCATAACATCTCAATCATGTCAGAAGAAAAAAAACCTAAAGCCGGTCAAATCAACATAGAATTAGATGAATCCATCGCACAAGGGATCTATAGTAATTTGGCGATCATTAATCATAGCCAATCGGAATTCGTTCTGGACTTTATTTCTGTGATGCCTGGTGTTCCAAAAAGTAAAGTCAAATCAAGAATCGTCCTGACTCCGCAACATGCTAAGAGATTTCTCAAAGCCGTTCAGGATAACATACAACGATTTGAAGCCTCCAATGGCGAAATAAAGGATTACCACCAATCGCCGATGCCCATTAATTTTGGCCCAACAGGTGAGGCTTAAATTTATGGTTGAGGTGCTGCCTCAAATTCACTAACAGAGTGAAACAAAATACTAGGAAATTTCTGTTGAGTCATTTGTAAAGTGAACGAGGAGTCTGCAAAAAATACATCTCGCCCTGATTTATCTTTGGCTAAGAATTTTGCCTTAACCCGGCGAAACTCCTGATATTCTGCATTTTTTGGGTCTTTTGGTTCAATCCAACACGCTTTATAAACATTGAGACTTTCGTATGAGCATCGAGCGCTGTATTCGTGCTCCAGGCGGTATTGTATGACCTCAAATTGTAGTGCACCCACCGTACCGATAACTTTTCGGCCATTCAGGTCAAGGGTGAAGAGCTGGGCAACACCTTCGTCCATGAGCTGATCCACGCCTTTTTCGAGTTGTTTACTCTTCATGGGGTCGGCATTATTGATATATTTAAAATGTTCTGGTGAAAAGCTTGGAATGCCTTTATATTCCATTAGTTCCCCTTCAGTTAGGGTATCACCAATCTTAAAACTACCCGTATCGTGAAGTCCGACAATATCTCCTGGATAGCTGATATCGACGATTTCTTTTTTCTCTGCAAAAAAGGCATTAGGACTAGAGAACTTCATTTTCTTTTTTGAGCGGACATGCCAGTAGGCCTTGTTGCGTTCAAAGGTGCCCGAAACAATTTTGACAAAGGCCAAGCGGTCGCGATGTTTGGGATCCATATTGGCATGGATCTTAAATACAAAACCTGAAAACTCTTTTTCCTGAGGCTTAACTATTCTTGTCGAACTTTCTTTTGGTTTGGGTTCTGGGGCAATTGAAATAAAGGCATCAAGTAGCTCACGCACCCCAAAATTATTCAGTGCTGATCCAAAAAAAACCGGATGCAGGGCGCTTTCCAAATAGGCTTCGCGCTCAAAATCGGGGTATACTTCTTGAACGAGCTGTAACTCTTCGCGCAATGTGGCTGCAGATTTTTGTCCGACAATATGATCTAAATCTTCAGAGGATAAGTCTTCAATTTCAATAGTTTCCTCAATATTTTTTCGGCTGTCTCCACTAAACAGGTTGATGTTGCGTTCCCAAAGATTATAGATGCCTTTGAAATCGTAGCCCATACCAATTGGGAAGGACAGCGGTGTGACTCGAAGCAATAGTTTTTGTTCTATTTCATCCAAAAGATCAAATGCGTCCTTTCCTTCTCGATCGAGTTTGTTGATGAATACAATGATGGGTATTTGTCTCATGCGACAAACTTCAACTAACTTTTCTGTTTGTTCTTCAACCCCTTTTGCGACATCAATGACCACAATGACACTGTCTACTGCGGTAAGTGTGCGGTAAGTATCTTCTGCAAAATCCTTGTGCCCTGGAGTATCTAGTATGTTTATTTTTAATTCTTTGTATTCAAAAGCCAATACAGAAGTTGCTACAGAAATCCCTCTCTGCCGCTCAATTTCCATAAAATCACTTGTCGCTCCCTTTTTAATTTTGTTGCTTTTTACAGCACCAGCCTCCTGTATGGCTCCGCCAAAAAGAAGGAGCTTTTCGGTCAGTGTGGTTTTACCGGCATCGGGATGTGAGATGATGCCGAAGGTTTTTCTGCGATGAATTTCACGTACTAATGACATGTTCAATTTTTAGCAAAGATACCACTTGCGCGGCCAGTCCCAAAAATTAATTATGTGTCGGTACTGTTTATTTTCATTCTTACAAAATGACATCTATAGGTGTCATGTTATCAATTAATTACGATTTTTCGGATGTCATAATACTGACAAAAGCAAATAAGACAATCTCAATATGTGCTGATGGTCGGAAATTATTGGTCGGATATCGAAAATATTCCACTTAAATTATTGATTTGCGCAAAATGAGGTTTCTTTACATTGCTATTTAATAGTATCGTGGAGCATTTTAAATTATTGCCTGCAAAATCTTTTAAAGAACAAACTCAAAATGACCGGACTAAGCCCCAATAGATAAGGTCGTGAAAATTGCATTCCTGCGACCTGTTTCACCATTTTCTGTGGATTTAATGTGCGGTTAGTTTTTGATCAATCAAAAATTTGACAAATGGTATTGAATAAATTTTTTCTCGCTGTGATGACGGTTTTTGCCCTTAACGCGCAACAGCTTATTGCCCAAGATTGTAACCCTGAAGTAAGCGTGCTCCACAACCGCAATAGGCGTTCCATAACCAATACAAATGGAACCAATTTTACTTTGGTTGTCTCCAATAATACTATTTTGGAACAAACTTATACCTTAAGTGCAGTGCCCAACTCTGCCGACTGTTATGATGGTCGTGGGGGTGCAACCTCACAAAGAAACGCTAATAATATTTCGCTTTTATTTTCCGTCGAAGGTTTGCGTCTGAGTCAAGTCGTTGTTGCGCCTCGGAGCGAATTGACCGTTATGGTCTCGGTAGAAGCATCAAATCGACTAACCATAAATGATTGGACCTGTTTTCTGATCAAGGCCACTGGTGTGACTTGCCGTGCTGTTGATGATGGACAATTGATAATGGTCTATTCAGGATCTGATGATGAAGGATAATGGATTCGGTTTCGTTGATGTACTGCATGACTGACAAAATAAAGAACTGGTTTTGTGATTGAAAAGCGAAGTCAGAGATTAAAATAACAATACAACCAATGAAGAAACTTTACATTTTTGACATCTTAAGAAATCACCAAAGCTTAAGGACGTTGATGCTCATGGCTTTGGTCATGTGCAGTAGTTTTTTATCTGCCCAAGGCATAGAGTTGACCAAATCTATAAGTTCAAGCACTTTAAATTGCTTAGAGTACGATGTTTCCTTGACGGTTCAAGGAGAATCTGCGACGGGAACTGATGTGCCTGTCGAAGTGATCTTGGTGATTGATCGCTCTGGAAGTATGGGGTATAATATTCCTGGTGATAGTAATGAATCTATTGATTATGCCAAGGATGCCGCTATAGAATTAGTGAACTATGTTTTCGAACCTGCCAATAATATCTTAGGATTAAACAAGGTTGGAATAGTTTCTTATGGCAACAGTGGTCGCGTTGATTATGCGCTGAGTCCTGTTTCAGAGCAACAAGATATCATTGATGAGATAAATAGTTTGGTAGCCTCTGGCTATACCAATATTGCTGATGCGATGAATATGGCTAGGGAACATCTTTCGAATTATGGTAATTTCGATTGTGCGGCTTCTAGAAATATTATTTTGCTCTCCGATGGTGTGCCAACGCGCTCACTAAACTCAGGAAGATGTTCCATTAGTGCACCTGCACCGCCTTATCCGCAAAATAGTAATGTCTGCATGGAGCAAGCAATTGAGCAGGGTTTAGCAGCACAGTTGATCACTCAAAATGGCGAAAACTTTACACAAAGTATTTTTTCTATTGGTCTCTTTGGTGCGATTGATGGAGATGACGAAGCTGCAGCAAATTATGTTTTGAATAATATTCAAAATTCAGGGCTCTTTACCACCGAATCTGCTGTAGATCTTTCCGATATCTATGAAGATATATATGGAGAGTTTTTATTTTGGGCTGCCCGAAATGGGGTGGTCACTGATGTGCTCGATGGATCATTTGAGCTTGTTCCAGGCAGTATCACAAACGGGAATGCATCTTATGATTCTGCCAGTAATACAATGACTTGGCAGGCTGGAAACTTGACATCAACGCCTCTAACCCTTAACTATTCAATAAGGCCAACTAGCGGGAGTGTTTGTGGTGATCAAAATACAGGTGCCACACTTTTGACTTATACTGATTCAGCTTGCTCGACTCAGACCGCATCATTCGATCCTG
Organism: Flavobacteriaceae bacterium; assembly: GCA_029248405.1. Taxonomy (GTDB): domain Bacteria; phylum Bacteroidota; class Bacteroidia; order Flavobacteriales; family Flavobacteriaceae; genus BACL21. The sequence continues at coordinate 727 of JAQWJJ010000018.1, read as the reverse complement.
TTCAAGTTTGTGTCCCTTGTCCCGAGCTTTCAAACCCTGATTTGAATCAAGAAAATTGTGCTTGGGCTGTTAATTACGCGGCAACTTTTGATGCAGTGGGCTGTAGTGCTGAGGCTGTGTCTTTTGACTGGGATTTTTATTTGAATAATGTACTTGTTGGGAGTATCAGTGATACAGATTTAAGTGGTTTAGAAGGTTCTTTCATTTACACAGGTAGTGCTTCATTTTCGGGTGATTTCAAGGCAGTATTGTCTTACAATGGAACTTATAGCAATAGCTGTGCTTTTCCTGAGGTGGTGACCGAATCTACGATAACTGTGGTGCCTACACTTTACCCAAATGCACCGGAATTGATTGCTGACATCAATGAGTGTGTGTCAGACCCCATTCAAATATTGGATGCAAATGATGCAATCGTTATCGAAAGCGGGACAACAATAAGTTGGTATGATGCATCTTCGGGTGGTAATGCTGTTGTAGATCCGACTTTGAATGCTCTTGGTAGTGTGACTTATTATGCTCAAGCTGACGCTGCGTTGGGTTGTTCTTCACTTTCAAGGACCGCTGTAGTTCTGACTCTAGTTGATGCCCCTGTTGCAGGCATTACCAATGTCACCGGCGCCACTGAATTAACCTGTGATGTTACTGAGATTATTTTAGAGGCCACAGGCGGTGGCAGCTACTTGTGGAGTACCGGCGCGAGCACTGCTGGGATCACTGTGAGCAG
>JAQWJJ010000004.1 GCA_029248405.1 Flavobacteriaceae bacterium | reverse complement strand
ACCCTCTCAAGTGTCGGTGTCATTACCTATTATGCAGAAGCAACAGAGGATGCTTCAGGATGCATCAGCCTTACAAGAACAGCAGTCACACTAGAGATCATAGAAGCGCCACAAGCACCGTTTGGGGATTCAGAACAAACCTTTTGCAATAGTGCAACTATTTCTGCCATAACTTTGGCAGCTACCGATGTTTTGTGGTACGCTAGTCCAACCGGTACCACACCATTAAATCCTAATGCATTTGTAGTCAATGGCAACGTCTATTATGCCTCCCAAATCGTCGAAGGTTGTGAAAGCATACAACGACTTGCTGTACAAACCTATCTCGATCAACCTGAGCCGCCACAAGGATCGAATAACCAAGTGTTTTGTAACAGCGCCTTAGTCTCAGATTTGGTGCTTGAAGGCAGTGATATATTGTGGTATGAATCACAAACCAGCACGACACCGCTCGCCATCGATGCCTCCTTAGTCTCGAATAGCAGTTATTTTGCGACACAATCCATCGACGGCTGCGAAAGTCAATTGCGCTTTGAAGTCACAGTTGATATTTTGACACCGCAAGCGCCTTCTGGTGAGACCCTACAGAGCACCTGTGATCTCGCAAGCATTAAGGATCTAGAAATTGAAGGGACACAAATTCAGTGGTACAGCAGTTCCAGCAGCGCTATCGCACTTGACCCGCAAACACAATTGACTGATGGACAAACCTATTACGCGAGCCAGACCATTAACGGGTGCGAAAGCCAAAATCGCCTAGCTGTCACTGTCGATTTATTTTCATGTGCTCTAAAAATTTACAATGCGCTTTCCATTAACGGTAATGGTCAAAATGAATTTTTGGTGATTGACTATGTCTCATTTTATCCGATCAACACATTAGAAATATATACGAGAGATGGCAATTTGGTCTATCAGCAAGATCAATACGGGACCAATGGCAATGTCTTTAGAGGCGTGGCTAATGTCTCAGGTGTTATTGGTCAGGGCAGTGCATTGCCCACTGGATCGTACTTGTATGTTTTTCAATATGTCGACCCTTTCCGCGAAATAAGCGAAGTCAAAAAAGGATTCCTCACCCTAACCACAAACGAATGAAAAAGATCATTTTTTATGGATTAGGACTACTGTCAAGTCTTTGGACATTGCCCTTACTTGGTCAATCCGGTTTGAAGCTCACCGACTATTACCACAACCCCATCCAATACAATCCCGCTTATGTTGGGGCGACTGATGGCTATTTTGCCAAAGCTTTTTACGCCACACAATGGCTCGGCTTTGACCAAGCACCAACCAGTCAATTACTAGACATTCAGCACTTGACCGACGACCGCAGAAACGGCTATGGAATCTCCCTAATGAACGACACCTTTGGGGCGGTTCAAAACCTTAATATCGAGGCGAATTACGCCTTGCATCTGCAACTTGATGAGACCATGCAATTGTCATTAGGGCTCAAAGCCGGTTTGAATAATTTTCGCATCGACTACAGCTTGTTGACCATATACGACCCAACTGAAACAATTTACACCCAAGGAAATCTCTCAGAAACAAAACCACTAGTCGGTTTAGGGGCCTATGTCTTTGAGCGAGACTGGTACATCGGTTTTGCCACGCCAAATCTTTTAAATAATCAGACCTTAGACGACAACAATACTTTTATTTACAGTAAGGCCAGTCACTTTTATTTGAATGGTGGTTATCTCTATCCAATAACGCGCGACATTAATTGGCACAATTCAATATTGATGCAAATCGTTAATGGCTCGCCTCTTGAATATTTGATCACCAGTAAAGCGGTATATCAAGATCAATATACTTTTGGCATTCAATACGATCCTGGAGCACTTTTGGGGGCCTTTGTCACGCTTGAAGTTTCAGGTAATTTAGCCCTGACCTATGCCTATGATATGGCGACCAGAGCCTTATCACAGTATGCCTATGGCAACCATAGCTTTGGGCTTTCGGTGGCTTTGGCAGGACGCGAGCGCTGGAACAAGCGCCTCGACGATCAGCTGAAACCATTTTTAACGCGCTAAGTAGAATAGATTTTTACGCCCCTTCAGGGCGTCATTCAGTATTGACTTTTAAGCGACGCCAGCATCACTTTCGTGGTTGTTTCTAAGTCGAATTGGGCCGCCCAACCCCAATCATTCTGAGCATGACTATCATCGATACTCTTTGGCCATGAATCTGCAATAGCTTGCCTAAAATCTGGTGCGTAGGTCATCGTAAAATCAGGGAGGTGTTTTTGAATACTGGCAGCAATTGCAACTGGGTCAAAACTCATGCCAGCCAAATTATAAGAACTTCGGATTTTGACTTGGTCAGAAGGCGCTTCCATGAGGGTTATTGTGGCCCGAATGGCATCGTCCATGTACATCATGGGCAAGGTCGTTTCAGCAGATAAAAAGCAACTGTAAGTCCCCTCGTTCAGTGCTTTATGATAAATATCAATAGCGTAATCAGTTGTGCCGCCTCCTGGTGGAGTTTTATAGCTGATCAATCCTGGATAACGCAAGCTACGCACATCGACACCATATTTAGCAAAGTAGTAAGCGCACCAGCGCTCTCCTGTCTGCTTGCTGATGCCGTATACGGTAGAAGGCTCCATAATGGTATGTTGAGGCGTTTGCTCTCGGGGAGTGGTTGGCCCAAAAACCGCAATGCTCGATGGCCAAAAAATTCGGTCAATATAGCCGTCTTTAGCCAAATTCAAAACATTAAATAAAGTAGACATATTAAGGTCCCATGCCTTCATGGGGTGCAGTTCTCCAGTAGCCGAAAGCATTGCTGCCATCAGATAGACATGACCAATATCATGCTTGATCAACAAAGCCAATAGAGCTTCTTTGTCTGTTGCATCGAGTACTTCAAATGGACCGTCCACTTCTGGGATTATCGCACTTTTGCGGATGTCGCTTGCGATGACTTGATCTGGACCATACTGCTGCCGCAAAAAAGACGTCAGTTCTGTCCCGATTTGCCCACTTGCTCCAATGATCAAAATTCGTCGCTTCATATCACTTAATTAGTGATTAAAGATACACATTAGTTGTGGCATCCTTAAAAATTATTTGTGCGCCCTTGCCGTTAGTTGTTATCTTTACATCATGTCTTTCTCTCAAAATATAGGTCTAAGGGGGCTCTTGATCATTAGTTTTTTCATCACCATTGCATGTGGTGGAGACCACCAAAGAGACAGTAACGCACCCAGCGCTTCCGTAATGGTCAAAAAAGATACGACCCTATTCGGGGTGGCGCCATTTGAGTTTCCTTATCTTTCCTCAGAAGCTCAAGAGGTCATAGCAGATTGGCCAGTTTTTAAAGACTTTAGACGCATTAGTCTCAATTTACAAAAGGTCACCATTGAGGACCTCAAGTTCAGAAGTAAGAATTTATTGACACAGACCGATTCATTGGCGGCCAGCTTGCCAAAAGTTTTGGACACTCCTATTTTGTCTGCCCGTCTCTTAGTGGTCCAAACCCGCTTGAACTTACTTCATATGGAAACAAAAAAAGGGACCCCACAAGTTGACGCTCTAGAAAGACATTTGACAGATTTGCGATTGAGTATCGCAGAATTCGTCTTGCACATCAATGAAAAACTAGAAAAAGACGCCTTAGACCGCAACAGAAAAACCAATTAGGTTGCTAAAATAATGATTGCCTGATGATCGTTGCCCAGAAGATTGAACCTTAAAACCCAAAAAATGCCATTAATAAAAGACATCAGTTCTAGTTTGAGCGCTTATTCAAAAGGTATTGCACTGATCAAAACCCTAAATCTGTGGCGTTATTTTGCCATTCCGCTTTTGATCAGTTTAGTGATCGCTATATTAATTTTTGCCGGGGCCTGGCAAGTTAAATCCGCTTTGGCGTCATACTTTTCAGACCTTTGGCCATGGGCATGGGGGGCTAGTACTTTTGCCACCCTGAGTGGGTTTATTGGTTCTGCAGGTATTTTGATCTTAGGGTTTACACTGACCAAGTTTTTGGTCTTGGCCCTGAGCGGGCCTTTTATGAGTCCCGTATCTGAACGCATTGATCGTCACCTGAATCCGAACCATAAAACAAACCCCAGCAGTACTTTTGTGGTGCTTCTCTCGCGGTCATTGCGCCTTAATCTAGGTAATTTGCTCCGGGAAGTTGGACTCACTTTAATGCTATTGGTGCTCAGTCTTTTTCCTATTGTCGGGCTTATTTCAGCACCACTCATTTTTCTTGTTCAGTCCTTTTATGCAGGATTTGGCAATTTAGATTACACGATGGAACGTTATTATGACTACCGCTCCAGCAAATCCTTTCTGCACCAACATCGCGGACTGGCAATTGGTAACGGGATTGTTTTTATCCTTATTTCCGTTATTCCTGTCATCGGCATTATTTTAGTTTTGCCGCTCTCAGTGAGTGCTGGAACATTTACTGTACTTCAAGTCATCAAAACTCAAGAGAGGGAAGGCTCGGCCAACAATAAATAAATGCCCTCGAGGCTAACATTTCAGACCACCTAAGACACTTCAATTTGATCCTATTTTATTCTCATTTATGAAAAAACTCAAGCAATTTATTTTGGCTGTTTTATTGGTCATCACAGCGCTAGTGGTCACTGCCTATGCCACTAATACCGATTACCTGCTCAAGGCAGTGCGCACGATTTATCTTAAAGGCTATAGCACAGCATTTTTAGATGACTACAAGGCCTTTGACAATCGGTTAGTCGAGACAGGCGTGGGCCAGCCTTGGCCAAAGCACAAATGGTATAATAAGGCGGAGGTTCCTAGCTCCTTGCTCGAGATGCATCAAGATTATGGTACAGTGGCTTATGTCGTCATCAAAAATGATAGTGTCTATGCCGAACATTATTACGGAGGTTATTCTGCTGCCTCAAATACGAATTCATTTTCCATGGCCAAAAGCATGATTTCCGGGTTATTGGGCCGCGCAATAATGGATGGAGATGTCGAAAGTTTGTCGCAACCTGTTGGAGATTTTTTTCCTGAATTTGCAGAAGGACTGGCCAAAGAAACAACTTTAGGTGATCTGTCCTCGATGTCGTCAGGCACGAATTGGGATGAACATTATTACTCACCTCTTTCCATAACCACGCGGGCGTATTTCGACGACCATTTAAGGGAGGTCATTTTGGGTCTAAAGGTCGTTGAATCACCCGGACGAAAGTTCAAATATGCCAGTGGCGACACTCAATTATTGGGTATGGTCTTGGAGAAAGCTACAGGCAGATCGCTAGCCGAAAATCTGAGCGTCCATTTTTGGCAACCCATGGGCGCAGAACATGCTGCCTTTTGGCAACTCGACTCTGAGGCATCTGGATTAGAAAAAGCCTACTGTTGCGTTGCGTCTAATGCTCTGGATTTTGCGCGCTTTGGCAAATTGTATAAAGATCACGGATTATGGCAGGGACAACGACTACTTGATTCTGCTTTTATAGCCAAGAGTATCCAGCCACGTTTTACTGATAGTCCTTATTACGGTTATGGGTGGTGGCTTTATGAGTGGGAAGGACGCTCTATGTTTATGATGAGGGGGCATTTAGGACAATACGTGATCGTCTCTCCGAAAGACAATGTGATCATTGTTCGTTTGGGCCATGAGGCCCCAAAAAATGAACTTCCAGGTCAGTTTACTCCTGATATTTCTGCTTATCTCAAGGAGGGATTTGCGCTATTAGCGCAGTACGGACTCTGACACAAGTTCTCCACATAAAAAGGAGGTTGATTCAGCAAAGAATTCCTTTTGTATCAGAACCAGGGGCTTTTTGTGGCTTTTGCCCAAATACAAAGGGTGTTGTGAGGATAAAGAGTAATAAGAAGGGATTTTTTAAAAAAGGGCGGCCATTATTTTCATTGTTGGCGTATATTTAAAAAAATGTAGTATCATGGGCCTGATATTAAAACGCCTATAATCTTGACTGAACCCAAGCAATCCTTATTAATTTTACGCGACTTGAGCATCGCCTTTGAGGCACAAGTCAGTAGCTTTGCTGCGGCACAGCTTTCTTTTGAAGTCCCTTACGACGGTATTCTCGGAATCGTTGGGGAGTCTGGTTCAGGCAAGTCAGTTACAGCTTTGGCCATCATGGGTTTATTAGATCAATCAACCAAAGTTACTGGCAGTATTCAATTCGATGGCCAAGAATTACTCCCCTATCAAGAAGACACCATGCGTGACATTCGTGGTAAAGATATTGCCATGATTTTTCAAGACCCTATGACGGCCCTCAACCCGTCAAAAACTTGCGGGCAACAAGTGGATGAAATGTTCCGCCAACACCTAGGACTGGATCACAAAAGCGCCAAAAAAGAAACCTTACGCCTATTTGAACAGGTTCAATTACCTGAACCTCATGCGCTCTATGCCCGTTACCCTCATCAGGTCAGTGGTGGTCAGATGCAACGCGTGATGATCGCCATGGCACTATCGTGTCAACCCAAACTACTTATTGCAGATGAACCAACCACTGCACTCGACGTGACGGTACAAAAAGAAATCATTCAATTGCTCAAAGACCTCCAAAAAGAAACGGGCATGGGCATGATTTTTATCTCCCATGACCTGGCGCTGGTTTCTGAAATTGCAGAAACAGTATTGGTAATGCATCAAGGCTGCATGAACGAACTCGGCACAGCACAACAAATTTTTAAAGCCCCACAATCCGATTATACCAAAGCACTCATTGCATCAAGGCCGCAAACCAGTCAAAGGCTCCTCATTCTTCCAACGGTAGCGTCAATTGGAGATGAATCGTTTACGCCAAAAGTCATCACCCCTGAAGAACGCGCCCAGCGTCACCGCCAGATTTATCTCAAAGAACCTCTGCTGGTAGTGAGAGACTTAAAAAAACATTATCCTCAGAAGGGCTTTTTTGGGCCTCGTAAAAAAGGGGTTAAGGCGGTTGATGGTGTTTCTTTCAATGTTTATGATGGCGAAACTGTCGGGCTTGTCGGAGAGTCAGGATGTGGCAAGTCTACTTTGGTCAAAACATTATTAAATTTAGAACCCGCGACTAGCGGATGCGTTTTATATAAAGGCCAAGACATTTCTGATTTCAGTGCGCAACAATGGCGGGCCTTGCGTAAAGAAATACAAATCATTTTTCAAGATCCCTTTTCGTCACTCAATCCCAAAACAACCATCGGCAACGCCATTTTAGAGCCCATGCTGGTGCACTGCATCGGCACAAGTGATCGCGATCGTCAACATCGCGTAGCGCATCTTTTGGAAAAAGTTGGACTTGATCCTTCGTTCGTCACGCGCTACCCCCACCAGCTTTCTGGTGGACAAAGGCAACGGGTAGGCATTGCGCGAGCCATTGCGCTAGAACCCAAGTTGGTCATTTGCGACGAATCCGTGAGCGCTTTAGACATCTCTGTTCAAGCCCAAGTCTTGAATTTGCTCAACGAGCTCAAAGCCTCTTTTGGCTTTACGTATATTTTTATTTCACATGACCTTTCTGTGGTCAAATTCATGTCTGATCAGTTATTGGTCATGAAGCAGGGCCTTATAGAAGAAGTCGGCGATGCTGACGAAGTTTATGCCCTGCCGAAATCCGCTTATACCCAGAATTTGATCGCGGCTATTCCTCAGGGATTATAAAAAAATAAAGCCCGTTCTAACCTCACAAAGAACGGGCTCATTTTAAATCTGTCAAGCAGATTTGGGGCATTATTTCAATTAGTAAACGAAAACTAGTTCGCTAAATTTGGGAGTACTAAATTGCAAATTATTTCAATAAATCACGATGAAATACCAAAATATTCGATTAAAAGCATGATACTTTAACAAATTGGCTGTTTTCGGCACTACATTGAAGTGGCGCAAGCCAATACTTGACGTGCCGGCTACAATATCATCTCGGGGACGGGTCCTGTAATAATAAGCTGGCCTTCGGTCGCGGCTTCTATTTCTGCAACACTCACCCCTGGCGCACGTTCGACCAAGTGAAACGCATTGTTCCTCACCTCAATCACGGCAAGATCTGTCACAATTTTCTTGACACAACCCACACCGGTCAGGGGTAGTGTACAGGCCTCAAGCAATTTGGAAGCCCCTGCTTTATTGGTGTGGGTCATCGCGACGATGATTCTCTCTGCAGAAGCCACCAAGTCCATCGCTCCTCCCATACCTTTCACCATTTTTCCGGGAATTTTCCAGTTGGCAATATCTCCATTTTGTGCGACCTCCATCGCGCCCAAAATAGTCAAGTCTACGTGGCGCCCACGAATCATTGAAAAACTCATGGCGCTGTCAAAAAAGACCGCTCCAGGGAGGGCTGTAATGGTTTGCTTACCTGCATTGATCAAATCGGCATCTTCATCACCTTCGAAAGGAAATGGTCCCATGCCCAGAATCCCATTCTCGCTCTGGAATTCAACATCAATATCTTGGCGTACAAAATTAGCCACCAATGTTGGAATTCCGATACCTAAATTGACATAGTACCCATCTTTGACTTCTTGAGCAATTCGCTGTGCAATTTGGTATTTATCGAGCCCCATGATCCTTTGTTCTAGTGGTTAATTGTTCAATTCTCTTCTCGTAATGCGCCCCCTGGAAAATACGCTGAATGAAGATACCAGGAATATGAATTGCATTAGGATCGAGCGTGCCGGCTGGCACAAGCTCCTCGACCTCAGCTACCGTAATGGTCGCCGCACCACACATATTGGGATTAAAATTACGTGCTGTCCCTTTAAAAATAAGGTTGCCAGCCGTATCGCCCTTCCATGCCTTAACAAATGAAAAATCAGCGTCAAACGCGTGTTCCAAGACATGCATTTTGCCATTGAACTCCCGCACTTCCTTACCCTGGGCTACTTCAGTTCCATAGCCTGCCGGAGTATAAAAAGCCGGAATGCCGCTTTGCGCCGCCTGGCACCTTTGCGCCAAGGTTCCTTGTGGAATAAGTGAAACATTGAGTTCACCACTCAGCATTTGTCTTTCAAACTCGGCATTTTCGCCGACATAAGAAGCAATCATTGTACTGATCTGACGGCTTTGCAATAGAAGGCCTAGACCAAAATCATCTACACCTGCATTATTGGAGATACAGGTCAAATCACGCACATTAAGACGCTTTAACTCAGCAATTGCGTTTTCTGGAATACCACATAGGCCAAAGCCACCAAGCAGTAAGGTCATGCCATCTTCTACACCATGACAGGCTTGATGTACATCAGCAACAGTTTTTTGTATCATATTGGTCGATTATTAAGTTCCATCGCATCAAAAATCAAATTCATCATTCAATTCCTGCTGGTTCGAAGGAGTGGCTTGATATAAGGCACAATCTGTTTCTATAGTCAATACTTCAGGCCGTTCAAAAGGCTCTAGTGATATGCCTAATTCTGGATCTGCATAACACGACTTCATGTATAAGGCCCAGATGGGGAGTGCCATAGTAGCCCCCTGGCCATATGCAATATCCGCAAAGTGAGTCGATCGGTCTTCACCACCAACCCAAACACCGGTGACTAGGTTAGGGACCATGCCCATGAACCAACCATCACTATTATTTTGCGTGGTACCGGTTTTGCCGGCAATGGCATTTTCGAAAGCGTATGGATAGCCCGTAACGGTTTTATAAGCCGGGTTTGTTCCCGCCCATGTGTGCCGCAATCGCTGTCCGGAGCCTGATTCCGTAACACCCTCCATCAAACTCAAGGTGACAAAAGCAGATTCGCGACTCAATACATCACGTGTCTCTGGCACATTTTGGTATAGAATAGTTCCATTTTTATCTTCGATACGGGTCACCAAGACCGGAGTGACGTAAACCCCTTCATTGACAAACGAACCGTAGGCCCCGACCATTTCGTATAGCGACACATCTGGTGTCCCTAAAGCAATAGATGGCGCCTGCGGGATTCTGCCCTTTTCAATACCCATTTTTTCGGCCAAATCGATCACTGGTTTTGGGCCGACACGATCTATCAACCTCGCTGTCACGGTATTGATCGAATTTGCCAACGCTTCTTTGAGATTCATCATGCCGCCGTAGCGGTCACTGCTGTTTTTAGGACACCAATCTTCTGGGATGCCAAAACGGCCTTTAGGAATGCAGTATGGTGTGTTAGGCAGTGTGTCGCATGGCGACATATGCATCTGATCGATGGCAGTAGCATAAACAAAAGGCTTGAAAGTAGAACCGATCTGTCTGCGGCCATAGCGCACCATATCGTACTTAAAGTTTTTATAATCAATCCCCCCAACCCAAGCGCGTATCGCGCCAGTTTGCGGCGTCATTGACAAAATAGACGCCCGTAAAAAGGACTTGTAATAGCGGATGGAATCCCGCGGAGTCATGGTGGTATCTGCATCACCCCCATACTGGAAAATTGTCATCTCGGTTGGCCGGTCAAAACTCGCCCGTATCTCTTTCTCAGATTTGCCTTCTCGCTTCATTTGACGCCAGCGATCGCTGCGCTTCATTGCAGATTCAATAATTTGGTCTTCTTCTTCCGGGGTAATTTCCAAAAAAGGTGCTGTTGGATTTGCTTTGTTTTGGCGGTCGAATTCTTGTTGGAGTTGACTCATGTGTCTGTTGACAGCCATTTCGGCAAATCGCTGCATACGTGAATCCAGAGTGGTGTAAATTTTAAGGCCATCGCTGCTCACATTGTAAAGACTCCCATCTGGCTTGGGATTGTCCTTGGCCCATTGCTTCATATACCCCCTGAGGTACTCTCTGACATAGGTTCCAATCCCCTTATCATGGTCTTGAGGCGTGAAATTCACCCCAAGCGGCAAAGACTGCAAAGAATCTTTTTGGGTCGCAGACAAGAAGTCGTATTTCGCCATTTGGTCAAGCACTACGTTTCTGCGGTTCATGACCCCTACTGGATTCCTCTTTGGATTATACAATGCCGAGTTTTTGAACATCCCAACCAGCATAGCTGACTCTTCTACATTAAGCGCTTGTGGTTGTTTGTCAAAATATATTTGTGCTGCAGATTCAATGCCAATAGCAAGATTTAAGAAATCATAGACATTAAAATACATGGTGATGATTTCTTCCTTGGTATAGCGCCGTTCCAATCGTGTCGCAATGATCCATTCTTTGACTTTCTGCATCCCGCGCTCAAATTTATTGCGCGACACCTGGTCAGTAAAAAATTGTTTGGCAAGCTGTTGGCTGATCGTACTGGCCCCTCCACGTGCCCCTAGAAAAGCTAATGCCCTTAGGGTACCGCGTCCATCGACACCTGAGTGTTCATAAAACCGAACATCTTCAGTCGCTAACAAGGCATGTACCAAATGCTCTGGCAAATCATCAAAAGTTACTGGCGTGCGGTTTTCGGTAAAAAATTTACCAATCACCTTGCCGTCTGATCCAATGATTTGTGTGGCCAAGTCTTTTTCTGGATCTTCTAGTCTGGTCTCATCCGGCAACTCGCCAAATACTCCCCAAGAGGCCATCAAAAAAACCAAAACCACGCCACCAACACCCAACAGAACTGCTGCCCAAAGCAGCAAGATATAACGGCGAAAAGACCTCTTTTTTTGAGGATTCTTTGCTTTAGGTTTTGTGGCTTTTCTTGCCATACTTATGGGTTTAATTCACGTATCTGATAGCCGACTTCAGTGATGCCTTCTAGCACAGAAACGCCTTGGGCTGATCCATTATTGCGCAGCGCATGTTTTATCGAAAGCTGATACCCAGACCCTTCTTCAAAACTGATGGTGTCTCGGTAGGTCAAAAGATTATCTTTAATAGCACCCACGCCGACACCCAACCAACTGCCATCTGCTCTGGCCATTCGGTATTCTAAAGTATCCGTTTGTATTTTACCATGTGGATGGGTCAGGCGCACAATTAAAAAAATATTATTGTAAGGGTATTGGTTGGTATTCCTCAAAGTGATGTGGGCCGAGTACTGCGCCAAACTATCCAGAACCGGCAGCTCAAAGTCCACCCCCTGATAGGCATTCCATGAGTCCTCTAGCGCCCGAACGTCGCTGGCCACTGGCGCCGGCGCACAACCTAAAATAATCAAGGCTGCAAATACAAATAACCCTGCACTAAGTCGCATTTTTTCTTCGATTTTTTCGGCGTTTCTGGCCGTCAGACCTTCTGCGCTTATTCGCCCTTTTGGGTTGATCAAATCTGGTCAAACTGTCCTGTCCTACTACATTATTGAACGTTTCCTTTGCTAAAGGAACCACTACATCTACATAAGCTTCTAAGCTTTCAACTATAGTGCCTTTTTTGTTCAATTCAATAATTTCATTGGCTTTCTGAACAGGAATTTCATGCCAATTCATCCACTCCTTGTCGTAGCAGTACCACAACAAACCTTTGAAAATGTCTATTTTTTGGCACACACCTATACCCTTGTTGGTTTTGAGCTTGATCTCCATATTAGGAATGACCTTAAGCGCATCCATATAGCTGTCCAACTCAAAATTGAGACAGCACTTGAGCTTCCCGCATTGGCCCGCAAGCTTTTGGGGGTTTAATGACAGTTGTTGGTAACGGGCAGCTGAGGTGCTGACAGATCTGAAATCGGTCAGCCACGTCGAACAACAGAGCTCACGCCCGCAAGAACCGATACCGCCCAAGCGCGCCGCCTCCTGACGGAACCCCACTTGCTTCATTTCGATACGGGTGTTGAAGGTTCTGGCAAGTTCTCGGATCAGCTGACGAAAATCGACACGGTCCTCTGCTGTGTAATAAAATGTTGCCTTAGAGCCATCTCCCTGGTATTCGATATCGCTTATTTTCATTTTAAGGTCCAAACGCATCGCAATTTCACGAGATTGCTTTTGAACACTTGCTTCTTTGTCACGGTACCGCTGCCAAACATCAATATCCTTTTGATTGGCCTTGCGGTAAATTTGAGGGAGGACTTCTAAATTTAAACCGATTTTTTTGCGCTTCATTTGCACACGAACCAATTCACCAGTCAAGGTCACTATCCCAATATCATGCCCCGAAGATGCTTCGGTAGCCACGATATCTCCGATAGAAAGCGTTAAGTTTTCTCGGTTGTCAAAAAATTCCTTTCGACCGTTTTTGAAACGCACCTCTACACCATAAAACGGGGCCATATCGGCTGGCAAGGACATATTGCTCAACCAGTCAAAGACTGTGAGCTTGTTGCACCCATCGGTGCCACATGTTCCATTGTTTTTGCAACCTTTTGGCTGACCATCGGCGCCTGAAGCACAACTGGCACATCCCATAGTTTATCGTGTATTGCTCTTCAAAAAAAGTAAAGAGACAGTCGTTTATTTGATTTTTGTAAAGAGTAAAGATACCTCAATTTAAAGAAAACTGTCAAGCCATTGCCTATTTTTCTGGAGGGTTTATTTGCCGGAGACGAAGCGCCTGATCTTGTATTTTTTTGTACTTTAAAGCCACTGAATAAATTGCTATGGTCTACAGAGTACTCTCCATTTTGCTGACTGTCATTCTTGTGAGTTGCAGCAAGAATCGGCCGATTAAGGCCGTTGCCTTAAATCAAATCATTCCTGCCCCCACTCGTGTCACCTCATCAGATGGCACGCTGCTGGTCACAAAGCATATTAAGCTGCATAGCCCCTCAGATTTTGACCTGTCTCATCGCTTTTTAGTCGGCTTTTTAACCGCCAACGGATATACGGTAACAGATGCGGCCCCACAAGAGTCGCAATGGATATTCAAACAAGACAGCACTTTGGCCCAAGAAGCTTATGCACTGGAGATTTCCGACAACCAACTTGTATTGCGGGCGGCGACCGATCGTGGCCTGTTTTATGGGTTGCAAAGCTTGAGGCAATTAATGCCAGAAGCCCTTGAAGAAAGTAACGGGCATCCCGTATCGTTTTACTTGCCTACGGGCACCATTCAAGACGCGCCAGCCTTTACTTATCGCGGAATGCATTTGGATGTGGGCCGGCATTTTTTTGGGCCCGAAGACATCAAGACTTATCTCGATTATTTGGCGCTGCTCAAAATGAATTATTTTCATTGGCACCTCACCGAAGACCAAGGCTGGCGCATCGAAATTAAAGCATTTCCGCGTCTGACAAGCCATGGATCAATACGGTCCGAAACACTCATTGGTCATTACAACGATGAACCTCAGCGTTTCGATGCGCAACCATATGGCGGGTTTTACACCCAGGAAGAAATCAAAGAAATCGTGGCCTATGCCGCCGAGCGACACATCACAGTAGTGCCAGAAATTGAACTCCCTGGTCACGCCCAGGCCGCCATCAGTGCCTATCCCGAATTGGGCTGTACCCTTGAGCCGGTTCCTGTAGCAACAAAATGGGGCGTGTTCGAGGAGGTTTATTGTCCAAAATCAGAAACATTTGATTTTTTAGAAACTGTCTTGTCCGAGGTGATGGATCTCTTCCCCGGGCCCTATCTGCATATCGGTGGAGACGAAGCCCCCAAGACGCACTGGGCTCAGTGTGCGCAATGTCAAAAACTCATGCGTCAAGAAAACTTGAACAATGAAGAGGCCTTACAAAGTTATTTCATCAGTCGCATAGAACGATTTGCCAACAATCATGGCAAACAAATTATTGGTTGGGATGAAATTCTGGAAGGAGGGCTCGCCCCGAATGCCACGGTCATGTCTTGGCGAGGCACGGAAGGCGGCATTCAAGCCGCCAAACAAAAGCACGATGTGATCATGACGCCCACATCACATTGCTATTTTGACTATTATCAAAGTGACCGCCCAGAGGAACCCCTTGCCATCGGTGGTTATCTGCCACTCAAAAAGGTTTATGGCTACCGGCCGATTCCTCACGAATTGACCCCGCAAGAACGCACGCACATTCTTGGAGCCCAAGGTAATGTCTGGACCGAATACATGCCGACATTTGAACAGGTTGAGTACATGATTTTTCCACGCATACTGGCCCTGAGTGAAGTTGTTTGGCATGGCGCCAGTGATGCTGTCGAAGTGCAGTATCCCGAATTTTTGACTCGCGTAGAACGTTTCAACAGGCGTCTTGATGCTCTAGGGGCAAATTATGCCAATCATTTGTACCAGCTGGAGTCGGCCCTGAGCACCAATACAAAACTGCCCCTCTATAGCTTATTCAGTCCACTAAAAGACAAGGTCATTAAGTACTCCTTGAACCAAGGGCCTTTCAAAACCTATACTGATCCTGTAGTTTTAAGTCAAACCACACAAATCAAGGCACAGTTGTATGATGGCGCTCAAGCTGTCGGACCTCTTTTAGAGGAAACTTTTACCTATCACTTTGGGGTCAGCGCAGCACTAGTTTTGTCCCCAGAGCCCCATTCGAGTTATAATGCAGGGGGGGCCGGAGCCCTCATCAATGGGAGACGCGGTGATCCGATGCGATACGGCGACAATGAATGGCTAGGCTTCTGGGGCGATGATTTGGCTATTGACCTCAATCTGAGGGCTGCGCTGCCTGTCAAAACATTGAATTTGTATTTTTATCATGCCCCCGGTCAATGGATCAACGCGCCTCGGGCTGTTGCCCTGACCATGACCGATGCCAACGGTCAAACACACACCAAAAACATTTCTATAGACACCCCAGAAAATAATGGCGTATTTCCGCTATCAATAGACCTCTCCAACCGTGCTTTAGGCCCGCTGAAACACCTAAAGGTGCAGGTGGTCAATCATGGTATCATTGGTGACGGGGCTCAGGGTGCTGGCCAAAAGTCATGGACCTTTATTGACGAAATTGAACTCCTATGATTGTAGAAATTTGTACCACTACAGTGGCGGGTGCATTGATGGCGCAAAAAGCCGGAGCAGATCGAATTGAGCTCTGTTCTGCCCTGGAATCCGGTGGACTCACCCCTTCTTTCGGTTTGATTTCTGCGGTAATCGAACATGTAGACCTCCCGGTACATGTGCTGATTCGTCCTCATGTGGGTGGTTTTGTCATCGGTCATGAAGAACTAGATTTAATGGTCAGAGATATCGACATGGCTTGTAGCCTAGGCGCCGCGGGAGTCGTCGTTGGTGCACTCACTCCAAGTTTCGGTGTTGACCATATCGCCATGGCTCAGATGATTGCCGCGGCAAAGGGCAAATGGGTCACCTATCACAGAGCTTTCGATTGGGTCAAAAACCCGATAGAGGGCCTTGAAATACTTGAAGAGTTAGGCGTTCATGCCTTATTGTCTTCAGGTCAACAGCCCTCGGCTTTACAAGGAATGGCATTATTAAAAACCCTATTGGACCGCAAGACATCAGCCCTGCAAATCATGCCAGGAGGGGGTATAAATGCTGCGAACGCCAGCATGTTTGATGCCGCTGGTTTCAAAGCAATTCATGCTTCGGCCTCGGTGTTGAACGCCACTATTAATGCAGAAGTCAGCGTTTCTCTGCAAGAACACCTCGAGCAAGGGGTTGTCCGGTCCACCTCTTTAGAAAAAATACAACAGCTCATAAAGGCCGTAAATGATTAGGCCTGTCTTTATTCCCATTGAGTGAATGGCTGCAGACTCAGCTGGGCGTTATAATAACGGGGGTCTTGAGTGACTTCCTGCCCCAGCCATTGAGGCCGATCAAAGCTTTGTTGGGCATGCGTCAATTCAATTTCGGCCAAAATCAGGCCTTGGTTTTCGCCCTTAAACTCATCCACCTCAAAACAAAATCCATTGTGATGCACTGTAAAGCGGCTCTTTTGGATCCGCCCAGGCAAGGCAAGTTCCATTAGTGCCAAACCATGGTCTTTAGTGATGGGTTTTTCCCACTCAAAGCGCGATGTCCCGTCGGCAGAAGACATCCCCTTTATGGTGAGCCACGCTTGATCCCCAGCCAGGCGAACACGGACGGTTCGGCGAGGATCACGACTCAAAAAACCCTGAATCATATCCTGTTTGTCCACTGCCTGATCGCGATAATCAGCAGAAGTCACCAAAAATTTTCTTTCGATTTCTAATGAACTCTTGCTGGCCATGATCAATGAATTATGGTTGGGCGCATTATGCCTGAGATATTCTGAGGGTGTTGACCATACCGCGTTCCACTATTGGCATGGCGGCGAGGTTGACCATAAAATCCCCTTCCTTGGCGTAGCCCTTTTCTACTGCCATTTGGTTCACATCGTCTACCGTTTGATCGGTGCTGACATGCTTGTCATAAAAATAAGCACGGACCCCCCATAGTAAGTTCAATCTGGAGAGTATTCTTTGGTTAGAAGTAAATACAAGAATATGAGCCTCTGGACGCCAAGCCGATATCTGAAAAGCAGTATAGCCGCTATTGGTTAAAGTACAAATGACCTTGGCTTCAATATCGTTGGCAATTTTAGCAGCATGATAGCACACCGATTTCGTAATGAATCGATTGGTTCTGATCCCAGGGGGCTCATGTGGCACTTTGATCAATTCGCTGCCTTCAACCCTCAAACAAATAGCCGCCATTTTTTGAATGACCTCAACGGGATATTTGCCGACACTGGTTTCTCCAGAAAGCATCACTGCATCTGCACCGTCCATGACACTATTCGCGACATCATTTACTTCTGCTCGAGAGGGTGTCAGGGTGTCAATCATTGATTCCATCATCTGGGTAGCAATGATTACCGGAATCCGCGCGCGCTTCGCCGCCAAAACTAATTCTTTCTGGATGATCGGCACCTCAGCTGCAGGAATTTCGACCCCAAGATCTCCACGAGCCACCATAAGACCGTCGCAATGGGCTATAATCTGCTTAATATTCACGACCGCCTCTGGCTTCTCAATTTTGGCAATGATCGGAATTTTGTAATCTGAATGGGCTTCGATCAGGTCTCTAAGTTCCTTAAGGTCGTCGCTATGGCGGACAAATGAAAGTGCGATCCAATCTACCTCAAGACTGATGGCAAAAACAGCATCTTCTTTGTCCTTTTGGGTCAGTGCCGGCAACGAAATGTTAGTGTTGGGCAAATTGACGCCTTTTTTGGAACGCAAAGGCCCCCCTTGAACGACCTGAGTCGTGACCGTATCCTTACCATTGGTACTGATCACCTTAAACATTAATTTTCCATCATCAAGCAAAATGTGCTCACCAGCTTTCACATCACCAGGAAATAAATCATAATTCATGAAAACACGTGACTTGGTGCCCTCAAATTTCTCGCCAGTACAAAAATCTATTTGATCTCCGGGCTGAACGACTACCTCCTCTTTCATGACGCCTACGCGCAATTTTGGTCCTTGAAGGTCCGCCAATATGGCTACAGAAAGCCCTGTCTCCTTTTCGATTTCGCGGATCATGGCAATACGCGCCTTGACCTCATTATAGTCTGCATGCGAAAAATTAATGCGGAAGACATTCACCCCTTCTTCCATCATGCGGCGCAATATATTCTTGTCGCTAGTGGCGGGCCCTAAAGTGGCCACAATTTTGGTCTTTTTTGCTATATACATCAATTTATGATTAGATGGTTAATGGTTTTGACTTGGTTCAACGGCACTTCATAGCTCGAAATAACTTCTTTTATTGCGTTGAGCTGAGTGGCGATTGTTTTGTTTTGGAGCGCATTCAATTCTGAGTCCAACTTCAAAAAGTAGTCTACTTTTTTGAACTCTGGCAATAAATATGCTGTTTTTGATTTTGGTGTTGCCCCCAAGGCGAATAGCTCTCCTGAGTTCAAATGACTGTCTGATAACGCAATTTTACAATTATTGGCGAGCAGCACAAAGGTAAGGTCTTGAACGGGGTGTTCAAAAGTATATGTGGGATAAATTTGACTCATTTGGTCCTTAATGACCTCTTTGTCCTTGCGTCTGCGGGTCAGGTAAATGCCGAGATGACTATTGATCAAATAGGCCATCTTGTAGGCCTCTGCCGCACTATGAATGGCAAACAAAGCATAGGGCTCTTCCAAGTCATCATCCAGCGATAATCGGTGCGTTGCCATGTGTGCAAAATTTGTTAAAAATAACGATAGTTTCTTGGTAGGGCGATATGCGACCGGTTGTTTTTGCGGTTTAGCCTTCCGAAAACGTTTTAGTTTTGGTCATATGGTTCCTTTTTTGGCGTCCATATCGCCTTGAAGCTTATAATAAGCCCGTTTGGCGGCCAATTCTTCGGCCTTTTTTTTAGAGGTCCCTCGCGCTTTGCCTACCACGACCTTGTCTACAAGTAACTTCACTGCAAAATGCTTTATGGTCTCCACTCCGCTGTCTTCGTAGGTCTGAAATTTGAAGATTTTTTTGTGTTTTTGACACCACTCAATCATCAGACTTTTATAACTGATGACCTTGCCTTCTAGCTTTTCGATATCGACATAGGGCTCGATAACGCGCTGTTGAATAAATTTTTCGACCCAATGGTAACCCCGGTCTAAATAAATCGCGCCAACAAGTGCCTCAAATAAGTTGCCATGAATATTCTCCCCAAACTGATCGATCGGGACATTCGTCCGGATCAAAGCAATCAGGTCGAGATCTCGACCAAGCTCGTTGAGGTGTTCTCGACTCACCACCTTTGAGCGCATTTTGGTCAAGTAACCTTCATTACCCGCTGGCACCATTCTAAACAAATGACTTGCAATCACTGATCCGAGCATCGCGTCTCCGACGAATTCGAGGCGCTCGTAATTTTGAGGCTGCCCATCACTATTGACGGCTTGGGTAGATCGGTGTGTAAAGGCTTCGACGAACCAATCAATTTTATGTGGTTTAAAGCCCAGAATCTTTTTTATGACGGCATAAAAGTTTTGCTCCTGTTCTGGACGAGAGGAAAATATGTGCTTGATAAAGGTCATTCGTGACTAGTCTGTATACTTCTTAAGCAGAACACAGGCGTTGTGCCCACCAAACCCAAATGTATTGCTCATGGCGTAAGTGATTTCTCGCTCTTGAGGCTCATTTAAGGTGAGGTTCAAAGAAGGGTCGATGTTTTCATCGACACTCGTGTGGTTGATGGTCGGCGGCACCAAGCTGTGGTTCATGGCCAATATAGAAGCAATCGCCTCGATAGCCCCAGCAGCGCCTAAAAGGTGGCCCGTCATCGACTTGGTAGAATTGATATTAATGTTGGGCGCGTGGTCGCCAAACACCTTAACAATAGCTTTGAGTTCTGCAACATCCCCTAAAGGTGTTGACGTACCGTGGGTGTTGATCACATCTACTTGCTCTGGACGAATCCCGGCATCTTGGAGGCAATTGTGCATGACACGTTCTACACCAATCCCATCGGGATGGGGTGCGGTCATGTGGTAAGCGTCGCTGGACATACCGCCACCAATCACTTCTGCATAGATGTGTGCCCCTCTGGCTTTAGCATGCTCGTATTCTTCGAGTATCAAGGCACCAGCACCTTCTCCTAACACGAATCCATCTCGTGTCGCGTCGAATGGACGTGAGGCAGATTCTGGACTTTCGTTACGGGTAGAAAGGGCATGCATGGCGTTGAACCCTCCCATACCAGCAATCACTACCGCTGCTTCGCTCCCACCAGTCACTATGACATCACACTGTCCTAAACGGATGTAATTCAGTGCATCAATAATGGCGTTGGCCGAAGAGGCACAGGCGGAGACTGTAGTATAGTTAGGCCCCATGAACCCATGCTTGATCGAGATATTCCCTGGTGCGATGTCTGCGATCATTTTGGGTATGAAAAAGGGGTTGAAACGTGGTGTTCCATCCCCTTCTGAATAATTCAACATTTCATTTTGGAACGTCTCTAAACCGCCAATTCCAGCACCCCAAATCACACCAATACGGAACTTATCCATAGTGTCTGTATTGATTTGCGCGTCTGCTATTGCTTCGTCGGAAGCGACCAAAGCATACTGCGCAAATCGGTCCAGCTTTCGGGTTTCTTTACGATCAAAATGATCTAAAGGATCGAAATTTTTGAGCTCACAAGCGAATTTGGTTTTGAATTTTTCAGTATCAAAATACGTAATAGGGGCACAGCCACTTTTTCCACTTTTAAGGCCATCCCAGTATTCTGAGATGTTATTGCCTATAGGAGTGAGTGCTCCAAGACCCGTTACGACAACACGCTTGATTTCCATAATGGAAGTTTCTTATTTTGCTCCTTCGATGTAAGTCACTGCTTGACCTACAGTAGCAATATTTTCAGCTTGATCGTCTGGAATCTGAATATCAAATTCTTTTTCGAATTCCATGATAAGCTCTACCGTATCTAATGAATCGGCACCTAAATCGTTTGTGAAGCTTGCTTCAGTAACAACTTCGTTTTCGTCAACACCTAATTTGTCTACGATGATTGCTTTTACTCTTGATGCAATGTCTGACATGATTGTTAAGTTTTATATTGGTTACAAGACGCAAAAATAAAACATTTTAGATTAAAACAACACTTTGACGTCAAAATGTGCCCACATATCATGTTCAAAACTTTTGAAGAATTCAATTATGCCCGTGGCGGCAAGGTCAAAGGCGCAGCATTGTTCAAAACCTTTGGTTAAAAACCACTATTCCGTATGAAAAAGCCCCCATATTCTGCTATTTTTGAACCATAAAATCAGTCCCTACAGGAGATGAGCACCCAAAAACGTCTTGTTATTTTTGCTTCTGGCAATGGTTCTAACGCCGAAACCATTATCCGTCATATGTCGGCTAAGGGCCATGGGGCGGTAGTGCGTGTTTATTGCAATGCCTCACAAGCCGGTGTTTTGGCTCGTGCAGAACGTCTTCAAATACCCACGATTGTCTTTGATCGCAAAGATCTTGGTGATCCAGAATGTGTTTTGGCGCAGCTTCAAAAAGACGCTCCTGATCTGATTGTTTTGGCTGGGTTTTTGCTCAAAATCCCGGAAGTCATCTTGGCGGCTTATCCGCACCACATCATCAATATCCACCCTGCGCTGTTGCCCGAGTTTGGAGGTAAAGGCATGTACGGCATGCACGTGCATCAAGCCGTCAAAGATCAGGGCGCCACACAGACCGGCATTACTGTCCATTGGGTGAACGCGGCCTACGATGAGGGTGCCATTATTTTTCAGGCCCAAACCACAGTAGGGTTAGAGGACAGCGTGGCCGATATTGCCCGCAAAGTCCAAACCTTGGAGCAAAAGCATTTTACTCAAGTCATAGATCGCGTTTTGAGGACATAAGCACATGGCAAAAAAGCAAAAATTTTACGCCGTGTGGCATGGCCATCCTCCTGGCCTCTATACCAGCTGGGACGCCTGTCAAAAAGCCATTAAAGGCGTCTCTGGGGCCCAATATAAGTCATACGCTTCACGAGCTGAGGCCCAGCGCGCGCTCGACGGCTCCT
>JAQWJJ010000013.1 GCA_029248405.1 Flavobacteriaceae bacterium | reverse complement strand
ATTCAAGTAGGCATCTTCACTTCGTCGCAAAAAGCTAATGTCCGTAACTCTTCCAGAAAAGTGATTAAAAGACAGGCTCGCCCACCAATACTTAGGATCTCGATATTGAAGCTTTAGATGTTTGATGGCTCTAGGACCTCTGGACACCGCATAATCATGGACAAAAACCTTTCTTCTCCCCAGTATAAAGAGATCTGAACCAAAATTTGTGTCAGAACTCTCAAGGTCCGCAAAAGCATCTCCCGAGAGATAGAGTAACGGATCATTACTGTAAACAAACCTAGAATGTACCAGCGCTGTACTCAACACAAGTCTATGAGACAGGTCATATGATAAGCCCGCTTGTAAGCCCATGCAACGTGTATCAATACCTTGTGTGACTTCATGAACAAGCGCCTGGCCATCTGGGGCTGCAATGGCGTGCTGGGTATAATAAGTTTTTACTTTCGTCTCATTCAAATTGCTTTGAATGAAGCCAGAAACTTTTGCAGACATTGACTTTCCTTGATAGCGCCAATCAATATCAATCCCATTAAATAACGATGATTTAATATCATGAACAACTTCATTGGACTGTCGGATATTGACAAAAGTATTCCGCGCTATAGGCGGTGCAGACAAAGAAACTGCATTCAGACTCGTAAAGCTTCGAGGAGACCAATTTATGGCACCTGACAACTTGATCTTAAAATTGTCAAATGACATTTCTTGACTGGGGCCTAGAGACTGACCCGGACCAGAAAACGAGCCATTTTGAAATAAGCCGTTACGCTGCGAGGTCATTCTGCTCCACTCAATTGCCGCCATATAATGCCAATTCTTTTGCTTGTATTCCAAAGCACTATAAATTCCATAATGCTTCCCAATCCATTCATAATTGTAGTCGATTTTACTGCCAATGGCATGTTTTAAATTTGGCATCGAACGATCATTCCATTTTCCCAATGCATCACTCCCGCGATAAAATGAATTGAGGTCCAAATAAAATTCACCCCCAAGCAAGTCTTCTAATTGACCATAATGACGTGCTCTATCTCGACGAAGCCATACCTTGGCACTCCAACCCAATACATCACTGACTTGATATTTAAATAAGGCCTGAGCAATCAACATTTGTTTTTGCTGCACATCTGACTGTATCACATAGGCACTGCCCATTTCGGGGCCTAAAGTATTGGCCAAATAGACCCTTGCCCAATCAAGTTGACCCGAATTTATTATGCTTTCTCGAGCAAAATAGGCCATCTGATAATCATACCCAGACAACGGTGACTCGCGCAAGTAATAACTGGGCAGATTTTGATAATAGTGCTTGAAAGGATTAGTGCTGCCATTATAATTCAACCTGCCTCGCTTGACCAAGCCAAACTGCCCCCCAAGATCACATTGAAAATAGAATGACTTCTGCACTCTATCTCGGTAACTCAAAATAAATATTGGTTGCATCGTTCTTCGCGTTTTGCTGTTCCTTATTCGACCATTAAGCAGGCCCCAAGAAGGATTGTAGCGTGGACCTTTTAAGGCCAAGACCTCTCTGGTCAATGGCGTACCGACCCCTTTTGATGTCGGTGTATATAGCCCCGTCAAAATAATGCTTGCCTTATTGGCCAACTGCCGCTCTAGTGTCATAAAAATTGATTGACCATCATACTTGTTTCCTTCTACAAACCCCCCATCACCATATCTTGAGGACAACGCAAAAGCGTACGACCACCCATTATTTTTTAGACCACTCCGATAAAAGACCGCATAACCTTGCGTATAAGTCTTGCTCGAGAAAATCGCCTTAAGTTTTAGGCCTGGCTTATAGTGACTTGCTCGTAAATTGATGTTTGTGCGCCCCCCAAGCGTCCCGAAGTTATAATCATTAGGCTCAAAGGCCTCTTGCTGGGTCCTTTTACGGAATGCATCATTAAGCCCTGAGAATGAATCCCAAAGCACTTGTCCTGTAAAAAGATCATTCATCGTGATGCCTTGTAAGGCCATTTCCTTGTGGTTGCTCTCTGCCCCTCTTGGTGCATAAAACACGCCGCTAAAATCATAGGCCGCAGCCGCAGAAAACGCATCTCTCTTGGCCTTTAAAGGACCTGATTCGAAGGGCAATTCATAAGATCCTTCATCATTCAAATCCGCAAAACCTGGATCAAGAGTCGGCAGGTCTTCACTGATCGACCATTGTAAGAAAATAACTATCGGCCGCTTAGGATCATCATCAAAAATGGAGGCGTATTGTGTGTCGTAATGTTCGTGTCGAATAGTGAGTAAATCATTGCCAATGGACGCTAAACTCACGGATAAACTAAAATACCCGAACTGATCGGTAAGGGCGCTACTGCTTGGATCACTCCTCAACTCCACTAAAGCGTTACCGATTGGTGCGGCATTCCAAACATCCAAAACACGACCTGAAATAACGGTGTTTTGGCTGGTCATCGGCGCGCTGATTTGACCAATAATTAGGGCATACCAGAAAAATAATTGAAAACCAAATTTCATGTAGTCGGTGAAAACAAGGGGGAGTCTGAAAAGCTAAGCTAAACCTTTTCATTTATTTTTTTTATTTATAATATACTTTGCATCAGCTATTTAACAATAAAAACCTGACAATTTATGAAAACAATGCTTACCACATTTCTCCTGGTTTATCTCAAAACTATAGCCTGTGCAAGCCAAAACAATGCCATCCATCAAAGCGTCACTATCGCGTTCTATAATTTGGAAAATCTATTTGATTACGACGATGATCCTTTGACATTTGACGACGATAGGACCCCTTATGGCAGAGACCAATGGACAGAAGCAAAGTATCGCAGAAAACTCAATAACATGGGACGGGTCATTAAAAATATAGGATCAAAGAATAGCGATCATGCCCCTGCAATAGTGGGTGTCTGCGAAATCGAAAACAAGAAGGTATTGCAAGACTTGGTGCGCACACAGGCCTTAGCACCATACAGATATGCTTTCGAACACTTTGACTCCCCAGACAGACGCGGGATTGATGTGGCATTACTCTACCAACCACATCAATTTAAAACGATCTGGTCAAAAAAAATACCCGTATTCATATTCGACAGAATCCATACAAGTCGCCGCATATTTACACGAGACCAACTATTAGTTTATGGATTGCTCAGCGGCGAACCTATTTATATTCTTGTCAACCATTGGCCTTCTCGAAGTGGTGGTCAAGAAGCCAGTGAATATAGGCGTCAAAAGGCCGCAGATGTGACAAAACACATCAAAGATTCACTATTAAATATGGATCCTAAGGCTAAAATCGTGATTATGGGAGATTTTAATGACAATCCCGATGACAACAGCATAAAAAACACCCTTAAAGCGCACGCGAAGGTAAAACAATTGACCCACGATAATCTCTACAATCCATTGGCCAAACTCTATGCCATGGGCTATGGAAGCCTTGCTTTTAATGACAGATGGTTTTTATTCGACCAGATCATCACCACGAAATCCTTGGTCCATAGCCCCAAAACCAGTTGGCACCTCATGACCTCTGGCATTTATAACCCTCCCTATTTGCAACAACCTGATGGGCCCTATAAATTCTACCCCTATAGAAGCGTTCAAGGCGGGAGATTTACCGGTGGATACAGTGATCATTATCCTGTATACATTCAAATGATAAGAGAGCGTCCTGAAGACTTAGTCCAGCCATTGTTGCCACGGCAGGCGGCTCAAAACTAGCACGAGCGCAATGCTGTAAAAAACAGCAACCTGTTTGAATTTGGCAGCATCCTGCTCTTTTCTCTTGTGGCGCGAATAGCCTATGGTCAAAACTACTACGGCCAAAAGCATCACAAAAATATGCTCCACGGCAAAAAGGCGGAGGGTGGCATCTTTCATGACCTGAGCGCCATTAGCCGCAAACGATTTCATCCCCAAAGGACTAATAAAGTATAAGATCAGGCCGATCACCACCTGAAGATGAGTCGCAATCAGACCCCATAAGGTGAAACGCAAATCTCGGGCAGTAAAGGGTTGTCGGGTAAGTGCACCACGCCAGGCGTTTAGGGTTGCTAAGGTCACCAAGACTAAAACAGCATAAGCCCAATAAGAGTGCGCAAATTGTAATGAAGTGTACATAAGGAATCGTTTAGGTGTTTACCCAAAGGTAAAATAATCATATAAAAAAACCGCTTCCCTAGGGAAGCGGTTTTTAACATTTTATAGAAGTTCCTGATTAGAAGTTCAAACGCAAGCTAGCGTTGAAAGTTCTGCGGACTCCTAAGAAATATCCGAAAGCATCTTTTTGGTTCACATAACCTGTGTTGAACAAGTTGTAAACGTTGCTACGGAAAACTACTTTTTGGTCACCAAAGTTGAACTTGTAAGTCACCCCAGCATCAAATAAGCTGTAAGGGTTCAAACGCTCGTTCTGGTATTTCACACCTGCAAGTGCCGCTTCTGCAACATCTCCTGGGTTCACGAACTCATACAAGTCTTTGTTGTAGATGTAATTGACATCAACAGACAAACCTTTAGAAAGATCTAAGTCCATACCTGCACCAAACTGAGTTTGGGGGGCATTACCCACACGCGCACCTGTAAGGTTTACATCTCCTTCTTCAACGATGTCCAATGTGTTTTCGTTTTGAAGTCTGTAAGGCGTTGTTCCTCTGTACTCCCAACGACCAGTTTGACCGAAAGCAGTTAACGAGTAGCAACCACCTTTTGGACGGTACTCAATGTCAAATTCAATTCCTTTATGCAGTTGAGCCACATCAGTCATACGGTAGCTTGAAAAGTCACCATTTTCTAATTCAGGTCCATTAATGTTCAAGAAACGGTTACCCCACTCGGTGTAATACATATCTACATTGAAACGAACTTCATTAGACACAAAACGGTATCCTGTTTCTAAACCTGTAATTTCTTCGTTATCAACGTAAGGAAGAGACACAACGTTAGACTCACGAATGTTGTCAAAGATATTGTCTAAGAAAGGTTGTCTTGAATAAAATCCAGAATTCACAAAAATTGAGCTTTTGGCATCAATTTCAAGTCCTAATCCTCCTTTTACGTTGTATCCAGTTTTAGATACTTTTTCTGACTGACCTAAACCATCACCACCACGGCCAACAAAGCGACCTTCTCTTTGGTATGTTTGGTTTGAGAAAGCTCCTTGAACGAACATAGAGAATCCATTAGCAGAATATTCCGCTTGACCAAAACCACCTAGGTAGTTAATGTCTTCTGAATAATCATATTGTGTTCTGTTGTCTTCGTCAGCGAAGTTTGTTAAAGCAGCCCATGGGTTGGCTTCATATACTTCAGTAAACGTGTAGTCACTTGGACGATCAGTCGCGAAGTTGTCATTGAATCCTGTAAGACCCATTAAGTCATTCACTTGACGGAAGTGATCTCCGTGATACATTCTCGCGTCAAAACCAATGTTCACATCCCAGTTTTCAGATGCTTCTAAATTTAAGTTAGAAAGAACACCATACCAGTTGTGGTTATTTACAGAAGAACGACGGATGTATGAGTTTCCGAAGTTACCCACTCCAATAGCAGCGTTGTTGGCCTCAATCGCATCGAAATCAATTTCGTCTTGATTGTTCCCATCGCCACCTACACGGATTCGGTTACTGCTGCTTCCTAAAGAACCAGTTCCACCACCACGGCCCCAAGAGGCATAAAGAACAGTACTTAAGTCTGCCTTATCGCTGATGTTATAATCCCAGTTCAAGTTGGCTACTGGCTTGTGGTAGTAGTTTCTACGCTCAGTAAAACGCTCACCATTACGGAAACCAGAATTTGCATTTTGCTTCTCACCTAACTCCTTGTAGTCCTCTAAAGAATCAGAGAAGTTTTGGTCGTGCCATTGTGGTGCACCAGTAAGCAATAAGTTGAATGTATTTTTTTCGTTAGGCTTGTACCCAACAGAGAACAAATAGTTTTGTCCTTGTCCAGCAGTACCGATAGAGTATTTTCTGTGTGCTTGCCAGTGGTCAACAAGAGCAGAGAATGCCCAACCGCTGTCACTTACACCAGTATCATAACTTACAGTACCTTTGAAGTAACTGTCGTTACCCGCCATCATACGGACAAATCCACCTTCATTTTTCTCAGTAGCTTTAGATACGATATTCACCGTACCACCAACAGAAGAAATCGCAAGTTTAGAAGAACCTAAACCACGTTGTACTTGAACAGCTTGAGCAACGTCAGCCATTCCAGACCAGTTCGACCAGTACATACGACCATCTTCCATTCCGTTGATTGGTTGACCATTCAAAAGGAAAGCTGTGTTGGTTTGGTCGAAACCACGCAAGAATACTTGGCTATCACCAAAACCACCTGCTTGGTTAGACACATATACAGAAGGTGTGTACTGGATAGATTCAGCAAATTCGCGGTTACCTGAAGTTTTCAACTGAATTTGTTCTGCCGTAATGGTAGAGAC
The DNA here is from genome assembly GCA_029248405.1 of Flavobacteriaceae bacterium. Lineage (GTDB taxonomy): Bacteria > Bacteroidota > Bacteroidia > Flavobacteriales > Flavobacteriaceae > BACL21. The sequence continues at coordinate 40,311 of JAQWJJ010000013.1, read as the reverse complement.
AGCAACAGGAGTCTTGCGGTCTTCAGCTAAATCGATGATTCCTGATCCTAAGATCACGACTTCAGATAAAGTGTTTGCATCGGCTGCCATATTGATGCTGCCTAACATCGCTTTTCCGTTAGTCAAAGTAAAGCTTACAGACTGATCTACGAATCCAAGGAAAGAAATATCCAATGATCCAGAGTTTCCACTTACTTCTAATGTGAAGTTACCATTGAAATCAGTAACAGCACCATTGCTAGTTCCTGACTCAACTACGTTAGCACCAGGAAGTGGCCCTCCTAGTTCGGTATCCGTCACAACACCTGTGACCGTACCCTGAGCAAAGGCAGTAAATCCACCTAATAGCGTTAACAAAAGTAAAATTTGTTTCATAATTGTTTATTTAATTAAAAATTGGTTCTGCAAAAATAGTTTTTTTCGCACAGATGGCCATAAGATGGTGTTAACATATTATTGCCATTTGATTCCTTCAAGTTAACAATTCTTTTATTCAACTAGAAAAAAGCCGGTATTAAGATAATAACAGGTTTATTAACAATGAGTTAAGGAAGGTCTATACAATCTAGCTGATCTTTTAAGGGCAGCATTCTACTGCCATAATCTTCACGATAAGCCATTGCCAGAGGCTCAGATTTTGGCAAATCTGTTTTGAATGGGTCTACTTGACGGCCATTTTTCCAAAATCGGTAGCAAACATGGGGCCCACTTGTATTGCCTGTCATGCCGACCCATCCGATAACTTGACCCTGTTTGACTTTTTGACCACGCTTTACATTTAATTTTTTCATATGCAAGTACTGGGTCTCGTAGGTCGCATTGTGGCGGAGCTTGACATAGATTCCATTACCTCCGCGACGCTCAGCCTTGAGGACCGTACCATCAGCTGTGGCCAGAATTGGCGTCCCTACTGGCGCTGCAAAATCGGTCCCCTTGTGCGGCCGCACCTTGTATCCATAATGTGCAATCCGGCGACGCAGGTTGTAACGCGAAGAAATTCTACTGAACTTCACAGGAGCTTTAAGGAATGCCCGTCGCAAATTATTGGCCTCTTCATCATAGTAATCAGGCACTGAATTTTCGTTGTTGGCCAAGTATTTAAACGCATAGAAATCTTCTCCTTTGTGCGAAAAATAAGCGCCCATAATTTCGTTGACACCACCCGCTATAGAATCCGAAATGATCCGTTCGGTATAAACGATCTTGAAACTATCCCCCGCTTGTAGCTGAAAAAAGTTAATCGTCCACGCGTAGATGTCAGACATAGCCTCTGCCAGGTATGGACTCAAATCTTGCTTGGCCAATGTCTCTGATAAAGAACCCTGAATCACCCCTGAAGCGGTTCGTTCTATCAGTGTCACAGGTTTCTTCTCATGATACACATTGAGGGTGTCTCTGAAGTCAATTACCGCATAATCAATGCGGTTTTTTTCGTAAATAAAAAGCTGGGTTTGAGCGATTGAATCCTTTGACTTCAGGACCACATAAGGGCGGCCGATCCCAATTTTGCGGACATCAAAAACATCTCTAAAGGTTGTGGCGACCTCATAAATTTTGTTTTGAGAAACACCATGCGCATCCAAAATTCCGCCAAAAGTATCGCCCTTCATTACAGTATCTCTGACCACCTCAAAGTCATTGAGTGTGTATCCATATTCCGAAATCAATACGGGTTCTTCGACAAGATCAACCGACTCCTCTGCGGCACCGTCGCAAGACCGAAAAAACCAAATCAGTGCAGTGCAACTTACTGCCAAAAATAATATCCGACGGTACTTTCTAAACATCCTGACCCCAATTTGCTAATTCATCCTGCGACCAAAGATCTGGAAAGAAGATCCTCTTTTGGTATTTTGGGTGCATGTACTTGGCCCAATCACTCCCTCCTGTAGACTCGGTGATCTTTTTGCCATCATTGAGGTACTTATTCGCTGTATTATAGTGCGCCAGCACCCATGTTATATTGACCGTGTAATCATAGTGGCGCATGGCCTCAACCAGTACAGGGTTTTTCTGAGCAGACTCAGGAAGTGTTTTGAATCGACAATATAAATTAATGGTGTTGTACTCTTCAGTAAAAGCGACAAACTCATTTTTGTATTTATTTTCGAACGAGGATAACAAATAGGACTTTTCCCCTGTTTTGTGGTCTTTGCCCGCAGCTTGCCAATAGAGATGATCCAAAGCATATTCGTAGGATGTGTTGCGGTCAATCGTCGCGCGAAAACGCGCGTCAATGAGGTTGATGAGCTCAGTCGACGCAAACTCAATTTTGCGGTATTGAGCACTCTGGAACCCAGAAGCTGGCGCCAAAGTATTTCTGAAGGCTAAGTATTGCGCCACCTCCATGCCCTCGGTCATGATGTTAAAGGAATTGGTTAAAAGATCAAAATAACGCGAGATACGCATCAGCCTTTCTGCAAAAAACTCCGGAGTAAGCGCCTGATGATGTGCGACTTGCTCGATTTCCCACAAAATCATCTTAAATATCAATTCATTGATCTGGTGATAAACAATGAACACCATTTCGTCTGGAAAAGTTGTTTTCTTGATTTGTAAATTGAGCAGCGCATCGGTCTGTATATAGTCCCAATAGGTCGTCAATTCTTGGTGCAACAAACCCTCTAAGTGCACCTCTAACGACTGCCCCGAAGCCGCATATTTTGCCTCGAGTTGCGTCAATAATTCTTTAGTTTTGTCCGTCTGTGCCATAGGTTTATTGTGAAAGTACTTTAAACGGGTGTTTTAATCCTTTAAAATCATAAAGCGAAGCCTTTAAAGACCCAACCGCAAGATCTGCTTTGATCAAAACAGGAATTTTATTGTCGTCATCTGTGACCCATACCGTGAGACTTTCTTTTGCTTTAAAGACGCGACCACCCTCAACTAAAGGGCGAAACTTTAGCGTTTTGACCACGCCAAATTTGGTTTTGAGCGCGCTTCTGCCCAGAAATTTCATTTGAAACCTGTAGCCCTCTTTGTCAAAGAACATATCAAGATCTACCGTTTCTCCCACCTTGATGGTGCTGATGTCCAATTCGTTGCGCAAGTAATAAAAAGCCGACACTAAGTCCTGGGTCAGTGGTGTGATTTCGGCGGTGACCTTGACATTATTTTCTTTGTTCAAAATAACAGCCTTGAGGTCCTGATGATTGAAATTAATCTGAACGTCCTTTGTAAAGCCTCCCTCGTCTATCTTTCGCTTGAACAACAGGGGCAGTTGAGTGGATTGGTCAACATAAGTCTGGTAGTCATCTTCAACTCTAAAAAACCAATTCGATAGACCCGTTGTCCGCCCCTCTCCTATAATATGAAAAATGGGGGTTTGTCCCATCATTTTGCTTTTTACTTTCATCGTGGCATAACCCGCTGTCACAAACCCATAATGGATGCGGTATTTACAATATTCCCCATCACCATAGGCAGAATCGCTCTGTGCTACAGCAGACCATGTCACTATAGCCAAAACCATTAACATCAAACGATTTGTCATGCGGTATACCATGGCCAAAGTCGGTCTATAAAGTTCCTCTGGATGCCTGTTCTCGCTCTATGGCTTCGAACAGCGCCTTGAAATTGCCCTTACCAAAACTCTGTGCACCCTTGCGCTGAATGATTTCAAAAAATAGTGTGGGGCGATCCACTACTGGTTTTGTGAACAACTGCAATAGATAACCTTCTTCATCCCGGTCGATCAGGATGCCATGCTTTTTAAGGACTTCAATATCTTCGTCAATTTGGCCCACACGCTCGAGCAAATCGTCATAATAATTTTCGGGAACATATAAGAATTCAACTCCGCGGTCGCGCATGCGAGAAACTGTCGCGACTATATCGTCTGTCGCCACAGCAATATGTTGTACACCAGGCCCATTATAATAGTCAAGATACTCCTCTATTTGAGACTTCTTTTTGCCTGTCGCTGGCTCGTTTATAGGGAATTTGATGCGCCCGTTGCCGTTGCTCATCACCTTACTCATCAAAGCCGTGAAATCTGTCGAAATGTCCTTGTCGTCAAATGAAATGATTTGTGCAAAACCCATAATCTTACCGTAGAATTCACACCATTGGTTCATCTCATTCCAGCCAACATTACCCACCATATGGTCTATAAATTTGAGGCCAACCGGCTCAGGGTTGTAATGTGAGGTTACTGCTTTGAAGCCCGGTAAAAACGGCCCAGTATAATGCTTGCGCTCTACAAAAATATGTACTGTTTCGCCGTATGTATAGATGCCCGATCGGATCACATAACCATGCTCGTCTTCTTCGCGCGTGGGCTTCATATAAGATTTCGCGCCCCGCTTGGTGGTCTCTTCCCATGACTTGGTGGCATCATCCACCCACAAAGCCACCGCTTTGACCCCATCGCCATGCGTATTGATGTGGTCATTTAACGCGCCCCCTGCCACAAGTGGACTGGTCAACACCAGCCGGATTTTGTCTTGACGCAACACATAAGACACACGGTCCTTTGCACCAGTCTCTAGACCCGCGTAGGCCTCGGTCTGGAAACCAAATGCCGTTTTATAAAAATGTGCCGATTGCTTGGCGTTGCCAACATATAATTCTACATAGTCTGTGCCTAACAGAGGCAAAAAATCTTCTGCCTCGTCAAATATTTTTTTCAGTGAATACTCTGTATTCTGTAAGTCTTCTAAATTTTTAATTTCTGCCATTTAGGATGTTTTAATCTAACCAAGATTGATGATAAGTACCGTCTGTAAGTGCGAGGCCCGCCTCTGTCACCTTTAACGGTTTGAAAGTGTCGACCATAACGGCCAACTCGTCTGTTTTTGTCTGACCAATACTGCGCTCTGTTGCTCCCGGGTGTGGACCATGGGGAATTCCAGCAGGGTGTAATGAAATATGGCCCGGAGCAATATCGTTGCGGCTCATAAAATCTCCATCTACATAATACAGCACCTCATCACTATCGATATTGCTGTGGTTGTAGGGGGCCGGTATGCTTAACGGGTGGTAATCGTATAAGCGAGGAACAAAGCTACAAACCACAAAAGCCGATGTCTCAAAGGTTTGGTGTACTGGAGGTGGCTGGTGGATACGCCCAGTTATAGGTTCAAAATCATGAATTGAAAAGGCATAAGGATAGTTATACCCATCATAACCAACCACATCGAATGGATGGGTGGCGTACACCATTTCAATCATGTCATTTTGCTTTTTGACCTTGATCAAGAAATCACCCTTTTGGTCGTGGGTTTCAATGGTTTGTGGCTTGCGCAAATCACGTTCACAGTATGGCGCATGCTCCAAAAGTTGACCAAACCAGTTACGGTAGCGCTTTGGCGTATATATCGGATGGTAAGATTCTACAATAAAAAGGCGGTTATCTTCCGTGTCGAACTCGATTTGATAAATAACGCCGCGCGGCACCAGCAAATAATCGCCATAAGAAAACGGCAAATTACCGAGCATGGTCCGCAAAGTTCCTGTGCCCTTGTGGATGAATATTAATTCATCTGCGTCTGTATTTTTGTAAAAATAAGCGGTCAATGATTTTTTTGGTGCGGCCAATATGATGGTGCAATCCGCATTGGTCAAAACAGCAGTTCTGCTCTCCAAATAATCATCGCAGGGCGGCACCTGAAAGCCTTTCATTCGATAAGACTGTATGTTATTGGCTTGAGCAATTTTAGGCGCCACACTATATTGCTTATTGATAGATTTTACCTGTGTTGGGCGGTGTTCATGATAAATATTAGAATACATCCCATCAAAACCAATCGTCCCGAATAGTTGTTCAGAGTATAAAGTCCCATCTGGTTTTCTGAACTGAGTGTGACGTTTGGGCGGTATTTTTCCTAGTGAATGATAAAATGGCATAGCGCGTCGTTTTCCGATGAATGGGTGCTTCAGATTGTTTAAAGCAACCGCACTAATTTACAAGTTTTTGGTCTGATTTTGTTGAAATTTTCTGCTAATTACTCGTTAATTATGAACCACTGAATTACTGGGAAGCGCATAACGACCATCTGCAGAGGCCTGACTTCTTGACCAGAGATGATCATCAGAATCTAAAGCCCAAACTCATCTGCCAGCGGCCACCACTCAAACCAGAAGCATACCCCCGCCACAATTCTAAGGGGCCTAAAAAAGTCTCCAAGGCATAGCCGACAGCGAAACTCGACTGCTCCAATACCTGACTCCATTGCAAGCCCTTATACAAGTCATGACGAATCTCACCAACTTGTGCCCGCGCCAATAGCCTGCTTTTTGCCGTGAGCTCAAGAGTAGTATTGATTTGTGCCAAGAGAAAACTATTGCCCCGTAACGCCATGACGTCCTGACCAAAAAATGGCACAAAATAACCGGTATCTTGATACCCATAACCTCCCATGAAAAAATCAAGGCCCTCCGGACTTTGATCACCAAAAGAGGCGCCTGCTTTGAGGGCTGACTGGGCATATAATTTTGGCGCCAAAGACCAAGAGTATACCGTGTTGATTTGGGCTCTAGTAAAATGCGTGCCTGGCTCCGAGCCATTGTACAAATACTGCTCGACGGTCGCGCGCAATAACCCTCCCTTTCTGGGATAATAGCCATGATCCCTTGTATCAATTTCTACCTGAGCCAATCCACTCACATAATGGTTGTCTTCAAAAACGGTGCGCAGCAAGCCCTCTTGGTCCAATCCCAAGGTCTCGGAAAAATAATGAACCCTTTGATGATTCAATCCTAAACTGAACTCCATGTCTTGATTCAACCGGGTCAATAAATTGAATTGGTTTTGCCAATGCTTGTAGGTGATGTCAATTTGATTGAGGTCAATCGGCGTCTCGAATTCGGATTCAGCATCGGTAAAATTGCGGCCCACAGCATGGCTAAATTGGACAAAATTTGCCGTGAGTCTGACGCTCCAATGATATCCCTTATCCACAAAATAATTGGCCCTGTAGCGCAAGTAGTCCCCAATGACCACATCAATCGACGCTTGGTCATTGACCCCAAACAACCTCTTTTGGGTTGCGTTGAGCAACACCCCCATTCGGTAAAGAGGATCATAATGCAATCCTACGCGCAGCAATGACCTTTGAGGGTTTTCTGTCAGTTTTAGGCGTAAAATCTGACCCGGCTGAGCTTGATCTTGCGCAGGTTCGAAATAATAATCGATCGACCTGAAGTTGTTGGTGGCTGCCAGATTATTGATCCCAGATTGTAGCTCATCAGCGGTGAGCGTCGCGGTAGACCGAATGCCCAGCTTACCCATGATATAAGATCTGGTGTACCCTTGATGACCCTCGATGCGGACCGCCGAAATCTGGAGGGGTTCAGCAACCTGTTGGTGGCTTATGCCAACACGCGGTTTATAGGGCTTCTGTCTTCGGGCTAATTCCTCAAACAATTGTCGTTGGTCACGGGCGGCTTGCGCTCCTAAGTTGATGACCGCACTTGGATCCTTAAAGGACAAAACGCCAAACTGATTGATCTCTGGCCTGATATAAATATCGGTTTGATCAATTTTGCTGCCCATGTGCTCAATGGTGCGAAAATTATTGATTTGCGAGACCACATCCACAACAGACTTGAGCTGCTCTTGACTCATTAGTTGATCTTGAACATCCACGCCAATGACGACATCTGCCCCTTTAGCTCTGATTTCGTCTATTGGATAGTTGTTGACGACACCACCATCAATATGGAGAACACCGTCAATTAAAATTGGTTGAACAATCGTCGGAAGCGCACTACTGGCTGTTAATGCTCGTGGCAAATAACCCTTATCCAGCAAAACTTGCGTCCCTTTTTCTGCATCGGTAGCGATGCACAAGAATGAAATAGGCAATGCATTGAAGTCTGAAATATCGCGAACTGGCAGCAACAGTTTAGACAGAATATTATAGGCATTATGTCCTTTTGATAGGCCTATGGGCAATGTCAATTTTTTGCCATCAAAGGGAAAGGTGACCGCATAACGATCAGACTCCGCCTTTTCGGCAATCGATCGGGTCTTGCGCGGTAATTCATCGGTGAGGATGGCATTAAAGTCAAAAGTCTTGAAAAGTGAATCTAGTTGATCTGCCGTGTATCCTGCGGCGTACAGGCCGCCTATAACGGCGCCCATACTGGTGCCGCCAATGTAATCAATGCGCAGGCCTGCAGCTTCAATTTCTTTGAGTACACCAATATGCGCAAAGGCTTTTGCCCCGCCACCACTGAGCACCAAACCGACCTTGACATCATCAGATTCCTGAGCCCAAAGCGCATTGGCGCTCAAACAAATCAGAACGACCAATAAGCGCCAATGGTGCATTTGCTTCATGACTTTAAAGCGTTAAAGTGTGCGGTTATTTTTTGTGCTCGATGCGCTCCTATCACGGCGCTAATTTCGGAAAAACTGGCCTTTTGAACCCGACTTGGACTCTTAAAAGCAGTGAGTAAATCGACAATTGTCTTTTCGCCAATACCCGGAATGTCCTCCAAAACTGAAGTCAAGGCGCCTTTACTGCGTTGATTTCTATGAAAACTGATCCCGAATCGGTGGGCTTCATTACGCAATTGCTGGATCACTTTTAACGTCTCTGAGGTTTTGCTCAAGTACAAGGGGATAGGATCATTCGGATAAAAAAGTTCCTCGAGACGTTTGGCAATACCGATAACAGCAATTTTACCACGCAACTCCAATTGATCAATACTCTTCAATGCCGACGAGAGCTGGCCCTTTCCACCATCGACGATGACCAAATCGGGTAGGGGTTGTTTTTCGTCCAAAAGCCTCTTGTAACGGCGGTAAACCACCTCTTCCATTGACGCAAAATCATCCGGCCCTTCCACGGTTTTGATGTGGAATTTTCGGTACTCTTTTTTTGCTGGTTTCCCGTTTTTGAATACCACACAGGCCGCCACAGGATTGGTGCCTTGCAAATTACTGTTGTCAAAACATTCAATATGTCGGGGTTCGACACTCAAGCGAAGATCAGCCTTCATCTGTGCCATAATGCGTTTTTCATGTCGGTCTGGATCGACTATTTTGGCTTGCTTGAGGCGATCCAAGCGATAATATTTGGCGTTGCGCAATGACAAATCAATCAATTGTTTTTTATCTCCTTGCTTGGGGATTTGCACCACAATACCCTCTGGGGTTTGCACTTTAAATGGGACAAGAATTGTCGCCGCATTGAGGGAAAATCTTTGGCGCAGCTCAACGATGGCCAATTCGAGTAGTTCTTGATCCGTTTCGTCTAATTTCTTTTTGAGCTCAAGGGTATGAGAGCGGATGATACTGCCAAAAGAAATCTGTAAAAAATTTACATAAGCAAAATCTTCATCAGACCGAATGGTATAGACCTCTGTATCGACAATTTTTGGGCTGACCACAGTCGACTTGGCTTGATAATTTTGAAGTATGTCGATTTTTTCCTTAATCCTCTGAGCCGATTCAAATTCGAGTGCTGCAGCATGGTCATTCATTTGGCTCTTGAAAGTCTGCAAAGACTCCTTAAAATTCCCTTTGAGCAGTTGACGAATTGCATCGATATTATTTTGGTATTCTGATGCCAAGAAAACCCCCTCACAAGGTCCGGCGCAATTGCCGAGGTGGTACTCCAAACAAAACTTAAACTTTCCTGCCTCGATTTTTTCTGGTGACAAATCGTAATTACAGTTCCTCATGGGATATAAACCCCTGATCAGTTCCAACAAGGTTTGAACAGTGCGCATCTGGGTGTAGGGGCCAAAATACTCACTGCCGTCTTTGATGAGTCTTCGGGTCATGAAAACTCTTGGGAAACGCTCATTTTTGATACAGATCCAAGGGTAGGACTTGTCATCTTTGAGCAACACATTATAGCGCGGTTGGTATTTTTTGATCAAATTGTTCTCCAACAATAATGCATCTGTCTCGGTATCGACGACAATGTGTTTTATGGTCACAATTTTCTGAACCAATAGTCTTGTACGCGCATTATCGTGCGTCTTGTTGAAGTAAGAACTCACCCGCTTTTTTAGATCCTTTGCCTTACCGATATACAAAATTTTCTCTTGCTTATCATAATACTGATACACCCCAGGAGCATGAGGAAGAGTGGCAATTTGTAGTGCGATAGGTATATGAGCCATGGTGTAAAGATACGGCTTGTTCGGCTGGTTTAAAAAATGATAAAATGAAATATTCTGAGCCAAAAAGACCAGTCAAAGCCATGGTTATTTTTGCTAAATTGCAGCAAAGCTGATCGCAATGAACATTGCCATACTCTCTCGAGGGGAACATTTGTATTCTACCAAGAGCCTTTTAGATTGTGGGTTGAAACAACACAATATGGAAGTTTTGGATCCCAGTCGCTGCCACGTTGGCACCCTAAATCATCAGCCCGTACTCTACTACGGTCAAGAAATTGTCGATGATTTAGATGCGGTCATTCCGCGCATCGGTGCTTCGAACACTTATTTTGGCACTTCTCTTGTCCGGCACTTCGAATCAATGGGCGTTTTTACCACTGTAAGCGCAGAAAGCATCTTGCAATCGCGCAACAAATGGACCTGTCACCAGATCCTCAGTGCACATGATATTCCTGTGCCCGACACTTTTCTTGGCCTGACCCATGATCCACGAATGATTTTAGATCATTTTGGCCATGCGCCGGTAGTGATCAAATTGCTCCAAGGAACACATGGCGAGGGCGTTATACTGGCGGAGTCTAAATCTTCGGCCCGCAGCATCATCGAAACCCTCAATGCGTCTAAGGTCCGCTTTTTGGTTCAAGAATACATTAAAGAATCTCAAGGTGTTGATATCAGAGTGATCGTGGTCGATGGCTGTATTGTGGCCTCAATGAAACGCATCAGTAAATCCGATGATTTTCGATCAAATCTTCATCGTGGTGGCCAGCCTGAGCGTTATGACTTATCTCCTGAAGAAGCGCGCATTGCTATAAGCGCCGCCAAAGCGCTACAACTCAAAGTCTGTGGTGTTGATATTTTGCCAAGTGACCGCGGCCCACTGCTTTTAGAAATCAATTCTACACCAGGTCTCGAGGGCATAGAAACCACAACAGGAGTTGACGTGTCGCAAAAAATCATCAGCTTTATTGAGCGCAATAAAACCTCATCATAAAGGGCCATGTCGCAAACATCAAAAAAGCAACTCAGAGCACAGTACTTGTCGCGCAGATTAGCCCTGGCACCCGATCAACGCGAACGCGAAAGTCTCAAAATCGCGAATCAATTAATCTCCTTAGACATTTGGGGGCTTCAGTATTTTCATTTGTTTTTGCCCATGACCAAAAAGGCCGAGCCACAAACCGATTTCATCATGCATATCTTGCACGGCAGAGACAAGAGTATTGTCTTGTCTAAAGCCAATTTTGAAGACCACAGCCTCCAGCACTATCTGTTAGAAGATCATACCAAAATAATTGATTCTGCCTACGGCATTCCAGAACCAGTCGAGGGCATTATCATTCAACCTCAGCAACTAGACGTTGTGTTTGTGCCCCTGCTTTCGTTCGACCAAAGCGGCTATCGCTTGGGATATGGCAAAGGATTCTATGACCAATTTTTGAGATCATGCAGGCACGACTGTTTGAAAATTGGTATTGGTTTTTTTGGACCAGACCCAGAATTACCGCATGATTCATGGGATATTCCGCTCGATATGGCGGTGACTCCTGATGTCGTTTATCGATTTTAATTGCTTTTTGTCGATGATTTGACAAAAATCATTATCTTGCCCTTCCAAAACTTATAAAAAATGAACTTTCTTTCGAAAAAAAGAAGTCGTCCCATCGCACAAGAAAACGACGCCAGTCCGATCACTCCCTCAAGTGATTCTTTTGCATCACAGACTATTGAAGTCGGCCGTTGGTCCTACGATAGTCTTAATAAAACCGCTTTTTTAGATCAAAATGCCAAACGCCTCTTGGATCTGCCAGCAGAATTCAGAGCGCCCATGCATTTTATTCAGAATTTTTGTAGCCCAAACATGCGGAGTCGTGCGCTTCAGGCCTATCAGGAATGCCTTTCGGGCAAGCCATTCACCATGAAGGTCGATTTGGTGCCGGTCAATGAGAAGCCCTTTCATGCGCTGCTCAATGGCATTCCAGATTTGGACGAAAATGGCAGTGTCAAAGGGGTTTCACTAAGTTTTCATAAGGCCGAAAATGGTCAAGATTTCGGCACTTCATTACCGGCTCAATTAGAGCATTTGACCGCTCAGAACAAACAACTTATTGCGTTCTCTGAGCACATCTCAAGACAGTTTCGTTCGGGAACAAGCAATCTGGCATTGACTCTAGAATTGCTCAATGACTCAGGATCTGAAGACGAAAAACAGGAACTCGTGCGCAATATGCACACCATCTCCAAAGGCATGACCAATACAGTCGAGGAACTTAATCAGATGATCCAGTTCTACCGAAAACCTAATAATCTATTGCGTGAAGTGTCCTTTCAAAATGCCCTGAACAAGGCCACGACTCAATTAGACCCCTTGCTTCAAGAGTCGGATACTGATATATTTTCTGACTTTTCTGAAATTCCGGTGATCAAATACCATGGCGATTTCTTGGAAAAAATATTTGTGACACTGATCAAACACGCCGTTGTCAATAAAATTGAAGGACGTCGACCAGCACTGGATATTTTTACATACTACGACGATCAGCAACAATGCCTCCTGATCAAGGACAATAGCCAGGGACAACTCTTAATGCCCGCTCACGTCTGGGCCAGACAAAACAACCCAGACCAGCATGATGATTTGGCCTTAGAATTTGCTGGGATAAAGTTGCAGATTGAAGCGCTCAATGGCTCTATTTCGGTCGAGGGTAATTCAGGAATCGGGACAACAGTACGCATCAAATTCTGATCCAACACCCCTCTTGTATCAGGATCAAACCATGTGGTGATTTAGTCCTTGTTCTGGTCTGACACAACTGATTTTTCTTCTTTTGGGAATGCTTTTTTGTGCCATAAAATAAGTAAACCCACACCAACACTGATCGCTGTGTCGGCGACATTGAACACTGGGTTGAAAAACGAGAAAGAAAACATGTCTACAACCTTTCCGTGCAAAAGCTTGCCATAGCCTCCGGCATCGGGGAGAAACGAAGCAATTTGACCATGACTATGATCAAAGAGAATACCGTAAAACACTGAGTCAATAATATTGCCCAAGGCCCCGGCAAAAACTAGGGAAATCGCCGCTATCATGACGTTTGGCGCCTTTTTCTTCAAGGCGTCGTTCAGCCAATAGCCAATCCCGACAATCGCGACCAAGCGGAATAGTGTCAAGGCCAGTTTTCCATAGTCACCAGGAATTTTGGCCCCCCAAGCCATCCCTTCATTTTCAATAAAATAGATTTTGAAGAATGAAAAAACGGCCACACTATCGTGTAAGGCGAAGTGTGTTTTGATGTAGATCTTAGACACTTGGTCTGCAATGAGTACCGCGGCAATAATCCAAATGGCCTTTTTTAAATTCATGCCAAAAGACCTATTTCTGCATATTCTTAGCCTCAATACTCAAAGTGGCATGAGGAACGATGCGCAAGCGCTCTGGTTTGATGAGTTTTCCTGTTACACGGCAGATTCCATAGGTCTTGTTTTCGATTCGGATCAATGCATTTTTTAAATCCCGAATGAATTTTTCTTGACGAATAGCCAATTGGGAATTGGCCTCTTTGCTCATGGTCTCGCTCCCTTCATCAAAAGCCTTAAAAGTAGGAGAAGTGTCGTCTGTTCCGTTGTTGCTATCATTACGGTAGGCACTTTCAATCAACGCCAATTGTTCTTTGGCCTTGTTGAGTTTCTCTACGATTAGTGCTTTGAACTCTTCTAATTCCTTGTCTGAATAACGTTGTTTTGTTTCTTGTTCCATAATTAACATTTTTTGATGCTGAGCTTGGTGGTGATCCCGTCGAAGGTCACTTCAAGCCCTCCTTCAATTTGATTGACCAAATTAAGTTGGTCGGCTAATGTTTCTTGTTTGATATAATCTCCGAAATGGGCAATAGCCTGCGCCAATTCTTGAGTTTCCTGCACTTGGATTAAAATTCGGTCGACCACATCATATCCTGAATCCTTGCGTAGGTTTTGAATCCGATTGACCAATTCACGACAAATGCCTTCTTGCTTGAGCTCCTCTGTAATAGTGACCTCCAGTGCAACAGTAAGTCCTCCCGCGTTGGCCACTAACCAGCCTTCAATATCTTGAGAGGTAATGACCACATCTTCAATGGACAATTTACCATTTTTTCCGTTGATTTCGATGGCAATTGAGCCGGCATGCTCTAAAGTTTTGATTTCATCCGGACCAAATTGCATGATCAATCCAGCGACAATCTTCATGTCTGGGCCAAATCGTGGCCCAAGCTTTTTGAAGTCCGGCTTGATTTGTTTGACTAAAATACCAGAATCGTCACTGATGAGTTCAATTTCTTTGACATTGACCTCGTGTTTGATCAAATCTGAAACGGCTTCGATATCTTCGCGCTGTTGTTGATCCAAAACAGGAATCATGACCTTTTGCAAGGGCTGACGCACTTTGATTTTTTCTTTTTGCCGTAGCGACAATACCAGTGAAGAAATGGTTTGTGCCTTGTTCATTTTACGCTCAAGATGTACATCAATCATGGCCTTGTCTGCTGCCGGAAAATCCGTCAAATGAACTGACTCAGGCCACTGCCCACCACTATTAGCAGTAAGGTCACGATATAGCCTGTCCATAAAAAACGGAGCAATTGGCGCTCCAAGTTGGGCGACCGTCACCAAGCAGCGATAAAGTGTTTGGTAAGCAGAAATTTTATCTGGTCCATAAGCCCCCTTCCAGTAACGTCTTCTGCTCAAGCGGACAAACCAATTACTGAGGTGCTCTTGAACAAAATCAGAGATCAGACGTGCTGCCCGAGTCGGCTCGTAAGCCGAGTAGGCTTGGTCTACTTTTTCGATAAGCGAGTGTAATTCCGAGAGTATCCAACGGTCTATCTCTGGACGATTTTCCAAAGCAACTTCCGGCTCTTGATCATGGAAGCCATCTAAGTTGGCATAGAGCACAAAGAAGCTATAGGTGTTGTATAAAGTGCCAAAAAACTTATTGCGGACTTCGGCAATACCATCCAAGTCAAACTTGAGGTTGTCCCATGGGTTGGCATTGCTGATCATGTACCAGCGAGTCGCATCAGGCCCATAAGTGTCTAAAGTTGTGAATGGATCTATGGCGTTGCCCAAACGTTTGGACATTTTCTGGCCATTCTTGTCCAAAACAAGACCATTAGACACCACATTTTTGTAGGCCACATCATCATAGATCATGGTGGCAATCGCATGAAGGGTATAAAACCAGCCGCGTGTTTGGTCGACCCCTTCGGCAATGAAATCCGCTTGTCGCCAAGTTTGATCCACTTTTTCTTTATGCTCAAAAGGATAGTGCCATTGCGCGTATGGCATGCTTCCACTATCAAACCAAACGTCAATCAAATCACTCTCACGATACATGGCCTGACCAGAGTCAGAAACCAATACAATTTGATCAACATGACTTTTGTGCAGGTCTAATTGAGCGTAATTTGCCTCGGACATATCACCTGGAACGAAGTCTTCAAAAATATCTTTATCCATTATCCCGGCAGACACAGCAACTGCTATTTCTGACTTGAGTTCTGCTACAGAACCAATACACTTGGTTTCTTTACCATCTTCACTCCGCCAGATGGGCAATGGAATACCCCAGAATCGAGAACGCGATAAATTCCAATCGTTGGCATTAGCCAACCAGTTGCCAAAGCGCCCTTCGCCAGTGGCTTTGGGTTTCCAATTAATTTCCTGATTCAAGGCAAACATGCGGTCTCTAAAGTCCGTCACCTTGATGAACCACGAATCCAATGGATAGTATAAAATAGGCTTGTCCGTTCTCCAGCAATTGGGGTAGCTGTGGACATATTTCTCGACTTTAAAGGCCTTGTTTTCAATTTTGAGCTGGATGGCAATCTCTACATCAACACTTTTATCTGGAGCCTCGCCCTCTGGATAATATTCGTTCTTGACATACTTTCCAGCTAAGGCCCCGACCTCTGGACGAAACCGTCCTTGAAGATCCACCAGTGGCACTAAATTTCCTTCATGGTCTTGGACCAACATTGGCGGTATCTCTGGGTGAGCTTCTTTAGCCACTTTGGCATCGTCCGCACCAAAAGTTGGTGCCGTATGCACGATACCCGTCCCGTCTTCTGTTGTGACGAAATCCCCTGCGATCACTCTGAAGGCATCCTGTGGATTATTGTGCGGCAATACAAAAGTCATCAATTGCTCATAGCGTATGCCCACCAAATCAGCTCCTTTGATAGAGGTCTTGATGTAATATGGGATGGTTTTTCCGCCCGATTCATATGCCGCCATGGCTGTTTCCGAATCGGCTTCTTGATACTTGCCAGAAAACTGTTTCGCGACAAGCGCTTTGGCCAAAACTACTGTAATGGGCTCAAAAGTGTACTGATTAAAGGTCTTCACCACAGCATACTCGATTTTTGGCCCAACGGTCAGTGCTGTATTACTGGGCAAAGTCCATGGCGTTGTGGTCCAAGCCAAAAAATAAAGGTCTTCGATCTCACCAAGCGTTTTGGGCAACGTACTGGCTACTGCTTTAAATTGTGCCACTACGGTGGTATCGGTCACATCTTGGTAGGTGCCCGGCTGATTCAGTTCATGGGAACTTAATCCCGTCCCGGCTTTGGGTGAATAGGGTTGTATGGTATAGCCTTTGTAGATGAGGCCTTTTTCGTAAATCTGTTTGAGTAACCACCAAACCGATTCCATGTATTTTGGCTTATAGGTCACATATGGATCTTCCATGTCGACCCAATACCCGGAGCGTTCAGTCAACTTATTCCAAACATCTGTATAACGCATCACTGCACTACGGCAAGCTTCATTATATTGCTCTACAGAAATGGAAACACCGATATCTTCTTTTGTAATGCCGAGTTCTTTTTCAACACCTAATTCGATTGGCAAACCATGAGTATCCCAACCTGCTTTGCGATCGACTAAAAAACCTTTTTGTGTCTTGAAGCGGCAAAAAATATCCTTAATGGTGCGCCCCATGACATGATGGATTCCCGGCATTCCGTTGGCCGAAGGAGGCCCTTCAAAAAATACAAAAGGTGGTGCTGCTGCACGCAGCTCGATGCTCTTTTGAAAAATGGCTTCATTCTTCCAAAATTCCAGCACCTCTTCGGCGCAGTTTGGAAGATTTAACCCGTTGTATTCCTTGAATTTAACACTCATATGCTTTCTTGATTCGTCATAGGGACCTCAACAAGTCCAAAACGCAAGCGAAAGTAATAAATTTTGAAGAAATAGACCCCAAAACAGGGGTGTTTGCACCGCTAAGAATCAAAAAAAGCTCTCTAAAGTTTCAATTTGTAACGCTACTGTTGTTTTTTGACAAAAACAAGCGCGATACAGATCTATCAACAGAAGGAACAAAATGAATCTATTGGCCTTGTACCGACCCCATTTTTGAGCCGTATGCGCCGCACTGATTTTAGGCACAAGGACTTGAGATTTGGCCCGGTGCTTTGGCAGTGTTATTTTTTAAATTCGCAGCACTTTATTTATTTCAATGGCAAAGGTTATTGTTGATTGATTCATGGCCCGTTAACTTGGCGTCATGCCAAAAACATGTCAAGAATGCGGTCGTGTATTGATCGGCCGAGAGGACAAAAAATTTTGCGATACTGGATGTCGCAATCAGTTCCACAATCATCGTAATCGTCAAAAAAGGCGCAAAATGTACCTCAAGTTATCGCCCCAAAAGACCGCCGTGCCCAGTATTTTTGCTAACTTAACCACTGTATTAAAGCCTTTGAATTCTCTCTACATGACGCACAAAAAAATATTCTGGTCTCCCTTGTTGGTTCTAGGAATGGTCTTTTATAGTTTTTATGGGCTCATGCCCCGAAATATTGATCTTGGGACATTGCCCGATGATGAATATTCGGTGTCTCGAGCGCTGACGCACCTCAAAGCGATCTCTCAGGCCCCACATTACGTCGGCTCAAAACAAAATGAGGTGGTCAGAGATTATATCATTGACGCGCTTGAAGATTTAGGGCTTAGCCCACAAACACAAAAAGGCTACATCTATACCCCGCGCACTGGAGGATTGGACCAGCCCGTCAACATTATCGCAAAAATAAAGGGCAGATCTCCTGGCAAATCACTTCTTGTGTTTGCCCATTATGATAGCGCTTTGGTCCCTTCATATGGGGCCAGTGACGCCGGGAGTGGTGTGGCCACAATCCTGGAAGGTGTCCGTGCCTTTTTGTCCTCTGGAAAAACCCCAAAACACGACATCATTATCCTCTTTACAGATGCCGAAGAGGTCGGTTTGGATGGCGCAAAGCTCTTTGTTAGGGCACATCCATGGGCCAAGGACATCGGTCTGTCTTTAAATTTTGAAGCCCGCGGCAGTGGGGGCCCAAGCAACATGATTGTCGAAACCAACCAAGGCAACAAGGGCTTGATCGAGTCTTTTGTTGGGGCTGGCGTCGCATACCCCGTCGCCTCTTCGCTGATGTATAGCGTGTATAAGCTTTTGCCTAACGACACTGACTCTACCATACTCAGAGAAGAAGCCGATATCGATGGGTTTTTCTTTGCCCATATCGACGACCACTTTGATTACCACACGGCAAACGACACCTATGAGCGGATGGACCGCAATACTATGGCGCATCAAGGCAGTTATATCCTGCCGCTTTTGCACTATTATTCTGAAGCTGATTTCGACAATTTAAAAGATCCGAACGATTGGGTTTATACCAATTTTCCGATAGTCAAAATGATCACATTTCCATTTTCGTGGGTGCCCCTACTCACCATAATTGGACTTATAGGCCTCATAAGTTTATTGATTTGGGGGGTCAAAAACGACAGCATTCGGCTCAAATCTGTGCTGGGGGGCTTTATCCCTTTTTTGATGGTATTAGGGGCCGCTCTGTTGGGAGGCTTCTATCTGTGGCAATTGGTCATTTGGCTGTATCCTCATTACACTGAAATACAGCAAGGCTTTCCCTACAATGGGCACTATTATATTGGTGCATTTGCCGGTGTTGCGTTGGCGTTTTGCTTTTTTGTGTACCGAAAGGCCAGTCGGTATTACAACACGGCAGAATTGCTGTTTGCGCCCTTATTTTTTTGGTGGATCCTCAATGCACTATTTGCCGTTTTACTGCCAGGAGCCGCCTACCACATCATCCCATTTGCCCTAGGATTGGTGGCGCTATTGGTCTGCATGAAATGGTCAAATCCACCGCTATTGGTATTGACTTTACTGTGTGCGCCAGCCGTATTTATTATTGCCCCCAGCATTCAATCATTCCCAGTGGGCCTCGGACTTTCGATGCTTTTCTTGACGACGGTTTTCACGACGATGTTGTTTGTTTTGGCCTATCCTGCTGTGGCCCTTTGGCGCATCAACCCATGGTGGGAACGCTGTTTGTTGGCCGGAAGTATCGTCTTATTTGTCTGGGCACATGGGCAAAGTGATTTTGCCCCAGGTAGAGAAAAGCCCAATAGTTTGTTGTTCTATCAAGACGACGCCACCAAAAAAGCACACTGGGTCACCTATGACGCGCAACTTGATCCCTGGGTCCAAAGTTTCATAGGGGACAAACCTCAGCCCGCTGAAGGTCTATTTGAGTCCGCTTCAATGAGCAAGTATGCCCGACAATACACTTATGCGGCATCCGCACCAAGTATCCTACTCGAGCCCTCTACCCCAACCAAAACAAAGGACTCTATCGCCCAGGGCCAACGCCATGTCCGCATGACCCTTACTCCTCAAAGGCCAATCGATGTTCTTAAGATTTATGCCGACACTGCAGTTTATTTTCATGATCTGAGTTTTAATGGTGTTGTTGTGGCCAAAGACCAAGATGGGTTTGTTTTCAAAAATCGCAAAAGTGAAAACCTCTTGACCTTTTATCTGCCACCATCTGATAGTTTAGTGATCGAGTATGCCGCACCCGTTGCTCAGCAGACTCAGTTTAATGTGGTTGAATTCAGTTTCGACCTGATGACTGACCACCAACTTAACGTGGCCCCACGTCCGGACGACACAATGACTAAGCCTTTTGTGCTGAACGACGCCGTTGTTTTGCGGCATCGCGTTTCTGCCGATGCACTGGAGTAGTATTCAATCGGAGAACGCCGGATGACTGCTCAATGGATATTCTTAAAAGACCCCCTATCGAGCGGCAAGACTTTTTAGTATCTTTAAGATCGCTTAAATCTTTATGATTATGAAATTTTCTCAATGCTGTTACCGCCTCATGCTCATTATTTGCCTCACATTAATGGGGCAAGATTTTGCCTTTGCGCAACAATACGACACCAGTCAATTCGATGCCATGCAATACCGCTTGGTGGGTCCTTTCCGCGGAGGGCGCAGCGCTGCTGTTACTGGGGTTCCAGGAAAGCCTAACCTGTTCTACTTTGGTGCCACAGGAGGAGGCATATGGAAAACACTCGATGGTGGCCGGCATTGGCACAACATCTCTGACGGTTTTTTTGGCGGATCTGTTGGCGCTATAAAGGTTGCAGAAAGTGATCCTAATGTGATTTATGTAGGGGGTGGAGAACAGACTGTTCGCGGCAATGTTTCCTCTGGATTTGGCTTATGGAAAAGTGTCAACGCCGGGAAGACTTGGTCTTTTATGGGCTTGGAAAAAAGTCGTCACATCCCAAGAATTGTCACAGATCACAATAATGCAGATGTGGTTTATGCTGCTGTTTTGGGTGATTTATATAAGCCCACCTCTGAGCGAGGCGTGTATAAAAGTACCGACGGAGGTAAAAGCTGGAGAAAAACCTTATTTGCCAATGAAAATGCAGGTGCTACAGATTTGATCATTGATCCGAATAATCCTCGAATCTTGTATGCGTCCACTTGGAATGTCCGCCGAACACCTTACAGCTTAAGCAGCGGAGGGCCAGGTTCCGCCTTATGGAAAAGTACCGATTATGGTGAAACTTGGACCGAAATTTCAACACAACCCGGATTTCCAGAAGGGACTTTGGGGATCATCGGGATCACCGTTTCTCCACAAAATAGTGAACGATTGTGGGCCATGGTCGAACACAAAGAAAAAGGTGGTGTCTACCGCAGTGATGATGGTGGCGCCCATTGGACACTGATCAATAGTGATCGCAGTCTCAGACAACGCGCCTGGTACTATACGCGGATTTTTGCGGATACTCAAGACGAAAACACCGTATATGTGTTGAATGTCCGTTACCACAAAAGTACAGACGGCGGTAAAACATTTGCGGCAAGTAATGCGCCACATGGCGACCATCATGACCTTTGGATTGCCCCCGAAAACCCCAAGCGCATGATCATGGGCGATGACGGTGGTGCCCAAGTGACTTATGATGGTGGAGACACTTGGAGTACGTACCATAACCAACCTACTGCACAATTTTATCGTGTCACTACAGACGACGCTTTCCCCTACCGCATTTATGCCGCGCAGCAAGACAACTCGACGATCCGCATACAGCACCGTGCCGAAAGCGGGGCCCTCACCGAAGACCACTGGGAGTCCACTGCGGGAGGTGAAAGTGCGCACATCGCCGTAGACCCCCTAGACAATGATATCGTCTATGGCGGCAGTTATGATGGATTTTTGACCCGATATAACCACAAAAAAAATACAGTGCGCAGCGTCAGTGTTTGGCCAGACAACCCCATGGGTCATGGCGCCGAAGATTTCAAATACCGTTTTCAGTGGAATTTCCCGATCTTCTTTTCTCCGCACAATCCCAAAAAAATGTACGCGGCATCCAACCATTTGCATGCCACCACTAATGAAGGTGATTCTTGGGACCTGATCAGCCCAGATTTGACCCGCAATGACCCGACCAAACTTGGCTCTTCTGGAGGCCCAATCACCCAAGACAACACCTCTGTAGAGTACTATTGCACCATATTTGCTGCTGCAGAATCTCCAATGCAGGAGGGCTTGATTTATACCGGGAGTGACGATGGTTTGCTGCATGTCACCACTGATGGAGGGGCGCATTGGACCAATGTCACACCTAAAAACTGGCCTGAATGGATGATGATCAACAGCATTACACCATCCACTCATGATGCCGGAACTTGTTACGTCGCAGGAACAAGATATAAATCTGGAGACTATACGCCCTACCTCTATAAAACCAAAGATTTTGGCAAAACTTGGCAGCGCATTACAGACGGTATTCCAGCGGAACATTTTACGCGTGTCATCAGAGAGGACTTGACCCAGCAAGGTTTGTTGTATGCCGGGACAGAAGCAGGTCTGTACGTCTCGTTTGACGATGGCGACCAATGGCAGTCGTTCCAACTGAACTTACCCATTGTCCCCATCACCGATTTGGCGCTCAAAAATGAAGATTTGATTGTTGCCACCCAAGGCCGCAGCCTGTGGATGATAGACGATCTCTCTGTTTTGAGGCAATTGGCCGCGGCATCCAAGCAAAAAAATTATCTATTTAAACCTAAGGATACCTACCGATTGGAAGGCCGTTCACGTGCCAATTCGACACTTTCTGGTACTAACCACCCTAACGGAGTCATGGTCTATTACACCTTGAATGATCCAAAAAACGAGCAGGTTTCGATGCACTTTATAGACCAAAAAAACGACACCATTAAATCCTTTTACAGCGATGCAAAAAAAGACCCCTTACCCACCAAAAAAGGCCATAATTTGCTGGTATGGGACCTTCAAGGTTCGGGAGCAGAGCGTTTGGACGGCATGATTTTATGGTGGGCGAGTACCGAAGCCCCTAAAGTCGTTCCCGGGACATATCAAGTGCGCATGAGGGTCGGCGATCAAGAGCAAACTCAAACATTTGTCTTGCATCCCGACGCCAATGCAGAAACGGACTTAGCGGGGATGCAGCAGCAATATGACTTTATTGAATCGGTCAATCAGACCGTGGATAAGGCCCACAAAAGTATCGCCAAAATTAGGCGCATCAACAGCCAGCTCAAAGCCTTTAACCAACAATACCAGGGTCAAGAGTCTGTTGCCGATCTGGTCGAAAACGCTACAGCCTTGAGTGCCTCATTGACGGCCATCGAAGAAGCGCTCTACCAGACCCAAAACAAGAGTGGTCAAGATCCATTGAATTTTCCCATCAAGCTCACGAACAAATTGGCACACCTCAACAGCCTGGTCGGAATGGATGATTTTCCGCCAACAGCGCAAGACGTGCTGGTCAAAGATGAGCTGACTGCCAAAATCAATACAGAATTGACAACGCTCGACGAGCTCATTGCTACAGAAATAAAAGCGTTCAATGAGGCCTTCAATGCCCTCGACTTGCAGTACCTAATTGTTGACTGATGTTATACTATTACCTCAAAACATTTCATCTTCTATTTGTGTTGACCTGGTTTGCAGGTTTGATTGCTATGGGCCGTTTATTTGTCCTTCAATGCAAGGCACTCGAGGACCAGCATACAGATCATCTGGTCTTGAGTCGCCAATACAAGAAAGTCGCCAAATGGATTTGGTATTATATGACCTGGCCCGCTCTGGTGTTGTCTTTCATTTTTGCCTTCTGGATGATCCATCTGAGGTTATACCATATGGCGGACAGCTGGATGCAAGTCAAAATCGTAATGGTCGTTGTGCTGATGGCCTATCAGGTCAAGTGCCATCTGATCTTTAAATCATTTCAACAGGACATACAAAAGCACTCTAAGGGCTACCTGCACTACATTAGTGTGATCGGGATTGCTTTTTTTGTTGCCTTTTTGTTTTTGATGGTGCTCAAAGACGCGATGAATTGGGTTTATGGCACGGCAATTGCGCCAGGAGTCATATTGATCATTGGGATACTCATTACAAGAATCAATAGGCCTCAAGAACAGTAATCATTTATGAAGTTTTATAAGTCTTTACGTTTTCGGATTTTCTTTGCCATGCTGATGCTTTTGGTCATGACCTTTGTTTCGCTCTCGGTCTTGACCGTCTTGCAGTACCGGGAAGAAGCCAAAGACTACCACCGAGAGCGTCTTTTGCGGAAAGAGCAAAACATCAAGCAGCACATCAATTATGTCCTGAAGAATACTGCATTGCCCATAAACGCGGCATCGATTCCACTGATTTTCGACTCCAAAATTCATGAGATTAAGGACATCCACAACTTAGAAATTCATCTGTACGATCTTGGCGGAAAGGTGCTGAAATCTTCAGAGGCGTCTTTATTTGCAGAGGCCCCACCAAGAATTTTGAGCGACACGCTACTCAAAAGACTAGGCGCCTCTTCAGGCAAACAAATTATTGATGCTTTTAAAGAAGATGGGCGAGGCTTCCAATCTTCATACTCTTTTCTTACCGACGCCACCTTTAAGCCCATAGCAATCATGCACTTGCCCTACATAGAAGATGATGGCTTCATGACTAAGGAACTCAAAGAAAATCTCCTCCGCATGGCCATGCTTTATGGCGTGATGTTGTTGCTTGCCATTTTTATCGCTTATATCCTCTCGCGCTTCATTACCCGAACCCTGCAAACGGTCAGCCAAAAAATAACAGACACGCAGCTGCTCGAACGCAATGAAAAAATAGAAGTGGCACAAGGCGTTTCTAAAGAAATTGCTCAGCTCATCGCTGCCTACAACCACATGATTGACCAGTTAGAAGTGAGTGCTGCCCAGCTTGCTCTGGGGGAGCGCGAAGCCGCCTGGCGGGAGATGGCCAAACAGGTGGCGCACGAAATTAAAAATCCTCTGACACCAATGAGGCTGACAGTGCAGAGTTTTGAACGTAAGTTTGACCCGAGCGATCCGGAGATCAATCACAAGCTCAAGGAATACAGTGCGACTTTAATCCAACAAATCGACACCATGAGTGAAATCGCTTCGGCCTTTGCGACCTATGCCCAATTACCGGATCAAAAAAACCGCACCATCGATCTGGTTGGGACCTCAAAGCTGGCGCTTGATATTTTTGACATCCCGTACATCAATTTCACAAGTAATGTGACTACACTGACTATGCCTTTTGACAAAAGTCAGCTCATACGCTTGCTGACTAATTTGGTCAAAAACAGCATACAAACCCTCAAACACGCACAAACCATTGACCCAAAAATAGAAGTTGTGTTGACCGCTCATGCCCACTCGGTCGATTTATTGATCAGTGACAACGGACCGGGCATACCTGAAGAAATTCAAGGCAGAGTTTTTGAACCTAAATTCACAACCAAATCCAAAGGAATGGGGCTTGGTTTAGCTATGGTCAAAACGATAGTGGCGTCTTATCAAGGGACCATCACGTTACATTCTTCAGCCACCACTGGAACACAATTTCATCTGCACTTTCCCAAACCCTAGGGTTTTAATATCTTTAGACCACCCAATCCAATAGAGTCCAATCCAATGAGCCACTATCACAATTTATTAATTGACGACCAAGACGGGATTTGCCTGATCACGATCAATAGACCCGAAAAACTCAATGCCCTGAACAAGGACACCATTCAAGAACTCAGTCGTGCTATCGAAGAGGCTGATTCGGCGGTCTCAGTAAGAGTGATCGTCATTACCGGAAGCGGCAACAAAGCTTTTATCGCTGGTGCGGATATTAGTGAATTTGCCCATTTTAGTCAAGAACAAGGGC
This sequence comes from Flavobacteriaceae bacterium, assembly GCA_029248405.1. GTDB lineage: Bacteria > Bacteroidota > Bacteroidia > Flavobacteriales > Flavobacteriaceae > BACL21. Next base: position 14,671 of record JAQWJJ010000013.1, on the reverse strand, counting down.
AGGCACTAGCCACTCAAGGGCAAGCCGACCTATTTGATCGCGTGGCCAATTGCAGCACTCCTGTTATCGCCGCCATTAATGGTTACGCCTTAGGTGGGGGATTAGAGCTGGCCATGGCAGCGCATATGCGGATTGCGTCAGATGACGCCAAAATGGGTTTGCCAGAAGTTTCTCTTGGTGTCATTCCGGGATATGGAGGGACCCAAAGGCTTCCCGAACTAGTGGGTAAAGGTCGTGCTTTGGAACTCATCTGCTCTGCAGGGATGATTGAGGCGCAGCACGCCTGTGCAATTGGCCTTGTCAATAGTGTCGTGCCCGCAGACGAACTGCTGCCGACGACCATGAAGCTGGCCCAGAAAATAAAGAGAAACGCGCCGATCGCCATCGCACATGCCATCGCTAGTGTTTCTGCTGGTAGTGATCCTAAAAAAGACGGCTATGCCCACGAAAAAATGGCCTTTGGCGCTTGTTTTGCCACCGCAGATTTTAAAGAAGGCACCTCCGCCTTTCTTGAGAAAAGAAAAGCCAATTTTAAAGGTGCTTAAATACTTTTAGACTGTACTTGGGCGCCCGCTCCTATGCCACAATAAATCAACAAAAATCGTTATACGCGCTCTTGAGGTTTTCGGCGATAAGTCCGGCACTGCGTCCTTCAATATGATGGCGCTCAAGCATGTGAACTAATTCACCATCTTTGAACAAAGCCATACAAGGTGAGCTTGGAGGAAAAGGAACCATCATGGCTCTTGCCGCATCGACAGCTTCGAAATCAACACCCGCAAAAACAGTGACTAGGTGGTCTGGCTTCTTTTGGTTGTCTAAAGACATCTTAGCCCCAGGGCGGGCGTTGGCCGCAGCACAACCACAAACGGAATTGACCACAACTAAAACAGTTCCATCGCGATGGACCGCTTCATCGACTTGGTCTGCAGTTAATAATTCTGAAAAGCCAAAGAGGGTTAAATCTTCACGCATGGGTTGAACCAATTCTGCTGGATACATAATTTATGCTTTTAAGGTGTAACAATTTTGAGGCAAAGATAACCAAAATTTACCTTATTCGCAGGGGAATTGGACACACGCTTTTTGCCGAATTGTCTATCTTTGGCCCCACATCAATATGCAATAACATCACATGATCAGATGGTTTTTAGGTCTCTTGGGACTTTCGTTTTTTCGCTGGCCAGGGGCGATTTTGGGGTTTGTCATCGGCAGCATCATCGACAATATGAATGCGGGCAAATCATACCAAAGCACGGGCAGATTTTTTGGAAATACCGCTTCTCCACCTGCCGATTTTGAGCTCAAACTCCTGTCACTAGCCTCTCTGGTGATCAAAGCCGACGGCAAAGTCCAACAAAGCGAATTAGATTTTGTGCGCCGCTATTTCATCACGGCCTATGGTCAAGAACGCGCTAATGCCGCCTTCAAAACTTTTAATGAAGAGGTCAAAAAAACAGGGGTCTCCCCCAATGATATTTGCCAAACCTTTAAACAAGTACTGCGCTACGAATCGAGACTGCAAGTCTTGCACTTTTTGTTCAGTATCGCCAACGCAGATGGCCACGTGAGCGACACAGAAGTCAGCACCATTTTGCGCATTGCCCAACTCTTGAACATTCAATCTCGAGATTTTGAGAGCATCAAGGCCATGTTCTTCCAGCAACCCGATCGACCTTACACCATTTTGGAGATTGATCCCAAGGCCTCGGACGACGAGGTCAAAAAGGCCTACCGCAGTATGGTCAAAAAGTATCACCCAGACAAGCTCCAACACATGGACGAAGCCTATCGAAAAGGTGCTGAAGAAAAATTCAGAAACGTTCGCGAAGCATACGAGCAAATTCAGAAAGAGCGTGGCCTTTAGGTCCATTCGCTTGTTTATCGCATAAATGGGCAAAACGAAGCTGTTTTTGTTGATTTTGGTCCTTTATGACGCCATTTATGACCATTTTTAACCAAAACATACGCTTTTTGAATTTTTGGCGCATGCCTGTTGCCCCACTCCAATGTCCGCCACCAAAAAAAGCCCATTGCTTGCGCAGATTAATCCGATTCAAGAGTATATTCAATGGATTTAATGACCGCAAAAACGGTCATAAACCGCTCAAAATTTATGAAAATGAATCATTATCAGCCGTAAATGATGCAAAAAATCCATAATTTATGATGAAAATGATGAATCATGCCATTATGTGTATTTATAAATAAATTTTTAGTTTCATCTAAAATAATATTTATCTTTGTCGGATGTTGACCTCCTCTGAAGAAAATTACATCAAGGCTTTATTCTACTTGCAACAAAAGGCGAGTAAAGGAGTCAGCACTTCCTCATTAGCCCAGCGTCTAGACACCAAGCCCTCGTCTGCTACTGATATGCTGCAGAAACTGAGCGAAAAGGGCCTTGTGGATTACGTGAAATATAAGGGCGCTCTTTTGAGCACAGACGGTTATCAACTGGCCGCGCATGTGGTGCGCAAACACCGGCTCTGGGAGGTTTTTTTGGTCAAAACCCTTGGCTTTAGCTGGGATCAAGTCCACGACATCGCAGAGCAGTTAGAGCATGTCCATGCTCCACTTCTTGTCGAAAAGCTAGATGCCTTTTTGGGTCACCCCAGAAGGGACCCCCATGGCGACCCAATACCGGATAAAAATGGGCAAATACACCAAGTGGAAAAAGCCCTATTGTCGACGCAGCAAAACGATCAAGAATCAATTTTGGTGAGCATCAAGGATGCCAACGATGATTTCTTGAAATACCTCAACCAAAAAAACATCAGTCTCGGTGCCTTCATTAAGGTCATTGCGCTGGAGCCCTTTGATGGTTCAATGACGGTAGAGGTCAACCATGAGACACATTATTTTTCATCAACCATAACCAACAACCTTTATGTCCAATCTCTATAAATTATGCCTGGCCATTTGCCTGAGTCCAATAGGCCTCTGGGCACAAGACTCCATTGAGTTCCCCATCATTACTGACCGTCCTGACGCTACAGAATCACCCAACACAGTAGAGCCTGGCTATATCCAAATTGAAACTGGAGGCTATTACACGACATTTGAGCAAGACGCGACAACCCTTGAGACATTAGGGTATAACACCACTCTTTTGCGCTATGGTCTTCTGGATCGCCTGGAGCTGCGCCTAGGCTGGAATTATGAGCAAAACCGCAGCAGCGCGACTGATCTCAAAACAGAAGGCTTCTCGCCAATGCTCGCTGGGGTCAAAATAAATATTGCCCACGAAGATGGACGTCGTCCAGAAATTGGCTTTTTGGGTCACTTATACCTCCCCTTTTCTGCACCGGAATCTCTAAGACCGCAAGGCACGACAAGTGATTTTAGATTTGCCGTAGGCCACACGCTGAGCGAACGATCCTCTCTGGCCTATAATTTTGGTGGTCAATGGGCAGAAGGCCAAATCGGCATGGCCTATGTCTATACGATCGCCTATGGCTATGCCCTTAATGACACCATTGGCGTGTATGGCGAGCTCTATGGCGATGCTCCAGAATTGGCCTCTGCCCATCACTTTTGGGATGCTGGTTTCACCTATTTGGCCAACGGATCATTGCAATACGACCTCACGGTTGGCCAAAGCATTACCCAAGGACAAGACCTGCTCATTAGCGCGGGGGTGAGTTATAAATTTTCAAAATAAACCCAGATTTATGGAATCTATTATTGCCTATTTCGAGAGTATTGACCCAGTAATGGCCGCCCTATATGCCTCATTGTTTACATGGGGACTTACGGCTATTGGCGCCTCGTCCGTGTTTTTGTTTAAAACCATGAACAGGGCCGTCTTGGATGGGATGCTGGGCTTTACGGGCGGCATCATGGTTGCGGCAAGCTTTTGGAGTCTCTTGGCGCCCGGGATCGAAATGAGTCCAGGCGCAGGCTTTGCGAAAGTATGGCCCTCGGCCATAGGTTTTTTTCTGGGGGCTTTGTTCATCTTTGTTTTGGACAAAATTCTTCCGCACCTGCACATCAACTTTAAAGAAAGTGAGAAAGAAGGCATCAAAACGCCTTGGCACAGAGCGACTCTGCTCACCCTGGCCATCACATTGCACAACATCCCTGAAGGTCTTGCGATCGGCGTCCTATTTGGTGGCGCAGCAGCAGGTTTTGAAGGGGCTTCAATAGCTGCTGCCGTAGCCTTGGCGCTTGGTATTGGCATTCAAAATTTGCCAGAAGGAATTGCCGTTTCTATGCCTTTGCGCCGCACCGGAATGAGTCGCCTCAAGAGCTTTATGTTTGGACAAGCTTCGGCCCTTGTCGAACCAGTTGCCGCCGTTTTAGGTGCTGTGGCGGTCATGACCTTTCAGCCCATTTTGCCCTATGCCCTGGCCTTTGCGGCAGGCGCCATGATATTTGTAGTGATCGAAGAGGTGGTCCCAGAAACACAAATAGACGACCATACCGACATTGCCACAATGGGCTTTATTGGTGGTTTCATTGTGATGATGGTTTTGGATGTGGGCTTAGGTTAAGCCCGATTTAATGGCATTGGCAATTGTTGGCACCACATTTGGTCTTGCCGCCGTCTAATGTGCCTGGAGATTTTTTGCGTGCCGCGAAAGCTGGCGCCCAAACGAATTTCTGTAACAAGAAACCCAGGGCCAGCAAAAAGGTAATCACGACTAAAAAAGTTTGCATAAAGCTTAATTTAAAACTTGATACGCTGCCAAAGCAACTATATAGGCTAAGATACTCATAAAAATCAATTGATACAGAGGCCATTTCCAACTATTGGTCTCACGACGTACCACGGCCAAAGTACTCATGCACTGCATGGCAAAAGCATAAAACAATAATAACGACACCCCACTAGCAAAATTAAAACGTGCGCCACCCGAGACTGGATTGATCTCAGCAGCCATACGGTTGCGAATGGTTTCTTCGTTGTCATTACCCACACTATAAATGGTCGCTAAGGTTCCGACGAATACTTCACGTGCCACAAACGAACTCACAATCGCAATGCCGATTTTCCAATCGTAACCCAATGGAGCGACAAGCGGCTCTAGGCCTTTGCCCAAAATACCAATATAGGAATGCTCTAATTTAAAAGCGGCAACAGCCAATTCGGCCTCTTGAGTTGGGGCATCGCTTTGAAGCTGCTCGGCAGCGACGATTTCTTCTGCCCGGTTAAAATCTCCCGGTCCGTATGACGCCAAAACCCACAAAATAATCGAAATCGCCAAAATTATTTTTCCAGCACCAAAGACAAAGGCTTTGGTTTTTTCGACCATGGTCACCACAACATTCTTGAGGATAGGGACTTTATAATTGGGCATTTCAATCACAAAAAAGGAGCGCGACGGCACTTTAAGAAATCTATCCAAAAGAAAAGCCGAAAAAATTGCGGACGCAAATCCTAAGAAATAAAGCAAGGTCAATGTCAGTCCTTGAACAGAAAAAACACCCAGCACACGATACTCAGGAATGATCAATGAGATGATGATCAGGTACACCGGCAGACGCGCAGAACAGGTCGTGAATGGCGTGACCAAAATTGTGATCAGCCGTTCTTTCCAATTCTCTATATTGCGCGTGGCCATGATTGCAGGAATCGCACAGGCCGTGCCCGAAACTAGCGGCACAACACTTTTGCCACTCAAGCCAAATCGACGCATGATCCTGTCCATCAAAAAGACCACACGGCTCATATAACCGGTCTCTTCTAAGACTGCAATAAACAAAAACAAAAAAGCTATCTGGGGGATAAAGATCACAATACCGCCGAGTCCTGGGACGACCCCTTCTGCGATCAGATTGGTAAAATCACCCGCAGGCATACTCTGTTTGATCCATTCACTCATTTGGGCAAAGGTGACATCAATCAGATCCATAGGATAACTGCTCCAATCAAAAATCGCTTGGAACATGAGCATCAAAACTGCAAAGAATATGACATAGCCCCATTTTGGGTGGGTCAACACGCGGTCTAGGCGGCTTCTGAAATCTTTGGCTTTAGATTTGTCGATCACTAGAGCAGTTTTGAGTACCTGGTTGATGAACTGATATCGTTTGATGGTCTCTTTTTGTTGGAGTGCTTTGAGCGTGTGTATGGATTCGGTTTGGAAGGTAGGACTCGCTGCCTCACCGGTTCGGTCAAGTTTTCCGAAATTGACATCCTGAGTGATGACCAACCACAATTTATAAACATCTTGGTTGGGGTAAGCGCGGCGCAAACGATCAAAATACTCCGGAGCGATCACCGTCATGTCCAAGCACTGCTGTATGCTGAGTAATTTGTGCTGCTCAATGGCCAATTTCAAAGCATCGAACCCTTGATTCTTGCGCGAACTGATCAACACCACTTTGGTTTTAAAGGCTTTTTCTAGAGCAGGCACATCGAGGCTTATCGCCTTGCGGTCCATTCGGTCGACCATGTTTATGGCCAAAATGGTTGGGATCTTGAGGTCTTTGATCTGTGTGAACAACAACAAATTGCGTTTGAGGTTTTCGACCTCACAAACCACCACGGCAACATCTGGATAATCCTTATCGTTTTTGTTGAGCAGGAGTTCAATGACCTGATTTTCGTCTATAGAAGAAGCGTTGAGGCTGTAGGTTCCGGGCAAATCCAAAACATGAGCCTTCTTGCCTCGTGACAAGCTGCAAATGCCTTCCTTTTTTTCTACGGTAATGCCAGGATAATTACCGACTTTCTGATGCAGACCAGTGAGTCGGTTGAATACAGAAGTTTTGCCCGTATTGGGGTTTCCGATCAGTGCGACTTGGATCTGTTGTGCCATATCCTATACGATATCGATAAAAATCTGAGCGGCGACCTCTTTGCGAATCGCCAAATGACTGCCATTGATGTTGAGGTACAACGGATCATTAAAAGGCGCCGTCTGTACCAAAGTGACCTCATTGCCTGGCAAACAACCCATTTCGAGCAGTTTGAGAGGAATCTGATCGAGTTGTACATCTCGAATAATACCAGTTTCCCCTTTTTTTAGTGCGGCAATAGTGGTCATCAAGTTATTTAGATTGATTTTAAACAAGGCAAATGTAGCGAATTTACGGAGGTAAAAAAAAGACTACTGCCCTTCTTTTTTGAGGACCGCGAGGTCTTCTAGAAGTTGTTCTATAGCTTCGGGATCGGTGCCGTCGTAAAAGCCCCTGATGCGCCGCTTGGTGTCGACCAAAACAAAATTCTCGGTATGGACCAAATCATAGTCATTGTAGGGCTGATCCTTTGCGGCGAGATAAGACTTTCGGGCCATATCATAAATGGCTTTTTTGTCGCCAGTGACCAAATGCCATTTGCGGGCATCGACACCCTTCTGTGCGGCATACTTATTGAGCCGCGCGACATCATCGGTCTCTGGAGTGACCGTATGAGACAGCAACATGACTTGCGGATCATCCTGCAATTCGTCTTGTAACTTCACCATGTGCCCAGTCATGATGGGGCAAATCGTGGCGCAGGTCGTGAAGAAAAAATCAGCGATGTAAATGCGGTCTTTGAACGTGTCTTGTGTGATGGTATCGCCATTTTGGTTGGTGAATGTGAAATCGGCGATGGTGTGGTATTTTTTGACAAATTGAATGGTGGTGTCGACCATCTCTGGGTTGACATCATGCGGCTGATAAATCTTGAGCGTTTTCTGAGGCGTGAGCGCATGGTTAATGGCAGCAATAATGACCACCGACAACAGGGTCATCACCAGGGCAAAACGTTTGTATTTGGCCAAAAAAGAACGCATTTGATTTGCTTTGCGACAAAGGTAATACCCGTTTGGGCCATCATCCAACCCTTAGCGTTAAAAGTTTACTAATACAGCATTGAGCCAAAGGGAATAATTTTTTTTACGGGCCCTAATGCCTTACTTTTGTCCCTGACATTTTTAGATCTACCATGAGTCCATTTGCCATCAAAGCCATACAGCTCCTAATGAGCTTGTCTTTCCTGATCGTTTTGCACGAATTAGGGCACTTTATTCCTGCTAAATTATTCAAGACGCGGGTTGAAAAATTCTATCTGTTCTTTGACGTCAACTTTTCTTTGTTCAAGAAAAAAATTGGTGAGACCGTCTATGGTATTGGCTGGTTGCCCCTTGGTGGCTATGTCAAAATTGCGGGGATGATCGACGAGAGCATGGACAAAGAACAAATGGCCGGCCCACCACAACCTTGGGAATTCAGGAGTAAGCCTACTTGGCAGCGCTTGATCATCATGCTTGGGGGGGTCACGGTCAACATCATCGTTGGTTTTGTCATTTACATTTGTATTTTGTTTTTCTATGGACGTGATGTGCTTACAGAAAAAGACATGCCTGAAGGTTTTGCGGTACATGAATCCTTTAAGGCTTACGGATTTGCCGATGGCGACATTGTATTGAAAGTCAACGGCCAAGATTTTGCGTACCAAAATGAACTCAACAAACAACTCTTTTTGAGAGACATCAAAACCGTAGTGGTCCGTCATCAGGACGGCACCATCGAAACGGTAACGCTCCCGGAGCAAATCGGACCCATCATGTTCGAACAAGATGTGCTGAGGCCTTTTGAATACATGCGCACTACCACAATAGACACCGTCCTTACAGGGTTTCCAGCAGCTGATGCGGGCTTGCTTCAAGGCGATAAAATCGTCGCTGTCAATGGCACGGAGGTCGCCCACTGGCATGAATTTATTGCCCAGGTAGACAAGACTCCAGGCGCAGAGAACGAATTGGTTTTTGACCGTGGCGGCAGGATGGACACGTTACAGGTCGCCACATCACAAAGCGGACAACTAGGAGTCAATAATTTTGGCTCGCCTTGGTCGGAGCGCGGCACGCACATTAGCTTTTCGTTGGGTGAGAGTTTGACCGGAGGAGTGGCTTATGGAATTGGTATTTTGACGGACTATGTCAAGCAATTCAAATACGTCTTTACCGCCAAGGGGGCCACTCAGGTCGGTGGTTTTGGCGCCATAGGCAATATGTTTCCGGGCCAATGGGATTGGTTGAGCTTTTGGCAAACTACTGCCCTGATCTCTATTATTTTGGCCTTTATGAACGTGCTTCCTATTCCTGCGCTTGATGGTGGCCATGTGATGTTTTTACTATGGGAGATGGTGACCGGCAGAAAGCCCAATGACAAGTTTATGGAGTATGCCCAACTCTTCGGTTTTATCTTATTGATTTCTCTTGTACTGTTTGCCAATGGCAACGATATTTATCGTTGGATTTTTGGCTAAAAAAATAAATAGAGTTTTTTGTCTCAGATAAAAAAAAATCTATATTTGCACCCGCCTTTAGATCGAAAGACCGACAGGCAATATAAATTCCTCCTTAGCTCAGTTGGTTAGAGCATCTGACTGTTAATCAGAGGGTCCTTGGTTCGAGCCCAAGAGGAGGAGCAGTCATATAATGATAAAACGGTTATACTTTTATAGTGTAGCCGTTTTTTAATTAAAAGACCTCGGTCAAACACCCTCAAAGATTAAAAGAAGATCTCCCAGTGAATATAAGACCAGTCCAAAAAAGGATTGAAAAAGTTTAAAGTTTCTTTATCGTCATTTTCATAATAGTTGCATTAAAATGATAAACGAGAACAAAAGTTCCTGTTATCCGGAAACATAGACCTATAAACAGGAGGTTTGTTCTCCATATAAGGAGTTGTGCATAATGCGGAAAATCATGCAAACCATTAAATTTAGTACTGAAAACGCCAACGATCAAACATCACATTTATTTTTTTGCCAATGCGAAAATCCAAAGCTAAAAAAAATAAAAGAGCTGTTTCTTCTAACGCACAAAAATAGAAACCAATTGAAAATTTATTATCTTTAAATCCGAATTTTATGAAAAACAAAACGCAAATATTAATCATCTTTTTCATGTTATTGGTCATTCCGACCAGTACAGTATTTGCGTGCGGAAAATCCTCTGACAAAGAAAAAACGGAAAAAACATCTTGCGAAAAACAAGACGACCATTCCGAAAAAAAATCCTGTTGCGATAATGGAGACAAAGACGATAATGGTTGTGGTGGAGCTTGTGACAACACTTCTTGTCTTTGCCCAATTGTTGTAAACATTTCTGTTTCATTTAACGATTTTGAATTAGCAAACTCAAATAATTTTAAACTTTTGGTTAACGAATGGACTTACGTTCAAAACAAACCAAAAGCAGTATATCTTTCCATTTGGCAACTGCCAAAAATAAGCTAAAAACCTTTTTGACAGCCAAAGGTCTGTCTTTTAGAAAACAAGCCTACGGCTTGTATTCTTTAGTTTTTACAACAATTTAAAAAAATATAAAATGAAATCAATATCAAAAATATTGGTAGCAATCATTGTATTGTTATCATTCGTATCGTGCAACGCACAAACAAAAAATCAAAAAACAGAAATCGTAAAAATCTACGGTAATTGTGGAATGTGTGAAAGCACAATTGAAAAAGCTGGAAATTTGAAAAACCAATCCAATGTAGATTGGAATAAGGAAACCAAAATGGCAACCATTTCTTATGATAGTTTGAAAACTTCAAAAGAAGAAATATTAAAACGTATTGCTTTAGTAGGTTACGACAGCGATACTTTTTTAGCACCAAACGACACTTATTCAAATCTACCAAGTTGTTGTCAGTATGAAAGAGCAAAACAAGTAGTTGCGAAAACAGAAGAGCCAAAAATGGAAATGGCAACAAATGACCATTCTATGCATTCAAACAAAATGGATGAAATGCAAGATGCAAATCCACTTTCAGCAGTTTACAATAGTTATTTTGCAGTTAAAGATGCATTGGTTAAAACCGATGGAACAACAGCTTCAACAAGTGCCAAGACCCTTTTTACAGAGATAAATAATGTGAATATGAATAATCTTTCAATGGAAGTTCATATGGCTTGGATGAAAGTTTTGGAAAACTTAAAAGAAGATGCTGAACATATCGCAGACACTAAAGATGTAAGTCATCAAAGAGACCACTTTACATCGCTTTCAAAAAACATCTACGAAGTAATGAAAATTTCAAAACAAGATACACCAACCTATTATCAATTTTGCCCAATGGCAAATGATGGAAAAGGAGCAAATTGGTTAAGTAAAGAAAATGCAATTAAAAATCCTTATTATGGTTCACAGATGTTGAGTTGCGGTAAAACGGTTGAAACTATAAAGAAATAAATCAAATGAATAAATACATAAAATGGTTGGCAGTATTCCTCGGAATATTGTCAACTAATATCATTCTCGGTCAAAATGTTGTTCGTTACGATTTAACGATAACCGATACAATCGTAAATTTTTCTGGAAAAGAAAAGCGAGCAATTGCAGTAAACGGACAAATTCCAATGCCAACATTAACTTTTACCGAAGGAGATATTGCCGAAATTGTGGTTCACAATAAGTTAACAGAAAGTACTTCTTTGCATTGGCACGGTTTGTTTCTTCCCAATAAAGAAGATGGTGTTCCATATTTAACGCAAATGCCAATAGAACCTAACGAAACTTTCACCTATCGTTTTCCAATTATCCAAAGTGGTACACATTGGTATCATAGTCATAGTGGTTTACAAGAGCAAATTGGAATGTATGGCTCATTGGTTTTATTGAAGAAAAAAGACGACCCAACATTTAGAAAAGAAATTGACGATTTGCCAGAAGTTCCAATGATTTTGAGCGAATGGACAGATATAAAACCCGAAAATGTTCATCGAATGCTTCATAATGCAAACGATTGGTCTGCCATTAAAAAGGGAACAGTTCAAAGTTATTCCGAAGCCATAAAAGCAGGGCATTTCAAAACCAAATTAGGAAATGAAATGAAACGTATGTTAGCAATGGACGTTAGCGATGTGTATTATGACAAATTTTTAATCAACGGAAAAAACGAAAGTCAACTTTCGCAATTTAAAGCAGGCGAAAAAGTGCGTTTACGAATTTCAAATGGTGGAGCTTCCTCATATTTCTGGTTGAATTACGCAGGTGGAAAAATGACAGTTGTTGCCAATGATGGAAACGATGTTGAACCTTTAGAAGTAGATAGATTAATTATTGGAGTTTCTGAAACTTATGATGTTGTGGTTACAATTCCTAACGAAGATATTGCTTATGAATTTTTGGCAACACCAGAAGACCGAACAAAATCGGCATCCATTTATTTAGGAAATGGCAAAATTCAACTTAAAAGTAGAATGCCAAAACTGAAATATTTTGAAGGAATGAAAATGATGAACGATATGATGAATATGGACGGAAGTATGGACGATATGGGAATGGATATGTCGTTACAAAAAATGGATATGAATACGGTTATGTATCCTGAAATTACTGGAAATCCTGAAATGAAAATGGACGACAAAATTAACCATTCCAATCATTCTACAAACGTAAAACCAGACATTGTAACTCTAAATTATGGAATGTTGAAAGCACCAAATCCAACAACATTGCCAAAAGATGCACCTGTTAGAGAATTGCGTTTTGAATTGACTGGAAATATGAATCGTTACGTTTGGAGTATGGATAATAAAATCCTTTCTGAAACCGATAAAATCCTGATTAAAAAAGGCGAAAACGTAAGAATTACGCTTTACAATGGCTCGATGATGCGACATCCAATGCATCTTCACGGACACGATTTTAGAGTTTTAAATGGTCAAGGAGAATTTGCACCACTTAAAAACGTTTTGGACATTATGCCAATGGAAACTGACACCATAGAATTTTTAGCAAATGCGGAAGGCGATTGGTTTTTCCATTGTCATATTTTATATCATATGATGGCTGGTATGAACCGAGTTTTTAGTTATGAAAAGCAATCTGAAAATCCATATTTACCAAATAAAAAATGGGCTTATAAAAAATTACAATCAGAAAGCAATCAATTTCATTTTATGGCAGAAAATGACTTTGCAACCAACGGAAACGATGGAATGGCAATGTTACAAAACACTCGTTGGAGTTTTGGCACAGAATGGCGTTTAGGTTATCACGATGGACACGGTTATGAAACGGAAACACATATTGGAAGATATATTGGAAAAAACCAATGGTTTATACCATTTATTGGTTTTGATTGGCGATACAGAAAGCAAAATGACGAAGTTGAAAAAAACCTTTTTGGACAAACAAACACTAAAGACCAAAGAGCAGTTTTAAGTTTAGGAGCTGAATATACTTTGCCTATGCTTGTAAAATTACAAGGAGAAGTATTTACAGACGGAAATGTGCGATTTCAACTAATGCGTGAGGACATTCCAATTTCGCCAAGATTGAGATGGGCTTTTATGGTAAATACAGACAAAGAATATATGACTGGTTTTAAATATATTGCAACTCGGAATTTAGGAATTTCAACACATTATGACAGCGATATGGGAATTGGATTTGGAGCAACATTAAACTATTAGGAAAGAAACGCCAACGCTCAAAGCCATACACATTTGCAATTCGCTTCAGCCACAACAAAAGCCAAAAATTGCAAAAGAGTATGTCTTGCCAATGCTCAAATTTGAACTGAAACTAAACATCGGAAAACCAAGCTGAACGTGAATAGCACTATGCACAACAACGTATAAACTTTATTGCTGGTAATCGCTCACTTACGAAAGTCCTCGCGGACTTTCTTGGTCAGTAATTATTTACTTACTTTACTGCTTAACCACGCAACAAAGCTTATACAAACACGTTGTTAACCACAAATTAGAAACCCAGGGATTATCGAGCTACTTCCTTCATAATTAAAGGAAGTTTTACACTCGTTACTTAAGTGTTCTTGAGGAAAGAGAATTGTGTATCGTCCAAGGTGAGTGGATCGTCAAAAGAAGAAATTGTGTTTCAACTTTGAATAACAGGGGGAGCTACTTATAATGATAAAACGGTTATACTATTATAGTGTAGCCGTTTTTTTTATTTTTATGAAAATCAAAATCCAAGCATGAAATTTTTTCTATCCTTATTAATTGCATTAGCTACTATGAATGCTGTTCATGCCCAAGACTCGGACGAATTCTTTGTTCGATTAGTAAAAATTGAAATTGAGCCCGACGCTTTAGCTCAATACACAGAATTACTCAACCAGCAGATGAAGACCGCGGTAAAACTTGAAGAAGGGGTACTTGAGTATAGAGTGGTCAATGAAAAAGAAAACCCTCATCGCTTCACATTAATTGAGATCTATCGTAATTATGACTCATACCTTTCTCATATTAAAACGCCACATTTTCTTAAGTATAAAAATAGCTCTCAGGACATGGTTAAATCACTTGAACTAATTGATGCCAATCTTATTGGGAGGACGAAAAAAGATTGATTTTGTGCTGCAACTTTGAACAATAGGGGGAGCAAAAAGGTTTACAGAAATGTAAGCCTTTTTTTATTGGCTATTACTGCTCTACCCGACTGCTCAACAATTTAATTTTTATTTTCTCCAATACTTGACAGAACTTTCAAAGATGTATCAACTATAAATATTTGGCAGACATTTGAGACACTTTTTTAAATTACTGGATAAAAACATCAAAAAACATTGAGTCTATCAGCTTTTTTTCTTTAATCTTTCAATATTCCATATACCAATAAATGACCATAGACCTATTGCACTTTGAATTGGCTAATTTATCTACTGGTCTTGGTGCATTAGGCCTATGGTCATTTATTGGTATATGGAATATTGAAAGATTAAAGAAAAAAAGCGGATAGACTCAATGTTTTTT
>JAQWJJ010000011.1 GCA_029248405.1 Flavobacteriaceae bacterium | reverse complement strand
CTGCAGAAATGTCTCAAGCCTGGGCACTGATGCAAAAAGACCCCTCGGTTACAGTGAGCATTGACCTCTTCTTTTGGGGGCTCATCTTTTTTCGCCCTGGCCAAGTGAAAGAGCATTTTGTATTGAGGGTCTGAGTTTCTTAAAGGCCCAATAAGGCGATGATTCCCCATAACATTAAATGAATTTTAACAAAACCCGACTGGGGGGATACTACAAAATTCCCATAATTTTAAGTACCTTTCAGCTCTAAATCAGCGCCATGAGTAGTGTCATAAAAATCAGATCAATCACCAGGGATTTTGCCTTAGGTCAAGAGGTTGTAAAGGTCCTTAAAGGCATTGATCTCGATATTGAAAAAGGCGAATATGTCGCGTTGATGGGCCCTTCCGGTTCCGGAAAATCTACCCTGATGAATTTACTGGGGTGTCTGGATACACCGACATCAGGAAGCTATATGCTCAATGGGGTGGACGTGAGCAGCATGAGTGATGATGAATTAGCAGAAATCCGCAATAAAGAGATTGGATTTGTGTTCCAAACTTTTAACCTCCTGCCCCGCACAACTGCTCTTGGCAATGTCGCCTTACCAATGGTTTATGCTGGCGCCTCAAAACCCGAGCGCACGGCAAGAGCAGAAGAGGTCCTGGCTGATGTTGGTCTCTCTGACCGAATGGATCACAAACCCAATCAACTCTCTGGTGGTCAACGCCAGCGGGTTGCTGTAGGACGGGCTCTGGTGAATCGCCCATCGATCATTTTAGCCGACGAGCCTACAGGTAATCTCGACACCAAAACATCACTCGAGATCATGCATCTTTTTGAAACGATTCATAAAGCTGGAAATACCGTAATCATCATCACCCACGAAGAAGAAATCGCAGCGCATACCAATCGCATCATTCGCTTGCGTGATGGGATCATCGAGAGTGACGACAGAACAAAATAATTTACTTAAGATGGATTCAGTTGAAAAAACAATAGCCGTAAATCTTAAGCAAAAGGAGTTTTATAACCACAAAAACAAAAATTTACCATCTAGATTCTGGTCTTATATTCGGGAAAAAAGCCTAAAGAAACTGCGGCGTGAACTCGGCATACTGAGCCAATGTTATGATTTGCACAAAGAGTGGATGGGTGACTTAAGTCATCTCAAAGTTTTGGATTTAGGTTGTTATGAAGGTAATGCACTTTCTTTGTATTTAGCAGAAAACAGTAAAGCATATATCGGTATTGATTTGAGTGACAATGGGATAAAAGTCCTGAACACCAAATTAAGTCATTTGCCAAATGCACGTGGTGAAGCCGTGGATTTCTTGTCAGAAGAATTCAGAGAAACCGATTTTGATTTAATTTATGCTTATGGTGTTTTACATCACTTTAAAGATGTCGAGATGCTTGCAAAAAAACTCTCTGAAAAACTCAAACACGGCGGTAAAATTATTGCCTACGATCCTTTAAAAACTAGTTTTCCTATTTGGATTATTCGATCGATATATAGGCCCTTTCAAAGCGATGCTGCATGGGAGTTTCCTTTTGGCCGAAAAACACTACGTACATTAAATACGCACTTTCAAGTACTGGACAAACGAGGTGTCATGGGTATTTCAAAGTATTATTTTATTGTTCAGTTTTTACCACTTCCTAAGTCACTCAAAACTCGATTTGGAAAAAAAGCGCACGACTTGGATTGGAAAAAATCAGCAGAGTCGATGAAACATTTGTATCTGTGCATGCAAGTAAATTTATTGCTGCAAAAATCAAATTCCACCGCATGACCTGGAGCATTATCGCATTACTATTGCTTTTAGTCGTCCTCTGGAACAACTACCGCGTTCAAAAACAACGACGCAAACGACAACAGCGCAATTTCAAGAAAAGCCTGAGAGCAAAGCAAAACAACAAAAATTAAGACGGCATGAAAATTTACACCAAGACTGGCGATCAAGGCATGACTTCACTCTTTAACGGTAAGCGAGTGCCCAAACACCATCAGCGCATCGAAGCCTACGGCACACTTGATGAACTCAATGCCTACTTAGGTTTATTGAGGGACCAAAACATAGCACATGAATACAAAGAGTTTTTGGTCACCACTCAAAAAAACTTATTTGTTGTGGGGGCACAACTCGCAAATCCCAAAAGCCAAGAGACTGACCAAACCCGTAAAACACCAAAAATTCAACCACAAGACATTGCTGCTCTAGAGACTTCTATAGACCAAATGAATACCGATTTACCACCAATGACTCATTTTATTCTGCCAGGTGGCCACACCACAGTGTCATATTGTCACCTAGCACGTACTGTAAGCCGGCGAGGCGAGCGCTTGGCCACACTTTTAAATGACATGGAGCCCATAGATCCTCTTGTGATTCAGTATTTGAATCGCCTCTCTGACTATCTTTTCGTATTGGCACGAAAATTGACTCAAGATTTAGGGGCAGAGGAGATAAAATGGCTGCCGGAAGTTGAGTAAGACGACCACGTCCTACAACTACTTAAACTATTGTTTGTCAACATTTTGACATCGTTCTTTTAAATTGTGATTAAATAATTTTGTTTTTGCTTGTCGCTACGACTTAAAAATTTATTTTTGCAAAAATTAAAACCGGATTCTGTTATGTATTGGACATTAGAATTAGCATCATATTTAAGTGATGCCCCTTGGCCAGCAACCAAAGACGAATTGATCGATTACGCCATCCGTACAGGAGCGCCGCTCGAGGTGGTTGAAAACATTCAAGCCATCGAAGACGAAGGAGACTCATACGATTCTATCGAGGAGATCTGGCCAGACTATCCCACAGACGAAGACTATCTGTGGAATGAAGATGAATATTAGTACTGTTTTAAGGCACCTATTTAAGTCTCAGGCACTGCTGCTTTGAGACTTTTTTTTTGCCATAATCCATCACAATTAATTGCAATAAACCCTTTGAAATTCTGGTTTTTTGCCGTTTTTTTGTGATAGCTTTTTTGAGGCCTAATGCGCCTTAAAAATCAAAATAAACACACCAGCATGGGATTTTTAGATAGTGTATTAAAAGTTTTTGTCGGCGACAAATCCAAACAGGATTTGAGCGCCATTCAACCACTTGTCCAACTCATAAAACAGCACGAGGCAGCTATGGCCGCACTGAGTCTCGACGAACTTCGTGCCAAGTCCGAGGCCTTCCGAGCCCAAATCAAAGAAGATCAGGCCGATATTCAAACCCAAATAGAAGACCTGCATCAAGAGATTGAAAAGGAAGTTGATATCGACAAAAAAGAAGACTTATATAATGCCATCGATCGTCTAAAAGATCAGCGCTATAATGTTGAAAAACAAAGTCTTGACACCATATTACCGGAGGCCTTTGCCGTCATCAAAGAGACTGCGCAAAGATTCAAAGACCACACCGAACTTGCCGTAACTGCCTCGGCAATGGACCGCGAACTGTCGGCCACAAAGGGCTACATTACGCTTCAGGGTGACCAGGCCATTTGGAAAAACAACTGGGACGCCGCCGGCAAGGAAGTCACATGGGATATGGTGCATTATGATGTACAACTCATCGGAGGTATTGCTTTGCACCAAGGTAAAGTTGCAGAAATGCAAACAGGAGAAGGTAAAACCTTGGTGGCTACATTACCCGTTTACCTTAATGCTTTGGCAGGTCAAGGCGTGCATTTGGTTACCGTCAATGACTATCTGGCCAAACGTGACAGCGCCTGGATGGCACCAATATTTGAGTTTCATGGCATGCGCGTAGACTGCATCGATTTGCATCCATCAAATTCTGAAGCAAGACGGCATGCATACAACGCCGACATCACCTATGGGACCAATAACGAATTTGGTTTTGACTACTTGAGGGATAATATGTCTCATGCCCCCACTGATTTGGTTCAACGCCCGCACCATTATGCCATTGTCGATGAGGTCGATAGCGTTTTGATTGATGATGCCCGTACACCACTGATCATTTCTGGACCTGTACCAGAAGGAGACCGGCACGAATTCAATGAGCTCAAACCCAAAATCAGCAGCATCGTTGAACAACAGCGCAAGGAACTCACTGGTGTCTTGGCAGAAGCCAAAAAACTTTTGGCAGAAGGTGACACCAAAGAGGGTGGTCTAAAGCTTTTACGCGTATACCGCGGACTACCGAAAAACAAGGCGCTCATTAAGTTCCTTTCAGAGGAGGGAATCAAGCAAATTTTGCAGAAGACCGAAAACTTTTATATGCAAGACAATAACCGTGAAATGCCCAAGGTAGATGCGGAATTGTATTTTGTCATTGAAGAAAAAAACAACCAAATCGAATTGACGGACAAGGGAGTCAATTATTTGTCTGGAGCAGACCAACCCGATTTCTTTGTCATGCCTGAAATCGGAACAGAAATTGCCAAAATTGAGGGTCAGGGCCTCTCTAAAGAAGACGAAGCAAAAGCAAAAGAAGAGTTGTTTAGAGATTTCGGGGTCAAAAGTGAACGCATTCATACTCTGAACCAACTCCTCAAGGCGTATACCTTATTTGAGAAAGATACTCAATATGTGGTGATGGACAATAAAGTCATGATCGTAGATGAGCAGACCGGTCGAATCATGGACGGCAGGCGTTATAGCGATGGATTACACCAGGCCATAGAAGCCAAAGAAAATGTCAAGATCGAGGCCGTAACGCAAACATTCGCGACCATCACGCTTCAGAATTACTTCAGAATGTACCGTAAGCTCTCCGGGATGACCGGTACTGCGGTAACGGAGGCGGGAGAGTTATGGGAAATATACCAATTGGATGTTGTGGAAATCCCAACCAACAGACCCATCGCAAGAGATGACCGCGACGATAAGATTTACAAAACCAAACGTGAGAAATACAACGCCGTGATCGAAGAAGTCGTTGGGCTTTCGCAAGCAGGACGTCCAGTGCTCATTGGAACGACATCAGTAGAAATCTCAGAGCTTTTGAGCCGTATGCTCGCGATTCGCAACATCAAGCATAATGTTTTGAACGCCAAACTACACAAGAAAGAAGCTGATATTGTCGCTGAAGCGGGCGATAGCGGGGTGGTCACCATTGCGACCAATATGGCCGGACGTGGAACAGACATCAAATTGAGCGACCAAGTCAAGGCCGCAGGAGGTTTGGCCATTATCGGTACTGAACGCCATGATTCTAGACGTGTTGACCGTCAATTACGTGGACGAAGTGGTCGTCAAGGAGACCCAGGAAGCTCTCAGTTTTATGTATCGCTCGAGGACAATCTCATGCGTCTTTTCGGCAGCGAGCGCATCGCCAAGATGATGGACCGACTTGGTCTTCAAGAAGGCGAAGTGATCCAGCACTCCATGATTTCTAAATCTATAGAACGCGCCCAGAAAAAAGTTGAAGAAAACAACTTTGGGATTCGCAAACGCCTGCTGGAATACGATGACGTGATGAATGCACAGCGCGAGGTGGTCTACAAACGTCGATACAATGCGTTATTTGGTGAACGACTGCGTGTGGATGTCGCCAATATGATTTATGACACGGCTGAAGTTATTGTTGAGTCCAATAAATTAGGGGGAGATTACAAAAATTTCGAATTTGAATTGATCCGCTATTTTTCAATGAGCGCGTCTATCGATGCTCTAGAATTTGAAAAAATGAGTGCCTCGGAAATTACCGGGCGCATCTACAAAGAAGCCTATCAGCACTACCAAGACAAAATGGCGCGCAACGCAGCCATGGCCTTTCCGGTAATCAAAAATGTTTACGAGACACAGGGCGATAAGTTCAAGCGTATTTTAGTGCCTTTTACAGATGGTGTCAAAACATTGAATGTTGCTACTGATCTCGAAAAAGCCTACAACACCGAAGGCACTGGGTTGATACAGGACTTTGAAAAAAATATTTCTCTTGCGATCATCGATGACACCTGGAAAACGCATCTGCGCAAAATGGATGAGCTCAAGCAAAGTGTGCAATTGGCGGTACACGAACAAAAAGATCCTCTACTCATTTATAAATTTGAAGCCTTCGAACTGTTCAAATCTATGATTGAGAATGTCAATAAAGACGTGATCTCATTCTTGTTCAAGGGTGAATTGCCGCAAGAACAGCAGCAGAGCATTCAGGAAGCCAAGCAAGTAAGTCGTAAGGCCCAATACAACGAACAGAAAGACACTATACCCAATTTAGATGAGCGCTCTTCTGAAGCACGCGCTGCAGGGCAAACACAGCAGCGTCATGCGCCAGTGGAAACCATTACACGCGAGCAACCCAAAATTAATCGCAATGATAAGGTCACCATCAAGCACGTCATGAATGGCCAAACCAAAAGCCTCAAGTACAAGCAAGCCATTCCCCTGTTGCAAAAAGGTGAGTGGGTCCTTCAAGACCAAGGGTAAATTGAGGCCATAGTTTTACCAATTCCATTCGCGTGATTCTTGACAAAGTTGTATTTTAGATTTTCATAACTTTATCAAAATGCAACGCAATTCTATTTTTACAGCCGCCTTAATGATTTTTGGCGCCTCACAGTTATTTGCTCAATACACAGATTTAGGAGGCAATGTCACTGCGACAGCAACCAATGCCGATGGTACGGTCGTTGTTGGTGATGTGGGCACCGAACACTTCATGTGGACTGCTGGCACTGGCATCAACCTAATTGGAGGTGTTGGACCTCAAGGTTATGGTGGTCAAACAGACATCAACGCCGTGGGCAATTTGATTTCAGGAACACGCATCAATCCACAAACAGGATTAGGAGAGTTGAGTGTTTATGATGTCAACACCCAGACTTGGACCTCTCATGGCGGTATTGGCGGTTCGTCAGGATCATCAACGAGTTCGGCCTGGGGCATGTCTTTAGATGGCTCGACAGTCGTTGGATTGGGTTGGATCAATGCAGGAGAAGCACATGCCATAAGATATGATGCCACAAATGGCATGGTCGACTTAGGCAGTACAGTTTCAGGCAGTAGCTCAAGAGCTAATGCTGCGAGCGATGACGGCAGCGTGATTGCAGGATGGCAAGATGCGACCAATGGCTTTCGCCAAGCCGCAGTCTGGACCAATGGTGTACAGGAGTTATTGACCCACAATGGTGGCGGACTGGCCTCAGAAGTGGGCAGTATCTCTGGAGATGGTGTCTGGGTCGGTGGCGGCGGAAATTCAAACAATAATTACCAAGCCTTCAAATGGAGCAGTGCCACAGGTATCCTAGATATTGGTCCACCACCAGTGAATGGATGGCGGGGCGCGACCACAGATCTTTCTGTCGATGGCAGTGTGATTGTTGGCTTTTACCGCCCATGGCCAGCGCCTGCCACAATGGGGAACGGTTTTATCTACACTGACAATAATGGTCTTCAAGACTTGACAGACCTCGCGACCAATCTTGGCATCGATCTGCAAGGACGCACGCTCGCCTTACCACTGGGCGTCTCAGCAGATGGCTCTACTGTTGTCGGTATCGACAACACGGGCAGTGGTTTTGTTTTGAGACTTGCCCAGAGCACAGCGATCAACGACTTGTGCAGCAATGCTATTGACATCGATTGTCAATCCACCATCACAGGATCCACTACTAATGCTACAGATTCAGGTGGTAATGCTTCTGATGATGTTTTTTATAAATTTTTAGCCAACGGGGAGCAACAAATGGTGACCATTGCCACTTGTGGTGTCAATACCAACTTCGATACAGTGCTTCGTGTGTTTGACGATTGTGATCTCAGTAACGAAATCGCCTCAAATGACGATAGCTGCGGGCTACAAAGCACACTCACATTTGAATCAAATGGCACCTCAGACTATTATGTCATGGTAGAAGGCAATGGCGCTACAGGAGATTTCGAACTTACGGTAGATTGTGTCACCTTAGTGGGATTCAACCAAGCCCAATGGGACTTGTTTACCTTTAGCCCAAATCCATCTGACCAATATATTGATCTCCATCACCAACTGCCTATTGACCATGTTGTGGTCCATACTGTTTTGGGGCAGAAACAATTCCAAAACCAAGATTTTGGCACACAAGGGCGTATTGATATGTCTTTATGGAATTCTGGTGTTTACCTCATGACCATAGAGGTAGGTGGTCAGCAGCGAACGTTTAAATTGATAAAAGCCTAACACCTCATAGGACGGCGCACCATAAGAGTCATGGCAGATACAGCGGCAAATCAGTCTCCCAAAGACCAAGCGGTCTCAAATCGGCAGGAAGCCCAATCCAACTCCGTGCACAACATCAAAATTGCCCGGGGCATTGCACCGACTACTGCCAAGCTTTATGAGCAAATTTTAAAGGGGGACACTGCGGCCCTAAGCCGTGGCATCACCCTCATAGAAAGTGCCGCAAACAAGCATCAAAATGCTGCTCAAACCCTATTGTCTTTGTGTCTTCCACACAGCGGCAAATCCTTGCGCATAGGCGTTACTGGAGTACCTGGAGTAGGCAAAAGCACCCTGATCGAACAGCTCGGACTGTATCTGATCCAACAAGGGAAGCGGGTTGCGGTTTTGGCCATCGACCCAACCAGCAGCATCAGTCAGGGGAGTATTCTGGGAGACAAAACGCGCATGGAGCAACTCACGCAGCAGAAAGAGGCTTTCATCCGACCAACACCAAGTCGCCTGTCCCTGGGCGGTGTGGCCAGACATACACGCGAAGCCATAGTCCTTTGTGAGGCTGCTCATTACGATGTGATCCTGATCGAAACCGTGGGCGTAGGGCAAAGTGAAACAACGGTGCACGAAATGACCGATTTTTTCTTGTTGTTACAACTTGCCGGTGCTGGAGATGGCCTACAAGGCATCAAACGAGGGATCATCGAAATGGCCGATGCCATAGTCATCAACAAAGCGGACGGCAAGAACATTAAGGCCGCTGAAAACGCTTGTATGGACTATAAAAAAGCATTAGCGCTTTTTCCTGACAAAACAAATACTTGGAAACCCCAAACCATGGTCTGCTCGGCACTAGAAAACCAAGGCATCTCTGAGTTATGGGACATGATCTGTGTGCATGAGGGTTTGACCAGAAGTAACGGGAGTTTTGAACAACAACGCAGGAGTCAAAATATCTATTGGATGCAGGAAACGATTAAGTCCCGATTACAATCTGACTTTTTTGATCATCCCAAAATAAAAAAAGGACTGCCACAAGAAATGAAAGCTGTCAGTGCTTTAGAAAAAACACCATTTGAAGCCGCAAATAACCTTCTGAAACTCATCAGATGACGGCGACAACATTATTTATTTTTGAACCACTCAATTTGGGCACGAAGCCCTTCCTTTAGTGAAGTGTTGGGCTGATAGTCCAAGAGGTGCTTTGCTTTATCAATATTGGCTTGTGTTCTGGATTGGTCACCAGGTCGTGGAGGTTGTATTTCTTTCTTAATGGAACAGCCCAGAAGTTGAGACACTAATTCAATACCCTCTGCAGTACTGTGCTCGACTGTGGTCCCCAAATTAAAAACCTCACCATCGCAAAGATCTTCTTTACCCATGACACTGACAATACCATCAACGATATCACCCACATAGGTAAAACTGCGGCGATGCAACTCACTTCCTTGGTAGAGAGGAAAACTCTGATCGTTAAGACCACAATCAATCAGTCGGGTATAAAGCTTATCAGGGCGCTCACGAGGACCATAAACAGAGTATAATCGCAATGAAGTCCCGCGCAGAAATCCACGACG
The DNA here is from genome assembly GCA_029248405.1 of Flavobacteriaceae bacterium. GTDB lineage: Bacteria > Bacteroidota > Bacteroidia > Flavobacteriales > Flavobacteriaceae > BACL21. The sequence continues at coordinate 214,436 of JAQWJJ010000011.1, read as the reverse complement.
ACAATACGCCAAAACCAGTTGTTCGGCCGCCAATTTGGTCACACCATACCAAGACGCCGGCAACGGCGCCTGCTCTTCATTCATTGTCGCTTCCAAACCATAGATTGACGATGTCGCAATATTGACAAAAAATGGTTGCTTTTTGCGGGCAGTCAAGACCGACAAAAGCCGCTGGGTTGCAATGACGTTATTGTTCAAATAGGCATCAAAAGTACTCGAGGCAGAAATACCTGGCTGTGCCGCAAAATGAAAGACATAGTCGTGGTCTTGGTCATAAGCCTGCTCCAGATCATCTGAAAACAGATCAACACGCACCACACTAATGCCTTGTTTGTTAAGAATTGCAGCGGTCTGTTCTTTAAGTGATACATCGTAATAGTCTGAGAAATTATCCCAGCCCGTCACCTTATGGCCCAAAGCGTTTAAGCGCTCAGCAACATGAGAACCAATAAAACCAGCAACACCGGTAACAAGAATATTCATGGCGGTCATTTGAGTCTACAAAGAAACGGCTTTTTTACATTTCTAATTTATTCAATGGAAAGAATTACTTTTGCAACATAACCGCCAACGAATCATGACCTACGAATTCACGATCATTGTACCCGTATACAACGAAGAAGAAAACTTGCTGCGTGTCGAAAAAGAGTTAGCCAGTTATGCTGAGCATGCGGCAATGACCACAAAAATTCTTTTGGTGAACGATGGTTCAAAAGATAAAAGTCTTGAGATGATCAAAGCCATTTGTGCCCGTCAAGCTCATTTCCAATACATCAGTTTCGCAAACAATTGCGGTTTAAGCGCTGCAATCAAAGCAGGATTTGACGCGACCACAACCACTTGGGTCGGCTATATCGATAGTGACCTGCAAACCGACCCCAATGACTTCAATAAATTATTAGCGCATACGGACAAGTATGATTTGATAACAGGGGTGCGCGCTGACCGTAAAGATGATTTGATCAAAAATTTATCCTCAAAAATTGCCAACGGCATCCGCCGTGCCTTTACCCATGACGGCATGGACGACACGGGTTGCCCCCTCAAGGTCATCCGCACAGACTATGCACAGCGCATTCCCATGTTTAAGGGATTGCATCGCTTTCTGCCTGCCATGATCATGTTGCAAAATGGGGCAGTCATCCAAATTCCAGTCAAACATTTTCCACGCATGGCAGGAACAGCCAAATTTGGTGTATGGAACCGACTACTGGGCCCATTAATGGACTGCTTTGCCTATCTGTGGATGAAGAAAAAATACATTAACTATCAGATCAAAGAGCGAGGATGAGCAGTGGACTCATTTATGCCATAGGTTTTCTGGCGCAAATTCTTTTCTCCGGACGCCTTTTCATCCAATGGTTTTTGTCTGAAAAGCAAAAACGCATCGTCACCCCTTCTCTATTCTGGAAACTGAGTCTGGTGGCCTCATTTTTACTTTTTGTCTATGGTTATCTTCGTGAGGATTTCGCGATCATGCTGGGGCAATCTCTGACTTACTTTATTTACATCCGCAACCTTCATTTTCAGGGCGAATGGCAAAAAGCACCGAAGCTGATGAGGTATTTATTGTTGGCCTTTCCACTATTGATTTTGTGCTATGGCTATAATAACGGCGCGTATGATTTGGACATACTGTTGTCTAATCCCGATATACCACTTTGGCTCATGACCCTAGGCATCATCAGCCAGCTGGTCTTTACACTGCGTTTTGTTTACCAATGGTGGTATTCTGAACAAAAAAAAGAATCCCATCTCCCAAAAGGTTTTTGGCTTCTTAGTGCATTGGGTGCGCTGATGATCATCACTTATGCCCTATTCCGAGTAGATCCTGTGCTGATGGTGGGACATGGCTCAGGTCTTGTGATTTATTTACGAAACTTATTTATTGGCAAAAATGAAAAAGTGGCTCGATAATCCTTTGTTTATTCTAAGTTCCGTTGCCTTTTTGGTGTTCTTTACCCATATGGACGCCTTATTGGTCAATATCATGGAAGCCCGTAATTTTATTACAGCACGTGAGATGATTCAGGATGGCCATTGGTTACTGACCACCATTAATGGTGAGGCGCGTTATCAAAAACCGCCTCTGCCCACATGGCTCACCGCCTTTTCCGCCATTATTTTTGGCATCAAGAACCTCGCAGCATTGCGACTACCTGCCGCCATTATGGGGTTTTTTACCGTACTGATGACTTATGCCTTGGCACTGGAACTCACTAAAAACAAGGTCTATGCCTTGATCAGCGGGTTGATTCTGACGACTTCATTTTACATCGTCTTTGCCGGCCGAAATGGACAATGGGATATATTCACACATGGATTCATGATGGGGGGCATCTACACACTGCATCAATTGTTTCAAAACACCAAGCATTGGTATGCCTATGGCGCCTTAACAGGCTTGTTTCTTGGCGCTTCCTTTATGAGTAAGGGACCGGTATCCTTGTATGCCTTATTTCTCCCCTTTATCATCGCTATTTTGATCCAAAAACGCTACTCAGGGTTCCGCCAGAGGGCTTTTCCATTAATGCTCGCAAGCATTATAGCCCTTCTGATCTCTATTTGGTGGCACCTTTACATCAACGCCAACGACGCCGCAACACTCGCACAAATCACCAAGAAAGAAACTGCAAATTGGACCAGTTATAACGTCAAGCCATTTTATTATTACTGGAGCTTTTTCATTCAAAGCGGCTTGTGGACCATTATGGCCTTGGTCAGTTTGTTCTATGGTTACCTCAAAAATCGCGTCTCAGCGCCAAAAACATATGCCCTTGTTTTTTGGTGGACCATTAGTGCCGTAATTCTCTTGTCGCTGATCCCCGAAAAAAAACCACGTTACCTTTTGCCCGTACTGATTCCACTGGCCCTTAATACTGGATTTTATTTAGAATATGTATTGACAAAATTTCAATCCTTGAGTAGAATCGAGAAATTGCCGATCCATTTGCATTTCGGTTTGCTGGGCAGCATTTGTTTGATTTTTCCCTTGGCCGCCTACCAATACCTTAATGAGGCGCTCGCAGATTATAACTTATGGTTTTTGAGCCTGAGCTGTACTTTAGTCCTTATCGGATTATTGATTTTTTGGGCTTTGATCAAAAAACGCATCAGAATTGCGTTTTATGCCAGTATCGCCATGATCTTATCCATCATTACCCTGGGATTACCGATGTCCCCAGCGCTATCGATCAATCCCGATTTCACACCGCTATCTCAAGTCCGCCAATGGCAAGCTCAAGAAAATATTGCCCTTTATGAATATGGTAGTTTTACTCCTGAACTTATTTGGGATTATGGGCAACCCATTCCACAACTGACCAATGAGCAAGGTCTCTCACGACCAGAACATGATCGGTTTGGGGTCATCGTCTCACAAGATAACATAAAGCCGTTCAAGGAGTCATTTACGGGCTTTAGCATCACCAAAATAAGACGGTACGACATGAATCCACAAGGAGAAGACCACCGGATGCATCGTCCTAGACTCTGGCGAGATTTGTTTCTAGTCGAAAAAATATCAGTCCCAGCACCCCCCCAATAAATTGTCCTGTAAGGACATCAAGGGGATAATGCACGCCCAAATAAATTCGGCTATAGCCTACCAGAAAGGCCCAAATCAACAGTAAAGCGGTCAAAAACCGATAGCGCTTTGCCAATAGTTTGATCATGAAAACAGCCACGGCCATACTGCTGGCAGCATGTGCTGAAAAATACCCATATCGGCCACAATAATTTGCCACCATCCGCATTTGATCTACTAACGCTTCTACCCTGCAAGGTCGCGGCCGTTCCACTAGAACATATTTGAATAAATTCGCCAACTGGTCACTGGCCAAGACCAATAACCCAACCAAAAATAAGGTTTGTAGTAGTTTTTTTGGCGATCGTTCTCGCCACAGCAAAACCAATAATCCTACATAAAGAGGAATCGACGCCCATTTGTTTGTGATGACCAACCAAAAAGGATCCCATTGCTCCGCACCCAATCGATTGAGCCACAAAAAAAGTGCTGCATCATATTGTCCTAAGGTCTCAATCATCTGAGTCGTATCGTTCCACTTCGCGGTCATAAAAAGCACTCGCCTGGGCAACACATTGTGTCATCTCATCTTCCAGAGATTTCATGTCTTCCTGATCAAATTCTTCTAACCATTCGATGCTGTCCTCTGCCAGATCAATAATGAAACGTGGGAATTCGGTATGTATCACAAAGATTGCTTCTGGCATATCTGTGTTGTCACCAACTAAAAACTTAGGTACTTCCATGGTTCTATTTTTATAGCGCAAAGGTAATTAAGAAAATGAATAATTTTACTCTAGCGCCACTAGCTTGTCTTTAGCGACTCCTCTTGCGACAAAATCAAACGATTGGACAATGTATTGAAGCGCCATATCAATAGTATTGCTGCTGCCGTTAATCCTGCCAAAACACCAATCCAAATGCCAGTACTGCCCAAATCAGTGTACATGCCGAGATAGTAAGACAGCGGAAAACCTATAAGCCAATAAGAAATGAAGGTGTATACCGTGGGCAGAAAAACATCTTGCAGCCCCCTAAGGGCGCCAAGAGCAACAACCTGAATACTGTCGCTTATTTGAAAAATCGCCGCGATCAATAAGATTTGACTCGAGAGCCTGAGCACCTCCATATTATCGGCCAGCTGGGTCACGTCCTCAATATCCAGATAAAGATAGGGCAAGCTATCTCTAAAAAGCAAAAAGCCTAAGGCAAAAAGTACAGAGCCAACACCCGACAATAAAAAGATAGAAAACGCAATACGTCTGAGTTCTCTGAACGCAGATTTTCCTTTTTGGTTGCCCACACGGATCATGGCCACAACGCTAAAACCCATGGCCACCATAAAGGTCATGGACGATAGGTTAAGTGCAATTTGGTTGGCGGCTTGTGGATTCTTACCCAACACTCCAGACAGCCAAATAGCGGCGGTAAATATGGCCACTTCAAAGAACATCTGCATGGCAGATGGCATGCCCAAGCGCAGAATCTTCCGCAATATTTGCCTGCTCAATTGCCAAATTTGAAGATGAGTTACATAAGCTCGTGCCTTAACATGAGTTGACATCACATACCACAAAAAGCTCACCATTATGATGCGAGAAGCCAACGTGCCTATCGCTGCGCCCTCAACCCCCCATGCAGGAGCACCCCAAGCACCGAAAATAAACATATAGTTCAAAACCACGTTTGCCACGTTGGCCATCAGAGTAGCGTACATGGGATAGCGGGTGAGTGACAATCCATCGCTGCATTGCTTAAACGCTTGGAAAATAATCAAAGGAATCAGCGATATCGCCACATAGGTCAAATAGGGCATGGCTAGAGCCACCACCTCATCTGGTTGCTTCATGATGTGCATCAGCGGTTTTGCCAAGAAGACCATCAAAAAAAGAGCAATGCCGAGTATGGTGCATAAAAACAAACCATGCTTGAACGCTGACTTTCCTCCTGCCAGATTATGCTCTCCTTCAGCCTCAGCCACAAGTGGTGTGATCGCCGTACTGAAACCAATCCCCAGGGACATCGCAATAAACATAAAACTATTGCCCAAAGATACTGCGGCGAGTTCGGCTGTACCGAGTTGCCCCACCATTATATTATCGACAAAAGAAACAAGAGTATGACCCAGCATCCCAAGAATAACTGGACCTGCTAGGGTGATATTGTAACGAAATTCTTTAGTGTAATCCGTAAGGCTCATCGATGGAACGCTGGCAAAGGTTAGTTTTTGACCTGACTCAACTCAGTCGCAGTGCCATAAGTGTCCATAAGATAGATCAGGGAGGTCATGGTCGCCGCTCCAAGCTCAAGTTCTCTCTTATTGACGGCATCAAAAGTATCGTTCGCAGCATGATGGTGATCAAAGTAGCGCTGAGAATCAGGTCGAAGTCCCGCCAAAACCATACCTTCTCTTTTGAGCGGCCCAATATCGGCTCCACCCCCACCGGGCTCAAAATAATGAATCAAATAAGGCTTGAATAAATCATTCCATGAACGAATCTGGGCCAAATTATCGGGATCGGCATCAATTGAAAAACCACGTGGTGTAAATCCACCCGAATCACTTTCTAAAGCAAAAACATGATCCTCATTTTTGAGTTGGGCTTCTTCGGCATATTTCCGGCCCCCACGCAAGCCATTTTCTTCGTTCATGAACATGACCACGCGTATGCTGTGTCTTGGTTTGAAATCCAAAGTCTTCAAAAGACGCAGCACTTCAATAGATTGGACACAGCCAGCACCATCATCATGCGAGCCGTCACCCAAGTCCCAAGAATCTAAATGCCCCCCTACGACCATGTATTGATCGGGAAATTCGCTGCCTCTGATTTCGCCAATGACATTGTGCGAGCGCACGTCAGGAAAAACCCTACAGGTTTGATTAAAATAAAAATTGAGATTGGGCATGAGTTTGATTGCCGTGCTCAGGTAATTGGCATCATTGGTACTGATGGCGCAAGCCGGAATCCGTTCAGAGACCGGTAAATCGTCGTAGCTCATTGCACCGGTATGGGGCAAGTCATCTAGGCGCAGGTTCATTGAACGAACCACAACCCCCACAGCACCGTATTTTGCCGCTTCTTTTGCCCCCGAATAGCGTTGGTCCACACAGCCACCATAAGCTTCAAATGTATGGATCAAATTCGCTTGCATCGGGCGATTGTAGAATACAATTTTCCCTTCAATATTATCGCGACCTAAATCAGCCAACTCTTCTATGCCCGCAACCTCAACCACTTCGGCCTTCAAACCACCGTCCGGAGTAGCGACAGACCCCCCCAATGCACATACATTAACAAGGTTCGTGATGCCAGGAGCTGTCTCGATATAACTGTATTCGGGCATTCCTCGGGTCCATTTTGGCACCATCACAGGCTGTAGCCAAACCGAGTCCAATCCAATAGACTCCATGACCTCTTTGGTATACTGAACAGCCCGTTCTGCCTCTAGCGAACCAGACAGTCGTCCACCAATATCATTTGACAAATCGTCAAGCCATTCATAAGCCATGCCATTGGTCAAGGCTTGGTCATAAATTTTACGCAGCATTTCTGCATCTTGCACCTTATTTTGCCCATAAACTAAGGTGGTGAAAAACAAAGTGACTAATAATGATCTGGCAATTTTCATGCTGTTAATTTTTAATGGTTATTGTTTACCGGCATAGGCCTGCACATCATTAGATGTGATTTCTGAGCCTCCCAAAATGATGAGCCGCTCCACAACGTTGCGTAACTCTCTGATATTGCCTGTCCAAGGATAAAGCTGAAGTGCCTCAATGGCCTCCTTTTCAAATTTTTTTACTGCAGTACCCTGTTCTTGTGCGATCTTCTGCGCAAAATAGGTGATGAGCAATGGAATGTCCTCTTTGCGCTCGGTCAAGGAAGGGACCTCTATCAAAATGACCGCCAAACGATGATAAAGATCTTCTCTAAAACGGCCTTCACTAATCTCGTTCAATAAATTTTTATTGGTGGCTGCCAACACGCGCACATCGACTTTAATGTCTTTGTCACTGCCCACTCTTTGAATTTTTTGTTCTTGAAGCGCGCGCAATACCTTGGCTTGAGCCGGTAAGCTCATGTCGCCAATTTCATCCAAGAAAAGAGTGCCGCCATTGGCCGCTTCAAATCGACCTGCCTTGTCCTTAATGGCTGAAGTGAAGGCGCCCTTGACATGACCAAAAAGTGCACTCTCAATAAGTTCGCCGGGGATTGCCGCGCAATTGACCTCAACCAAGGGTCCTGAAGAGCGCAGACTCTGAGTATGTAAGGCATTAGCAACCAATTCTTTACCAGAACCATTTGGTCCGGTAATCAGCACGCGCGCATCGGTTGGCGCTACCTTTTCGATCATATCTTGTATGTGCTTCAAAGCCTGAGCACCACCAATCATTTGGTGTTGTTCTGCAACTTTTTTCTTCAATCGCTTGTTCTCCACCACCAACTCCTTCTTGTCCAGGGCCTGACGAACAGTATGCAGCAATCGATTAAGATCAGGTGGTTTAGAAATATAATCAAATGCACCGAGCCGCATAGCATTAACCGCCAATTCCAGGTCGCCGTGTCCCGAAATCATAACGACAGGAATTTCTGGGCGCAACTCACGGATGGCCGCCAAAAGCTCCATACCGTCCATAGCGGGCATTTTGATGTCACTAAAAATAAGGTCAAACTCCTGATCCCTTACCATCTGATGTCCCTTTTGACCATCCTCTGCTTCAAAAATCTGATAAGACGGATTTTCTTCCATCAGGATTTTAGACAGTACGCGGCGGATGGCCGATTCATCTTCAACAATTAAAATTTTAGGCATAGATCAGTATTTTGGCCTTAATGGATATGCGGTTAATCGTGACGGAACATGTGTACATCTCTCTGCGGAAATGGAATAGTGATCTCATGTTGGCGAAAAACATCTTCAATTTTAAAACGAATATCACTCTTGACGATCGGATCAACAAAACTGTCCGAAACAAAAAAATTGACACTAAAAATCAGTGCAGAATCACCAAAATCATCAAATAATACGAATGGTTTTGGGCGAGACAAAATTCTTGGGTCACCACTGACGCATTTCAAAAGCAAAGATTTAACCAATTGTGTGTCACTACCATAGGCCACACCAACCTGGACGGACTCGCGAGTTTGCTTGTGGTTCTGGGTATAGTTATAAATGGTGTCGGTCAAAAATTTGTGATTGGGAATGATCACAACCTTGTCATCACGCGTGATGGCGCGAGTGGTGCGCAACCGGATGTCTACCACACGCCCTACTCTGCCCTCCATTTCGATGATGTCACCAGCTTGAAGGGATTGATCAAGCATGATAAAGATGCCCCCTAAAACATCCTGAAAAAGCTCTTGCAGGGCCAAACCAACACCCACCAATAAGGCGGCACTTGCGGCCAATACCGGGGTGACGTTAACGCCAGAAAAACTCAATACAGAGAATACAACAATAATATAGGCCAAATACCTAATGAACTTGAAGACACTAATGAATTTGAGTGTATCGGTCTCGTTAAGATTCCTGGTGTAAAGCTTACGGGCCAAACCTAAAACATATCCTGTGGTGAAAAAAGCCAAAACTATCAGTAAGACAGTACCTACAGTCAAATGTATGGTCGACGAACCCTCACCAAAGTGAAAACCCCATCCAAGCACCTCAGAGATTTTATTCCAAATGGTTTGACGCACCTCCTGAGGCAATGTCTCACCTGCAGTATCTTGTATCATTAATATTTCAACCATTTCAGCAATTCTTTATAGCTCGGCTTTTTGCCATACATTAATATTCCTACGCGGTATATTTTGGCCGCAAACCAAACCGTTATGATAAAGGTAGTAAATAATAAAACCACAGAAACAATTTGTTCCCAAAGCGGCACGCCGAAAGGAATACGCATCAGCATCACTACGGGAGAGGTCAAGGGAATAAAGCTAAATACCTGAGAGACGGTACCATGAGGATCCTCAATGACTGTAAAAACGCCAACATAGACCGCAATGATCAGTGGCATAATGATTGGAATCATGAATTGCTGTGTATCGGTTTCGCTGTCTACCGCAGCCCCAATAGCAGCATATAAGGAGGCATAAAGAAGATAACCCCCAATAAAAAATAAAAAGAACATCACCACCAGATTGGTCATGGGCAATTGAAAAATCTCTGTCAGTATTTGCGCGGGAAGTTCGTTGGACTGGGCCAGAGCGGCACTCTGCTGCACAGCCACATCCGTGCCGGTTGGGACCTCAACGCCAAGCACCTGACTCATCACCGTGCCCAATACACCGACCAAAATTACCCATATTGCAAATTGGGTGATCCCCGCTAGGGTGGTGCCGAATATCTTTCCTAAAAGAAGTTCTGCAGGTTTGACTGACGAAATGATGACCTCAATGATGCGACTTGTTTTTTCTTCTATGACACTGCGCATGATCATATTGCCATAAATGATGATGAACATGAACAACAAATATCCTGCAGCACCGCCAAAAATGAGCTTGAGACCAGAACCAAGTTTAGACGTTTCTTGTCCCTTGAAAGTTTCCAATTGTGGCCGCACTTCAAAATAAAGGTTGCGGATGGCCTGGGCATCCATGCCTGCTTGATTGATGGCTAAGGCGTTGGCCTGCCGTTGTACGATTCGCTCTATTTGTGTCATTACCCCAAGTGAGGGCGAGTCTTCAGAGAAAAAATAAATCTCACGCGAAAGATCAGAAATCTCATTGACCTTTGGTATGTAAAGCAATCCATAGTCTTGAGCAGCCTGAGTGATTCCTTTAGCCTGATCTAAATCCATGGCCTGCAGAAGCTCAAAAGTAATTTGATCCTGATCTTCAAATAAGTGTCCGAAATATCCGCTTTCATCCAATATCTTGATGTGGCGCTCGTTGTCGTTATTCAAGCTCGACAGATACGTCACCAAACTAATCACGCCAACCATGAGCAATGGACTCATGAACGTCATGATGATAAAAGATTTATTTCTGATCTTATTCAGGTATTCGCGCACTAAAATTAAGCCTAAATGGTTCATAAGCTTGCTTCGTTTTGGTGAATAGATTGGATGAAAATATCATTGGCAGTCGGCACCTCTTGAACAAAATGATTGATTTGTCCTAGTTGGCTGAGCTGCATAAAAAGATCATTAGGGGTCATTTGATCAGGCAGTTGCACATGACATTGTACTTCGTCATGTATGGACTTAAAGACCATTGGGGTCGCTCCAAAAGAGTCTTCGAGCGTTTGCCAGGCCAGCGCCTTATCCTCACTCTTGATGCCCACACGAAAAATTTTAGACTGATAGGCCCTTTTGATGTCCAGTAAGTTACCATCCAAAATTTTCTTAGACTTATTCATTAGGGCAATATGGTCACACATCTCTTCTACAGATTCCATGCGATGGGTCGAAAAAATAACCGTCGCACCCTGATCGCGCAGATTCATAATTTCTTCACGAATCAATTGTGCATTAATAGGGTCAAATCCACTAAAGGGCTCATCGAAGATCAATAACTTGGGCCGGTGCAAAACCGTCACCACAAATTGAATTTTCTGTGCCATACCCTTGGACAGTTCTTGTACTTTTTTGTCCCACCAATGCCCGATCTCCAATCGGTCAAACCAATATTTAATTTGGGCCTTAGCGTCTGACTTTGAGAGCCCTTTGAGTTGGGCCAAATAAATGGCTTGTTCCCCTACTTTCATAGACTTATAAAGACCACGTTCTTCTGGCAAATAGCCAATAAAACGAATATGATCGGGTTTCAAAGGCACTCCGTCCAGCAAAACATGACCAGAATCGGGCATGGTGATTTGGTTAATGATTCGGATTAAGGTCGTCTTACCAGCTCCATTTGGACCAAGAAGGCCAAAAACCGATTGTTTTGGCACCACTAAACTGACCTCCTGAAGGGCTTTGAAGGAACCAAAAGACTTTGAAATTGAGTGCGCTTCTAACATGACTTTTTTTCGATATTCATAGGGACTAAAGTTACGATTTCTCCGCAAAGTAAGTCGGCCTTTTGAACACAATCATCTGGTCTGGCCATAAACAAAACCCACCCTACAACAAAGGCTATAGGGTGGGAAAAAAATTGCTATGAAAAAGAAAAAATCGCCTCTTATAGATAAGAGACATTCAAATATAAGGAAAAAATATGGTTTGTTACAAATTACGAAAACATATCCTTGACCTTCTCAAAAAATGACTTGTCTTCTTTTTCGGGCTTTGGCTCAAAATGCGCGTCGTCTTTCATTTTTTCAAAAAATTCTCGCTGCTCTTTTGACAGTGTCTTCGGGGTCCAAACATTGAGGTGAACAAGCAAATCGCCTGAACCATACCCATTAATACTGGGGATCCCCTTGTTGCGCAAACGCAAAATTTTGCCACTTTGCGCGCCGGCCTCGATTTTAATGCGGACTTTTCCTGATACAGTATCAATTTCTTTGGAGGTGCCTAATACAGCGTCAGAAATGCCCACATACAAATCAAAATGTAGGTTATCGCCCTCTCGTTGTAAAAATGGATGATCCTGCTCTTGTATCGCCACAATCAAATCTCCAGAGACTCCATTGCCTGGAGCGTCATTTCCTTTACCAGATACTTTGAGTTGCATCCCATCCACAACACCTGCCGGTATTTTGATAGACACTGTCTCCTCGTGAGGCACCATACCATCAGCGTCTGCATTTGGTGGGCGTTGGTCTATGGTCTGGCCCGCACCGCGACAACTGCCGCAAGTCGCTGCTGTTTGCATGCGGCCTAGAATAGTATTCTGAATTTTAGTGACTTGACCTTGTCCATTACAAGTGCCGCAAGTTTTGTAAGTCGTCCCCTGAGCTTGTTTCTTGCGTTTGACTTTGACTTTCTTTTCAACACCTTGCGCAATTTCTTCTAGAGACAAACTGACTCGAATCCTTAGGTTACTTCCCTTAGCTCTTCTTTGTCCACCGCCAAAACCGCCGCCAAAGCCACCACCAAAACCACCCCCAAAGATGTCGCCAAACTGACTGAAAATATCGTCCATGTTCATGCCGCCACCGCCGCCAAAACCACCACCTTCAAATGCCTGGTGCCCATACTGATCGTAACGTGCTTTTTTGTCGGGGTCACTCAAAATCTCATAAGCCTCTGCAGCTTTCTTAAAGCGCTCTTCTGCCTGAGCATCTCCTGGGTTCTTGTCTGGGTGGTACTCAATAGCCTTCTTGCGGTATGCTTTTTTAATTTCGGCTGCTGAGGCGCCCTTGGCAATGCCTAAAATATCGTAAAAATCGTCTTTCATCTTATTGTCCTATGACTACCTTTGGGTAGCGTATGATTTTATCGCCTAAGGTATAGCCCTTTTCGATCACCTCTATTATTTTTCCCTTAAGGTCCTCTGATGGAGCAGGAATTTGGGTGATGGCCTCATGTATGTCCGCATTAAACTCTTCTCCAGCTTTCGTTTCAGACGCGCTCAAGCCCTTTTGTTTTAGAGTCTCATTGAGTTTGTTGTTGATCAATGTCACGCCTTCAAAGACGGCCATATCACTTTTTTCAAGCTCCTTTAAGGCTCTATCAAAGTCGTCTAATATAGGCAGCATCGCGACCATCACATCTTGACTTGCCGTCTTGAATAATTCGATACGCTCCTTACTGGTGCGTCTCTTGTAATTTTCAAATTCAGCGAACAAGCGCAGATAACGATCCTTTTCTTGCTCTAAAAGTTCTTCGTGACTAGGTGCTGCCTTGACCTGCGCCGCCTGAGATTCTTGAGGTTGCGTTACTTCAGGACTCTCCTGTTCTGTATCGGTCTGATTTGTCTTTTTCTTGCTCATTACAGATGATGCTTAAATTGATTCTGAGTGTTACAAAAGTGTTGCCATAACTGGTGTTGTGTCAAAATGTCATTGTGGCAATAAATCTTCTAGAGCCTCATCCAATGTTGAGAAGGCAAATTTGAATTTATCGTTTAAAAGACGCTGCGGAGCAACACACTGACTTTCTAAAACCAAAGCCGAACGCTCACCCAAAATAACCTTAAGCACACAACCCGGCGCCTTGGGCAAAATAATTTTTCGACGACATTGGACGGCAATGGCATGAGTCATGGTGTCATGCGTTACTGGGTTTGGCGCTACACCATTATAAACTCCCCTGCCTTGAGCCGTCATGAGGTATGTATAAATGCCGACAATGTCATTGATGTGGATCCAGGACTGCCACTGTTTGCCATGCCCCAAAACAGCCCCTAGCCCCATCTTTATGGGCTGTGTGATTTGCGTCAAGACACCACCGTTGTTGGCCAACACCAAACCAGTCCGCACGACCGCCACATCAATCTCAAGGGATTCAAATCTCTGCGCTGCTGCTTCCCATTGCCGCACGACATCACCAAGGAAGGTTGGGGCATCTGCAGCATAGGTTTCGTCATACCACCGTTCTAAATCTGATGAATACCCACTGATACCACTCGCGCCAATGTAGCGTGTGACCTGATGGTGTTTTATGGAACTTAGCGCCTCATAGATCAAGCCCGCGCCATTGACTCGGCTGTCCAATATCTTGCGTTTAGTACTCTTTTTCCACGGCAGCGATACCGCTGTTCCGGCCAAATTAACAATGACCGAAACCCCTTCAAAGCACGCCTCATCAATCAGTGCCTTATCGATGCTCCAGAAAAAGCCCTTTGCCCCATGCAATTGATTGATTTGATCCCTACGTGTGGTCAAGAAATGAACCTGCCACCCTTTGGAAAGGCACTCATTGACCAATTGTTTTCCGATCAGGCCGGTTGCTCCGACAATTAAAACCGTCATATCATTTCCTTTTTTTAAGTCATTTTCGCCAAATAGCAATGCAGGCGAAAGATCAAAATACACCCTTACAAGCCCGCAACATTTCTCGTTTGCCAGGGGGGCCCGATAGTCGACTGACGTCGAATCCTACACTCTGCAGAGCTCTACGCACACTTCCTTTGGCCGAATAAGTCACCAGAACACCTTGAGAATTAAGGGCTTCATACATGGTCTTAAAAATCTCTTCTGTCCATAATTCAGGTTGCACACGAGCACCAAAAGCATCGTAATAAATCAGGTCGAAATGATTTTTTTGGTCAAAATCTTCGACCTTCATTTTTTGCTTTTTGACGGCAAAATCATCTGTTATCGTGACAAGCTTCTCCCAAGGGGCGTCATGAAGACTCATTAAAAGCTCTAGATCAACCGCGAGGACCTCAGTGAAATTAAGCTGCGCGATGTCTTGGTGGTCAAGAGGAAACGCCTCTAAGGCGTGGTACTGAATTTTGGGCTGACCGGATTTTATGGCCAATTGAGTCAATAAACAATTGAGTCCCGTACCAAAACCCATCTCTAATATCTTGAGCTCCTTCTTGCCCTGTGATTCAAGCCAAAAGTCAAGTCCATTTTTTAAAAAAACATGACGCGCTTCAGCAATAGCACCATGCCGCGAATGATAGGTTTCATCTCGGTCCTTCACATAAAAGGTAGTCGAACCGTCTGAGGTTGTAATGGCTTCTTTAAACACTTGAGAGGGGCACTCTTATTTAGATTCTGGCACGAGCACGCCATGGGCCATAAATGAATAACTCAATTCTGGCTCAGTGATGGCCTCAATTTCACTTTGTTCCTTTCCGGCGTCCTCAGCAAAATGCTTGAGCTCCTCTACTGTGGTCAGAGCAACATAGGCTCTACCCGCCACAATAGCATCTGTTTCTGAAAGATCTTTTGGCACAAAAAAGCCATAGTCCTTAAATTTAACAAAAGACTCGTCATCGCCCAAGGCCAGACGCATCCAACAGCCCTTCATTTGACAAACGCTATTGACCGCTCCAGAAAACTTCGTGTCTACCGTATCTCCTGGTTTTAGTGTTGCATATAGCGCTGCCATTTCTTCACTGTTCAATGCCCCCTCAGCAGAAATGACCTCACCATAAGATTCATAGCCGGGTGTTGTTTGAGTCACCGTTTGATCTTCTACAGATTCTTGTGTATCAGTTGTATTCTTGCAGCTCAAAAAAACAGCTAGAGCCAAGCTGATGTACCATAAATTTTTCATCATTATTCGATTTGTTTGGAGTACAATTTTATGAAATTTTAGACCCTTTTTGGCTGTTTTTTTGACTAATTTTGCACAAATTATAAATGTTAACGTTTCTAAATTCCAATCAATACGTGATTGATATCCAACCCACTGCACATAGCCGCATTAACGAAGTTGATTTCAACCAATTGACCTTTGGTAAGATTTTTACCGACCATATGTTTGAATGTGATTATGAGAACGGAGTTTGGACCAATCCTACCATAAAACCTTACGGGCCGTTGACCATTTACCCAGGCACCAAGGTCTTGCATTACGGACAAGCCGTTTTTGAAGGAATGAAAGCGTTTAAAGATGCTGACGGATCCATTTTCTTGTTCCGACCAGAAGAAAACTTTAAGAGAATTAATCAATCCTCAGAAAGACTTGCCATACCACATTTTCCAAAAGATTTGTTTTTTGAAGCCATCGAAAAACTCCTGCACCTAGACCAGGGTTGGGTGCATCAAGGCCAAGGGCACGCCATGTACATCAGACCTTTTGTGTTTGCAAGTGAAACAGGAGTTTCTGCAGCGGCAGCAACTGCTTATAAATTCATGGTCATTATGTCTCCAGTCACGGCATATTACAGCGAGAAACTCAAAGTACTCATCGCCGAAAAATATAGTCGTGCTGCTGATGGTGGTGTGGGCTATGCCAAAGCTGCAGGCAATTATGCGGCACAATTCTATCCAACAAACCTCGCCAGAGCCAAAGGTTTTCATCAAGTGATTTGGACAGATGCCCAAAACCATGAGTTTTTAGAAGAAGCCGGAACCATGAATGTGTTTTTCAGAATTCAAGACACACTCATCACCGCGCCGACAAGCGATAGAATTCTTGATGGAGTGACCCGCAAGAGCATCATCGACCTAGCCCATGCTCAAGGCATCGATGTTTCGATACGTAAATTTTCTGTCACCGAACTCATCGCGGCCCACCAATCTGGTGATGTCAAAGAAATTTTCGGGTCAGGAACCGCTGCTACAGTAAGCGCCATCAGCGGCTTTAGTTATCAAGAGAACTTCTACAATATTGAAGATCAAGACGACAGCTATGCCCACCTATTTAAGGAATTGCTACAAGACATTCAATACAACAGGAGTGACGATGAGTTTGGCTGGCGACACCAAGTCCTTTAATCTAAACTTCTAGAATCGACGCTATGTCTGGCTTGAAATAATTCGGACCTTTCAGCACTTTACCGTCTTCCCTATAAATTGGCTTGCCATCCTGTCCCAATTTACTCATATTACTGCGTTGGATTTCTTCAAAAACAGCTTCAATTTTGTCTTGAAGACCATGCTCAATGATGGTGCCACATAAAATATACAACATATCCCCCAAGGCATCAGCAATTTCAACCAAATCTCCGTTGTTTGCTGCCTCCAAATACTCCTCATTTTCTTCACGCATCAAGTCAAATCTAAGACGATGCTTTGCAGCGCCCAGGTCGGCTTTTGGACTTGATTCTTGGTCCAACCCAAAGGCATTATGGAAATCACTGACGGCTTTTATCTTGTTCTTCATAAGCTTTATTCTTCTTATCTCAAATTAGTCGACCCCAAAGTTAGGGTCTTGAATAGATTTCATACTTTTGTTGCGTTATTACCTCTAAGGTAAAAATTTCAGCAGAAAAACAGCCCCAACAAAAGGGGCATTTAGCGACAAAATTATGTTCAGTACTGGTCAACTTATATTTGGATTAATATTTGCCATCATTTTCGTGGTGTTGATCCGCCTGAGCTACAAAAAAGACAAAGAAATTCATCAAAAGCACTTTAAAGGTAAGCGCTATGTTTTGATCGGATTTATTGTTTTTGTCATGCTATTGATTGTCGCAAAACTCTGGCTGAAACAATAAAAAAAACCGGGCGGACCCGGTTTTTCACTACTACAAATTGCCGTAAGTCTCACTGTAGTAAAGCATTTGCTCTTCGAATGTTGCCATTTGCTTTATGCTAAACCCTGTGATTTCTTGTTGTTGGTCAAACTCCGGAACAAGAATTGGATTAATGAATCCACTGTATGGCGCAGACTTAAATTGCTTATTACGCTCTAACACTTGAGCATGGACGGCCTGGTCAACTTTGACCCCATAATGCTCTACTAAATCTTTTGCGGCTTGATAATCACCTTCACTGGTAATGCGCTGTGTTTCGCGCAATAACTCCCCAAACAAACTGCGCAACTTCTGATAATCCTTTACATCGTAAAATGTTTTTCCATCCCGTTCAACACGCTCAATAACACCGTCTGAAGCCCCTCTTTCGAAGACCCAAGCACTGACCCATTGACGATTACGCATATGAGATTCTTCTACATCATCACCAAGATTTAGCCTGATCAATTGTGTCAGCAAACCATTGCGGATATAGCCATCATAAGCGGCTTTGCCCGTTGCCTCCCAATCGGTCACCAGGCCAAGTTCTTGCAACTTTGGATCCATCAGGTAATAAAGGCCAAACAAATCAGCTCGTCCTTCTTCGATAGTGGACTTATAACTTTTTAAGGTTTCCTTTGGGGTTCCCACACCAGGGTTGATTTGGCCAGATGCATGCCCAACTACCTCATGCAAGGCGGTGTGCAATTTGTCCGCCAATTGGCCATAAGTCTCTTCTAAAACAATCTCTTCTTGGTCATGAGCAAATTCTTGTAAGCGCCCACTTCCACCAGCATTGTTGTATGCATTAATGATATTCCCTAAAGAGACCGACTTACTGCCATGGGCCTGTCGGATCCAATTATTATTAGGCAAATTCACGCCAATTGGCGTGCTGGGTGAGGCATCACCAGCTTCTCCAGCGACAATAACAGTTTTGTATGACACGCCTTTTACCTCCTTCTTCTTATGGCTGACCATAAGTGGTGAATTGTCCTCAAACCATTGTGCTTGATCAGACAAAACGGACATTTTTTGAGACATGTCGAAATCCTTTATTTGGACAATCGCTTCAAAAGATCCTTTATAGCCTTTGGGATCGTTATATACTTCGATGAATCCATTGATCCAATCGATATTGCCCTCAGTGGCCTTAACCCATGCTACTGAATACTCGTCCCAAGTGACCAAATCACCAGTTTGATAGTAGGTGATCAATAACTTTAGGGCATTTTGCTGGTTTTGGTTTTCAGCAACACCGTAGGCTTTTTCAAGCCAAAAAATGATTCGGTCTATCGCATCTCCATACAACCCTCCGCTCTTGTAGACTTGCTCAGTGAGCACGCCATTTTCTTTGACTAATCGGGTGTTGAGTCCGATTTCAATTGGCTCATCGGCATCGACCTCTACCTGGCCATAAAATGATTCTACATCAGCAGTGGTGACCTCTGGGCCATACATATTGATGGCGCTGCTCAGGACAATATCCGCATCTTTACTGAGGTCTACTTTTTTGGCATCAAGATCATTAAATATAACGTCTAATGCCTCCCCACTCAATTCGGTTTCTGTGTCCTTGAGCAACTGAACCAAATAGTCTTGAGTAAATTCAGGCATGATCTTCGCGTTACTGTAATGATGATGGATCCCGTTTGAGAACCAGACGCGCTTAAGGTAAGTATCAAAAGCCAACCACCGTTCTGTGTTGCGGTCACCCTGATATTGCTGATATACAGACTCTAAAGCCTTTCTTATGACAAGGTTGTGGCGGTAATTTTGCGCCCACATGATGTCGCGCCCCTCCAAACCAGCTTGAGTAAGGTAGTAGACAAGTTTTTGTTCTTTGAGGGTCAAGTCCTCAAATCCAGGAATTTGGTAACGCAGCACCTTAATATCGGCAAATTGACCCACGACGCTGTCAAAGGCAACTTCTGAATCTTTTTGCTGGTCCTTGTTACAGGATAAAATAGTCAGGACACCCAAAGCCAGGGTCCAACGCATCAATAATTTCATAATGTCAAATTTTTAGGATTTTAAAGATACTGAAATTCTGTTGGTTTAAAAGCGCAAAATCGCCTGAGACAAAATATGTATCTTCGCTTTGATAAATTCTGTAAAATGAAGGGACTTTTGTTGGTGTTTTTGGGTGGCGGACTGGGCAGCGCTTTGCGGTATTGGATTGGGACATGGTTGAATAGTTCTGGGCAGCCTTTACCCTGGGGCACTTTTGTTGTCAATGTATTGGGCAGCTTTCTCATTGGACTAGTTTTAGGCTTTGCCGCAAAAAACGAGAACCTCTCAACAAATACGATACTGCTGATGGCAACAGGTTTTTGTGGTGGATTTACCACCTTTTCTGCCTTGGCTTCCGAAAATCTCCACCTGCTCAAAACTGGTGCTTATGGACCATTTCTAGGCTATAGTTTGGGGAGTCTTCTGATAGGTATTATCGCTGTGTGGTTGGGGCTGTTATTGTCCAAAGGCCTCTAGTGATGATCAAAAGCCTTAACGCCTGCCTCAATGCGCACAGGTAAGTCATTTTCTTGAGGGGGTATGGGGCAAGAATACCGCTCATTATAAGCGCAATAGGGATTGTAGGATTGATTGAAATCAAGCACGATAAAGTCACCATCAGGAATCAATAAATCAATATATCTTCCACCGCCATAGGCCCCATCTCCTGAGGTCCAATCTGTAAATGGCAGGAACAAGTCGTTGGCGTATTCAGGATCGCCATGCCCCTGGGTATTCTGATAAACGGCCAGTGTCAGCTCTTGACCAAAAAGTGAGAAAAACAACCTGCCGTACATCACATATTGTGGCAAACGATCAGTCGTGGTAGGCATCAAAAAGGGAATCGCTTCTGGTGTGCGTTCGATCCGTGCGGTAACCCGCAAAGACAAATCAATTGGATAAAATGACAAACCCTCAAATGTTGCAAAGTCCTCTGGCTTTAAAATCGTTTTGTCCGGATCACTAAATTCATTGCTCAGTGATGTTTGATAAGCTTGGATTTCTTGAATGATGCGGTCCTGATTTTGTGCAGAACTCATGCTGACTTGAAAAAGCATCAGCGCCACAAAACACACCATCAAAAATTTTCTAAACAAAGTTATCGAGTTCATCACACAGGTTTTATTGGATTATTGTCCACCACCTTAGACAGCACTATCTGGGTTTTGGTCTCACCATAGACAATCAATTGATCAATGAAATGTTCGAGGTGCTTTTGATGCGCCAAGACCACTTCTAAAACAATATTTTCATTACCGGTGATCCGGTAACAGTTGACGACTTCATCAAAGGTTTTTACCTTCTCTAAAAAAGGTTTTAACTTGCCCATAAAAGCCCTAAGAGTAATGATGGCCTTGAGTTGATAACCACAGTCAAAAGGTGAAACCTCAGCCCGGTATCCTTTGATGATTCCAGCATCCTCCATTTTTCTGACCCGCTCTGTAACTGCTGGAGAGCTGATGCCCACTTGCCGACCAATCTCGACATGAGACAGTCGCGCATTGGCTTGGAGCTGTTTTAAAATCTTTTTATTCAGTGTATCCATTAAATATTAAAGGTAAATCACTAAAATAATATAAATTTTAAATAAATATATGATTTATGGATTAAAATTGAAATTATCGACTGTGAGAATCTTATTAAATTTGATTCAATCAGAATATAATTCTGGACAACCGACTATGACTTCACAAATCCCCAATCAATTGCGTTATCCGCCTATATACCATAAGGCCTTGGATATTCTTAAGTTGTCCCGTCACGCCTCCTTTACTTTTGCAGACGATTTGTGTGCGATGCAAAATAACGGACAAGAACACCCTGGTATTTATTTTACTGGAGACATGATCCAGCAATCGGTCTGTTTGGCTCCAGAAATACTCAAGGCAGAAGAGCAAACTTATTCCGAAGACAAGCGACGCTATGCCAAACGTGTCAGACGCCTGACACGACTTTTATTAGCCACCTGCGAGCGCATTGAAAAAAGCCCGATCCAAAGCAAAGATTTCTTGCTCCTTTTAAGGAGAGAAATTAAAGCGTTCAAAAAACTCCAACTGACGTGGTTATTGACCCTTTGAAGGAGTCGCCGTGATAATCGACTTAAATATTTCTGCGGTATTGACCCCCTACAGCAAAAAGTGCGTGTGTGATTTGGCCCAAAGAGCATATTTTACAGACCTCCATCAAGGTTTCAAATAAATTTCCATTGTCTATGGCATCGGATCTGAGCTGTCCCAAAGACTTTTCGAGGCTATCGGTATGGCGCTCATGAAGCGATACAAGTGTATTGATTTGGATTTTCTTTTCTTCCTCTGTAGCCCGAATGACTTCTTCAGGCAATATTGTCGGTGATCCTTTGCTGCTCAGAAACGTATTGACACCAATTATAGGATAATCTCCGGTATGTTTGAGCATTTCATAATGCATGCTCTCTTCCTGAATTTTACTCCTTTGGTACATGGTTTCCATAGCCCCTAATACACCTCCGCGTTCTGTCAAACGGTCAAATTCCATAAGCACTGCATGTTCCACCAAATCGGTTAATTCCTCAATGATAAAAGCACCCTGAATGGGGTTTTCGTTTTTGGTCAGACCAAACTCTTTATTAATGATGAGTTGAATCGCCATGGCACGACGAACGCTATCTTCAGTTGGGGTGGTAATGGCCTCATCGTAGGCATTGGTATGCAAAGAATTGCAATTGTCATAAATCGCATAGAGCGCTTGAAGAGTCGTACGGATGTCATTAAAATCGATTTCTTGGGCATGCAGACTGCGACCAGAAGTCTGGATATGGTATTTAAGCATTTGCGAGCGCTCATCAGCGCCGTACTTCTGCTTCATCGCTTTTGCCCATATTTTGCGGGCTACACGACCAATTACAGCATATTCTGGGTCGATTCCATTACTAAAGAAAAAGGAAAGATTTGGACCAAAATCATTGATGTCCATACCTCGAGATAAATAATATTCGACATAGGTAAAGCCATTGGACAAGGTAAAAGCCAGTTGGGTAATTGGGTTGGCTCCTGCCTCAGCAATATGATATCCAGAAATACTCACCGAATAAAAGTTTCGGATACCATGGTCAATAAAATAGGCCTGAACATCCCCCATGAGTCTGAGCGCGAATTCGGTAGAGAAAATACAGGTGTTTTGGGCCTGATCTTCTTTGAGAATATCTGCCTGAACCGTACCTCTAACCTGCGTTAAGGTCTCTAATTTAATTTTTTGATAAATGTCTTTGGGCAAGACTTGATCTCCCGTAACGCCAAGCAGCATCAAACCCAATCCATCATTGCCTTGAGGTAGTTTTCCGTGATAAACAGGCCTCGGCTGATTTTTTTGCTGGTAAATAGCGCTGATGGTTTTTTGGACCTCATCAGTCAAATCATGGTCCCGAATATACTTTTCGCAATTTTGGTCGATGGCGGCGTTCATGAAATAGGCCAAAATGATGGGCGCTGGACCATTGATGGTCATGCTCACCGAGGTCTTAGGATCAGTCAAGTCGAAGCCACTGTAAAGCTTTTTGGCATCATCCAAACAACAAATCGAAACCCCTGCATTACCAATTTTGCCATAAATATCAGGCCGATGATCGGGATCATTGCCATAAAGCGTAACACTATCAAAGGCTGTCGACAAGCGCTTCGCTTCCATGTCGCGACTCAGGTAATGAAAGCGATGATTTGTCCGTTCAGGACCTCCTTCACCGGCAAACATTCTAGTAGGATCTTCTGCGGTGCGCTTGAAAGGGTAAAGGCCGGCAGTATAAGGAAATTGCCCTGGGATATTTTCTTGTTGCATCCAGCGCAGTAAATCACCCCATGCCTGGTATCTTGGCAAGGCCACTTTTGGAATAGCCGTCTGCGACAATGATGTGGAATGCGTCGGAATACTTATTTGTTTGCCTCGGACTTCAAAAACATAGTCTTGGGCACGATAGCGCTTTTTAAGGTCTGCCCATCCAATGATGCGTTGCCAGTGATATGGATCCAGATCTATTTTGATTCGATCAAAAGATTTCTTCAGACCATCAATCAAGTCCATTTGGTCCTGAGGCAGAGCTTTAGCCTGCCACGACAGCCCTTGAACGTCTATAGAGACTGGACTCTGGAGTATGCCCTCAATAGACTTGTAAATACCATAAAGTGTTTGGGCGTAGCCGCATTGCTGGTCCAGCACCTTGTCATAACTCCTGATGCTCTCTACAATTTCTGACAAATAGCGCGTGCGCGCGGGAGGTATGATGAATATTTTCTCACTTTCCTGATCACTTTGGACCCATTGGCCGTCAAATTCAGTCTGGGTCTTTTGGACGATAGTCTCCATTACTGCAGCATAAAGACGGTTCATTCCTGGATCGTTGAATTGTGAGGCTATAGTGCCAAAAACCGGCAAGTCCGACGACGCGACTTCCCATAATTGATGATTGCGGACATATTGCTTTTTGACATCGCGGATAGCATCTAGCGCACCGCGCTTGTCAAACTTATTAATGGCCACCAAATCAGCAAAGTCAAGCATGTCAATTTTCTCGAGCTGGGTCGCGGCACCAAATTCTGGGGTCATGACATAAAGAGATACATCACTATGGTCCAGAATTTCGGTATCGCTTTGACCAATACCTGAAGTCTCTAAAATGATCATATCAAATCCCGCTCCCTTGGCGATGTCAACCGCTGCACTGACATACTTGGACAAGGCCAAGTTGCTTTGACGTGTGGCCAAGCTGCGCATATAAACTTTTGACGTGTTAATGGCATTCATCCGGATGCGGTCCCCCAACAAAGCCCCTCCTGTTTTGCGTTTTGAGGGGTCAACAGAAATAATGGCCAAGTGTTTCTCAGGAAAATCAATCAAAAAACGACGCACCAATTCGTCCACCAAAGAGGATTTGCCAGCACCACCGGTACCCGTTATGCCCAAAACAGGCGTATGGTCATTTTTGATTTTATCTCTGAGTGCCTCAAGAGCCCCTTCCATCTTTTCTGGAAAATTTTCGGCAGCCGTGATCCATCGGGCGATGGTCTTTGGTTTCTGCACTGTAAGATCGGCTACTTTGGCCGTCAGATCATGCCCCATCGGAACATCACACTGGGCAACCAAATCATTGATCATGCCCTGAAGCCCCATGGTCCGTCCGTCATCAGGGGAATAAATTCTGGCAATACCATAAGCCATTAATTCTTTAATTTCTTCCGGAAGAATCACACCACCACCACCACCAAAGATTTTGATGTGGCCTGCACCACGTTGCGCCAATAGATCATGCATGTATTTGAAATACTCCATATGCCCGCCTTGATATGACGTCATCGCAATGGCATTAACATCCTCTTGTATGGCAGTATTCACCACTTCATCTACACTGCGGTCATGACCTAAGTGGATGACTTCAACACCCGTGCTTTGTATGATGCGCCGCATGATATTAATAGCGGCGTCATGACCATCAAAAAGTGAGGCGGCTGTGACAATTCTAATTTTATGTTTGGGCAGGTACGGTTTCGGTTGTTGCATTGATAAAATAACTGAGATTTTATACCGTAAATTTACGGAATTCACATCTAAAGATGTTTTTTAATTGGAATTTTTCAATGATGCCTCATTGTGGTCTGCGCAAGTCGCAGAACAACAAAAGGTTAGACCATCCCGCGAGAGACCAGAATAGCCTGCATGCTTTGCTGGAGGATTTGCGCCTGTTGCGCCGCAGCCTGAGCAAAATCATGACCATTAGAGGCGTAAATGATGCCTCGAGAAGAATTGACCAACAGACCCACTGTATGATTCATCCCGTGCTGACAAACAGCAGCTAAGTCACCACCTTGAGCACCCACACCGGGTACCAGCAAAAAAGCTTCAGGTGCAATAGCCCTGACTTGCGCTAAATAAGAATCTTTGGTGGCGCCAACAACAAACATGAGCCGTTCACTATGCGCATAAGTCATGGCGGTCTCTATCACTTTTTGAAAAAGTGGCTCCCCTTCTTGTTGTTGGGTTTGAAAATCATACGCCCCGCCATTAGAGGTTAAAGCCAATAATATGGTGTGCTTGTTCTCGAATGCCAAAAATGGTTCAACCGAATCACGTCCCATATAGGGTGCAACGGTCACCGAATCAAAGCCCATTTCGTCGAAAAACGCTTTGGCGTAGCGCGAGGAGGTATTGCCGATGTCTCCCCTTTTGGCATCTGCGATAGTGAATATTTCGGGATGACACTTATTGAGGTAATTAATGGTGCGCTCTAGCGCATGCCAACCCTTTAATCCATAGGATTCATAAAAAGCAGTATTGGGCTTATAAGCCACTGCTAAATGGTGCGTCGCATCAATAATGGCTTTATTAAAAGCAAAAATCGGATCTTCCTCATCCAGCAAATGTGGCGGTATTTTATCCAAATCAACATCCAGTCCAATACACAAGAAAGATTGTTTCTCTAGGATCGCTTGAGTCAGTTGTGAATGTGTCATGCTTGTCTGTTAAAATGTTTCGCCGGCCTCTTGAAGTTTTTCTGTATTGCGCACCAAATGAAGCTCATCTACAATTTTTTGAATATCGCCATCCATAATATTGCCCAAATCATAAAGGGTCAAATTGATGCGGTGGTCGGTCACGCGTCCCTGTGGATAATTATACGTTCTGATCTTTGCACTACGGTCTCCTGAAGAAACCATACTCTTTCTCTTTTGTGAATCGGCTTCCATTTTTTTGGCCAATTCTAGCTCATACAAACGCGAGCGCAAGACCTTGAGGGCCTTTTCTAGGTTTTTGTGTGACGATTTTTGATCCTGGCAGCTCACAATCATCCCTGTAGGTTCATGATGCAATTTGATGGCAGAATAAGTGGTGTTCACTGATTGCCCCCCCGGCCCCGTTGAAGTGGTCCGTTCTATCCTCACTTCACTCATATCGAGTTCTAAGTCAAATTCTTCTGCTTCGGGCAACACCATGACTGTTGCAGCACTTGTATGCACCCTACCTTGGGTTTCGGTTTGGGGCACTCTTTGGACCCGATGCACTCCCGCCTCATACTTTAGGGTGCCATAAACATCTTCACCATTAACTTCAAAAATAATTTCCTTAAAACCACCACTGGTCCCTTCATTATAATCTACAACACTGACCTGCCAACCTTTGCCTTCACAATATTTGGTATAAAGTCGGTGTAAATCTCCTGCAAAAATACTGGCTTCATCACCGCCAGTGCCTGCTCTAATTTCCATCACTGCATTTTTGGCATCTTCTGGATCCTTGGGCACCAGCATGAAACGAATTTCCTCTTCAAGTAAGGGCTTGCGCTCCTGCGCCGTCTCCATTTCCATTTTTGCCATCTCGATCATCTCTGCATCAGTCTCCTCATTGAGAATTTCTTGAGCTTCTTCAATGCTATTGGTCAATGCGATATACTCTTCGCGTTTCCCCATCATGGCATTCAAGTCTTTATATTCCTTGTTGAGTTGGATATAACGTTTCTGGTCACTGATGACTTCTGGCTGAATGATCAAATCACTCACCTCATCGAAACGCTGCTTTACAATATTTAATTTTTCTAACATATGATATGAAACCCCCTATAATGGGGTGCAAAGTTACTGCAATTTACTCATTTGGGCGTCAAGCGTATTCAAACACGCCATGCGGACTCTTTATGGTCAACCTCTTTTGATCAGAAGCCGCCACACGTCCGACTATTTTGGCCGCAACCCCCATGCTTTTGGCAATGTCAATAATCGCTGCAGCATGTTCCTGCGCCACATAAAACTCCATACGGTGTCCCATATTAAAGACTTGATACATTTCCTTCCAGGAGGTTTGGCTTTCATTTTGGATCAAGGCAAACAACGGAGGCACATCAAATAGATCATCTTTGATGACATGACCTCGATCAATAAAATGGAGTATTTTGGTTTGTGCACCACCACTGCAATGCACCATACCATGAATGGCATCTCGCCCAATTTCTTTAAACACTGATTTGACAATCGGGGCATAGGTTCTGGTTGGAGACAAAACCAATTGCCCCGCGTTAAGTGGAGCTCCCTCAATAGCCTCAGTCAGTGACTTAGATCCTGAATAGACCAAATCACTCGGTACAGCAGCATCATAACTTTCCGGATATTTTGCTTTCAAGTCTGCATGAAAAACATCGTGACGCGCAGAGGTCAGACCGTTACTGCCCATACCACCATTATAGTCAGTTTCATATGTCGCTTGACCAAAAGAGGACAATCCAACGATCACATCTCCTGGAGCAATACGCGCATTATCAATCACCTGATCTCTCCTCATGCGGGCTGTCACCGTAGAATCGACAATGATCGTGCGGACAAGATCACCCACATCTGCCGTCTCACCTCCCGTGGAATGAATGGTCACACCATAGCCCTTTAATTCTTCGATGAGCTCTTCAGTCCCATTGATGATGGCCGACAAAACCTCCCCTGGAATTAAGTTTTTATTCCGGCCGATAGTCGAGGAAAGCAGAATGTCATCTACCGCTCCGACACACAACAAGTCATCAATATTCATGATCAAGGCGTCCTGAGCGATACCTTTCCAAACACTGAGATCTCCTGTCTCCCTCCAGTACATATAAGCCAATGAAGATTTCGTTCCTGCCCCATCCGCATGCATGACCAAACAGTGATCTGCACTGCCGGTCAAATGGTCAGGAACGACCTTGCAAAAAGCCTTTGGAAAAAGCCCCTTGTCTACGTTTTTTATGGCCTGATGCACCTCTTCTTTTGCGGCAGACACACCGCGCTGTGCATATCGTTTTGAAATTTCTTGACTCATGAGACAAAGGTAAAAAAATAAAGAGGTTCAAAATTGAATATTTTGAACCTCTTTATCACTTAATTGTCGTCTCTATCTTGTGAACAACAATTCTCTGTATTTGACCAGTGGCCAGAGTTCGTCGTCAATCAACAACTCCAATTTATCACAATGGTAGCGGATCTCATCAAAATAAGGGCGCACTTCATTGCAATACGCCATAGCACAAGCCTCCATATCATCAAGTAAATTAGCCTTTTTACGGGCATCAATCATCGCCGTAATGCCTTGGTTGATTTTTTCGATGTGTTCACTGATTTGCTCAATCAGATTCATTTGCTCTCCAGCGATTTTCTTGAATCCAGTGCCATAAATATCCTTAAGCCCTTGAACGTTTTCAATCAAGATATTTTGGTAACGGATGGCTGTGGGAATAACATGATTGCGGGCAATATCACCTAAAATACGGCCTTCAATCTGGATGCGTTTGGCATACTCTTCTACTTCGATTTCGTGACGTGCTTCAATCTCAACCTTGCTCATGATGCCAAGCTCTTCGTAGAGGCTAATGGCCTTCGCACTCACCTTAGCTTTTAGCGCATCAGGTGTGTTTTTGTGGTTACTCAAACCGCGCTTTACACCTTCTTTTTCCCAGGCTTGGCTGTACCCATCACCTTCGAAACGAATGCGCTTTGAATCTTTAATGTATTCGCGCAAAACATTGAAAATCGCGTCGTCTTTTTTCATACCCTGCTTACTGATCAACGCATCAACTTCGGCTTTAAACTCGATCAACTGCTTTGCCACGATGGCATTGAGCACGGTCATTGGATTCGCACAGTTTGCCGTTGAACCTACAGCACGCAATTCGAATTTATTTCCAGTAAAAGCAAATGGAGAGGTTCGGTTACGGTCTGTGTTGTCCAATAAAATTTCTGGAATCTTACCGACCACGTTGAGTTTGAGATCTGTTTTTTCTTGCGGAGACAACTTCCCGTCAGTCACCTTCTCTAGCTCATCCAACACCTGTGTGAGTTGTGACCCGATAAAAACAGAGATGATGGCTGGTGGTGCCTCGTTTGCCCCTAAACGATGGTCGTTACTCGCACTGGCAAAAGAAGCACGAACCAATTCTTCGTACTCATTGACCGCTTTAATGGTGTTCACGAAAAAAGTCAAGAACTGAAGATTCTTTTTTGGTGTTGACCCTGGGCTCAATAAATTGACACCCGTACTAGTGGCCAAAGACCAGTTGTTGTGTTTACCGCTTCCATTAATGCCTGCAAAAGGTTTTTCGTGAAAGACCACTTTAAAATTATGACGGTCACCCACCTTGTCCATCACATCCATCAACAATGAATTGTGGTCTACAGCAAGGTTCGCTTCCTCAAAAATAGGGGCCAATTCAAATTGATTTGGCGCCACTTCATTGTGACGGGTTTTGACCGGCACACCAAGAAGCATGCATTCATTTTCTAGATCACGCATGAAATTCAAAACGCGAGTGGGTATCGAGCCAAAATAATGGTCGTCTAATTGCTGTCCTTTGGCAGAAGAATGGCCTAGCAAGGTCCGTCCAGCCAATTTGAGGTCAGGGCGAGCAGCCACTAAGGCCTTGTCAATCAAAAAGTACTCTTGCTCCCAACCTAAAGTCGCCACTACTTTGGTCACAGATTTATCAAAATATTTGACCACATCCGTAGCCGCCTGATCAATAGTTTGTAGCGCACGCAGCAAAGGAGTTTTGTTGTCCAGTGCTTCTCCGGTATAGGCCACAAATACAGTAGGCACACATAGAGTTGTTCCGTAAATGAAGGCTGGTGATGTGGGGTCCCAAGCGGTATATCCGCGGGCTTCAAAAGTATTTCTGATGCCGCCGTTTGGAAAACTCGACGCATCAGGCTCTTGCTGCACTAACTGACCGCCACCAAATTTTTCTATTGCCGTTCCATCTTCTATGGTTTCAAAAAACGCATCATGCTTTTCAGCAGTGGCGCCAGTCAATGGCTGAAACCAGTGTGTATAATGAGTCGCCCCTTTTGAAATGGCCCACTCCTTCATTCCTGTTGAAATATGGTCGGCCACATTACGGTCAATCTTTGTGCCTTTTTCAATGGCCTCCATGACACTCTTGTATGAATCCTTGGTCAGGTACTGACGCATGGCCGTACCACTAAAGACATTGTTGCCAAAAATTTCAGACCGGCGAGCAGGTTCCGTAACGGCTATCGGCTGGCGGCTAAGCGTTTCTTTTAGGGCTTGAAATCGTAATGTTGACATATGAGGTAGTTTTATCAATTTAAGCCACAAAAATAATTGAATTTCCTAATTAACCCTATATTAATGGACCCATATTTATATAAAAGCTAATTATTTTATCAACACCCCCCCTATTTTTTTGTTGATTTGTGATCATTTTAAAAAAAAACAATCAACGAATCGTCAGACTGATGAAGGTAGCGTAAGCAATCAGAAGAAATAACCCTTCGTAACGACCAATTTGATGCCGTTTGGGCAAGAATATCAGGACCATAGCCACTAATGCAAAACCGATCATCCAGAATAAATCATGGGGCAAAACATCTGACGTGACTGTATCAAGAGGATGAATCATAGAGGTCAGTCCGAGAACGCAAGCAATATTGAAGATATTAGACCCAATCAAATTCCCTAGAGACAGTGCTCTTTCCTTCTTAAGTGCTGCAATGACAGAAGCAGCCAATTCAGGAACACTAGTCCCAACGGCGATAATTGTCACAGCGATCACACGCTGGCTTACACCAAGGTCACTGGCGATGACCACAGCCCCATCGACGAGCCATTCACTCCCCCAATAAAGTGAAACAGCGCCAATCAATAACCAAATCGCTATTTTGAACGCCGAGACTTGGCCTAAGTTTTGGTCAAAACCATCAATATCTTCGGTCTGCGTTTCGGGCGTGCTTTTGGCCTTGCGGATCAATAGCACCAAATACACCACAAGACAGGCAAACAAGATTGAACCTTCTGCCCTGCTCAAACCGTCGCCTTCTAATAAAAATGCAGTAAAAAGCACAGTAACAAAAAACATCGCAGGCCAGTTGATTCGGTAAAAATCACGCTCTATAGCCAACGGCGTGATTAAGGCTGTAATGCCCAGAACCAGCCCGATATTCGCAATATTACTCCCAATAACATTTCCTAGTGCAATAGCACCATAACCATCTAAGGCGGCCGTTAAACTCACAATCAACTCTGGTGCAGAGGTCGCAAAAGAAACGACCGTCAGACCAATGACCATTTTGGATAGTCTTAATTTAAAAGAAAGGCCTACCGCGGCGCGGACCAAAAATTCTCCACCCACAACCAGCAAGGTTAACCCTAAAAAAAGATAGACAAAGCTCATGTCATAAATTGAGCCATAAAGATACAACTTAGGGGTAATTAATACCGGATGAGTGGTGTGATATTTTGTACCTTAGGCCTATGAAAAGACCTGTATTTGTTTTATTGGCCAAAATCAACAAAGCGATCATGCCGAGTTTGACCAAGCAACAGCTGGATCTGTCAAAGGCCAAAAAATGGCAGCTACTTTTGCTGGCCTACCGCTATTGGGTCACCACAAACGCTTTGGACTAAAAATTGAAGACGGCATCGACTGGATAGGCCCTTAATTTTTCGCGACCACCGAGCGCCGAAAGCGTCATCAAAAAATGACAATGAAGAACAATACCATCGAGCTGTTCGATCAGTTTGACGGCGGCAGAAGCCGTTCCTCCAGTGGCCAAAACGTCATCATGCAAGACCACATTTGCCCCATGAGGCAGGGCATCACAATGCATTTCTAATTGGTCCTGTCCGTACTCCAAATCATAGGCCATGGCAAGGGTTTGTCGAGGAAGTTTGCCCTTTTTCCGTATTGGCACAAAACCACAGCCGAGTTTTTGTGCCAATAGCGGACCAAAAATAAATCCCCTGGATTCAATTCCAACTACATAATCTACAGGGCCTTGAATATCAGCCACCATCTTTGCCAGGCAGGCCTCTACTGCCTTTGGGTCCTTTAAAAGCGGGGTGATGTCCTTAAATGCGATTCCAGGTTTTGGAAAATCAACGACGGTCTTAATTAAAGATGCATATTTTTTCATGACTTAAAATTAACGAATTCTCAGGGACTCCCTCATAATTTATTGGCAATGCCCCATAGAAATTCAGTATATTTATTAAATCTAACACATTTAACCGCAGTCAAATCATGAAAAGAATTTACCTTACTCTGCTTTCAGTATTGCTTTTCGGAAACGCCTTTGCGCAGATTCCGCAAGATGGACTTCAGGGCTATTATCGTCTGGACGGCAATAATTATGAGAACTCAAGCCCAACCAATGCCACACCCTTAGATCCTTTTCCGACTGGAGGCTTTTTATTGCCAGCACCCAACCGTTTCGGAGAATCAAATAGCGCACTCAAGCTCATCAATCAATAT
This sequence comes from Flavobacteriaceae bacterium, assembly GCA_029248405.1. Taxonomy (GTDB): domain Bacteria; phylum Bacteroidota; class Bacteroidia; order Flavobacteriales; family Flavobacteriaceae; genus BACL21. Next base: position 181,681 of record JAQWJJ010000011.1, on the reverse strand, counting down.
CTTGACACATCTTCTGAACCAACCGTTTATGATTTTTCTACAGACAATACTATATCACTTTGCCTGTGGCTCAAAATAGACGAGACGGTGATCGATTGGACAGCGATCTTGAACAATTGGGCAGATTTTGGGGTTGGAGGTTATTATTTGGGGCTCACACCCAATCAAGAGATTCGTTGGAACATCAATGCTGACCCGCCAATTGACAGTGCTATTGTGCCGACCAATACCTGGATGCATATCGCTGCGGTATATGATGGCAACACTGCCTTTTTATATGTCGATGGCAATCTTGCCGCTCAGCGCGTTTTTGGTGTCAATATGCTGCCCAGTGTTTATCCATTTACTGTCGGCACTCAAGCCAACAACACAAATAACATCCTTGCGGGCGTATTGGATGATGTTCTGATCTACAACCGTGCGGTATCACCATCAGAAATCATGGACATCATGACGGTGCTCAGCATAGAAGATCTGACCGCTTTTGACAAGGCCATTTCCATCAGCCCTAATCCGGTAAGTCACCATCTCAACATGACTTATGATCATCATTTAGGGACATTGACCCATTACGAATTGCGCGATAGCAAAGGCATGCTAGTGATCCAAAATATTATTGATGGGCCACAAACAGGGATTGATTTTTCATCGTTACCTGCAGGATTTTACCTGCTTCAATTACATACAGCAGATGGACAAACCGTGAGTAAAAAAGTCATCAAAAAATAATCACTAGACCAGACTTCATGCACGAGCTTATGGGGTCTGGTCTCATTAATAGATTCTATGTCCCCCACAAAACACCTTCTTTTGTTGGCCATGCTGTTTTCACTCAGTGCCTGTACGGAGTCTCGAAACAGAACAAAAGTCACGACCTTAGCCAAGACAAGTCAGAGTTGGAACGGTGCTGCACTGCCGCATTACCGAGACAGTACACCTGAGGTCACAGTGCTCAAAATTACAATTCCCCCAAACACCAAGTTACCCGTACACAAGCATCCTGTGATCAACTCCGGCTACATGCTCCAGGGCCAATTGACCGTCATCAGCCAGACCGGAGACAGTTTACTGCTCAATGAAGGCGATGTCATTGTTGAAATGGTCAATACCTGGCACCACGGAGAAAACAATGGCTCAGAGCCCGTAGAGCTTGTCGTGTTTTACGCCGGAAATACCCACACACCAATTACAATTCTTCAAGATTCTGTCCAAAACGAATAAAGTCAAAACTCAGGAGTTTCGGCAACACGCGCATAAGGAAAATCGGCAATTTTATCAAGAGCATAGTAACTGTTCAGGCCTGAAATACCAGCGGTGCGGGCGAGTGCTAGATCTATATCACCCATTTGGTTGATCGCCTCATCAGGAACTTCCAGATGAACGACCTGCCCTATAATGAGCTGGGTCCCGTTGAGTGGAATATCAATAACACTGCGCAGGGTCAAGCCCATTTTAATGACGCTCTCCAAAACAAAGGGTGCAGAAAAATCATCAATGTATTGGGGGGTTATACCGCAGCGCTCAAACTCAGAAACCTCCCGGGGAAATTTGGCCGAGGTATAATGTGCATTTTTGATCAAATGCTCGGGAATATGATTGATGGTGTAGGATTTGGTGGCCAAAATATTGGCCAGTGTATGGCGCGGAACATCGCCGCTAGGCCGAGAAACAAAGCCAATAAGTGCAGGGTTGCTGCCCAAGTGCACCACAGAACTGAATACAGCAACGTTCTCTTGCCCAAGAGCATCTGCCGTACCAATCAAATTGGCCGGCTTTATGCCCGTGATGCCATTGATGATTTTAAGCCGCGCTACGCGATCAGCATTGTCCAGTTCTGATTGATTCCATTTCATAAGGCACTTTAGTTTATTGACACCATTCAGTGGCGACAGTCACTAATAAAACAAGCCGCGCTAGACATAGGCGGCCTCTGGTACTGTTCCTAAAAATTTATCGGGATTATGCGCGATCAATCACCATGGCCAATAGACCAAAAACGATACAAACAGCGGCACTCCACAAAACGATTAATCCTACTCCCATGTGTCTAAATTAAGTAATTAAATTGATTTGGTAAAACAAAATGAACCTTAGCGCTTACTAATTTTATTGCCCGATATAGCACGCTGTCGGTCGCACTTGAAACGGCTGATATTGGGATCGCGTTTGTGCAAATGTTTTTGACTCACGCCGCTATTGACACGCTTACGCCAGCGCTTAAAACTGGATTCCTTTAGATGAGTGCGCATGAGCTCGATGACCCCTTTCTCGGGCAAATCGAATTGGAACTTTATGGCCTCAAAAGGGGTCCGATCTTCCCAAGCCATCTCGATGATTCTGTCCAGCTCACGCTCATTGTATATTCGTTTTTGTTTCATGACATGTTACTTTAGTTTTTGCCAAATCATATCGGCATTCATGGCATAACTCCCTAACCAATGAAAATGGCAAGTTTCCGGCTCTATAAGCGATAAGAATGTACTTTGGTCGGCCCTGCGATAAAGGTGATAAGCCGACCCTACAATGGGTTCAAAATTAAACTTTGCGCTCAATATCAACTTGTTCAGCTCAAATTCTTCCATAGCGGCATTGTACTCCTCCCGCAAGGCCATAAGCTTGGTCTTCACGCGATGGTTGACCTTATTGACACTTCTGTTCTTCCAGGCTACGGTATCGACAGCCGTGATTACTGGCGCGCCAACATTAGTGGCATAAGGCAGCAAAGAAGAAACATACTTTTGGGACTCTTGGTCAAAGGCCACATTATCTGGTTTTTTTGACTCCATAATTTTCCGACTTATTCACTAGGCAACGCCTCAATTTTTTTTGCAATCTCGTTCGCCTCAAAGACCTTTTGATCACTCAGTTTTCGATTTGATGTCGATAATTGATGGGCCTCTTTCATCAAGCTGGCGTATTGTTCCTGAAGTTTTTCTTTTTCTGATTTTTTTTTGAATAATCCGAACATGGTTTCTCTTTTTTTAAATTTTATCTCATTCAATTTGTGTACATCCATCCGACAGCCACTGGACACAGGCCACTAACCCGAGGCAGAAACATCCAGTTGTTTCAAAAATTCTTCTGCATGATCCAAATGCTGCATCTTGACATCAGGAGCCATTTTATCCAAATTTCGCACCAACATAGACAACCTTGGATTGCCCGCAAAAAAATCATAGTGCTTGTCCATAAAACGCCAAAACAATCCGTCCCAGACCTGCTGCCATGGACCCTTTTGGTAATGACTCATTTTAAGGATATAATTGCTCCCGCTGATGTATGGCTTTGTGCTCATCAGTCCACCATCAGCAAATAAGCTCATCCCATAGACATTGGGCACCATGACCCAATCATAAGCATCAACAAATAGTTCCATGAACCAGCGATAAACATCATCCGGATCTATCTCACAAAGAACCATCAGGTTGCCCATGATCATTAACCTTTCGATGTGGTGGACATAGCCTGTTTTTAAGGTTTTTTTTACGGCATCATCAAACGGCTTTAGACCGGTAGTTCCTTGATAAAAAGATTGGGGCATCTTTCTTTTGTGTTGCCAAAAATTGGTGGTCCGTTCTTGGCTGCCCTTCACCACATATACCCCGCGAATGAATTCACGCCAACCCACAATTTGCCGCACAAAGCCTTCTGTAGAATTAATGGGCACATTGTTTTTTGCGGCGAACGCTAGGGCCTTTTCTATAACATCTTTTGGTGTCAAAAGTCCAGAATTCAATAGTGGCGACAATATACTGTGGTGGAGAAAGATCTCGTGCGGCACGATGGCATCCTCATAATCACCAAATTCATGAAATCGATAGGTCAAAAATTGCTCGAACCACAATCTCGCAGCCTGAAACGAAATAGGATAATGAATCTCGCGGTCACATTCGCCGTAGTGGTGCGCAAAATATTTTGCGACATATTCTTGAGCCTCTTCGTGGTACTTAGTCGCCTCAGGCCAATGAATCATGGGGGGTACCTTGTTCTTGGGATACCTCTTTCGGTTTTCGACATCGTAGGTCCATTGACCTCCTTGAGGCTGATCCCCATCCATGAGCAGGGCTCTTGAGCGGCGCTCTTGTTTGTAAAAAGCGGTTTGGAAAAACTTCTTCTTTGAAGGTTTGAAAAATTGCTCAAGATCTTGTGTCTTGTTCAAAAAAGAAGGCGTCTGATACCAACTGATTTGCTCTGGTCCAGCAGCAGACACTATTCTTTTCTCCAACCAATCATCTGTGGGGTGCACCACATGAAAACATTGAGTCCCTTGAGCTTTGCGCTGCGTGATCAAAGCACGAACATCTGCCAATGGATCATGAGCTTCTACATAGGACACTTGATACCCTTTATCGTTTAAGTAGTCAAAATAATAGCGCATGGACGCGCGCGCAAACGAGATCTTTTGTTGGTGAAAGGGGTACTGAGTGAAAAATAATTCTTCTTCGATGAGCACGACCGGTCTTTCCTTATTCAAGTGCACAGGCACCTCAAACAATTGGTGTGGAAAGATGATTGATAATTCGTTCATGTCACGGTTGGCGTTTTTTGCTCTGCATTGGCAAAAGCATTCAGTGCTTCTTTGACCCTAAGAAACCAAGGCTAAATTGGGACGCTCCTCTAAGGACCTGTAGTTATTGATCACCACATTTTTGGCCTTGAGATCAAACATCAAATTATACAGCCCAAAAAAGGTTCGATTGATGTAAATAAAATGCTTAGACCCTCTATTGCCGTTCATCTTGCGCAATTCCGTACTCTGGGCATACTTTTGGCCCAACGCTGCTATTTTGGCAAAAAACACCTCATCAGAAAAATCAAATTGATCCGAGTGAAATGGTTCTGTAAACAACAATAACATTTCATAAAATAAGTCAGTAAAAAAAGCCTTATCCTTCGGACCATCGTCAAGTCTCAAAATCTCAAGTTCATAAAGCTTTTGTTCAAAGAACACAGGGTCTTGAATGTTTTTCTTTGCCGCCAATTCAAAATAGGGCCCATAAAAATCTTCAGGAATAGACTTCATACAGCCAAAATCAATCACGATCAAAGCCCCATCGGGAGCGACCATGAAATTTCCGGGGTGTGGATCGGCATGAATTTTACGCAGCACGTGCATCTGGTACATATAAAAATCCCAGAGGGATTGCCCGAGCTTTTGAGATGACGCTTCAGAAATACCATTTGCCACATATTCGGATAAATGCACGCCCGTCATCCAATCCATAGTCAAAATTCTGTCAGAAGACAATTCTGGATAATAGCGTGGAAACCGCAAGCCGTCAATAACCGCACAGGCTTGACTAATTTCGACACTTTGCGCCAACTCAAGATCGTAATTGGTCTCCTCTATCAGCTTGTGCTCTACTTCTAAAAAATAATCATCAGAGCCTTCACCCTTGACGTTAAACATCTTTTTGGCAATAGGTTTGACCAGGGCCAAATCAGACGAAATACTATCGGCAACACCCGGATACTGTATCTTAACGGCCAGTTCTTTGCCTGCCTTAGAGGCTTTGTGGACCTGACCGATGCTCGCCGCATTTACCGACTCCATGGTAAAGGCATCAAAAACTTCGAGTGGCGATTTATTGAAATACTTCTTAAACGTCTTCATGACCAATGGCGGGGACAACGGCGGCACAGAGAATTGCGCCAAAGAAAACTTGTCGACATATGCCCGCGGCAAAATGTTTTTTTCCATGCTCAACATCTGGGCCACTTTAAGCGCAGAGCCTTTCAACTGCTTCAACCCATCGTAAATATCTGAAGCGTTGGCTTGATTGAGCTTTTCTTTAGCTTCAACTTCTGGACTGACCAGCTTTTCGCCGTAATACTTGGCGTAATTGACCCCAACTTTTAGACCAGTCGAAACCAATTTTGAGGCCCGCTGTATTTTGGATGTTGGAATTTTGTCGATCGTCTTCATTTAGGCCATTTTCTTTTCTTTCCACAAGAATTTCGCCAAATCAAATACGCTCTGCATGGGGGCGATATCCATCAGGTCAAATTGCGCTTTGATGGATTTTTCTATGAAAAGATCTGTCTTCTCAAAGCCCTTGGACTCATCCTCCAACCAAAACTTAATGGTCATTAAGAGTTGCACCCACAAGGATTCAGCCACGCCCCTATCCCTTACTCTATTGACGGTCTCATTTTTAAAATCAATCGGTTCTAAAGCAAGACTTTTGGCAAAGGTCAAAAACGTTTGACGCAGCCCACTGAGTACTTTGAGCGTGCCAAGATGGTTCCCTTGTCCATTAAGTTTCAACACAACGTAAGATCGATTGGCGGTTAGGAATTCAAAAAAGGTGAAATAGAAACCCAAAAGCTTGTGTTTTGATTGAGATTGGTCATATTCCTTTGATGCGGCCAGCAGTTCAAGTGACTTGCTGCAAAACAGGGCAAAAATTTCTTTTTCGAGTTGCTCAAAGCTATTAAAATGCTTGTAAAATTCTGATTCTGAGAATTCATGCTTGTGGGCAAAGGCATAGATAGATTGAGAGGTGTGAGCTGCTGTGAGCTGCTCTTCCATGTACCAATCTACGATCTGATCTTGGGTGATTTGTTTTGTTTTGGCCATAATATTTATGCGGTGGTTATCTGACAAAAGTACATAATGTTTAACGTTTTTGAATAATAATTAAACAAAAATATAGACAAACCCCGACCGCGGCATGAGCAAGTGCCGCAAACCCCGCAAAATAGGGCCAACAGTTTGGTAAGCCCGAGGGATTTTAGTATGTTCATACTGACAAAAGCACCTGACTTGGACTATACCGACGTTTTGATCAATATCCGCAAAATCATACGCTCCATCAATTTGGAAAGCAAGCGCATAGACAAGCAATACGGCATCAGTATTCCGCAGTATCTCTGTTTGAATTATTTGAACGCTCAAGAGGTGTTTCGGGCCACGGCCAAAGAGATTGGCATCCATCTTAACCTTAACGCCAGTACTGTAAGTGGTTTGATTGCACGATTGGAAAAAAAAGGTTACTTGGCCAAAGTCCCCAATCCAGAAGACAAACGGTCCTCCTACATCTATTTGACGGCAATCGGTGCAAAAGTCGTGACCTCTATACCAGATTTATTGCATGAAAAATTAAGCATCAAACTGCAGCAGTTGCCGGATAACGACCTCAACAATCTCCAATCGTCACTAGAACTCTTGATCAGCTTTATGGAGGTTGCTGATCTTGATGCCTCGCCTGTCATCACTACCGGAGAAGACATACTCAATACCTAAGCCCCTATTTTGTCACCGATGGGTTGTTTAGAGGGATAAAGCTTTGAGACCGCCCAAGCCACAGCCATAGAGATTAAGAATGAGGGCGCCAACACATCCAATTGGACAAAATACGGGCCAATGCCTTCCATAGATTGCACGACAAACTTAAAAAACGGGACGCATAAAAACCCTGTGATCATGGCTGCCACCGCACCCCGCTCAGATAATCCTGACCAAAATAGGGACAGAATAATGACCGGGCAGAATGATGCCGCAATACCCGACCATCCAAAGATCACTAACCAAAACACTGTATGATTGGGGGATACAACAGCGATAGCCATCGCAATCACCAAGGCTAAAAATGCCATGATCAACGTCACCCATCGCGAGAGTTTGCCCAAATCTTCATCTTTGAGATCGGGACGATAAATTTTCTGATAAAAGTCTCTGGTTACTGCACTAGAGGCCAAAACTAGTAAAGAGTCAATGGTCGACATGATCGCCGAAAGGACAATCGCAATATAAATGGCCGCGACAACATGAGGCAGAAAATTTTCTGTCAACATGCTCAAAACATTTTCGGCACCATTACCCAAGACTGCCTCAGGATCTTGCCCGGATTGCGTAAAGTAAAGGCGCCCAAGGATCCCAATGGTTACCGCTGCCGCATCGGTGAGCAAGGTAAAAATCACCGCCACCCATTTTCCTTTGTCAATTTCATTCTCGTCTTTGATGGACATGAATCGCACATAAACTTGAGGCGAGCCTAAGAACCCTAACCCAATCATGGCGAAACCAAGCATGGTGGCAATATTCATATAAACATCGTCACTAGTACCCCAAATATTGGTCAGGCTCGGATCAATCATATGAAGTCCTTCAACAATACCATGACCACTGTCCATATAGAACCAAACCACTATAGGCAATAAGACAAGTCCAAAAAACATGAGGAGCCCTTGGAATAAATCAGACCAAACCGCAGCGACAAATCCCCCCACAAAGATGTAAGACAATACGATCAAAAAGCCAACAATTGCGCCCCAATAATAATCCATGCCTAACATGGATTCAAAGGCCTTACCAGTGACATCTATTTGGGAACTCACATAAATCACCACAAAGACAGAAAGCACCGTCGCCGCCACAGATCTTATGGTTTTTTTGGAGGTTTTGAAATGGCTTTCAAGGTAATCAGGGATGGTAATAGAGCCGTAGTCGTCGCTCTTTCGCTTGAAGCGTTTGGCCATGAACCACCAAGAAATGGCCACACCCAAAACCTCACCCACAACAACCCAATATGCCGACAAACCAGACAAGGCCCCCATACCGGTAAGGCCTATCAAAAGCCATCCAGATTCCCCTGTGGCACGTGCAGAAAAAGCTACTGCCCAAAATCCTAATTTCTTGCCTCCTACATAAAAATCACTCATGTTTTTGACCCTGCGCGACGCGATGATTCCAATCAGAAACAACACGGCCACATACAGGCCTAAAACAACAAATTTAGTCAGATCCATAGGCGCTTAAGACGATTGAACTTCCAGGACACTCAACTCGTGATGATGGGCCACAAAGCGTTCCAATTTTGCGAAAAAATCAAGAATGTCTTGATGACTGTTTTGGGCATTGATGGTCACAAAACGCACAAACTCGTCTGTGCCAAACGACCCATAGCCCACCAGCAATTCTTCTTGCTCGTAGAGCGCAGTGCATAACGCGCGCGCAGGAATGTTTCTGTAGTTGAAGCAAATAGAAATAGAATCCTCAAAACTATATAAGGTATAATCCTTGTGGGCTCTAATGTAGTCTCTTGCCGTCTCCCCTAAATCGAATTGATGGTCCACGATTTTGGCCAATCCATTTGTTCCGACACTTTTCCAAAGCGTCCAAAATTTGAGCGCATCATTTCTGCGTCCGCATTGCAGTGAGGTCTTACCCAAGTTAAATTCATCGTGGTCAGTTTGGTAGAGATAACTCGCATCGTTTGAAAATGAATCGTGTAAATGCTTCTTATTCTTGGCCACAATAATCGAACACGACAAGGGTGTCCCGATCATTTTATGGGCGTTGACGCTAAAAGAATCCACCAATTCTATACCATCTATCAGGTGTTTATAACGGTCACTAAATAAGACCGAACCGCAATAGGCCCCATCCACATGGAGCCATATATCATGCGCTTGACAAATTTCTGATATGGGTCGGATGGCATCAAATGCCCCCAAAACTGTTGTGCCTGCAGTCAAATTGACCATAGTCGGATGCCCCCCACTTGTGATGTCGTTCTGGATCATTTGCTCTAGTGCTGCTGCGTCGATTTGTCCAAGAGCATTGGTGGGTACATAACGGACATTATCCCGACCAATTCCGGAGAACGCGGCATTCTTTGGTATGCTGTAATGAGATTCTTTAGAGGTGTAAACAATCATATTGTCACGCCCACCCTTATAACGGATCGTCGCATCATAGGCATCCCGGGCCATCACCATAGCCATATAATTTGTCATAGAGCCTCCAGGGGCAAAAGTCCCATCGGCTTTATCTCCCCAGCCAATAAGGCGGCAGACCTCGCGCAAAACGACTTTTTCGACACCAATTTGAGGCCCTGCAGCCTTGTAGGTGTACATGCTATTGTTCAACATGACTGCCAAAAGATCTCCCAACACCGCCTTGTCATTGCGGCCACCAAATAATTGGTTAAAAAAAGCATTGGTCGCTGTTCGCGGTGACTTCAAAACCAAATCTGTGAGCACTTGGTCGAATTCTTCCTCTGGAATTCCCTCCTTCTGTAAGGACAAATCAATGGTGTCAAACAACTCTTGGGACGGGACAAATTGTGCCACTGGATGATCAGATTCATCATGGAGCAAAGTCGTGATGATCTTCATGAATTTATCCAAAGTATGTTGCATAGAAAGTATTTATGTTTTTGTTGATAATGAGTCAAAATTAGCCTATTTTTTGTTCATTTTGGCTTAAAAACTTCATTTTTACCTCAATATGACTATCTTTATGCCCAATTGACCGTGATTTAACTGTCACTCTAATTTATTTATTTTCTATAAAAACTAAATCTTACATGACCCCGATTACTTCAATTGAGACATTGATAGACTGTTTTGAAAAAGCTGAGCCCCAAGAACAAGTCAGTGTCCTCAAACGAATAGAGATCGAACCCGCTGAATTTGACGCGCATGCCTCATGGACTGCTGGCGGTTATACTAGGAATTGCATCACAAGAAGCGATGATTTTGAATTCATTTTGATTTGTTGGGATGCCGGAGCAAAAACACCGCTGCATGGGCACCAGGGACAAGACTGCTGGATGTGCCACATTTCTGGAGTCGTGAGTGAAAAACGTTTTGATCGCGTGGCCAATGGGTTTACTTTGACCAACGAAGCCTTGCTGTCAGAAGGCCGCTTGACCTATATGCACGATAAGATGGGCTACCACACTATTGAAAATAAATCCGGCAGCAGAGCGATGACACTGCATGTTTACGCAAAACCTATAGACCATTGCCGCGTATACAACCATCAGAAAGCTTGCTTCGAGACCAAAACCATGTCTTATGACACGGTGAGCCCCATTAACGCACAGCAAAGTGCGGGCTAGAGCGTAGCCCCTCACACATTCTCTTTAAAAATGCCATCATTACTATGGCAACACCACATTAAATATTAATTTTACGATAAGCATTGACCTCATCACTCCGCTTTTGTGTGGGCTGATGGATTTTATTATTGGATGTGGTGTTGCCCTGATGCCATTTCCCAAACAACCCAATCATGATTCAAGAAATCAAAGAAATTTATGGCCATATTTTTGAAGCGGCTCTCATTAAAGAAATTGCCCAGGTTGGCCTCTACAAAGAAGTGCCGGCCCACACGAAATTGATTGAAATTGGCAACACCTGCTCCATGACCATGAATTATGCTTCGGGACAAACCAAAAGTGAAATTCGTGCCATTACCGAGACAGACACCGTATTAATCATGGTGCCCATTCAAAAAATGGAAGAATGGACGTTGCGCTACAAATCTTGGCGCAATTTTGTTTTTGAAAGCTACCACAACAGATTAAATGAAATGCTCCATACTATGGACAGTATCGCATTTGACAATATGGAAGAGCGGCTTTTTAATTACCTCAAAGAAAAAGCGCGGGTCAATCAAGAAGAGGTGATCCGAAACACGCATCAAGAGATGACCTACGACTTGCATAGCTCAAGAGTAGTCATCTCCCGATTACTCAAGAAGATGGAGCAAAACGGTCAGGTCAGTCTCCAAAGAAATTCAGTAAAAGTGCTTAATTTAGAGAAGCTATGTAACCTAGGTTACTGCGGCACATGATTGAGCTGCCTACTTTCGCCCCGAATTAGAAATTAAATTATGGCATTAATAGAAATATTTGGTTACGCAAGTGCATTGGTCATTGGCATCTCACTGGGCCTTATCGGTGGAGGTGGTTCGATTCTGGCGGTCCCAGTTTTGGCTTATTTGTTTTCGGTAAATGAAAAAGTAGCAACCGCATACTCATTATTTATCGTAGGCGCAAGCGCCCTTGTCGGTGGCTTAAAGCAACATTTTAAGGGTTACGTAGATTGGCGCACTGCCATTGTCTTCGGACTGCCCGCTATTATCGGTGTGACCGTTGTGAGGAAGTTTGTCGTCCCCGCGTTGCCGGATGTCTTGTTTGCCCTTGGCGACTTTGATTTTACCCGAAGAATGGGCATGTTTGGTCTTTTTGCCGCCTTAATGATTCCGGCAGCATTTTCCATGCTCAAAACCCGAAAAGAAAATAACAACGCCAACAAGGGTAAGGTAACTTATAACTACCCCTTGATTTTGGCGGAAGGCCTTTTGGTGGGTGGCATCACTGGCATGATTGGCGCAGGTGGTGGATTTTTGATCATTCCAGCTTTAGTGATATTGGCCAATGTCGAGATGAAAGTTGCTGTTGGGACCTCACTGATCATCATCGCCTTCAAATCTCTACTAGGGTTTTTCTTTGGCGATGCGCTAACCATGGAAATTGACTGGATATTTTTGGCCTTATTTACTGGCTTATCTTTTGTCGGTATTTTTATAGGGAGCTACCTCAGCAACTTTATCGATGGCAGCAAACTCAAAAAAGGATTTGGTTACTTTATATTCGTCATGGCAGTATTCATATTCTATATGGAGTTTTTTGTCAAACAATAACAAAAAACAAACATTGTCCAAAAGACCTCTACCGTAGAGGTCTTTTTTTGACTAAAATCCGCAACAATTCAAGAGGTACTCATGTTTTTTTTGCAAAATCAGCCCTGTGTAACCAAAGTTACTGTCGTGTTGTGCTCAAGACAGTACTTTTACCTCATCAATTAAAAAACAGAACAAGATGAACGTTGAACAAATTTATACTGGTTGCCTGGCACAAGGCGCATATTACATCGAAAGTAACGGCGAAGTTGCCATTATTGATCCCCTAAGAGAAGTGAAACCATACCTTGATCGCGCCCAGCGAGAAGAGGCAAAAATCAAATATATTTTTGAAACTCACTTTCACGCCGATTTTGTCAGTGGCCATGTCACACTCGCAAAAGAAACTGGTGCACCTTATCTTCCCTTTAATATTTTAAATAATGCGCACACTCATCTATCTTTTTATCGGCATAATTTTTGGCATTACATTGTTTAAATCTGAGGCCGCATCATGGTTCCGCATATATGAAATGTTCCAATTTGACGCCTTTCACATGTACGGAATTATTGGCTCGGCTTTGGCTGTTGGCATCCTCATGATTCAATCCATAAAACGATTTAAAATCAAATCTTTTTATGATGAGACCATCGTCTTGAGTCCCAAGACCAAAACGATCAGTCGTTATTTATGGGGAGGCGTCATCTTTGGGCTCGGTTGGGCGCTCGCTGGGGCCTGTCCAGGACCCATGTTTGTATTAGCTGGAGCGGGCTATTGGCCCATCTTGGTGGTTATTTTTTGGTCAAGTGTCGGCACATTTCTCTATGGCCTTTTAAAAGACCGACTGCCCCACTAACTCACTCTGATGGCAATATTCGGCCCAAGCAAAGTTGGGCTTTGCGGCCGATCAGGGGCCATCATCAAAACAGATAAAATCATAAATATTGTAAATCAAAAGCAATAGGCCCACTATGGTAACCCACACCATAGTAGTGAACAATGACGAAAAGTATTTTTAATTTTCCAAGAGTAAAATACAGCTAAAGTCATCGCTCATGAAATGCATCGCTGAAAAAATTAAAACGACTCGAATATCAAAGAAAATATCTCAAGAATCCTTGGCTTATGCTTGTGGCCTGAGCAGAAACTATGTGGGTGTGATTGAAAAAGGTAAAAACAAGATATCTTTAGAAGTATTCCTCAAACTCTGCGTGGGCCTGCAAATTCACCCCAGTGAAATATTGAATGACTTTACTAAGGAAGAGCTAGAAACCTTCTTTTTTGGATAGCAGCTCATCTCACTGGGTGTCACATCTCTTGGAGGGCAGGATTAAAGTTCCTGATAGAGCTCCGTAGTCTAAATGCAAAACCCACAAACCTTTGGTTTGCTATTTTTTATGCCCACTTCAAAAATGAAGTAAACTTCTTTTCTTGTGGGCATGAAAAAACCCGCTTCAAAAAGCGGGTTTTTACATTCTTAAGTGACCTCGGCAAGATTCAAACTTGCAACCTTCTGAGCCGTAATCAGATGCGCTATTCAGTTGCGCCACGAGGCCTTATTGGGTGGGCGGGTGCTCCATATGATGCAAATGACACCGAACACTCATTTTGCCCTAAACAGTAAAGAACTGCGGCGCAAATATAAATCTTTACTCTAATTCAGCAGAAAATTAAGACCGTTTTTTTGTAAAAATATGAGCTCCGCTTGATGGGTCGCCAAATTCGGTACCGGTCATTGTCCAAACATCGGGGAATTTATTTTGGCATATTTAGACCAGATCTTTGGTGTGAGCCATTTTTATTATATTTTTATAGCCTCAGTCCAAGACGCCGATGCATCATTCCAAACATACTGACCTGACACAAAAACACCGGTTTTTGGCGCTCATCTGTGGGTTAGTATTGATCTTGCCCGGCCTGATCCAATTAGAGCACGTCTTGGAGGGGCACAAGCATCTGAGCTGTAAGCAAAGCACAACACATTTGCATGAGGTCGACCACCAATGCGACCTGCTCGCCTTTCACTTAAGTGAAATGACATTCTTTAGTGTCGCGCCAGATTTTCATCATGACGTGATCATTAACACCATAGCCTTATCATGGGGCTTTACTGTTTTTTCAGACCAAACAGCCAACACAAAAACCTCCAGAGGACCTCCTGGCATGATTTAATTTCTCGGTATACTTCTTATAACCCACCGGTTGAACAAATTAAATCACTCAAATGCATAGAATCATCTCGGTGCTCTTACTTGCTTTTAGCACCGTAATCAATGCTCAAGATTGCAGTTTTAAGTTTACTGGCTCTATATTGGACCAGCACGACGATTCACCGCTCTCGCGAGCCATCATTTCGATCGAAGAATTGAATGCAACCACGTTCAGTGATGAGCGCGGCACATTCTCCTTTGACAACATCTGCAATGGCCACTATACCATTGTGGTCGAGCATGCGCAATGCAAAACCAAGATGTCCTCAATTAAGGTCAAAGACAATACGACTAAAATTCTAAGATTAGAACATCATTATGAAAAACTCAACGAAGTGATTGTGAGTGGTTCTGGCGATGGGTTCAACCAAACTGTGATAAAACCAACCTTAAGCCAAGAAGATATTGCCTTGGGCAGCAATCAGTCTTTAGGTGCGATGCTCTCAAAAGTCAGTGGTGTCAGTGGACTGAGCTCTGGGAATTCAATAATTAAACCCTCAATTCATGGGTTACACAGCAGCCGAGTGACCATTATCAACGCTGGAGTGCGCATGGAAGATCAAGAATGGGGTGCTGAGCACGCACCCAATTTGGATGTGAATCAAGCAAATTCTATAGAAATCATCAAGAATGCTTCCGCCCTGCAATACAGCGGTGATGCGATCGGTGGTTTTGTCATTATAAAACCCCAGCGGATTCCCATAAAGGATACGCTATTTGGCAAGGCCAGATGGACTGCCCAAACCAATGGCCAAGGGGGCTCCTTGCATGCCGGCATGACCAAAAGCACAGATTTTGGCTGGTATGGTTCTCTAGAAGGCACGTTCAAGGGTTATGGTGATTTTGAGGCACCAGACTATATATTGAGCAATACAGGAATGAGGTCAAATTCGGTTGCAGCGGTTATTGGCAAAAATCAATTCAAGCGGGGTATTGAGTTAAAGTACAGCAGAGTTGAAAACAAAATAGGTATTCTGCGCGCGTCACATCTGGGTGGAGCGCAAGATCAATTATTGGCACTTAATAGTGAAGTGCCCCTAATCATCCGTGATTTTACCTATGACATAGACCGACCAAAGCAAGAAGTCGTCCATGAAATTCTGTCCGCAAAGGGCTACATTAAATCCAGGGTGCTCGGGAAAATTAATGTGCGATACGATTATCAAAATAACCATCGTTTGGAATTTGATATACGAAGAGGCAGTGATCAGAATAAAGCCTCAATGGATTTGAGTCTGATCACTCAGTCCATTTCTATTGACATGGCACCAGTAAGCAACTGGTTTTCTAATTTAAAGCTCGGCCTAGGGGGGAGAAAACTCCAGAATAGTTCTGATCCAAACACGGGTGTAAAAAGGCTGATTCCGGATTTTAATCGTTATGACTTGGGCGCCTATGTGTTGGCAGGCAAAGCCTTGAGTGATGATTTGGCCCTGGAATTTGGTGCGCGATTAGATTATAGCCATATCAAAGCCTTCAAGTATTATTACACAGCACTTTGGGAAGAACGAAATTATGGCTCAATATATCCTGATTTCGTCATCGAAGATTTAGGGACGCAAACTTTAACGCAACCAAAATTTGACTATTTAAACCCATCGGCTGCATTGGGGCTGAACTGGTCATTGAATGCGCAAAGTACCATTTTATTGAACCTTGCCCTTGGCGCTCGTAATCCAAATCCATCAGAATTATTTTCTGAAGGACTGCATCACAGTGCGTCAAGAATAGAGATTGGCGATCTTCGTTTCACCTCCGAAATATCAAAAAATATCTCGGCAGGTTATAGATTCCAAAATAACAAGGTAACGTTTTCTATTCATCCGTTTTTGAGATTTATTGATCGCTTTATCTTGTTGGAACCTACCGGGGTGCAGCAAACCATTCGTGGTAATTTTCAAGTCTGGTCTTATCGTCAGGCAAATGTTTCCCTGGCCGGTATGGATTTAGATGCGCGGGTGGTGCTCAACCAAGACATCGCGCTCGAAACACAGTGCGCGTTGGTCAAAAGTTATGAGGTTGCTACTGGGACACCACTGATCAATATGCCTCCAGTAAACGCCATCAACACTGTAGTGTATCAAAACCAAAACCTGCCCGCATTTGAACTGCGCATCGAAAGTGATCATACCTGGAGACAAAACGAATATCCAAACACAAATTTCGAGGCCTTTATTCCCGAGAGTCAGTCTTTTGAGTTGGTTGACGTGAGCACTCCACCTGACGCCTATCATTTGATGAACCTTGAGATCCGCGGACAATTGAAAAATCTCGGAAAAAGCAAGACCATACTGTCATTAAGAGTCAATAATTGCTTTAATGTACGGTACAGAAATTACTTAAATAGCCTGCGATTTTATGCAGACGATTTGGGGCGCAATCTATTGCTGTCCCTCACAACAAACTTTTAACACCATCATGATAAAAACAAATAATATGACTATTCTAAATAAGACAAACTCAATTTTCAATTCATTTAAATCAAATAATATGATCAAATTTCTCAGCATCAGCTCAATACTCTTTTTGGCACTTTCACTTCATTCTTGTTCGGATGATGACACGCCTCCAGAGCAAATTAATGAAGAAGAAGTCATTACGACCCTTGTGGTGACCCTAACTGCTGACTCAGGGCAAGCCATCGAGTTGCGCAGTCAAGATTTGGACGGAGAAGGGCCCAATGAACCCGAAATCACCGTATCCGATAATTTAGCCGCCAACACCATGTATGTGGGCAGTATTCAGGTGCTTAACCAGACTGTAGATCCAGCAGAACCGATACATGAGGAAATTTCGGAAGAAAGTGATGAGCACCAGTTTTTCTATACTCAAGGGGGCAATTTGGACCTCAACACCGCGTACCTCGATTTTGACTCTAATGACCACCCTTTAGGCTTGGCATTTTCGTTGACCACCAATACAGCAGGTCAAGGAACAATGACCGTCACATTGCGTCACGAACCCTTGAAACCAAATGATGGCACCCTTTCAGGAGCTGGTGGAGAGACGGACATATCAGTGGTATTTCCCATTACTGTAGAGTAATACATCTCGTCTGTATTGACATAGCACTTGGCCACAACATTGAGGTCAAGTGCTATTTTTATTTTGGCTATTGGCTTTTCTACCCAAAACAAAAACAGAAAAATCAAATAATTTCGGCATTTAGACCAGATTCCAATAGAGCGGTGCATTGGGGCAACAACTCTTCGTAGCTTCCTGACTTTACAGAACATTTCCCTTTATAGTGCACCAATAAGGCACACTGTTCGGCCTGTAATAAAGTATGACCACAAATCTCAACAAGACAATTGATCACATGATCAAAAGTATTCACGTTGTCATTGTATAAGACAATCTGATGCTCAAGCGCTTCTTGAGTCATCAACTCGTGGGCCTCTTGGTATTGTCTCTGGCTGATCATGTCACAAATTTACAAATTTTGCTGCGACCCATTGGTCTCGTTCTTTATGCGTCACATACCTCAGCCCATTGGCTTCACAGCAGGAGCGGACCGAAGGCAAGTCTTCCAGATAAAAGCCACTCAAAAACAGTTGGCCGCCAGGCTGCAAACAGCGGACATAGGCCGACATGTCTTGCAGAAGAATATTGCGATTGATGTTGGCCATGACATGGTCAAATACCGCTGATTTTGGCAGGACTTCTGCACCGCCTAATTGGACGTCTATAGCACTCACTCCATTGCGCTGAGCATTTTCTGTGGCATTTTCTACACACCACGGGTCAATATCAATAGCTGTCGCGTGACTCGCCCCCTTGCGCATTGCCAGAATGGCCAGTACAGCAGTTCCTGCCCCCATATCTAAAACACTTTGTTGTTCGAAATCATGCTCTAAGACAAATTCCAACATCATATGGGTCGTCTGGTGGTGTCCCGTGCCAAAAGACATTTTGGGCTCTATAACAATATCATAAGCCACCTCGGGCACAGGGTGAAAAGGCGCCCGCACCTCGCATTGATCCTTGACCCTAATTGGTGCAAAATTCTTTTCCCAATCTTCATTCCAATTGGTCGGTGGTATGTCCTTGAACGAGTAGGTTATGGTGCAATACTCCTCACTCAAAACATCAACGGACTCAAGCAAATGTTCCTGCCAGTCATTTTTTTGAATATAGGCCAAGACCCCATCTTCTGTCGGCATAAAACTCTCAAATCCAACGGCACCCAATTGAGCCATCAGGACATCGGATCCTGGCGCAATCGGCGTGACTTTGAAATCAAATTCTAAATAGAAATGACTCATCCAGCAGCATTTACGATGGCCATAAAATCGTCGGCCTTGAGCGCCGCACCACCAATAAGACCTCCATCGACATCTGGCTTACCAAAAATCTCAGCGGCATTGTTGGGCTTCACACTGCCCCCATAAAGAATAGAAACATTTTGTGCGCAAGCATCGCCATAATGCGCCGCCACCGTCTGACGGATAAAAGCATGCATTTCTTGTGCTTGTTCCGGTGAGGCGGTGACCCCTGTACCAATTGCCCACACGGGCTCATAAGCCAAGACAATTGACGACCATTGGTCTGCTGTCAAATGAAAAAGTGCCTGTTTTAATTGTGTGGCCACGACTTCAAAATGAGTTGCGCCTTGGCGCTCCTCAAGGAGTTCGCCAAAACAATAGACTACCTCGATCCCTTGACCCAGCGCAGCATCCACTTTTTGCTTGAGCAAATGATTGTCTTCGTGAAAATATGCCCGGCGCTCACTGTGGCCCACAAGAACAGTTCGGATACCGTGGCTCAAAAGCATGGCTCCTGAAAGTTCACCCGTATAGGCCCCGGAATCGGCTTGATGCATGTTCTGCGCACCAACTTCTAGAGGCCCATCAGGGCCTGCTGATGCGATGGCGTCACTCAGGTGGATGCTTGGCGGGCAGATCAATACCCGCTGATTTAGTGTTGCTTTTTCCTTGAGGCGTTGTGCCAAAGATTTCGTGAGGGCCTGTGCCTCATCTCTTGTCAAGTTCATTTTCCAGTTTCCTGCGACAATTTTTTTTCTCATAATTTTTATTGATAACTGATTCGGGGGTCCAACCAACCATAGATCAGATCCACTATTATATTAATGATGATAAATAAGGTGGCGATGACCAAAACCGCCCCCATGATGATGGGCAAATCTAAGGTATTTAAGGCATCTACTATTTCTTTTCCAAGGCCATTCCACCCAAAGATGTATTCGACAAAAACGGCACCCGCCAGCATGGATGCAAACCAACCAGAAATGGCCGTGACAACCGGGTTCAACGCATTCTTTAGGGCATGGCGAAACACAATGGAGAATTGCCCAAGGCCCTTGGCTCGGGCTGTTCGGATATAATCCTTACTCAGTTCATCCCACAAAGAATTGCGCATGAGTTGGCTCACCACAGCCAGTGGCCGAATACCCAAGACTACCGCCGGTAATAATAAGTTTTTCCACTCGATATAGGTCCCCTGTCCATAATCATCTACGGCATATAAACTTCCCGACATATTCAAATGGGTATAGTCATGCAGCACATAACCAAAAAACCAAGCGAACAATAGTGCACTAAAAAACGAGGGCACACTCATCCCGATAGTGCTCACCAACTGAATCAAACGGTCCAAAAATTGATCTTTGTAGGCCACAGAAACCACACCCAACAAAATCCCTAAGATAATGGCCAATAAAATCGCAGACACGGCCAAGACCGCAGTATTTGGTAACGTTTCACCAATGACATCTGCTACGGGCTTCCCCCCTTTTTGAAAAGAATCACGCAAATAGGGCCACTTTAAAATCAGGACCTGGTCACCCATAGACAACAATGCGAGCCCTCCATACTTTTCGGGTGTATATGAGGTGTACGACCCTGGCTCACGCGCATGCAGCGATAACACAGACAAGTCGTTCAGGTAATATAAATATTGCTGGCTCAGCGGTTGATCAAAGCCGTATTTTTTTTTGACCACTGCAAGTTGCTCTGCCGTCTCATTCTGGCCCAACATCATCCTTGCTGGGTCTCCAGGCAAAAAATTAAACAAGAAAAAAATAACGGTCACCACACCAAAGAGGGTGATTAACGCATAACCGATTTTTTTCGAGAGATAAACCAGCACACTATTGCAATTTGAGTTCTAACGCATCGTTCCAATGCAGTTTTTGTTTGATGGTTCCAGAATGCCATTCCATGACCGCAGGATTGCTGCGGACAATCGTCTTGAGCGCCGTCATGTCGCAAAAGTAAAAGTCAAAAGCCACATCAAATTTTTCTTTCAGCATGGACACCGCATCAGGGCCTGAGGCAGACAATCCAATCACCTGATAACCCTTTTGTTGGGCTTCTGCTGCGACTTTGTTAATGGTGGTGAATCCTTCCATTTCTGATACAGCCAAGTTATAGGCCACTACGACTATGAGTTTAGGAATACTCAGAAGCTCTTGGGTATGGTCTATGCCGTCGCGTTCCATAGAAAAATCATGGATAGGCGGTTCGTAGGGTGCCCGCAAAAATTGAGTCGCGACACCAACCCGCTGAGCACCCTCGGGCTTAGGATCCTGACCGGTGGTATTGACCACCTCAAATGGTCCCTCTGGACCTAAATATTGCCAGCGGTATTCAATTATTGGTGCCGGAGCATCATGTGGCGTCTCCATGGCATCAGTGATGTTGACCCCAATCTTATAGGGACGAAAATCAACTGCAGGCAAATGCATCAATACATGATACCCAAAAGCCAGCGACATCACCGTCGCAACCAATACAATAATACTCCGCACGTTAGGAGACCACCAGGAGGTAATGCGGTCCTTGGTGGCCAACAAAAAGGCAATCAACAGCAAAAGAACCACATCCTTTGTAAAAGATTGCCAGGGCGTTAATTTGAGGGCGTCGCCAAAACAACCGCAATCTGTCACCTTTTCGAAATAGGCAGAATAAAAGGTCAGGAATGTAAAAAACACGATCATGCTCAACAAACTCCACAACGTGAATTGAGTGGCATAACCCACCAATAACATCACTCCCAAAACCACTTCCACCAATACCAAGACAATGGCCATGAGCAACGCATAAGGCACTAAAAATTCTAAATTCAGCACGTCGGGGGCAAAATAATCTTGAAGCTTGAATGAAAAACCTATTGGATCATTGAGTTTGATCAGACCACTAATGATGAAAAGAACCCCAACAAAAACTCTACTAAAACCTACAGCGACTTGCTTCATTTCCTATTGATTGTTTTCTTGATCCAAATGAATGAGGGCGAATACACTATAATTGATCATGTCTTGATAATTGGCATCGATGCCTTCGCTCACTAGTGTTTTGCCTTGATTGTCTTCAATTTGCTTGACCCTCAATAATTTTTGAAGAATCAAATCGGTCAGGGAACTCACCCTCATGTCTCGCCAGGCTTCACCGTAGTCGTGATTCTTGTCCATCATCAAACTTTTGGTCAGGGCCACTTCCTGATCATATAAATCTACAGCAGCCGTCAAATCTAAATCTGGTTGTTCCACCACACCTTTTTTGAGCTGGATCAAGGCCATTACCGAATAATTAATGATGCCCACAAACTCCGACTGGGCTCCTTCATTTACTCTTTGCTCTTTGTTTTGTTGGAGCCCACGTATGCGCTGAGCTTTGATAAAAATCTGATCGGTCAGTGAAGGCAGCCGCAAAATGCGCCAAGCACTTCCGTAATCCTTCATCTTGTTCGAAAACAATTGCCGACAGGTCGCAATGACCTGATCATACTGTTTTGCAGTTTTGCCCATGAGTTCTTTGAGATTTTCCGTAAATTTCGCTTAAATAAATCAATTTAAAAAATACCATGACCATCAATTGCCGCGGCCATTTAATTGACTTTAAAGTTCCTAAGGTTATGGGCATTTTGAATGTGACTCCTGATTCATTTTATGATGGGGGAAAACACAATGATCTCAAAGCTTTACTGACACAAGCTGAAGCCATGCTCACTCAAGGCGCGACATTTTTGGATGTTGGCGGCTACAGTTCACGCCCGGGCGCAGAGGATATTGACGCCAAGCTTGAGATAAAGCGTGTCATTCCTGCTGTTACTGCACTAAGCCAAAGATTTCCCGACGCGCTGATCTCTATAGACACCTTTCGCAGCAGTGTGGCAAAAGCGGCGCTGGACGCAGGTGCGTGCCTGGTCAACGACATTAGCGCAGGTCAAGCAGATCCTGAGATGATGGCCACGGTAGGTGCTGCTGGTGTCCCAATAATTTTAATGCACATGCGCGGAACGCCCCAAACTATGTTGTCGATGACCCAATACGATCATTTGGTGCTTGATGTCACTAAAGAACTTGCCCAGCGCATCGCACAAGCAAGACAGCACGGCATCAGTGATGTGATTGTGGACCCAGGTTTTGGATTTGCCAAGACCACCGCACAGAACTTCACCTTATTGGCAGAACTTGAGCACTTAGAACATCTGGATGTTCCGATACTTATTGGGCTCTCCCGCAAATCAATGATCTACAAAACCCTAAAGATCAACCCCGAAGAAGCCCTAAACGGAACGACTGCACTGAACACTATTGGCTTGCGCAATGGAGCTTCAATTTTGCGGGTTCATGATGTGGCCCAAGCACAAGAAACCATAAGTTTGATGCAAGCCCTTAAAAATTAATTACCTTTAACCCAAACCCCTATTGTGGAACTGCTAGAAATTAGAATCCTGGATGCGGTCGACA
This sequence comes from Flavobacteriaceae bacterium, assembly GCA_029248405.1. Taxonomy (GTDB): domain Bacteria; phylum Bacteroidota; class Bacteroidia; order Flavobacteriales; family Flavobacteriaceae; genus BACL21. The sequence goes on along the minus strand of JAQWJJ010000011.1, from coordinate 158,339 downwards.
TTGTCCTGGTCGCGTTGTTGCTTTTTTACCTCTACCGTTTGGTGCGTGGTACAGTAGCCATCAATATCTTCATCGGTATTGTGATGCTTTATGCGACATGGAAACTTACTGAATTTCTTCAAATGCAGCTGCTGAGTAGGATTTTAGGAGGATTTCTTGGTGTGGGAATGTTTGCTCTGATTGTGGTCTTCCAGCAAGAAATTCGAAAGTTTCTACTGATGATTGGCACCACCAATTTTGCCTCGCGCAAAAAAATACTACAGCGATTCAATTTACAACCAAACGCTGCTTTTAATACAGACATCACGGCGATTGTCAGCGCCTGTCTCAAGATGAGTGCATCCAAAACAGGCGCCATCATCGTGCTCAAGCGCAACAACAACTTAGAATTCATCAAGAGTACAGGAGATCCCATGAACCTTGAAGTCAATACGCCAATTCTTGAAAGTATTTTCTATAAGAACAGTCCCCTTCACGACGGGGCGATGGTCATAGAAGACAATACCATCACCGCCACTCGCGTCATACTGCCTGTTTCCAGCGAGCAGAATATCCCGTCAAGATTTGGTTTGCGTCACCGGGCCGCGTTGGGCATTACAGAGCGCACAGATGCGGTATGTCTTGTTGTTTCTGAAGAAAATGGACAGATGTCTTATGTCAAGGAAGGCGAATTTGTCCGTTATCGCGACCGAGAAGATCTCGAAAAAATGATGGCGATTGACTTGAGCAATTAAAACTATTCGGCACGTTATTCTTTGAGGGCAAACTGTACCTCATACAAGGATTTGTAATGTCCAGAGGCCTTTTTAATCAAAGATTTATGGGTCCCAACTTCTACAATTTTTCCCGCCTCCATCACCATGATTTGATCTGCTTTTTGGATCGTGGCCAATCGGTGTGCTATCACAATTGAGGTCCTGCCCTTGGTGATGCGGTCCGTTGCATTCTGAATGAGCTCCTCAGAATAACTGTCGACTGAAGATGTGGCCTCGTCCAAGATCAAAATACTTGGACCACTCATAAAGGCGCGCAAAAAAGCGATCAATTGTCGCTGTCCTGAAGACAGCATCGCACCACGCTCCTTAACGTTATAGTGATAGCCCTCAGGGAGACTGCTTATGAAATCATGAACACCAATCTCTTTGGCTGCAGCGATCACTTGCTCTTCTGTAATCTGGTCGTCACCCAAGGTGATGTTGTTCAAAATCGTGTCTGCAAAAAGAAAAACATCCTGCAATACAACAGCAATATGCCCCCTTAAAGAAGCCAAAGTCATAGTTTTGATGTCGTGCCCATCGATTCTGATTGCGCCAGCATCAATTTCGTAAAATCTGGTCAGTAAATTAATGATGGTGGATTTACCTGCCCCTGTAGCCCCGACAATCGCTACGGTTTGACCAGGTGTCACCGTAAAATCAATGGATTTGAGGACAGGTTCGTCTGGTTTGTAGCCAAAAGTGACGGCCTCAAAATCGATACGGCCCTCAATGGTGTCAAGCTCCTGATCTCCATGATCTGAAATATTTGAAGTGGTGTCCAAAATTTCGAATACGCGATTTGCCGCCACCATACCCATTTGAAGGGTGTTGAATTTATCGGCAATCATCCGCAAAGGTCTGAACAACATCTGCGAGAGTTGAATGAAGGCGGTGATGAGTCCCAAAGTCATCCCATTAGCAGGGAAGGTCCCCTCGGGCAGGATATTCATTCCACCATACCAAACGATGAGTCCTAAGGCTACAGACCCGGATATTTCAGCAATTGGGAAGAAAATACTGTTGTACCAGACCGTTTTGATCCAGCCCTTTTTGTGCTCTTCATTAATGCGCATAAAGGTCTCATACTCTTGGTCCTCTCGAACAAAAATTTGAACAATCTTCATGCCTGTAATGCGCTCCTGCACAAATGTATTGAGGTTGGCGACCTGATTTCGGACATCTTCAAATGCCCCCTTCATCGCCCTCTGAAAAATTCTCGTGGCATAAATCAGTACAGGCAAAATCGAAAAAGAAATCAATGCCAATTGCCAACTTTCATAGACCATATAGGTGGCGATCACTGCCATTTTCAGGACATCACTAGCGATAGTAAACAAACCTTCACTAAAGATGCTCGCAATAGTCTCAATGTCATTGACCGTGCGCGTGGTCAATCGCCCCACAGCACTCTTATCAAAATATGCCATTTTAAAGCGCATCATGTGGCCAAACAACTTGATCCTGATGTCCTTGATGACGGTCTGCCCTAACCAGTTGGCATAATAAATGAACGAAAACTGAAATAATACCTCAAAGACAAGAGCGACAGCGATCAATGAAATATAAAAAACCATAGCCTCCCAATCTTGAGGCAACATGCCCAGGTCTATGGTGTTTTTTAAAAATATAGGCCCGAGCAGGCCTGCAACAGACAAACCAATAGCGGCAAAAGTGACAAAAATAAAGGTGCCTCTATAGGGCTTGGTAAAGCCAATTAAACGCGAAAATAACTTAAAATCGAAGGCTTTGCCCGCTGGTTTTCCCATAGGTGTAAAGTTACAACTTAAAGTGGTTATTTGGGTATGTGACCTTGGTCAAAAACAAAGCATGACCCGGAACTGATGCCCCAGCCTCAGAACGATCTTTACTGGCCAAAACGGCCCTGAAGTCCTCGAGATCCATTTTGCCATACCCCACCGCCAACAATGTACCGACTATGGCCCGAACCATATTGCGCAAAAAGCGATCTGCCCCAATGGTGAAAATCAAAGTGTCTTCTTGCTGGGTCCATTGGGCTTTCGTGATCTGACAGTTGTAGGTCCGAACATCAGTCTTGGATTTTGAAAAGCATTGGAAATCAGTATGCTCGAGCAAAATAGCGGCAGCCTCGTTCATCTTGATGATTTCAGGAACTTGATGCACACCAAAACTAAAAGCATGAAGAAATGGGTCTTTTTTGGTAGTCAAAACATATTGATACTCTCGGTATACGGCATCAAAACGGGCATGCGCATCTGCAGGAGCCTCAAAAATAGCATTGACACTGATGTCCTTGGGCAAAAATCCGTTGAGCCGCGCCATTAGATTTTGGGGGTCAAAGGGCTCAACTATATCAAAATGTGCAAATATCTGACGCGCATGAACTCCAGCATCCGTCCTTCCAGCGCCCACAATAGTGACCGGTGATCGCAATAATGTTGAAAGCGCGTGTTCAAGAGTTTCCTGCACACTGACTTGCTGCGGTTGGCGCTGCCAACCAAAATAATTCTGCCCATTGAAGGCAATTTCTAAAAAGTATCTCAAACTGCTGTGATGAACCACAAAATTACAAATTACTTCTCTAGTGATGCGGGTCATGAAAAAAATTAAACCTTTAACTTTGGGTCATGACAAAAATCCTATTGCTCAGCGACACCCATGGCTTCACCAACGACACCATGCTCAAGAGGGCCAGTGAAGTGGATCATGTTTGGCACGCAGGAGACATTGGCAGTTTGGCCGTCACTGATGCCCTAAAATCTGTAGCACCCATAAGGGCCGTGTATGGCAATATTGATGGCGCCGAAATAAGGTCTGAGTTTCCACTTTATCAAGACTTTGTATGTGGTGGTGTCCGGGTACTCATGACGCATATTGGCGGTTACCCCAACAGATACAACTCAAGCTTTAGACAACAAATCCTGGACCGCAAACCAGACGTTGTGGTTTGTGGTCATTCTCATATTCTCAAGGTACAACGTGATCACAAGCTTGATCACCTTCATCTTAATCCCGGAGCGATTGGCCTCCATGGGTTCCACAAAGTGAGGACCATGTTGCGTTTTGGCATAGACCAAGGCCAACTCGTCAATATGGAAGTTCTGGAATATAAGCGATAAAAAAAACCCTCAAAATTGGCAATTTTTGAGGGTTTCGCACTAATATACTAATGGCATTTAACGGATTCGATCTACAGATTTTACAAGGTCCTCGTCCCTTTTGATGGCCTTATTGGCCAGCACTAAAAAAACGATAGAAATGACGGGAAGTAGCACCCCAATACCCTTCTGCGAAGCCAAGGCCTCTCCGGATAAATTTAGTGATCGAAAAATGAAAACACCCACTAATACAAAATTTAATATGATCGTCAGACGATTCAGCACAAATTGGTGCAAACGCTGCTTGAATTTTACAATAGACCACAAAACAAGAACAGCAGCAACCAAGTTTACCGCTTGTAAGACCGAACTGACCCGCCAGGCCTCCTGGGCTTGATCTGTGGCCAGATCAACTGGCATCCAAAAATAAAATCCTAACACACAAGCCAATGAGGCGATAAGATATAAGGTTTGGATGCGCTGAATCATGATTGTTCTGCCTGTTTTGCGGTACAAAAATAAGATTTCTTTTCTAAAATTTTACTCTATGATTTCAAAATAATGTCGTATTATTGCCCCATCAGGCGCATCGTTTGCATCGTCAAACCGCCTTATCTTCAACAAACTTTTCGATCAATCAACCAGATCACATTCCCATAACTTTACGAATCAATATATTACATGTTAGAAATTTCTGAATTAAAAGAACAGAAGCTGCCTGAACTCCAGGATTTAGCGAAGGAATTAGGGGTGCCAAAATACCGTACCTTAAAAAAATTAGACTTGGTTTATCAAATCTTGGATTACCAAGCCAGCAATCCCAAAGCGGTGCAAGCCATCGTAAAAACGCCCGAAAAAACAACAGAATCAACTGCGCCAGTGCAAGAAAAAACGGCAGAAAACTCAACAGAGCCTAAAGCCGCTGAACAAAAGCAAGAGCCGCGCGATAACAAAAAAAACGACAACCAACGTCGCGCTAAGCAAGGTGAAGGGTCTCGGGAACGCAACAACAACACGGATGTCAAAAACGAGCGCCAACCAAGACGCCAAAATGACCAAGCCAAGTCTGCAGAAAACAGCAATAAGACAGAGGGCAAAAATGACCAACGAGCCGATCAAAAAGGCAATCGGTCAAACACCCCAAAAAATGACGGAGACCGCAATAAGCATGCAGAGGCCGGCCAGAAAAATAACAACCAAAATAAAAATCGTCAGGACCATAACAAAAACGGTAACCGCGACACACGAAATCGCTATAAACAACCTGATTACGAGTTCGATGGAATCATCGAAAGTGAGGGTGTTTTAGACATCATGCAAGATGGCTATGGTTTTTTGCGCTCAAGTGATTACCATTATCTATCCTCTCCTGATGACATTTATGTCTCACAAAGTCAAATTCGTTTGTTTGGCCTCAAAACAGGAGATACTGTTTTGGGTGTTGTGCGTCCGCCAAAAGAGGGAGAAAAATATTTCCCATTAATCAAAGTCAATAAAATAAATGGATTGAGTCCAAATGTTGTGCGGGATCGCGTTTCTTTTGAGCACCTCACACCTTTATTTCCTAATGAGAAATTTAACTTGGCAGACAAACAAAGCACTGTTTCTACGCGCATCATAGACCTGTTTGCACCGATAGGAAAAGGCCAGCGTGGTATGATTGTGGCACAACCCAAAACGGGTAAAACAATGCTGCTCAAAGAAATTGCCAACGCCATTGCGGCCAATCATCCAGAGGTTTATCAGATCATTTTATTGATCGATGAGCGTCCGGAAGAGGTGACCGATATGCAGCGTAATGTCAAAGGATAAGTTGTGGCTTCTACCTTCGACAAAGAAGCGACAGAACATGTGCGTGTGGCCAATATTGTAATCGACAAGGCCAAACGTCTTGTAGAGTGTGGCCATGATGTGGTGATCCTATTGGATTCCATCACCCGATTGGCTCGCGCCTATAATACTGTGCAACCGGCCAGTGGTAAAATTTTGTCTGGAGGGGTTGATGCCAATGCCTTACACAAACCCAAAAGATTCTTTGGTGCCGCAAGAAATATTGAAAATGGCGGTTCACTCAGCATCATCGCCACAGCGCTTACTGAAACTGGATCTAAAATGGATGAAGTGATCTTTGAAGAATTTAAAGGGACCGGAAACATGGAACTTCAACTAGACCGTAAGATATCTAACAGAAGAATATTTCCAGCAATCGACTTGACGTCTTCTGGAACGCGTCGCGACGATATGTTATTAGATGAAAAAGTCATCCAACGCATGTGGGTCATGCGCAAATATCTTGCCGACATGAACCCTGTAGAAGCGATGGAATTCATTAATGACCGAATCAAGCAAACGCGCAATAATGAAGAATTCCTGATCTCGATGAATGGTTAAAAGACGATGATAAATGAAAAAAAGGTGCCTTGAGCACCTTTTTTTTATGCCCAAACCTTAGTACATTTAGACAAATTATTGATGCACCACCGCCATATGAATGACCGTATCTTACTGCTCGTCTGCCTGATTATGATTGGTATTCAAGGATGTCAAGACAAGACTACCCCCAAAACAGCGAGCGACTACCAGACCTATTTTGAACAGACTCAAGGTCTTGAGACGCCAACGTATGCACAAGTCATCGCCTATTATCAAAGGCTCGCCGACGATTTCGAAACCGTCAAAATGTATGAAATGGGCACAACAGACAGTGGAGAACCCCTTCATCTTGTGGTTTTTCTGGGTAAAAATGCCCTGAACAATACCCACGACCAGCTCGGAGATCTGCCCTTTTTATTGATCAATAATGGCATCCATCCTGGTGAGAGTGATGGCATAGATGCCAGTATGATGTTGCTTCGCGATTTGGCGCTAGGCCTAACTGCAGCGCCAGAACACATCAGTATTGGCGTCATCCCAGTCTATAATATTGGCGGGGCTTTGAATCGAAATTCTGGGACACGCACCAATCAGAATGGACCTGAAGCTTACGGTTTTAGGGGTAATGCCAAAAATTTTGACCTCAACAGGGACTTCGTAAAATCAGACACCAAAAACGCCATAGGCTTTAGCGAAATTTTTCACAAGCTGTCCCCCTATTGGTTCATCGACACCCATGTGAGTAATGGTGCAGATTATCAATACACGCTGACACACTTATTTACCCAACACAACAAAATCGGCGGGGCTTTGGGAGATTACATTGATCAGTCACTCATGCCGGATCTCGAAACAAGGCTCGCGGAAAAGGGCTGGCCCATCACCCCTTATGTCAATGTTTTTAATCAGTCACCAGAGGAGGGTTTTACGCAATTTATGGACCATCCACGCTACTCCACAGGCTATACCGCTTTGTTCCATACAGCAGGCATGATGGTGGAAACCCACATGCTCAAGCCCTATAAACAACGCGTTATGGGCACCTATGCCTTACTGACTGAATTCATTGCACTAGCAGACCAACAAGTCGATCACGTGGCAAGAATCAGGCAAGAAACCACCAGGCGTTTTAGTCCGGGACAGTCCTACACAATGGACTGGACTGTGGACACCACAAGGGCTACAAAAAGATCTTTTTTAGGCTACGAAGCCTTGAAAAAACCCAGTGAAATCACTGGGTTCGACCGTTTGTTTTTTGATCGCGACAAGCCCTACGAACGCACCATCGAATACCGCAATAGCTTTCGCGCGCAGAAAGAAGTGGTTATTCCACACTACTATATCGTGCCACAAGCTTTTGATCAGGTCATCAAGCGACTTCAGGCCAACGGGATAGAAATGACTCAGTGGACCACTGCTCAGATAGTGGATGCTGAGGTCTACTTCATCAACGACTACAAAACCGGCCCCAGACCATTTGAGGGTCATTATTTACATTCTGCCACTTCAGTCGATACCAAGCAACAGCTCTTCACGATTCGTCCTGGCGACTGGGTCATTCCTGTGGATCAATGGGGCGCACGATATCTCCTTGAAGTTTTAGAGCCAGAAGCGGTTGATTCATTTTTTAATTGGAATTTCTTTGATACCATTTTACAGCAAAAAGAAGGGTTTTCTCCTTATGTCTGGGAAGATCTTGCCAAAGTATTTTTAGCGGACCATCCCGCAATCAAACAAGACTTTTTGGCCAAGAAGACAAGTGACCAAGGGTTTGCAAATAACTGGTATGCGCAGTTAGATTGGTTACACAAGCAATCCATACATTATGAAGCCGCTCATTTACGTTATCCTGTGGTCAGGGTCATGAGTCAAATAAGTACTGGGGAATAGCGTCCGGATGTTGGCGTAGCTTTTAGACAAGGCTTTTTGGGATTTTTTGAAATTCTTCCATTTGGCCTTCTGGATGCCCTCTTTGATCTGAGGTGCCAAATCTCCCTTGTAGTCGGTAGACATTTTATACCAATACGTCACTTTAAGCCGAAATTCGCCCTTGCGCTTGAAGACATGATAGGTCGTGGTCAAAAAAGACTTGATGACCAAGTTTTGAACCCCTGTCTCCTCCTCTACTTCTCGAATAGCTGCTGATTCATAATCTTCACCAGGTTCGACATGACCTTTGGGTAAATCCCATCTTTTGTTGCGGTATATAAACAGCAGTTCATTCTGATCATTTTCAACCAATCCACCTGCAGCGACCACAAAAGGAATTTTCTTCTTGAGGTAATGCTCCAACTTTTCGGCATTTTTGTCGTACAGATGCACATACCGTTTCTCGCCCTTATGAATTTTTTTGACCAAGTGCTTGAAGCGGGCAGATGCCAGAGGAATGGTTTCGTAAGGGGCTTCTACTGATTTTTCTGAACTCAGAATAATCGGAATGTCTTTCACAAAAACTTTATACATTTGCAAAATGATTTTAAACAAAGAAACAGCGCAAAAGACAGCCGAACTTCTTTTGCAAATTAATGCAATTAAATTGCAACCACAAAACCCATTTACATGGGCCTCTGGCTGGCAATCTCCGATTTATTGCGACAATAGAATCACCCTATCATATCCGGCCATAAGGAACTTTATTCGCGAACACTTGGCCAGTCAAATCGAAACACTTTATGGCAAACCAGATGTTATTGCGGGGGTTGCTACAGGGGCGATTGGCATTGGCGCATTAGTGGCCGACTATTTGAATTTACCATTTTGCTATGTGCGTCCAGAAGCCAAATCTCATGGCCGTCAAAACCAAATTGAGGGGCTACTCAATGAAAACCAAAACGTTGTTGTGGTCGAAGATTTGATTTCGACTGGCGGCAGTAGTCTTAAAGCCGTAGAAGCATTGCGCGATGCCAAAGCCAACGTCAAAGGAATGGTCGCCATTTTCACTTATGGTTTTCCAGTAGCTGAATCTAATTTTGAACAAGCCAAGATCCAATTGAACACCTTGAGCGATTACACCCATCTATTGCTACAAGCCGAAAAATCGAACTACATCACGTCAGAACAAGCCAATATTCTGGGCAAATGGCGCGAAGACCCGTCAATTTGGACACCATAACAATCACAAAAAAAACAGTCACATGGAAATTAAGGGAGCCAAAGTCCTGATCAACAAAAACGCAGAAACCGTTTTTGACTTTTTGAATCAGGTTGAGAATTTTGAGCAGCTCATGCCGGAATCTATCAGTAAATTTGAAGTTCTGGGACCAAACGCCTTTATTTTTGCGCTCAAAGGCATGCCTGAGATTGCATTAGAAACAAAATCTTCCCAACGCCCAACCCAATTGGTTTTGGGAGCGAAGAGTGACAAACTTCCTTTTAACCTTACGGGAGATTTGACCCCAATTGATGGCGCCACCTGTCATATCGAATTGTGTTTCTCTGGAGACTTTAACCCAATGATGGCGATGATGATCAAGGGCCCAATCACCAAATTTATTGAGACGCTCACGACCAATTTACAGTCACTCTAATCCAAAAACTTAATTGTTTTTAGCGCAAAAAAGCGCATTTGATTTGTCCGGTCTTCGATCCGCAGAAGCCCTTGATCAGACACTCCACGAATCTTCCCCTCAAACACCTCTCCCTGGAGGGTCATGAAACGCGAGGACACATCTTTGCGGAACAGTGAGGACTCATATTGTGCGACATCATTCTGTAATTGATTGGCTTGCAGATCGGATAAACTGGCCAGAATTTGGTCATACAGCAACGACTTGATCTGGTTGATTTCCCGGACTTTGTTTGTCACCAGAAAAAGAGAGGTCGCATTGGGCAAATTAGGCAAAAAGGCATTATTGACATTGAGACCAAGACCAATAACCGAAGATTTTAGTTGCCCTTGGTATTGATTTTCAATCAGGATACCGGCGATCTTCGCACCGTCTGACAATATGTCGTTTGGCCACTTGACCATTAGATTCGGAACACCCAATGTCTCAAGGACCGAAAGTATCGCCAACGACACCCGGATTTGGACCTGAAATGGGACAATACTTTGTGCCGAATCAAAAGTCTTTAAGATACTAATAGCGAGACTCTTATCTCTTTCAAAGTGCCACACCGTGCCACGCTGTCCCTTTCCTTTGGTTTGGTGATCCGTGCTGACTAAAGTACCGTCGGCGACAGGCAAACGGCGCATCATTTCCTTCAAATAGTCGTTGGTCGACTCAGTGGCATCAATTTTGATTTCAATCAAGTGAGAAAGTTTGGCGTGAATCTAATGATCTATGTCTGTTCGAGAAGTAAAAAAGTAATAAATTTGCACAAATCAAAAACTTAATGCAAAAAAATCAAACAAGCGCTGATCAAATTGTCGCTGATGTCATCAAAGGCATAGAAGAAGTCAAAGGTCAAGACATACAAATTTTAGATCTGCGCGCAGTCGAAAACTCAGTTTGTGACTATTTTGTGATTTGTAACGGAACGTCAAATACTCAGGTCAATGCCATCGCCAGTTCAGTTCAAAAATTGGTCAGCAAAAGCCTCAAAGAAAAACCATGGCATATAGAGGGAAGCGATAATGCCGAATGGATCCTCATGGACTATGTTCATGTGGTGGTGCACGTCTTCCAAAAACACATCAGAGAATTTTACGATATCGAAGGACTTTGGGCAGATGCCAAAACCGTAACCATCGATTCCGCATACTAAAACACTTCATGAGCCCATGGCAAAAGAACAAAAACCAAATTTGAAAAAACCAAAGATCAATTCTTACTGGATCTATATTGCCATATTCGCCATGTTCATTGGCTTGAATTTTTTTGGTGGTGGCAATCTATCTGAGCCGATTCGGACCTCACAGATTGAATTCGAAAATTACCTCAAAAATGGCGATGTCGAAAAAGTCGAGATCATCAACAAAAAAATGGCGCGCATTTACCTCACGGCAGAAGCGCAGCAACAATCTGTTCACGCCAATAAAACCAAAAATCGTTTGCTACAACCTGGAGCAAACGATCCGACTTATCAATTTGAATTCGGCGATCTTCAAAATTTTGAAAATAACATCACAGCCATCAAGCAAGATAATGGGCTGAACACCAAAATTGTTTGGAATACAGAAACCAATATTTGGGCTGAATTCTTGCCCTCCATTTTATTCTTTGCCGTGATCATAGGGGTTTGGATTTTCATCATGCGCCGCATGTCAAATGGCGCAGGAGGTGGTGCAGGAGGACAAATTTTCAATATTGGGAAGTCTAAGGCCAAACTATTTGATGAAAAAACGGATGTCAAAACGACCTTCAAGGATGTCGCTGGTCTCGAAGGCGCTAAAGAAGAGGTTCAAGAAATTGTGGACTTCTTAAAACACCCAGAAAAATACACTGCTCTTGGGGGTAAAATCCCAAAAGGGGCATTATTGGTAGGTCCTCCCGGAACCGGTAAAACCCTTTTAGCTAAGGCGGTCGCTGGAGAAGCGAAGGTTCCGTTTTTCTCTCTTTCAGGCTCCGATTTTGTGGAGATGTTTGTGGGTGTTGGAGCCTCAAGGGTGCGTGATTTATTCAAACAAGCCAAAGAGAAATCTCCAGCCATCATATTTATTGACGAGATTGATGCCATTGGACGAGCGCGCGGCAAAAGCAATTTCTCCGGTTCTAATGACGAGCGAGAAAATACGCTCAATCAATTGCTTACAGAGATGGATGGTTTTGGCACAAACACTAATGTCATTGTGATCGCTGCAACCAACCGCGCTGATGTTCTGGACAAAGCATTGATGCGTGCCGGTCGTTTTGACCGTCAGATTTACGTTGACTTACCAGACGTCCGCGAACGTAAAGAAATTTTTGATGTGCACTTACGCCCTATAGTCAAAGATGAAACCGTAGACATGGACTTTTTGGCCAAGCAGACGCCTGGATTCTCTGGAGCCGACATTGCCAATGTGTGTAATGAAGCGGCACTTATTGCGGCACGCCAAGAGAAGAAACAAGTAGGTCGTCAAGATTTTCTAGATGCTGTAGACCGCATCGTTGGCGGATTGGAAAAGAAAAACAAAATCATTACTGCCGATGAAAAAAAGGCCATTGCTTTTCATGAAGCCGGTCATGCAACGGTAAGCTGGATGCTCGAATACGCCGCTCCACTGGTTAAAGTAACCATAGTGCCCAGAGGGCAATCTCTCGGTGCTGCTTGGTACCTGCCAGAAGAGCGTCTCATTGTGCGTCCTGATCAGATGCTCGATGAAATGTGTGCCACTATGGGCGGACGTGCCGCCGAGAAAGTGATCTTTGACAAAATATCTACTGGTGCATTGAGTGATTTGGAAAAAGTCACCAAGCAAGCCCGCGCCATGGTCACAATTTATGGTCTGAGTGATCAAGTTGGGAATTTGACTTATTACGATTCTTCTGGGCAAGCCGAATACAACTTCAGCAAACCATATAGTGAAAAAACAGCCGAACTCATCGACCAGGAAATCTCCAAAATTATTGAAGCACAATACTTGCGCGCCATCAAAATTCTGGAAGAAAACAAGGACAAGCTTACCGAGTTGGCCAACGAATTGCTAGAGAAAGAAGTTATTTTTAAAGAAAGTTTGGAACGTATTTTTGGCCAAAGGCCTTTTGCAACTCCCGAGTTGGCCCACAGTCTTGCAGATCAAAAAACACAAGAATCAGAAAATCAGTCTACTGAGCCGACAAGTGAAGACCAAAGTGCAGAAACAGAGGCCAAAACCAATGAGTCAAGCACCCAAGCCGAAGAAGAAGAATAGGGAGATTCTTTACGTTATTCTGTGAGTACTTTAGCAAGATTTTATATCTTTGAGAGGTACACCTAACTCCTCATATTCGGTCATGAGTCTATTCAAAAGACTACTCGGAAAAAAAACGACATCAGACCAAAATCCCGATGAAAACGGGCACAGTAAGTATTTCCCAGAAAACGACCTTCCAATAGACGAAAAATTCACCCGAAAATTCAGTAAAAATGGGGGCAAGTTCTTGTACTGTGAAAATTGGGAGGAGATCGAACAAGCATTTGACAATATCCTTCTAGAAAACGATTGGTACGAGCAAGACGTTTGGTGCATGGACCCTTCTTTAGAAGAAAAATTCCAAGGGTACAATCTGAAATTCAATCAAACTGACGACCCTTGCTTTGTCTTTTCACGCTGTGAATCTTTAGTTGCAGCCAATGGTGCTATTTTACTTTGTTCGAACCAGATCAAAGAAAAAAAATTAAATGAACTGCCCGCCAATATTGTGATTTTCGCCACCACCAGCCAGCTTGTTGAGACTATCAGCGAAGGACTGCGGCTGATCAAAAGCAAAAGCGACAAGTTCATCCCTTCAAACATCACGACCATACAAGATTTTGAGTCAGACCAGGAAAAAGATTTTATGAGTTATGGAAGTAGTACAAAAAACTTATATTTGTTGCTTCTAGAAGACCTGTAGCCGCCTGATCATAAGGCCAAACCTATGGCATGAAGTTGCTTACTGGCCTTCTAAACAACCAACCAAAGCATTACATGAAAGAATTATTGGTGCGCACCATTTCTGGTTTGATTTACATGACACTTGTCTTGTTTGCCATGTATTCTTCATCGCAATATTATTTGATTTTGACGGGCGTGCTCGGGCTCTTGACCTTATTTGAATTCCAAAGACTGATCCAGATCAAGAGCATAGTGCCTTATCTCCTATTTTGCATATTTTTCTATTTGGTCCACACGCCCCAAGCCCCCTTTTGGGCAACGCCTTTGATCGGTCTTTTGGGGGTCTTCATGAACCTTTACCTCATCCTGAGTCTCTTCGATTACGCATCTCACCAAAGATTGGAACGCAAATATATTCCTATGGTGTTCTACATCATGATTGGGATCCTTTGCATGGGGCTCATTCCTTTTCATAACGGAATTTTTGACGCCCACCTGATCGCTGGAGTGTTTGTGCTGATCTGGGTCAATGACAGCATGGCCTACTTGGTAGGCGTTAATTTTGGGCGGCGCAAATTATTGGAGCGGGTCTCACCCAAAAAAACCATCGAAGGAACGCTAGGAGGCTTGGTCGGCAGTTTAATTTGCGGAGCAATTTTAGCGCAATACATATTGCACCAATCGCTAGTTTTATGGCTTATCCTGGCAGGAGTTATTGCCTGTTTTGGCACGATTGGCGACTTGATACAGTCCAAATTCAAGCGCAAAGCACAAGTCAAAGATAGCGGCCGATTATTGCCGGGACATGGCGGGATTTACGACCGTCTCGACAGCATTATTTTTGTGAGCCCATTTGTTTATACCATACTTCAAATCACTTATTATGTTTCATAAAGAAGGATACCGAATCATTACTGTGACTTTTATGCTTGTGGCGCTCCTCTTTTTGGTGGCGCATTATGTGGCCATGCCTGCCTGGGGTCAATACCTGATTTGGTCGGTTGGATTTGTCGTTCTGATTTTGATTTTGCAATTCTTTAGAAATCCAAAACGTGACTACACGCTAGACGACAATAAGGTTTTATCCCCTGTCGATGGTAAAGTAGTGGTCATTGAGGAAGTTTTTGAACCTGAGTTTTTTAAAGACAAGCGGCTACAAATATCTGTTTTCATGTCGCCTATTAATGTCCACGTCACACGTTATCCCGTGGGCGGAAACATTGCATACAGCAAATATCATCCAGGAAAATATCTAGTGGCTTGGCACCCCAAGGCCAGTACCGATAATGAACGAACAACAGTAGTGGTTGAGAGTCCTGTTTTCGGACCTGTACTTTTTCGCCAGATTGCAGGGGCCTTAGCCAAGCGTATTGTGAATTATGCACAACAGGGTCAACGCGCCAAGCAAACAGACGACAGCGGTTTCATCAAGTTCGGCTCCCGTGTTGATGTCTATCTACCTCTTGGCAGTAAAGTAAATGTAACCCTTAATGAGGTCGTTACCGGAGGACTCAGTGTATTAGCAGAACAACAATGAATCAAGAGGATTTAGATAAGGCTTTCGAAGAGGCGGTTGCTGCAGTCAATGCGCACAGCGAGCCATTTCCTGCGGACATCTTGCTCAAGCTTTATGCCTATTTTAAAAAGGCTACAGACAACACGGAGTCCCCGAGCAGCAAAAAACCGCTCATCAATGCCTTCAAAACAAACGCTCTGTTTCAGGCCCAAGACATTTCTCATAACGAGGCCAAAAAAAACTATATCGAAACAGCCAACAACTATTTCCTGTATCGCAATCAAAAGAAAACCCTTTAGGCCTGATTTAACGCTGCTAAGCTCGCCTCTAAGGTTTCAATTTTTGCCAACGCATCAGCAGCTTTTTTGCGCTCTGCAGCAACAACCGCCTCTGGAGCACCACTGACGAATCGGTCATTGCCTAATTTCCCTTGAACACTTTTCAAAAAACCGCGCGTATAATTAAGTTCTTCCTGTATTTTTGAGCGTTCAGCATCCATGTCGATGGCACCAGAAAAAGGCACGAAATATTCATTGCTCTTGACTCTAAAACTCATGGCACCCTCTGCAGCCTGATCACTGTAGTTGATTTCAGAAACATGACCAAGTTTAGCTATGGCCGCATCGAAATTCTTAGAGAAATTTTCGGCATTATTGACCGTTAGCGTAATGGACTCCTTAAAAGGGATATTTTTGTTCTTGCGTAATGTCCGGATTCCAGAGACCACTTCTGCAGCCAAATCAAAATCTGCAATTACCTGAGCATCATAGGCAGTCGCTTTTGGCCACTGTGCAATGATCAATGCCTCATCTTTGGTTCGTGGGCGCAGGTCTTGCCAAATTTCTTCCGATATAAAAGGCACAAATGGGTGCAACACCTTAAGATTTTCTTCTAAAATTTGCACTATGTCTTGATGAGTCTCACGCGCCATCGGCTGACCATAATCGGGTTTGACCATCTCTAACAACCAAGAGCAAAAATCATCCCAAATCAGTTTGTAGGTGGTCATCAACGCATCACTGATGCGGTATTGATCATAATTACCCTCTAGCTCAACTAAAGTCAATTGGAATTTATTGCGGTACCATCCGATGGCTTGTTGGGCACTTTCACTGACCCCCACCTCATCAGAAATGGTCCAGCCAGAAATCAAGCGATAAGCATTCCAGATTTTATTGACAAAGGCACTACCTTGCTGACATAAATCTTCATCGAACATCAAATCATTGCCCGCTGGGGAGCTCAAGAGCATTCCTACCCGAACTCCATCGGCACCGTATTGGTCTATCAGCACTAAAGGGTCTGGCGAATTCCCTAAGGATTTACTCATTTTGCGGCGCTGCTTGTCGCGCACAATACCGGTCAAATAGACATTATTAAATGGTTTTTCGTCACGGAAAGCATAGCCAGCCACAATCATACGGGCCACCCAAAAGAAGAGGATTTCAGGAGCGGTAACCAAATCGTTTGTGGGGTAGTAATAATTGATCTCTGGGTTGTCTGGTGAGCGGATACCATCAAAAACACTGATGGGCCATAACCACGAGGAGAACCAGGTGTCTAAGGCATCTGGATCTTGTGAAAGATCGTTCAAGGTCACGTCTGTACGACCGCTCTTGGCATGTGCCAAAACAAGGGCCTCTTCTTTTGATGCCGCGACGACAAAATCTTCGCGACCAGTGCCATAATAATATGCGGGTATTTGATGGCCCCACCAAAGTTGCCGTGAAATATTCCAATCACGGACGTTTTCCATCCAATGGCGGTATGTATTGACAAATTTCTCTGGAACCAACGCCACATCTTTGTTCAATACAGCATCTAAAGCTGGTGCTGCCAGATCTTTCATTTTTAAAAACCATTGATCACTGAGTTTTGGTTCAATAACTGCGCCAGTACGCTCACTGGTGCCAACCTTATTGAGGTGCTCTTCGGTTTTGACCAAGAAGCCTTTTGCCTCTAACTCTTCTGCGATGGCTTTTCTCACCGCAAAACGATCCATTCCTTCATAATGAAGTCCGTGCTGGTTCAGCGTCGCGTCATCATTGAATATGTCGATGACCTCCAGTTGATGAGTTTCTCCAAGAACCTTATCATTTTCGTCATGCGCCGGCGTTACTTTGAGGCAGCCGGTACCAAATTCCATAGCGACATAGGCGTCCTCAATTACTGGAATCAAGCGGTCACTTATTGGCACACGCACCTGCTTGCCTTTGAGGTGTGTATAGCGGGGATCTTCGGGATGGATACAAATTGCTGAGTCACCCATAATGGTTTCAGGGCGCGTTGTGGCGATCATGACTTGCTCAGAAGAGCCTTCGACAGGATAATTGATGTAATAAAGCTTGCCTTGACGCTCCTGGTGAATGACCTCCTCGTCACTCAATGTAGTTTGTGCCTCTGGATCCCAATTGACCATGCGGTAGCCACGATAAATCAAACCTTTATTGTAGAGTTCTACGAATACTTGAATGACGGACTCGGACAGATCAGGATCCATCGTGAACTTTGTGCGTTCCCAATCGCAAGAAGCCCCTAATTTTTTGAGTTGTTCGAGAATGATCCCGCCATGTTTGTGGGTCCACTCCCAAGCATGTTCCAAGAATACTTCTCTTGTGAGGTCGGATTTGTCTATGCCCTCAGATTTTAATTTAGCCACAACCTTTGCTTCTGTCGCAATTGAGGCATGATCTGTCCCTGGCACCCAACAGGCATTAAATCCTTTGAGGCGGGCCCTGCGAATCAAAACATCTTGAAGGGTATTGTTGAGCATGTGTCCCATGTGCAAAACACCGGTCACATTTGGCGGAGGAATGACAATAGTGTAGGGCACTCGATGGTCCACCTCACTATGGAAATAGTTTTGTTCCATCCAGTATTGGTACCATTTTTCCTCAACCTGTTTCGCTTTGTATTTGCCCTCTTGTGCCATGTGGTCTGATTTTTGAAATCATCTAGTGGGCAAAAGTAGTTATATCTTAAAGATTATAAAAGAAGCGATGGGATTTTGCTCATTGCCGAAAAGTTATCTATTTTAGTCTTTTAAACCAACCCTTATGAAAAAGCTCATCTTTATTTTGACGCTGGTAGTTTTTGGCCTGAGTGCCCAAGCACAAGCTAAAATTGAATTCAAAACCGAAACCATCGATTATGGCGCCATCGCAAAGGGCAGTGACGGTGTCCGCGTGTTTGAATTCACCAATACTGGAGATCAAGAATTGATCGTCTCTAATGTCAAATCTAGCTGTGGTTGTACGGTACCTCAAAAACCCGACGGCCCTATTGCTCCCGGCGCAACGGGTGTGATCAAGGTCAAATATGATACCAACCGTGTTGGACCGATCCGCAAAACAGTAACTGTTTATTCAAATGCCACTGAATCCACCAAGGCCCTAAAAATTAAAGGTGTGGTAGAAAATGATAAAAGTGTATTAGAAAATTGACCTCAAGTCTATTCAATTGCAAAGTCCTGACTCAGTCAGGGCTTTTTTTTTGCTAAGATCAACCAAGACAATGCAATACCAAGGCGATAATTCATGATACAATGCCGATATTCTTATTTTTATTTCTGAAATTTGTGCTTCAAACATCGTTGCTATGCCATCAATTTCACACAAAGGAAATGAGATGCCAGAATCGCCCATAAGGAAACTCGTTCCTTATGCCGAAATGGCCTACAAACAAAATAAAAAGGTCTACCACCTCAACATAGGACAACCGGACATCAAAACGCCACAGATCGCCCTAGATGCGGTTAGCCAGCATGGGCTAGATGTCTTGGCTTACTCTCGTTCAGAGGGCTCCCAGCAATACCGAGAAAAAATTGCTGCTTATTACCATAAGCAGTCTATCAAAGTGTCTGCCGATGATATCGTGGTCACTACAGGAGGAAGTGAAGCTTTGTTGTTTGCGATGGGCAGTATTTGTGATCCCGGAGACCAAGTGATCATACCAGAGCCATTTTATGCCAACTACAATGGTTTTGCGACCGCAAGTGGTGTAGATATTGTGCCTGTACATTCGGGTATCGAAGATAATTTCGCCCTACCGCCCATTGCTGATTTTGAAGCCCTCATCACCCCAAAAACAAAGGCCATTTTGATTTGCAACCCTGGAAACCCTACTGGTTATCTCTACAGCAAAGCAGAGATTCAAAGCCTGGTGACCTTGGTCAAAAAACATGATCTGTTTCTGGTGTCCGACGAAGTTTATAGAGAATTCACTTATGATGGTCAACAACACTACTCCATTCTCCAAGAACCCGGCATGGAAGATTATGGCATCATCATCGATTCAGTATCTAAGCGCTACAGCATGTGCGGCGCGCGCATCGGCTGTTTGGTTTCTAAAAATAAGACCTTAGTGGCGACGGCTTTAAAATTTGCGCAAGCCCGCTTGAGTCCCCCTACATTCGCACAAATCGCTAGCGAAGCCGCATTAGAGACGCCCCAAAGTTATTTTGACGAAGTGATCCAAGAATACCAAGAACGACGAGACACATTGGTTAGTGCATTAAAAGCCATTCCTGGTGTCAAGGTTGGTGTCCCCAAAGGTGCGTTTTATTGCATTGTTGAATTGCCGATAGAGAACAGTGATGCCTTTGCTCAGTGGCTACTTGAGTCATTTGATGTCAACGGTGAAACAGTGATGGTCGCACCAGCAGGTGGATTTTATTCCACACCAGGGATTGGCCGCAACCAAGTCCGTATTGCTTACGTGCTCAATAAAGAAAGTCTTTTGACGTCAGTAGCTATTTTGAAAGCCGCTTTAGCGCACTATCCAGGCTGATGACAGTGCACCGCGATCATTCTCTAAAGTCGTTCAATACTTTTGGTGTTGAGGCCCGCGCGGCACATTTTGCTACAGCGGAAAACCTGGACACATTAAAATCACTGCTCCAAACCTTCTCAAAAGATTCCATAACAATTCTGGGCGGTGGGAGCAATATTTTGCTGACTCAAGATCTACCGGGTTTGACTTTACACATTGGTCTGAAAGGCATCAGCATCGTTGAAGAAGATGACCTACAGGTTCTTCTAGAAGTTCAGGCCGGAGAACAATGGCATGACTTGGTGCTGTTCTGTCTCGACCACAATTATGGCGGCATTGAGAATTTAGCGCTCATCCCTGGTCAAGTGGGGACGGCGCCAATACAAAATATCGGCGCATACGGAGTAGAAATAAAAGATGTTTTGGACAGTTGTGTTGGCTTGCACAAGACCAGTCTGGACCTCAAAACTTTCGATCTTGAAGATTGTGCTTTTGGCTACCGAGATTCTGTATTCAAACAATCCCTTAAGGGGCAGTATTTGATCACTTCGGTGCGGCTGCGGCTGCGCAAAAAAAACCATGTCTTGAAGACCAATTATGGGGCGATTGCTCAGGTATTGAAGGACGATGGCATCACAGATCCCAACATCCAAGATGTTGCCAAAGCGGTCATTGACATACGCCAATCTAAACTTCCTGACCCCAAACAACTCGGCAATTCAGGAAGTTTCTTCAAAAATCCTGTCATCGCGCAAAATCAATTTGATGACTTTAGGGTCCAACAACCAGCCGCTCCCTTCTTTGAAATGGGTCAGGGCTATTACAAAATACCTGCGGGCTGGCTCATCGAGCAAGCTGGATTCAAAGGCTACAGACAAGGCGATGCCGGAGTTCATGAGCATCAAGCCCTTGTACTGGTCAATCATGGCACTGCCACGGGTCAAGAAATTTGGGCCTTGGCTCAGAATATCCAACAACGCATCAAAGAAGTGTTTGGCATCACCTTAGAGCCAGAGGTGAATCTTTTCTGAGTTGACCCCAGAACGTCTAAATTCAAAAATGTCTAGAGTTTTTAGGCGAAACATTGTAATTTTGTACTCCTCAAGAGACGTCTATGAAACTTGTTTTTTTAACTATTGGTCTGCTCCTTATTGCATTCGCCGGAATTGCAATCAAGATTTGGGCGAAAAAAGATGGCAAATTTGCCGGAACGTGTGCCTCCCAGAGTCCCTTTCTCAATAAGGATGGTGAAAACTGTAGTTTTTGTGGTAAAACACCAGATCAATATGCAGACTGCAAAGGCAGCGAGGGAGCCTAATGGTTGACACTGCAATGTTGTTTGTGTCCATAACAGCAGGATTTGGGCTCATCAACCTCTTTTACTTTTTCCGGTTTTTTCGATTCACAAAAATACCACAGCCAAAGGAAGAAAAAAACACGCATCCTGTATCGATAGTCGTTTGTGCCAAGAATCAGGCCGATAACCTCGAGCAATTACTGCCTTTGCTTGCCAAGCAAAATCATCCCACTTTTGAATTTATAGTCGTCAATGACGGCTCGACAGACCACACAGAGGACCTTTTGGCACAATACGCCTTAAAAGACCAGAGATTGAAAGTTGTTACCATACAACCTAACGAAACCTTTTGGGGCAATAAGAAATATGCCTTGACCCTTGGCATTAAAAAGGCACAATACCAAAGACTATTGCTGACAGATGCCGATTGTCTGCCCTGCTCTAATGCATGGCTGATGTTGATGACTGCACCGATTAAAGACAAAAGCTCAATTGTCTTGGGTTACGGAGGTTATCAAAAACGATCTGGCCTGCTCAATGCTTTGATCCGATACGAAACGGTCATGACGGCCTGCCAATATCTCGGGCACGCCCGGGCGGGAATGCCCTATATGGGTGTAGGTCGGAATATGGCGTATGCCACAGCATTATTCTATGAACAAAACGGATTCGCGAGCCATATGGCCATACCTTCGGGAGATGATGATTTATTTGTCAATAATGCCGCAAAAAGCGACCACACCCATATCGTCGTTGAACCCGAGGCCCATACCCGATCTATTCCCGAGACCGCATGGTCGGCATTCGTGCGTCAAAAAAGACGACACATCACCACAGCCCATCATTACAAATGGCAGCACCAGTGGGTTTTAGGACTCTACGCCTTGAGTATTTTTGGCTTTTGGATGGGTACTGCTTTAAGCCTCACTATTGGGGCACCACTCTATTGTATTTTTGGGGTTTTGACCCTGCGCATAGGGCTTCAATATGCTTTACTTGCACCTTGTTTTAAGGTCTTAAAAGAAAAATCATTGACCTGGATGATGGTAATTTTTGAGCCTCTACTGCTTTGTTTTCAATTAATTATCTTTATTTTGAATCTCTCTAGTAACCCCCAGCATTGGAAATAACTGAATCCGAATTAAAAAGCACAATTACTGCCGCCAAAGCCGGCAAGCAGTCTGCCTTCAATGTGCTTTTAGATGCCTATTGGAATTTTGTGTACGGCTACCAGTTGAAACGGGTCCAAAATGAGCATGAAGCCGAGGACATTACAATCGAAGCTTTTGCAAAGGCCTTTGACAAAATTCAAGGATTTGACGAGTCCTACGTTTTCAGCACCTGGCTCATCACCATCAGTAAAAATATACAGATCGACAAATACCGCAAGCAAAAACAATCTGTCGTTCTTGAATCAGAGCAGGACAAACAACACCAAATGCAAAATGTTCCTGACCAAACACCAACCCAAGAGGATGCTTTGATCACCGAACAAAATCTTTTGGAGCTCTTGGGCTTTATGAAACGACTCAAACCAATTTATCGAGAGGTTTTGAACCTCAGATATTTCCAAGAAATGAGTTATCAGGATATTGCCGAACAACTGGATGAGCCTTTGACGAATGTCAAAGTCCGCCTGCTCAGAGCAAAGAAATTATTGGCAGAATTGATCAACCAACACCACAATAGATGAGTTTTTCACTGCGCAGCTTAGGCCCAGGAATTTTGTTTGCCGGCGCGGCTGTGGGGGTGTCTCATCTGGTCCAGTCCACCAGAGCGGGAGCAGATTTTGGTTTTGGCTTGATTTGGGCTTTACTCCTGATCAACTTGGTCAAATACCCTTTTTTTCTATTGGGCACTCGGTATACCATCGCCACTGGCCAAGATTTACTGATCGGATTCAAAAAATTAGGAGATTGGGTTCTGGGGCTCTACTTTTTTTTGACGTTTCTGACCATGTTCACCATCCAAACCGCTGTCACCATTGTCACTGCTGGAATTGCTTCGTCTCTTTTTGGCGTTGGCACCTCACTGACTTGGGCAGGCATCATTCTGGGGTTATGTTTTGTCATCTTGATGCTGGGGCGCTTTAAATTCCTTGATCGCTTGATGAAAATCATTGTGCTGGTTTTGACCATAAGCACATTTATGGCTGTATTTTTGGCGTTCAAACAATTCGACGGAGTCATTGACATGACTCAAGTCGTTCCTCACTCGGTCACCGGAGTTGCCTTTCTGATTGCTTTTATGGGCTGGATGCCTGCCCCACTGGACTTGACGATTTGGCAATCTATGTGGACCATCGAAAAAAAAGCGGCACAACCACATATGAACGGCCGTGAGGTGCTGAATGATTTTAAAATAGGGTACTTGGCCACCGTGATCATCGGTTTAGGCTTTCTGATTTTAGGGGCTCTGATCATGAACGGCAACCAACAGCAATTTGCTTCAAGCGCAGGTGGTTTTGCCAACGATTTGATACAAATGTATACCTCAAGCCTTGGCGATTGGTCTCAATTCTTGATTGGTTTGGCGGCACTCACGACCATGTTCAGCACCACACTCACCACATTGGACGCCTCGCCTCGAGTGATGCAAAGAACGGCAGGTTTGCTTTTTAATGCCAAGATAAAACAGGGCTATTTAATCTGGTTGGTCATACTCATTTTGGGCACTCTGGCCATCTTTATCGGAGGCACAGAACAAATGGGAACACTGATCAAGATTGCGACGATAGTATCGTTCTTGTCGGCCCCATTTTATGCTATTGTCCTCTATTTTTTGGCCCACAGCGACCATATTGCCTGCGATGAAAGGCCACATAAGGTATTGAGTGTCTTTAGCCTATTGTGCATCCTCATGCTCCTTGGCTTTAGTTTTTGGTTCTTAACGACCCTTTTTTAGGCCCAAGTTTTGCGCGTAACCACCTAAAAAAATTCGTTTTATGTAGTATCTTTGTTGGCGCTATGGAAACAACTACTCAAAAACTAGTACGTCCCGAACCCAAACCAAAATGGCTCCGGGTCAAGCTGCCCACAGGCAAGAAATATACGGAGCTGCGCGGATTGGTCGACCAATACAATCTCCACACTATATGCACCTCAGGAAGTTGCCCAAATATGGGGGAATGTTGGACTGAAGGCACGGCTACATTTATGATTTTGGGGAATACTTGCACCCGCTCATGTGGCTTCTGCGGTGTCAAAACCGGGCGCCCAGAATCTGTCGATTGGGATGAGCCCGAAAAAGTAGCCCGATCCATCAAATTGATGAACATCAAGCATGCCGTAATTACTTCTGTAGATCGAGATGACCTCAAAGATATGGGGTCCATCATGTGGGTCGAAACCATCCAGGCCATCAGACGCATGAACCCCACAACAACCATGGAAACGCTTATTC
Organism: Flavobacteriaceae bacterium; assembly: GCA_029248405.1. GTDB lineage: Bacteria > Bacteroidota > Bacteroidia > Flavobacteriales > Flavobacteriaceae > BACL21. The sequence goes on along the minus strand of JAQWJJ010000011.1, from coordinate 133,705 downwards.
CAGATTTTCAAGGAATTGAGCAACACTTGGACCGAATCATCAAAGCCAATCCGGAGGTCGTTTCCCATAACATGGAAACCGTCAAAAGACTCACCCGCGAAGTCAGAATTCAAGCCAAATACGAGCGCAGCTTAGGTGTTTTGGCCTATCTCAAGAATCAAGGAATCAAGAGAACCAAAAGCGGGATCATGTTGGGTCTGGGTGAAAAAGAAGAAGAAGTCATCGAAACTCTCAAAGACCTCAGAAACGCCAATGTGGATATTGTGACCTTAGGCCAATACCTGCAACCTTCCAAAAAGCATCTACCGGTCAAGGAATTTATTACGCCAGAGCAATTTAAGGCATATGAAACCATCGGGCTGTCGCTGGGCTTTCGTCACGTAGAAAGCGGCGCTTTGGTGCGTTCTTCTTACAAAGCCCAAAAACACATCACCTAAATGTCTGATTGTATCAGTATTGGGATCAACGGATTTGGCCGTATCGGAAGAACGCTGTTCCGTTTGTTGCACGGTCATCCAAAAATTAAGGTAGTGGCCATCAATGACCAAGCCCCTGGAGACATTTTAGCCCACCTCTTGACTTTTGACAGCATACATGGCCGTTTTTCAGAACAGGTCACCCACACTGCAGGGCATCTTAATGCAGCAGGTCAACGCATACGGTTGACCCATCATACCGCGCTCGATCGCCTAGATTGGCATGGTGTGGACATTGTTGTTGAGGCCACAGGACGATACAAATCAAAACAAGATCTACAATGCCATTTGGCCGCTGGCGCCAAAAAAGTGATCCTTTCCGCACCACCATTGACCGACGACATCAAAACAATTGTCATGGGAGTCAATCAATCCTTAGTGCACCAGGACGACACCATTATTTCTAATGCTTCATGCACGACCAATAACGCGGCGCCCATGCTCAAGGTGGTCCATGAACTTTATGGGGTGACGCAGGCGTCGATTTCGACCGTTCATAGTTTTACAACAGACCAAAACCTGCATGACCAAACACACTTGGACTTCAGGCGTGCAAGAGCGGCAACAGCATCCATCATTCCTACCACTACTGGGGCTGCAAAAGCCTTGACCAAAGTTTTCCCTGAGCTTGCAGATGCCATTGGGGGTTGTGGCATTCGTGTGCCCATCGCCAACGGTTCACTGACCGACATGACCCTTAATGTGTCCAAAAAGGTCAACCGCGAGGAACTTAATCTAGCATTCAAAACTGCGGCTCAAGGTGGGCTCAAAGGCATCTTAGAATATAGCGAGCAACCACTGGTCTCGGTCGACATTATTGGCAACACCCATTCTTGTGTTTTTGACGCAGAAATGACATCGGTCATTGGGCACATGGTCAAAATTATAGGATGGTACGATAATGAGACGGGGTATTCATCGAGAATAATTGATTTGATCGATCATTTATCGAGGAAATAACTATATTTATCGTTTAAGTACTCTTATTCGGTGACTGGCATATCGTCTTTAGTTCGTTTATCGTGTTTCCTTTTTTTATTCACGATACTGATTGGGCCCCTCCACGCTCAAAGCACCACCGACACCCTAAGTCGCATCCAGGAGTTGCACCAAAAAGGGCAACAAGAAAGAAAAGATTATAATTTTGAGGAATCTTTAAAACTCCTGCTGCAGGCCTACGAATTATCGAACAGCGGATCTTATGTATTGCCGCATCTCAATATCCAATTGAGCTTGGCTCAGCTGCATTACGACATCCAAAACTACGATCGCGCTGCACTCGAAGTTCATGCCTACATCCAAGACATGAAACCTTATAACGACCAGGATAAAGTCACTCAAGCGCATGTCTTATTAGGCCATATTTACAGCCAGAACGGCAAATGGGAAGAAGCCGAGATTTTCTTGAGAATGGCCGACCAATATTATTCTGATAAAGGTGACAACACGTCTAGGGCTCAGGTTCTTTTAGGTTATGGCCTTTTGGCGGTAAAAAGAAAAGAATACCAAAGCGCCATCAATTACCTTGAAGCAGCCGGACCTGAATTTGAGCGCAATGATCAAAGAGAATTGCTGGCCTTATCCGAGTTATATAAGGCCGAAGCCTATATCAAGATCAACCCGCAAACACTTGAAAATTCTTTAAACAAGGCCAAAATAGCCTTAACTAAAGCCCGTTCATTAGCTACAGAACACGAGCTGCTGAAAATAACCATCGAAGCTTATCGGCTTGATTCTTATATGGCCTTAAGAGAAAATCAGTATGTGGTCGCAGAAAATAGCCTGATGACCTACGAACAAAAAAGTGATTCTCTTTATCAATCCTTTCTGAATACTTTGGCCAGCACCTACAATAGCCAGCAAGCTCTGGTGAACCTTACTGAAATAATTGATCAACAAAAAGATGATCTGGACAAACAACAAAAATCGATCAGTTTCAGCAAGATCACGACGGGTCTGAGTATCGCGCTGATTGTTATTTTGTCACTCTTGACTCTGTCCCTGTACAAAAACAACAATCTTCGCGCCAAAGCCAATGAACTGTTGCAAGACAAAAACAATGAATTACAACTGGCCAAAGAAAAAGCCGAAAAAGCCTCGTTGGTCAAAGCACAATTCTTGTCGACCATCACACACGAACTCCGTACGCCTCTTTATGCCGTGACTGGCCTCACGCATTTACTATTAGAAGAAAATCCCAAGCCCGAGCAGAAAGAGCACCTCAACTCACTTCAGTTCTCTGGAGATTATCTCTTGTCACTGATCAATAATATTTTAGATCTCAACAAGCTTGAAGCCAACAAAGTAGAGATCGAACGAACAACATTTCAACTCAAAAAACGCCTCAACGATGTGCTCATCGCCCTAAAAAAATCAGCTGATGATCGCAAAAATACACTGAGACTAGAATACGACGAATCGATTCCAGATAAACTCGAGGGGGATTCGGTAAAGTTGTCTCAAATTTTCATTAACCTGATCGGTAATTCACTCAAGTTCACCCAAAATGGTGACGTAGTGGTTCGGGTTTCAAAAAGTAAAGAACAAGACAAAAAAGTCACCCTTCGCTTCGAAATTGAGGACAACGGCGTGGGTATTTCCAAAAAGAAACAAAAAAGCATCTTCGAATCCTTTTCTCAAGCTTCTCTTCAAATCAATAGAAAATTTGGCGGTACAGGTCTTGGTTTATCTATTGTCAAAAACCTACTGGAACTCATGGGCAGCCGCATACAGCTGGAGAGCCAATTAGGTAAAGGGTCAAAGTTTTGGTTCGATATCGTCTTTGAGGTCTCCACGAATGAACTTACTGGGGTCACTGGAGAGACCGTGCTCAATGAGGAAGAATACAATAGCTTGGGTAACCGACAAATTTTAGTGGTGGAGGACAATAAGATCAACCAGATGATCACACGAAAAATATTAGAGAAAAGAAAAATTGTTTGTCAAGTTGCCGATAATGGTATGGATGCGATCAAGCTCATTCAAGAAAATAACTTCGACGTGGTCCTTATGGATATTCATATGCCTGGGATCAGCGGTATAGAGGCCACTCAAGAAATTCGAAAGTTCAATCCAGAATTGCCCATCATTGCTTTAACAGCGGTCACTATAGACGAAAACCTAGATGAATTCTATCGTGTTGGCTTTAATGAGATCATCCCTAAGCCCTTCAAAACAGAAGAATTTTTTGAAAAAATCCACCGCACACTCGAACAAAGCAGCGCCACGAAAGAGGTCTAGAATTTTCGGTGGTAGGTTATTCTATTATTGATTTCCTCAGCAAATGCAGCAGCGCGATCAAACAAAAATTGCGTCTCTACGGGCAAAAAGTACAGGGCACTTTTATCGATTCGGTTGGTCAATCGTTGAAAATCTTTTTCTGTGGTGATGACCAGATCTCGCGCATTAATTTCTTGGCACTGCGTTGGCGTAAAGTCATGATGGTCAGGATATTTCAAATGATCAAAAGAGCAACCAAGGGCCTCAAGAAATGCGGCCAAAGGCTCTGGATTTGCAATCCCGGTGACCAAAGTAAATTTGGCGCCGATGAGCGCCTCTAAAGCCATTTGTTCATTCCGGCCGATCAGCACGGCTCCATAGTTGATATCGGAGAAATAAATGCTTTGGTCTTGTGTCAATTTGAGATCGAGCTGCAATTGTTGGAGTGCCGCATAAGATGTGCCTTTTGCGCATTTGGACACCACTACTAAATCTGCTCGTTTTGCCCCTGATGCAGACTCTCTAAGCCAACCTACAGGGAGGATCATGTCATTATGGTATGGATTTTCTTGAGTCGTGAGCAGTATATTGATTGTTGGCCTCACGTAGCGATGTTGAAAGGCATCGTCCAGCAAAATCACATCGCAGCGCCCTTCCACCGCATTGATGGCTTCGACTCTATCGGCACATACAACCACGCGCAGCTTTGGGAACTTTTTCTTAAATTGTAACGGCTCATCGCCCACTTCATGAGCGCCATGTTGGGGGGTCACTTCCAGAAAACCTTTTGTCTTTCGTCCGTATCCGCGACTGATGATGGTCAACTGATAATCCTTTTGCAATAGCCGGACCAAGTATTCGATCATGGGGGTTTTGCCCGTGCCACCAACACTCAAATTACCCACCGAAATAACAGGAGTTTTGAACTTATGGCTTTTCAAAACACCCCTGTCAAACGCCAAGTTGCGCAGTGCTGTAACACCGTGATAAGCCAGTGAAAAAGGCAGTAAAAGCATTTTTATATTCATGACCCTGTGTCTAATGGGCTTGGTTGACTCAGAAGTGATGGTCCTCTAAAGAGATTAAATCACACCGATACCCATAACGAAAGTATACTTTTTTATCTTTACCTTAAAATATACAAGATGCGTGTTTCTGATGTAATGGCCATACTAGACCAGTGGGCCCCTTTGGCATACAGTGAAGATTTTGACAATACAGGGTTACTTGTAGGGGATGCGTCTGCAGAAGTCCGTGGCATTATCGTGACTTTAGATACCCTGGAGGAGGTTGTAGATGAAGCCATTGCTCAAAAGTGCAATTTGATCGTGAGTTTTCACCCTATTATTTTTAGTGGTCTAAAAAAAATAACTCCTCAGGACTATACCACACGAAGTGTCCGCAAAGCCATAAAAAACGATATCGCCATTTTTGCCATACATACGGCATTGGACAACGCCATATTTGGTGTTAGTGCTACAATGGCCCAAGCACTTGGTTTGAGGAACAGCAGAATACTGATGCCCAAAGAAAATGTTTTGACCAAACTGGTCACCTACATCCCACAAGACAGTGTCGCAGAAGTCCGTGACGCGTTATTTGCTGCTGGAGGTGGCGCTATTGGCCACTATGACCATTGTAATTTTGAAGTATTGGGCACAGGTAGATTCCGTCCCACGGACCAAGCAAAGCCGGCCATTGGGCATATTGGCCAAAACCACAGTGGTCCTGAGGTACAAATGAGCATCACCTTTATGGCCCATTTAAAGACACCGGTCATGGACGCCCTAAAGCTCGCCCACCCCTACGAAGAAGTGGCGTACGACCTGACCAATCTGCCGCAAACTTGCTCCGAGATAGGCATGGGCATGGTGGGTGATTTGGCCCAACCCATGACGCCAAATGCCTTTATGGATTTGGTCAAAAATGCCTTCAATTGCGGCGTCATCAAATACTCCAAAGAGTATCAAAACCAGATACAGCGCGTGGCTGTTTTAGGGGGCAGCGGAAGTTTCGCCATAGACCGTGCAAAAGCCAGCAAAGCAGATTGTTACCTCACGGCAGATCTCAAATACCACGACTTTTTTAAGGGGGAAAAGGACTTTCTTTTGGCCGATATTGGCCACTATGAGAGCGAGCAACACACAAAAGCACTAATTGTTAACTACCTTAGCAAAAAAATTACTAATTTTGCACCCTCCTTGCCACCATGCAAGGTTATTTTATCAAAAGTGAATACCAATCCAATAAGCTATTATTCATAAATATGGCAAAGAAAACCGAAACCACTGTAGAAGAAAAATTAAGAGCATTATTCGACTTGCAATTAATTGACTCACGTGTTGATGAAATCCGTAATGTAAGGGGAGAACTTCCTTTGGAGGTTGAAGACTTAGCAGATGAAGTTGCGGGCATGAATACCCGAATGGATAAGCTTAATGCCGACCTGTCACTTATTGAGGAAGGCATCAAGGACAAAAAAAACCTCATTGAAGAGGCAAAAGCCTTGATCAAGAAATATACCACACAACAAGACAAGGTACGCAACAACAGAGAGTACAATAGTCTGAGTAAAGAAATTGAATTTCAAGAACTAGAGATACAATTGGCTGAAAAGCAAATCCGCGAGCACCAAGCACAAATGGAGCAAAAGACCGAGGTCATAGAAGATACCAAAGAGCGCTTGGCAAAGCGGGAAGAACACCTCAAGCACAAACAAAGCGAGCTTGACGAAATTCTTGCCGAAACTCAAAAGGAAGAAGATGCGCTGATGAAGCAGTCTGAAAAATTTGCCAAAAATATAGAAGAACGCCTATTTAATGCCTACAAAAGAATACGAAGCAATGTCAAAAACGGACTCGCTGTAGTCCCCGTAGAGCGTGGTGCGTCAGGTGGATCATTTTTCACGATTCCACCGCAGGTTCAAATGGAAATTGCAGGGCGTAAGAAGATCATCACAGACGAACACAGTGGACGCATTCTTGTAGATCCTGCCTTGGCAGACGAAGAGAAGGTCAAAATGGCTCAGCTGTTTTCAAAATTAAAATAAGCCGCTAAAGCCTTCACATGATGAAGGCTTTTTTTTACCTGGTCATTCCAAAAGACATACCGCATGAAATACCTCATTTATTTTTTTAGTTTAGTCTTGTTTTGCCAATTCAGCGCAAGTTGCCAATCCAACGGCAAATCTGAAGCAGAGCGCGAAGAACAAATGGAACGCATCACCGACATGCAAAACAACTTCGATGTCGCCTACTTTGCCAGTGGTTGCTTTTGGTGTGTTGAAGCCATATACGAAAGACTTAAGGGCGTCGAAGAAGTGGTCTCTGGATATAGTGGTGGCCATACGCAATACCCCACATATGAAGCGAGCAATACAGGACTAACAGGACACGCAGAGGCAGTAATGGTCTTTTATGACGCCAGTGTGGTCAGCTTTTCAACCTTGCTGGAAGTTTATTTTTCGAGTCAAAACATCAGTCAGTTCAATGGCCAAGGACCAGACAATGGATCACAATACCGCAGCATCTTATTCTATAAGACAGCAGACCAAAAACAACTCATTGATCAAAAAATAAAAGCCCTAGAAGCCGAGCTAGGTCAAGGCCGAGTTGCGGCGCAAGTGCTTAAATTTGACAAGTTTTGGATTGGTGAGGATTACCATCAAGATTATGAGCAAAAACATCCCAATCACCCTTATATCCAAAACATCTCCGTACCGCGCTTACAGCGTGTAAAGGCCAAATTACCAGAACTTTTTAAGCAACACTAAATTCATTATGCTTTGTGACTCCCGTCACAAAAAGCACCATTTCCCGTTTTACCACAACGGCAAAAGGAACTTCTGCGCTCCCTTACCTCGACAGTACCATCAGGATGGTGCACTTCTACTGTTCCAAGGACGATAACGGGTCCATTTTCAATTAAATTGACTTGAGTACTTGATTGATTTTCCATAGCAATAGATTTAGATCGACATCGTATCGATGAGAGATTAAAAATAGTAAAATTATGAGAGCATTTGAAGATTGTTTACTTTTACTGAAGACCGTGCACCCGAACCGACCAAAATGAACCTTCAGGGCAAACCATGACATTGTATCAAAACACCTTAGAATTCGCTCAAGCCGCTGACCTTAAAGACCCTTTACGCTCCTTTCGTGATGCCTTTTACTTGCCCCAAACGCCAAACGGAGGCCCCACAGTATATTTGTGTGGCAATTCATTAGGACTCCAACCCAAGCAAACCGAACAGTTCCTTAAAGAAGAACTAGACTCATGGCGCGCTTTAGGGGTAGACGGACATACTGAAGGAACACATCCTTGGCTCCCCTATCACGAATTTTTGACCCAACAAATGGCAGAAATTGTTGGAGCCAAAGACCACGAGGTGGTTGTGATGAACGGATTGACCGCAAACTTACATCTGATGATGGTATCGTTTTATAGACCCACAGACAAGCGTTTCAAAGTCGTGATAGAAAAAGATGCCTTTCCTAGTGATCGCTATGCGGTAGAAAGTCAATTGCGCTTTCATGGATATGACCCTAAAGAGGCGTTGATCCAATGGGCGCCTCCCAATGGAGAAGAACTGTGCAACTTTGCGGACCTCGAGGATTTGATGACAGCGCAGGGGCACCAAGTCGCGTTAGTTTTGCTCGGCAACACAAACTATTATACCGGTCAGGCCTACCCCATTGACCGCATCACAAATTTAGGCCATCAACATGGTGCCTTAGTCGGGTTTGATTTGGCACACGGTGTGGGCAATATCATGCCAGAACTGCACAAAAACGGACCTGATTTTGCAGTTTGGTGCACCTACAAATACCTCAATAGTGGCCCAGGAAGTTTAGGAGGGGTCTTCGTGCACGAACGCCATGCGCAAGACAAAACACTGCCAAGATTCACGGGATGGTGGGGACATAACAAGACAACCCGATTCAATATGCGACATGACTTCGACCCGATTCCAGGTGCCGAAGGGTGGCAGTTGAGCAATCCGCCAATCCTATCCATGGCAGCAATTAGGGCTTCTTTAGATTTGTTCCATCAGGCATCAATGACCCGCTTGAGGGCGAAATCAATAAAACTAACAGGTTACCTAGAATATTTGATCGATGACTTGTCATCAGACAAGATCCGGGTGATCACACCCAGAAATCCTCTTGAACGGGGCTGCCAATTATCTCTTCAAATCAAAGACAGCAATAAGCTTCTGCATGATGCCCTTACAGAGCGTGGTGTGGTCTGCGATTGGCGAGAGCCTGATGTGATAAGAGTAGCGCCCACTCCGATGTATAATAGCTTTGAGGATGTATTTCAATTTGTCGAACATTTAAAAGAAGTTGTTGCATGACCAAAGACCATATTTTAATTGTAGGCGCAGGCCTTTGCGGCAGTCTTCTGGCATTACGTCTAGGGCAGCTGGGCCATAAGGTGACTTTAGCAGAGAAACGACCTGATCTCAGACTGCAACCACTCGATGCGGGCCGCTCTATCAATTTGGCGCTCAGCGCCCGTGGATTAAAAGCCTTAAGTCTTGCGGGGCTTGGGAAAAAGGTCCAGGCCTTGTGCATTCCCATGCGTGGGAGAATGATCCACCAGCAGCATTCAAAATCTTTTTTTAGCCCTTACAGTGGGCGACCCGATACCGCCATCAATTCCATCTCAAGACCTGGTCTCAATGCGTTGCTTTTAGACGAAATTGACAAAATGGCCAACATCACTGTGCAATTCAATTTGTCCTGCCAATCCGTAGCCCTGAATGATGGAACTGCAGTATTCTACGACCATCATGGCCAAGAGCAAGTCCAATTGTCTGGAGATATTTTGATCGGTGCCGACGGCGCTGGATCAAAAGTACGTCAAAGTATGTTTGCCACCCCTACCATGCGTTTTAGCTTTGCTCAAGAATGGCTGTCACATGGATACAAAGAATTAGAAATTCCAGCAGGACCAAAAGGCGACTACCTCTTAGATCCAGATGCCCTGCATATCTGGCCCCGAGGCAAAGACATGCTCATCGCCTTGCCAAACCTCAATGGGAGTTTTACTGTTACCCTCTTTATGAGTTATGCGGAGCAACCTTATGGATTTGACCACCTGATTCAAGAAGCAGACATCACAGAATTTTTCAATACCCAATATCCGGACATGCTCAAGTTGATCCCCGATCTGGTGGATCAATACCAAAAAAACCCAACAGGCGGTTTAGGCACCATAAGATGCAGTCCTTGGCACTGTTTTGATAAAACCCTGATTATGGGTGATGCGGCGCATGCCATTGTGCCTTTTTATGGTCAAGGCATGAATGCATCATTCGAAGATGTTTTGGTTTTTGATCAAGTCTTGGCACAAAACCATAACGGTTGGCCCGAACGATTTACTGCTTTCGAAAACTTGAGAAAAATCAATACTGACGCCATTGCAGATTTGGCATTGGATAATTTTCATGAGATGAAAGAGCATACCGCTGACCCCTATTTCCAGCAGAAAAGACAACTCGAAGTCGCTTTTGAGACCGAGCTACCGGAACTCTATGCGAGCAAGTATTCTTTGGTTACTTTTCATGCGGACATCCCCTACCATACTGCTATGCAACGCGGAAGAGCGCAAGACAAAGCCATTTTATCACTACTACGAGAAGACAAATTACCAAAAGAAATGGCGCTCAAAGAACGCTTCAATAAGGTACAGGAAAGAACAAACGAAATTTTAGATCAGGGTTTAATCAAATAATCATTCATATGACGGGATCAGAAAATAAATTAATTGACGGGAAAGCAACACCCAGGGGCGCATATCCGCACATCAAGCGCGTTGGCGATTATATTTTCATCAGTGGGACAAGTTCACGCTTGCCTGACAATTCATTTGCTGGAGTGCAAAAAGTCGATGCAATGGGCACCATGTCTTTGGACATCAAACAACAGACCAAAGCAGTCTTGGACAACATCAGTGATTATCTTGCTGCTGAAAATGCGACATTGGAAGACTTAGTCGATTTGACAACTTTTTTGGTCAATATGAATGATTTTGCAGGCTATAACGAAGTTTATGCCCAATATTTTAGTCATGAGAGAGGCCCTGCCAGGACCACAGTAGCAGTGCACCAACTGCCTCACCCTCATCTACTGATCGAAATTAAAGCCATGGCCTATAAACCACTTTAGCATGTTAAGGATCCAAAACTTTATCGGAGGAACTTTTTCTGATGCCGCGAGCCAGCGCTGTTTGGACAATATTGATCCAAGTAGCGGCGAAGTTTACGGGGCCATTCCCGATAGTGATCAAACTGATGTTGGTTTGGCATACAAGGCTGCTGCAGAAGCCTTCGACTCTTGGCGCCAGACCACTTTAGACCAACGAAGCAAAATTTTGCTCACTATAGCAGACCTCATCGATGAACAAGCACAAGAACTTGCACGGGCAGAATCCAAAGACAATGGCAAACCATTAAAATTAGCTTTGAGCGTTGATATTCCACGTGCGGCTGCAAACTTCAGGTTTTTTGGTCATGCCATTACTCAGTTTGCCAGTGAATCTCATGAGAGTACAGGACAGAACACCCTGAATTTTACCTTAAGGCAACCCTTGGGCGTGGTGGGCTGTATTTCTCCATGGAACCTACCCCTTTACCTCTTTACTTGGAAAATAGCGCCCGCCATTGCCGCTGGCAATACAGTGGTTGCCAAACCAAGTGAAGTCACTCCAGCCACCGCCTATTTGTTAGCCGAGATCGTCCAAAAGGCTGGACTTCCTCCAGGCGTCCTGAATATTGTTCACGGCACAGGAAATAGTGCTGGTCAAGCCATTATTGAACATCCTGGAATCAAAGCCATCTCATTTACCGGAGGCACCAAAACTGGAGCCCATATTGCCCGGACAGCTGCACCAATGTTCAAGAAATTATCGTTAGAACTCGGCGGTAAAAATCCGAATGTCATATTCGCTGATTGTGACTATCAAAAAATGCTCGACGTCACCATCAGGTCTTCATTTGCCAATCAGGGTCAAATTTGTCTCTGTGGCAGCCGAATATTTGTGGAACGCTCTATTTTTGAAAAATTCAAGAACGATTTTGTGTCACGTGTTGCCCAACTGACTGTCGGTCATCCTGCCCAAGACGTCTATCTCGGCGCCATTGTTTCAGAGGACCATAGAGACAAAATACTGCACTATATTGCTGTGGCACAGGAAGAAGGCGGACGCGTGCTTACAGGAGGCCATAAGGTTGTTGTCCAAGGCCATGAGAAGGGCTTCTATTTGGCACCAACGGTCATCGAGGTCAAACGGGCAGATTGCCGTGTCAATCAAGAGGAAATATTCGGGCCTGTTGTGACACTCATGCCCTTTGATGGTGAGCAGGAAGTATTGAATTACGCCAACGATGTCCCCTATGGGCTTTCGGCCAGTGTCTGGACCTCTGACTTAGACCGCTCAATGCGCATGAGTCAATCTATTCAGGCTGGAATTGTTTGGATCAATACATGGATGAATCGGGATCTCCGCACACCATTCGGCGGTATAAAAGCCAGTGGTGTTGGTCGTGAAGGAGGTTTTGAGGCCCTGCGCTTCTTTACTGAAGCCAAAAACGTTTGTATCAATTATAAGACCACATAAAATGAATCTAAGTATCGCTCACAAAAAAGCATTGGTCTGCGGCGGATCTGCAGGTATCGGCAAAGCAGCCGCTATAGAACTTGCTGCGCTCGGCGCTCATGTCACCATCATGGCCAGAAACCCAGACAAGCTCAAAGCAGTCCTTGACGAATTGCCAAATAATGGGCAACAGCACCATCAATTCGTGGCGGTCGATTTCACGGACCTCGAAGTCTTTTCAAAAACAATAGACGAACTAGCGGGGAAAGAACCTTATGAAATATTGGTCAATAACACCGGTGGGCCAAAAGGTGGACCAGCCCTAGCTGCAGCACCAAAAGCTTACGCCGATGCCTTTGCACAGCACCTCATGTGTAACCAAATTCTGGTTCAAGGTTTGGTTGCGGGCATGAAAGCTAAAGGGTATGGACGCATCATCAATGTGATTTCTACTTCGGTCAAACAACCCATTGAAAATTTGGGAGTAAGCAACACCATTCGTGGTGCTGTCGCGAATTGGAGCAAGACATTATCGACAGAACTCGGACCATTTGGCATCACCATCAACAATGTCTTACCAGGCTTCACCCAAACGGATCGTTTAGCAGACATCGTCAACAGTGCCGCAAATCGTTTCAATAAAACACCTGAGGAAGCCGCTGAGTTCATGCGCTCGCTTGTCCCTGCCCGACGCTTTGCCTCTCCGCAAGAAGTCGCCTTCAGTATTGCTTTTTTGGCAAGTCCTGCCGCCGGCTATATCAACGGAATTAATTTGCCCGTCGATGGCGGGCGCACTAAATCTTTGTAACTTAAGTCCTCAATATGGCCAGAAAACTACGCATTAACGGACACTCTCACCTTCTTCCCTATCCAGAAGAGATTCCTGCATTCATGAAGGATAAGGGGATTTTCTGGGTGGATAAAGAACGCAAATACATGCTTCAAAAAGATTGGAGCCGTCCCGTAACTGATTCAAGTTTTTTCTTGGACGAAAAACTCGAGTGGATGGAGCGTTTTAAAATTGATCATGCCGTAGTGCTCAATTTATCTCAGCTTTATGGCAATGGTTTGCGTCTTGAAGAAATGAAACAAGCACTGCGATTCCAGAATGATTTTAATGCCCGCATCCAACAAGATTATGGTCAAAAATTCACTTGCGGATTTGTTGTACACCCTGGTTTTGTCCGAGGCGCTTTATGGGAAATGGAGCGTTGTGTAGAGGAATTGGGCCTGAAATTATTGTGTTTGCCGACCCATTACATGGATACTATAGGCACCTGGAGAAGCATATTTGACCCCGAAAACGAACCCATTTTCGAATTGGCCTCCTCCTATAATTTAGCGGTAGAAATACATCCGTATGATGGCGAAAAATTCATCAAACTCCAAAATACCGCATGGCGCTTTCATTTGATTTGGATGCTCGCACAATGTGCCGATGCCTATCACTTTTTTACCCTAAATGGTTACGCAGACAAATACCCCAATATGCGCACTTGTTTTGCCCACGGGGGTCAATTGGCCCAGATCAACTTGGGCCGCCGGATCCAAGGATTTGATGGACGACCAGATCTTTTTGAAGGAAAAACACATCCACGAAAAAGTGTAGGACACAAAAATATATTTTTCGACACCTTGGTGCATGATACAGGATCCCTTGAATTATTGATCAAAAATCAAGGCAGTAAACAAGTACTCATGGGCCTTGATGATCCTTACCCACTTGGCGAAATGGAAAGCGTACCACAGTCATCGTATCCAGGAAAGATTCTAGACCTTGCCCAAAATCAAGGCCTATTGGATCAAGACCAATATGACGCCATATGGTCAGACAACGTTTTGCAATGGTTGTTTGGAGATGACCAACAACAAAAAGACGCATTGATCAAAAAGATAATAGGCTAATGGAATTTATCCCTCAAGCGATAGACCTATATTCCAGCGCACATTCTCAAGAAGAACCAGAGCTACTCAAGGCGCTGAACAAAGAAACATGGCAAACCGTTTTGGCACCCAGAATGCTGAGCGGACACCTTCAAGGACGCCTACTGAGCCTTCTGGTCAAAATCAAAGCTCCAGAGCACATCCTAGAAATTGGCACCTATACGGGTTATTCTGCATTATGCATGGCCGAAGGCCTGACAGAACATGGTGTCTTGCATACCATAGATCGCAATCCAGAACTACAAGCCATCCAAAGAAAATATTTTGACCGCTCAGGTAAGGGGACTCAAATCATACAACATTTGGGCGCCGCGAGCGACATCATACCGACACTTGACCAACATTTTGACTTGGTATTCATCGATGCAGATAAAGCCAACTATCCGCTTTACTTAGAATTGGTCGTGCCAATACTAAAAAAAGGTGGATTGATTGTCAGCGACAATGTTTTGTGGAGTGGTAAGGTCGTTGAGCCGTTAGCGGAGAATGATGCCGACACCAAGGCCTTACTTGTTTACAACCAAGCCCTTAACCTACATCAAGAATTAGAAACGGTATTATTGCCTATACGAGACGGTCTTTCGATCGCAAGAAAGAAATGACTTAGAATTGTCTCTTGATTGGCCCCGTGATTTGATCCACGTCGTCTTTGACTTTTTCGATATCCTTTTTAAAATCGGTCACGTCTATCCCTTGCTTATCCGCGCTTTTGGTGATTTCTTTTTTAATATCATCTGTGGCATGGCGTATCTGCTTCATGGTTTTTCCCAATCCACGTGCGAGCTCAGGCACCTTGTCGGCACCAAATACCATCAGTACGATGAAGATGATGAACCCTATTTCGGCTCCACTTATGAACAAAGAAGACAATATCATGATACAAATATACCAAAGTTAGGGGTCACAAACACAAAAGCCCCGCAAGATTTGCGAGGCTTGTATTGTACTAAAACCAATGGCTATTGGCCTTTGATGTTGTTTTTGAAAGTCTGGAATTCTCCTGCCTTTTCGTCCTTTGGCCAACTATTGTTGTCTGTATCAATATCGGCAGTTTCCTCATCAGGATCAACCACAATTTTCACAATTTCCTTCTCGGAAGCCACAACTTTACCAACACTTTTATCGTTAAGGCGCCATATTTGCGCTGGATAAGTCACGCGCTCAGTAGTGCCATCAGCATAGGTGTATTCGGCGATAATCGGCATAGGAATACCTCCTGGCTTTTCGAACGTTACCTCATAAAAATAATTGGGCTGCTTCAATGAAGCACGCTCCTGAGGTGTCATTTTATCCATCAAATATTCCTGAAGACTGACCACATCATTTAAGGTTTGGGTGCGCATCGATTCTTCAAAATCTTCACTACCCTCTTCGACCAAATAAACGAGTGACGGCAAATCACTCTCGGAGAGGCCACGAGCGGCCATCATCTCCTTCATTTGGCTGTTCATCTTAGACGTCACGTAATACTTTTTCACCTCCTTTACACCGATATCTGTATAATCTGTTGTGTAAAACCATGCGCGCCAGAACCAATCAAGGTCCATAGCTGATGCATCCTCCATAGTACGGAAGAAGTCCTCTGGGGTTGGGTGTTTGAACATCCATCTTTGGGCGTAAGTCTTGAAAGAATAGTCAAACAAATCCTTGCCCATTAGCGTCGTCCGCAAAATATTGAGTCCCGTAGCAGGCTTAGAGTACCCGTTGGCACCAAAATTATAGGTGTTCAGACCTTTTGTCATAATGGGCGCCAATTCATCCTGCTCACCGGCCATATAACGCACAATAGCTTTGGCTGGCCCACGGCGTGACGGGTATTTTAGATTTGGTGCAATGGCCTCTGGATATTTTTCTCCGAAATCTTGCTCTGCAACATATTGAACAAAAGTATTAATGCCTTCGTCCATCCAAGTCCACTGGCGCTCATCACTATTGACAATCATCGGAAAAAAATTGTGACCCACTTCGTGTATGATGACCCCAAACATGCCATACTTGGTGCGCTCACTGTATGTCCCGTCTTTATCCGGACGGCCGTAGTTCCAACAGATCATAGGATATTCCATTCCCTGGTTTTTGGCGTGGACAGAGATGGCCTTATGATAAGGATAATCAAAGGTCATTCTTGAGTAAGATTCAAGTGTGCTGGCGACCAAACGGGTTGACCAATCTTCCCAAAGAGGGTTCCCTTCTGGCGGATACATAGAAACAGCCATAACATCGCGATTGCCAATTTTAACGGCCATCATGTCCCAAATGAAACGACGAGACGTGGCAAAACCAAAATCACGCACCATTTCTGCCTTAAATTTCCAGGTTTTTTTGGCAGAAGGAATGCCATTTGCAACACCATTTGCCGCTGCAGCTTCTGCTTCGGCTTGAGTGACGATCATCACTGGAGCATCAAAACTTTCAGAGGCACGCTCAAAACGGCGCATCATTTCCTTTGAAAAAACTTCTTTTCTATTGACCAAAACGCCCGTCGCATCCATAATGTGATCAGCAGGTACCGTTATCGAAACTTCAAAGTCCCCAAAAGGCAAAGCAAACTCATCTCGTCCCCAAAACTGACTGTTTTGCCATCCCTCGACATCACTGTAAACCGCCATGCGAGGATAGAACTGCGCAATGACAAATCCTTTATTGCCATCGTCGTAAACTTCATACCCACTGCGCGCGCGATCAATAGTATGATCTGGCACATTATACCACCATTTGATGGAGAACTCGAACTGATCTCCAGAGGCCAGAGGTTTTGGCATTTCAATGCGCATCATCGTTCGATTGACCATATAAGGCAATGGACGTCCATTGGCGTCTTTTACCCAATCAATCTTAAATCCACCATCAAACCCTTCACCCATGTACTTGCCGACAAAACTGCCCGTCATTTCTGCTGGAAAAGCACCACTTGATTCAATTAAAGGACTTTTTGAATCACGTGCACGTTTGTTTTGATCCAATTGAACCCATAGATATTCTAATACATCTGGCGAGTTGTTGGTATAGGTAATGGTTTCTTCACCATAAATTCTGGCTGTGGCGTCATCCAGTTCTAAAGTCATATCATAGTCAGCCTGCTGCTGGTAATATGCCGGCCCGGGAGCCCCGTTAGCAGAACGATATTGGTTAGGTGTAGAAAATTCCTGGTAAAGCTGTTTGAAACGATTGTTGTTATAATGACCTGGCTTACGCGATTGCTCAGCGGCTGGCTCTTGGGCATTAAGTGGTAAAACTGCCATAAAACAAAGCGTTAAAATAGCGAGTGGAGTAGATTTAAAGTTCATAAATTGGAAAGTTAGAATAAGTGTTAAAAATACCTTTTTAGGAGCATGGCCACAACTCTCAATTAAAATTTAACAAACCGTTTGGATTTTCATTAAAAAGGAGCAAACTCTTGCGCTGGTCGCGATGCTTCACGTGGATCACATTTTGCTGTTCTGTCGACAAGTCAAATAACATTTTATTAGCGACAAAGAGGGTCTCAAAATTGTCTACCCTTGGGCCCTCAATGTAAATTTTCACCTGGTCATTCTCGTAGACCAAACCAAGATATTCCAGTGGGACAACCTGCTGGTCCGCGGTCAAGGATAATTGAGACAAGATGTATCTTTTAATAAAACTTTCATTGCGCACTTTATTAGCGCCACGATCTAATTTGAGGGTAGGCTCATAGCGCTGTTGCAAAACCGCCTCTAAGTCATCAGTAAAGAGCGTACATATGATCTCTAAAGACTTTACCTGGGCATTGTATTCGATATTGGTCGTGCTGACGTAAAACTTGTGGCGTTGCGCAGCGCTCAAGGTCAACACCAAAACGAAAAACAATAAAACCTTTTGCCAAGTCATGCTCCAAACAAGTTTTTTTGAGGTCTGATGCGGAGTTAAGGGGCCATCCCGCACGACAGAACAAACCTATCAAATATTCTCTAGACTCTTTCTGAAAATAAGACAAACTTATCCAATCATATCTCAGGGGCACCAGGTCAGGTCAGGAGCGCGTTCAAGCAATAACCTAATGAGTCATTGGCGCGTCAATATTATCAGTTAATTAGTACATTTGAGTGATAGCTCAGACCTTACCTATGAAAAACCTCCTATTAGCAAGTACCTCAACAATTTACGGAAGTGCCTTTCTAGAATACCTCATGCCCGAATTGAGCATCCTTTTCGCTGGTGTTCAGAATGTGACATTTGTGCCATACGCCCGACCTGGCGGCATCACTGAGCAAGAGTATACCCGCAAAACTGCAGAGGCGTTTGCAGCCATAGGCATCAAAGTTATTGGTCTCGATCATCAAAAAGATCCCAAAAGTGCGTTACGCGATGCTGAAGCCATTTTTACAGGAGGAGGCAATACCTTTTTATTGGTCAAACGACTTTACGAATTAGGACTGATGTCTGTCCTCAAAGAAGTGTTGGCTTCTGGCACACCCTATCTCGGCACAAGTGCAGGGACCAATATTTGTGGCCAAACCATGTCCACGACCAATGATATGCCGATTGTACCAATACCACATCATGAGGTGCTGCAACAAATTCCTTTCAACATCAACCCTCATTATACAGAACCGGAGCAAAACAGCCAACATATGGGAGAGAGTCGAGAAACCCGAATTCGAGAGTATCTCACTCAGAACAGCACCGCAGTCATTGGACTTCGCGAAGGCAGTTGGCTTCGGGTAATTGGCCCAGACATAAGCCTTCAAGGGTCAGGACATGCTGCGGTTTTTAAAAAAAATAAGCCAACTTTTTATGTCGCACCAGGACAAGACCTCAATACGCTCATCTAATGCAGACAGTCACTATTTTGCGGACCCTCTTCATTGTTTTGATTTTGACGGGCGCCAAAAACCATAAATTGATGGGACAAGAGCACCCCTATACCGCAGACCAATTAATGGGCATTGCCCCCATTGATATTGTCGGCGACGACTATTTGTCAAAAATGAACAAAGCCACTGCAAAAGCCTTTGAAGCCATGAAAAATGCTGCCTCAAAAGATGGTATTGAACTTCAGGTTGTCTCTGCGTTTCGAAGCTTTGACCGTCAAAAAGCAATCTACGAAAGGAAATACAGAAAGTACGTGGATCAAGGTTTGACCCCTGAACAAGCGGTTGAAAAAATTATAGAATACTCTACCATTCCTGGCACTTCTCGCCATCATTGGGGTACGGATCTCGACCTCATCGATGGCAAGCCTGAAGCACCAAATGCTGTCCTGGAACCTGAACATTTCTACGGCGACGGGGTTTTTTGCCCCATGCGCGAATGGATGCAACAACATGCCCATAATTATGGCTTTGTCGAAGTCTACACGAACCACCCCCAGCGCAGTGGCTTCAATCACGAACCATGGCATTACAGTTATGCCCCGCTGGCCATTCCCTACCTCCGAAAATTTATCCTTTTAGACTTAGAACAAGTCATCAGCAAAGCCTCATTATTGGGCGGCATTGTATTGGACTCTAACTTTTTGAAGCGGTACAAAACCGCGCATATTCTAGACATCAATCCCAAACTCTTATAGTCCTCTGCCATTTGACGTGCCCCACCTTCAAGGCCATGACGGCTAAAGGTTTTTGGTGAAATCCTCAAAGCTAAAGTGATGTATTGCTTATCTTTGTGCCTTAATTTAATGAGCATGAGTAAAAAAGTCCTTCTAATGATCTTAGATGGCTGGGGCATCACCCAGGACGCCTCAGTTTCTGCAGTGGCCCAGGCCAACACCCCTTTTATTGATGGGCTCTACAACCAATATCCACATGCTCAATTACTGACCCACGGTGCACATGTTGGGCTTCCTGATGGGCAAATGGGCAATAGTGAAGTTGGTCATATGAATTTGGGTGCTGGACGCATCGTCTACCAAGACTTGGCTAAAATAAATCGTGCTGTCGCCCAGGGAACACTGAGTCAAGAACCGGTATTACAAGAGGCCTTTTCTTATGCTAAAGCCCATGAAAAACCTGTACACTTTATCGGCTTGCTGTCCGATGGTGGTGTCCATGCGCACATCGACCACCTAAAAGCCTTACTCCAAGCTGGTCAGATCAGCGGTGTCCCGCAGATGTTTGTGCACGGATTTACTGATGGCCGAGATGTCGACCCCAAAAGTGCACCAAAGTACCTCAAAGAGTTGTCCCCGATTTTGACAAAAACTGGCGGAAAAATGGCCAGTCTTATTGGCCGCTATTACGCCATGGACCGAGACCAAAGGTGGGAACGGGTCAAAAAAGCCTACGATCTTTTGGTAAGTGCCAAAGGGACGCCTTGTAATGACCTCTCCCAAGCCTTAACCGACTCCTATCAAAATGGCATCACAGATGAATTCATTGAGCCGCTTTCGGTGACGCAAGCCGATGGTAAAACCGTGTCTATCAGTGAGCATGATGTCGTGGTATTTTTTAATTTCCGTACCGATCGTGGAAGAGAATTGACTCAAGCGCTCACCCAAACTGCGTTTCCGCAGCAAACAATGACACCACTGAATCTGCATTATGTAACGCTCACCAATTACGACGATACCTTCAAAAAAATTAATGTGGTCTATGACAAGGACAATATTCAAGACACTTTAGGCGAAACACTTGAGAAGGCGGGAAAGACCCAAATAAGGATTGCAGAAACCGAAAAATATCCCCATGTTACCTTCTTCTTCAATGGCGGAAGAGAAGTGCCATTCGATGGAGAACGCCGACTTTTATGCCCCTCTCCGAAAGTGGCGACCTACGACCTGCAGCCAGAAATGAGTGCCTACGACATTCGAGACACCATCCTCCCAGAAATAGAACAACAGACGGCCGATTTCATTTGTTTGAATTTCGCCAATCCGGATATGGTGGGCCATACAGGCGACATCAATGCCGCCATAATTGCTTGTGAAACTGTAGATCAATGTGCAGCGTCCATTGTTCAAAAAGCTCTGGCAAATGGATACAGCACTTTAATTATTGCAGATCATGGCAATAGCGAGATCATGAAAAACCCAGATGGATCACCCAATACGGCGCACACCACCAATCCAGTGCCCGTTATTCTGGTAGACCCTGATCAAAAACACATTAACTCTGGAGTTTTGGGGGCCATTGCGCCAACAATATTAGCACTCATGAAGCTCCAAGCACCAGAAGCCATGACAGAAAAATCACTTATCTAAATCATCCATTGACATGAAAAAAACAGTTTTTCTCATCGTTTTTACAGCGCTATTGGTTGCCTGTGGTGATGCCGTCAAGGCACCACAAACTCAAGAAACCTCATCAGAATTCAATAAAGAAATAGCAGACACCATTGATGGCGGGACAATGCTGATTGGCCCTATTAATGCCAATGGACTGAGCAAAGCTCCGTACTCAGAGTGGTTTGCATCTGCAGCTCAAGCGTACGAGCCGGACATGACTATAGTGAATGAATTAAAGCCGCTGCTTAAGAACCACTCGATCAAAGTCTTTATGGGCACATGGTGTGAAGACAGTCAACGAGAAGTTCCTGCGTTGCTTAAGCTATTAGATTTGGCCGACTTTAAGAAACAACAATTGGACATGGTCGCCGTGTCTCATGACAAGGACACACCCGACCATCTTGAAGAAGGTTACGCACTAGAATTCGTTCCCACGATCATACTTTTCAGAGATGGGGCAGAAGTCAATAGAATAGTCGAATACACTCAAGAAACCCTAGAAAAAGACTTGCGCACAATAGCCAGTGGACAACCTTATACCCCGGGCTATGCAGATTGAGCAATCGCCTGATAATATTATTTTTGAAGAACAGCAGAGATTCAATCAATGGTGGTTATGGTTATTACTTATTGGTATCGCAACGAGTGCCGTTTATGGGATTTATGAACAACTCATCATCGGTGAGCCCTTTGGCTCAAAACCAATGTCCGATGATGGTGTCATGGCCTATTTTGTCTTTAGCATGGCGCTTATTCTATTGTTTCGATGGATGCGTTTGGATACCCGAATAGACCAAAATGGCATTTATATGCGCTTCACCCCCTTTGTCACCAAATCCATTACTTGGTCAGAAGTACAAAATCTGCACATCGTCCATTACGGTTTTGTGGGGGGATGGGGGATCCGATTTTTCACCGCCTATGGCACTGTTTATAATATGCGCGGCACCAAGGGGCTTGCCATAAATCTAGAAAAGGGGAAAAAATTTCTTATCGGCACCCAAAAACCCGACCTCCTGAATCAATTCATCCAAACCCATTTTTCTGAAAAAATCCACACCACCCTATGATTCAAGTAAAGACTCGCGATGAGATCGAATTGATGCGTCAAAGTGCGCTATTGGTTTCCAAAACTCTGGGCATGCTCGCCAAGGAGGTAAAGCCCGGTGTCACCACCAAAAAATTAGACCAGCTTGCAGAAGCATTTATCCGAGACCACAAAGGAGTCCCTGGTTTTCTTGGCCTTTATGGTTGCCCTTCTACGCTTTTGACCAGTGTCAATGAAGCCGTAGTTCATGGACTCCCCAATGACCAATCGCTCAAAGACGGAGATATTGTTGCTATAGATTGTGGTGTCCTTATGAATGAGTTCTATGGAGATCATGCCTATACCTTTGAGGTTGGTGATGTAGCGCCAGAGACCAAAAAGTTATTGGCCGTAACCAAAGCGTCTCTTTATCTTGGAGTGGCTGCATTCAAGCAAGGCAATCGTGTCGGTGACATTGGATATGCGGTGCAGCAATATTGCGAGGCCAATGGTTATGGCGTGGTTCGAGATCTTGTCGGACATGGTCTAGGACGCAAATTACACGAAGACCCTGAAGTGCCAAATTATGGCAAAAGAGGTCGAGGAAAAAAGTTGGTTGAGGGCATGACTATTGCCATAGAACCAATGATCAATATGGGGACACATAGGGTCAAGCAACTTCCCGATGGATGGACTATAGTCACTCAAGACAAAAAACCAAGCGCTCATTTTGAACACAACATAGCCCTGATCGATGGGCGACCAGAACTCTTGAGTACCTTTGCCTATGTTTATGAAGCTCTAGGCATTTCGTCAGACGAAGAAATCAATTTTAGGCAAGAGCCCTTTTCATTATAATCTAAGACCGATGAAGGCCCTATTCAAAATCTTATTGAATGCCATCCCTCGTCCTTGGCTCATTTCCTTGAGTTACTATTTGAGACCCGTGCTCAGTATGGCTTATAGAGGCCATCGATTTACCGACCCAATAGACGGCAAAAATTACCGGACTTTTCTGCCTTATGGCTATGCCAAGGTACGGCCCAATGTATTGTCTCCAGGCACCTTGTCCTTAGAGCGTCATCGCTTGTGTTGGTTATATTTAAAAAACAAAACATCCTTTTTTAGCCAAACGAGCCGCGTATTGCATTTTGCACCAGAGCAAGCATTTTATCACCGCTTCAAAGCGCTACCCAATCTTTCTTATACCACAACAGACCTCAACTCACCATTGGCCGATGTCACGGCCGACATTACTGACCTGCCCTTTACAAACGACAACTTTGACGTCATCATTTGCAATCATGTTCTCGAACACATACCTAATGATCTCGATGCCTTACGCGAACTGTATCGTGTTTTGGCCCCAAACGGCATGGCCATTCTCCAAGTCCCTTATGACCCAAGCAGAAGAGAAACATTTCAAGATGACCGTATTACTGATAGGAAAGAACGGACCAAAATATTTGGCCAATATGATCATGTTCGGGTTTATGGTATGGATTATTTTGATCGGGTGCGCTCGGTCGGATTTGAGGTCAAAGCCATAGACCTCACCGCAGAAATGTCCGCTCAAGAGGTGGACCGCTATCGTTTAGCCCCAGGAGAATTGATTCCTGTAGCCTACAAATTACTCACCTAAGCGCTTGGCCAAAGACGATGATGCGTACCAGCGCGTTACCTGTTGCTGGTCAATATAGGTCAAATAAACAGAGAGTTGCTTTTGTGTTTCTAGTACTTGCAAAGAACGCTCGAGACCCATAGCCATAAATGCGGTGGCATAAGCATCGGCCTCAGCACAAGTCGAGGCCAAAACAGTTGCACTAGTCACATTACTCTGCTGGGCGGTACAATCTAAAGGATTGATCGTATGGACAAATCTTTTGCCCGTTTTTTCATCAACTCTAAACTTTCGGTAATTACCCGAACTTGCCATACTCTGATTTTCTAGCGCTATGGTTTTGGCAATAATTCGTTCGTTCTGGTCTTCACTTGGCGCCTCAATACCAATGGTCCAAGGCTTTTGTTTGACGACATTAAAGCCCTTGACTCTTATCTCCCCCCCCAACTCGATCAAATAATCGGTGACGCCCAAAGATTCTAAGTACGCTCCCATCAAATCAATACCATATCCTTTTCCTATGGCGTTAAAATCTAAATATGTTTCTGGATAAGGCTTCACAATTCGACCGTTCGAAAGCAAATCTACCTGAGCAAAACCGACGCGGATACAAAGGGAATCTAATGCATCAGAAGATAAAGATTCTAACGGCTTGTCTTGTCCAAATCCGTAGGCATTACGCAGAATACCAACTGTTGGATCAAAATAACCCTTCGTGGTTTGATGAACTCTTTTGGACCACTCATAAACTGCCACGAAAATTGAATCCACCTCTGTATCCAACTCACCGCGATTAATGGCTGAGATCAAACTATTGGGTTGATAGGTGCTGATCGAGGCGTTGACCTGTGTCACCACATCTTCTATGCCATTGGTCACTTGGTCAACCTGATGACCACTATAATACTGAATATTATAAGTGGTGCCGAAAGCCTGACCTTGAATAATTTGCATTTCAGACTCTGCGCCGCAACCCAGGCACAGCACTAACAATAAAAAAGCACCAACATACCTCATCTTAAAGTAATTCTTGTAATCCACGGTAAAGCTGGGTGTAAGGTTCCTCTTTGACAGGGGGTAAAGCATAATCCGTTCCATGACCCAAGCCGACACCTGCATAAAACACCTTAGCATCGAATTTTTGTGCATGTGCCGTGATACTGGTCATAAAATCAGTATCATATTGTTCTGGTTCACTGGGATATGACACCGCACGGACAATCACAAAGTGTAAAGTCTTGTTCTTTAGGGCAACGAATTGCGGGTTCTTCTTGAGGTCAGAATTGACCCCCATAAACTCATAACCGAGTTCTTCTAGGTCCTTTCCTACAATATTCATCGCCAGGTTATGTCGCTCTTGCTTTGATAATGGGACACTCATCATGATTTCATTAATGCGCCAAAAAAAGACCAGCGCACTGGTCTTTTTTATTAATTTTTATCCTCCGAAATCGTCAAAACGGATGTGCTCGTCAGGGATGCCAAAATCTTCACCCATTTTTTGCACCGCCTGATTCATCAGTGGTGGACCACAGAAATATAATTCAATATCTTCTGGTGACTCATGACGATCCAAATAATTGTCAATCACCACCTGGTGAATGAACCCTACAAAACCATCGCCCTGAGTGTCATGAATGTCCTTTTTGACCTTCCAATTATCCTCTGGAAGCGGCTCCGACAATGCGAGGAAAAATTTAAAGTTTTTGAATTCTTGCTCAAGCTGTTGGAAGTGATCTAAGTAAAATAACTCTCTTTTAGATCGACCACCATACCAATAAGTCACCGTACGACCAGTCTTGAGGGTTTTGAACAAGTGGTAGAGGTGTGAACGCATTGGTGCCATACCAGCACCACCACCTACATAAAGCATTTCCGACTGGGATTCGTTGATAAAGAACTCACCATAAGGTCCTGAAATCACCACTTTATCTCCTGGCTTTTGCGCAAAAATGTAAGATGAGGCAATACCTGGATTCACATCCATCCACTGATTCTTAGCACGGTCCCACGGCGGGGTAGCGATACGCACATTAAGCATGATTTCTCTACCCTCTGCAGGATAAGACGCCATGGAGTAAGCGCGCTCAATAGTCTCATTATTTTTCATGACTAACGGCCAAATACCAAACTTATCCCACTCTGCTTGAAACTTATCAGGTGTTTCATGCTCTTCGGGATGAGCAGTAATATCCATGTCTTTATAGTTAATTTCACATGGCGGGATTTCGATTTGAATGTACCCCCCAGCCTTGTAATTCATGTCCTCTGGAATCTCAACAACAAACTCTTTGATGAATGAGGCCACATTATAGTTACGCACGACAGTAGCGTCCCATTTTTTGATGCCAAACACTTCTTCAGGGATGTGAATGTTCATGTCCTGCTTCACTTTGACCTGACATGACAAACGCGCACCATCCGCCAATTCTTTTCTGCTGAAATGCGGCGTCTCAGTGGGCAATGCTTCTCCACCTCCACTGGTGACGTGGCATTCACATTGGATACATGTACCACCACCACCACAGGCAGAAGGTAAAAAGATTTTATTATTGCCCAGAGTAGACAATAACGTATCACCACTGGCTACCTCAATCACACGTTCATCATTGATGGTGATTTTGACTGGCCCAGACGGCGAAAGCTTTTGTTTGGTGAACAATAATAAAGCCACCAACAATAAGGTCAAGACCAAAAAGGCGACAACTGTTGCGGCGATTACTCCTCCTGTACTTGCGACTAAAAACATACTATTTTTCTGTTATATCTGAAACTTCAACTTCTAATACTTCGGTGGCCTGCACAGCCGATGGATCTAATTCTGGAGTTGCAGCAGGTATCGGTAGGCTGACCTCTGCAATTGGTGCACTCACCTCTTCTGCATCACCACCCGTTAACATTCCTCCAAAACTCATGAAACCAATCGCCATGAGCCCCGTAATGATAAACGTAATGCCCAATCCTCTCAATGGGGCAGGAACATTACTGTATCTGATTTTTTCGCGGATCGCCGCAATAGCAACTATGGCCAAAAACCAACCAATTCCACTACTGAAACCGTAATTGAGCGCTAAGGCTACAGTTTCAATCTCACGAGATTGCATGAATAGCGAGCCTCCTAAGATGGCACAATTCACCGCAATTAATGGCAAAAAGATACCGAGTGAGTTATATAAGGACGGTGAAAATTTTTCTACAATAATTTCGACCAATTGGACCATCGTTGCAATGGTTGCAATGAACAAAATAAAGGACAAAAAGCTCAGGTCATAATCGGCGTATTCTGCACCTAACCAACTCAATGCACCACGCTGAAGGATGTATTGATCCAATAGCCAGTTGAGCGGCACAGTCACCGTAAGGACAAAGATCACTGCAGCACCAAGGCCTACAGCAGTACTCACTTTTTTCGATACCGCAAGGTAAGAGCACATTCCTAAGAAATACGCAAACACCATGTTATCGACAAAAATTGATTTAAAAAATAATTCTAAATGCTCCATATGATATGTATTCGATTGTCCAGAGCCCTATGCGCCAATACTGCGCCAGTGCCCAAAGCTTATGTTTTAAAGTTCCTCTATTAATGCCTTGTTTCTTGAACGCTGGATCCAAATGATAATGCCCACAACAATAAGTGCCATCGGAGGCAAAACCATAAAGCCATTATTCTCATAACCAATAGCATACAAGCCTGTTTTCTCTACAGAATCTCCCAAAATTTTGAATCCAAACAAGGTTCCAGAGCCTAACAATTCTCTAAAGAAACCAACAATGACCAGGATCACGCCATAACCCAAAGCATTACCAACGCCATCTAAAAAAGAGCGCCATGGACCATTACCCAGAGCAAATGCTTCAAATCGTCCCATAATGATACAATTGGTGATGATCAAACCAATAAATACCGATAACTCCTTACTGAGTTCATAGGCGAAGGCTTTCAGAATCAGATCGACAATGATCACTAGCGTAGCCACAACAATCAATTGAACAATGATCCGTATTTTTGATGGAATAATGTTGCGCATCAACGAAATCACCACATTGCCAATCCCCAAGACAAAGATCACAGAAACCGCCATCACAATAGATGGCTTGAGCTGAGCGGTAATCGCCAAAGCAGAACAAATACCCAAAACCTGTATGGTAATAGGGTTATCATCCGATAAAGGATCTAGGATTAACTTACTGTCTTTTTTTGATAATAAACCCATGCTTAGTTCTTTAAAGATTTAAAATAAGGCACGTATAATTTCACATCCTTCTGGAGCATGGCACTCAGACCGTCTCCAGTAATAGTCGCGCCAGCTAGGGCGTCAACCTCCTGATCGTCCTTGATCAGATTTTTAGGATCGTTGTTTCCTTTGGCTACAGCAATACCACTGAAGCGTCCGTCGACCAAAAAGCTTTCGCCCGCGAAATCATCCATAAAATAACGTTGTTTGATTTCGGCGCCCAGACCTGGTGTTTCGCCCTTATGATCAAAATATACGCCTTGAATCGTCATGGTATTGTCCATAGCGACAAATCCCCAAATCGCATCCCAAAGTCCCTTTCCTCGGACTGGAACCACGTACAGATCTTTACCGTCTTTTTGTCCCATAAACAAGGGCAGTCTTCTGTCGTATGCCGCATCTTTGGCCTTGGTCGCTTCCTTCTTAATGTCAATAAGGTAAGCGTTGCTGTCCTCTGTCACCGCATCTCCCTGAATGACTACTTGTTTTGTGATGTACTTGTCGAACTCTGCAGATACAATGTCTGTCGGAATAAAAGCCACATCATTGGGTCCTGAGTTTTGATTCACGCCAAGGGCATAAAGAATGTTTTGTTGCTTTTCAAAACGCTCGTTGGCTTCTATTTGTGGTCGGAACAACATGAACAACCCCGCCAATAATGTACCGACCACCAGGACCATTACTACTGCAAAACCAATGGTATAACTATTTTTATCTGTGTTTATCGCCATGTCTAAGCGTTTTTAACTTTTAAACGATTTAATCTTCTTTTTATATTGCCCTGAACGACATAATGATCAATAGTTGGTGCAAAGACGTTCATCAAGAGAATAGCCAAAAATACACCCTCAGGATAGGCCGGGTTGAAAACCCGAATCATGATCGATATAAAGCCGATAAAGAATCCATAGATCCATTTGCCCTTATTGGTTTGGGCACCAGTCACTGGGTCAGTAGCCATAAAGACAATACCAAAAGCAAGACCCCCAATCATCAGGTGTAACCAATAGGGTGTACTCATCAAGCCATAAAAACCACTATTAGAGCTGATCCAACCTGCATCAACCACACCGTTGAATATAAGCCCCATTACAACCGCACCTATCAGGCCAGATAACATGATGCGCCAACTGGCAATTTTTGAAAAAATCAATACCGCAGCCCCTATCAAAATAAGAAGTGTAGAAGTTTCCCCTACAGAGCCTGGAATGAATCCGTAAAACATATCCCACAATTCATAACCCATTGATTTGTTTTGGGCCAGACTCCCTAAAATGGTTTCGCCAGAGATACTGTCGACATCCATTCCGGCAGCCAATTGATTGGCACGTTCTTGAGCACCAGCGACCCATACTTTATCACCACTCATCCAAGTCGGATAAGCAAAAAACAAAAAGGCGCGAATGGTCAATGCTGGATTCAAAATGTTCATCCCTGTACCGCCAAAAACTTCCTTGCCGATGACCACACCAAAAATAACGGCAATGGACAACATCCATAACGGAATATCTACAGGGACAATGAGGGGCACAAGCATTCCTGTAACCAAATATCCTTCCTCCACTTCATGTCCTTTGATCACTGCAAAAAGAAACTCCACTGCCAATCCTACACCATAGGACACAACAACTAAAGGCAAAACCTTCCATGCGCCAAAAACTAAATTTGACCACTGCCAAAACTCTGTACTAAAAAAGCCATTGCTCACCGCAGTAATTTCGCCTGTAGCCAAATAATGTTGATAGCCAGCATTGAACATGCCAAAAATCAAACAAGGCACCAAAGCCATAATCACAGTATTCATGGTTCTTTTCAAATCATCCACTGCTTTGATGTGCGTGCCATCATGAGTGATTTCATTGGGCGTGTATAAGAAAGTATGTAACGCATTAAACGCTGGCGCCATTTTCTGGCCCTTGTACTTCTCTTTTAAGGTATGTAATGATTGTTTCAATCCCATAATTATCCTATTTCTTTATACATGAGGTCTAATCCTTCGCGAATGATCTTTTGATGCGGTTGCTTGGAGACACAAACAAATTCGGTCAAAGCAAAATCCTCCGGCGCGACTTCGTACATGCCGAGTGCTTCCATTTGATCCAAGTCCTGCACCATACACGCTTTTAATATTTGTAGCGGGTAAATATCTAGGGGAAAGACTTCTTCATAATTGCCCGTCACCACAAAGGCGCGATGCTCACCATTAGTATTGGTGTTCAAGTCGTACTTCTTTTTTGGTTGCATCCACGAGAAAGTTAAAGCACGCGTAGACGATATTTTATCAAAAACCGGCTTGTTCCAACCAAATAATTCATAGTCATCGCCTTCAGGGATCACCATGATTGTGTTGTCGAAATAACCCAAAAATCCAGCTTGACTGATGGTGTGGCCAGAAAGAACATCACCAGAGATCACCCGCGAATTGGGCTCAAGTAACTGAGCCTCGCTCAGGAGTGGCCCTACTTCACTTCCGATAATTGCCGCATAATATTGAGGGGCCGCTAAGCAAGATCCGGCAAGTGCGACAATGCGCTCTGCATTGAACTTTCCAGTTAAAAGCAACTCACCAATGATCACCAAATCTTCGGCTTTGACAGTCCAAACGACTTCTCCCTTGTTCACAGGATCAATTTGTGCAATTTGCACCCCAACATTACCTGCTGGGTGTGGTCCAGAAATCGAGTGCACTTGACAATCCTTAAGTCCCTTTAAAGGTGAATTGCTGTCGCGTCCGACACAAACATGCACTGGTCCAGAAGTCAATTTACTCAAGGCAGTCAAAGCAGCCTGAAGCTCAGACTCTTTGCCGATCAAAGTAAAATCGAGATCAGCTGCCAATGGCGCTGTAGTGTATCCCGATACAAAAATCGCTTTGGGGCTGTGGTCCGGATGGGCCATGAGGTGGTAGGGTCGCTGCGTAATAAAAGGCCAGCAACCAGTGGCCAATAGATGAGCTTTGATCTCTTCTGCTGAGGCTTTGCTCAAGTCCAGCGGCGCATGACTCACATAAGTGTCCTCGGCATCAGCTTGAATCAGCAGCTGATTGATGACGCGTTTTGCCCCACGCTCAATACTGCTTAATGTTCCGCTGACCGGAGCGACAAATTTTACAGACTCATTGTTTTTGTCGTAAAATAAAACCTCACCAGCCTTGAACGATGCGCCCTCTTTGAGGACCATTTTTGGCGTGACGAGGTGAAAATCTTTAGGTCTTATGGCAAAGGTCGCAGCACGAGGTGCTTTGGAGAGGGTTTTTTCTGCTTCGCCTTTAAGATTAATGTTAAGACCTTTTTTAATCTTAATGTCTCTGGACATGGATACGTAAATTAAAGTTCTCTTTATCATGACTTAAAGCAGAAAAATCTCTGTTTTAAGGACTGCAAATTTAAAAATTAAAAAGTGCTTTCCATAATAAATAATTATAAATTTCTGACAAGATCTTGAGGGCGCTTTTCCCAACCAATAGAGCTGCTAAAAATTACCTATATTTAAGGTTTAATTCCATGATATGCGCCTTCTTTTTATCTTCGTCTTGAGCTTGTTGAACCCTTGGTTTTTGCTGAGTCAAGCCATCGAAACCCCTGAACCTTATTACATCAAATCCATACAATTTAAAGGCGGGACGAATCAAGCCCAACTGCCCATCATCAGGCTTGGTGGAAAATTGGTGCTGTCCTTCGATGATTTAAGAGCCAATGAAGCGGATTATTACTACCGCATTTCCCACTATAATTTTGACTGGACACCAAGTGATTTATCCAAGGGAGAATATTTAGATGGATTTGACGATGTCCGGATTGAGCAGTATACGAACTCATTCAATTCCTTACAACTCTACGCGCACTACGAAGTGGCATTTCCCAATCGAGAAACCAGGGCCCTGAAAAAAAGCGGGAACTATATGATCCACATCTACAACGACGATGGCGATTTGGTTTTTGCCCGAAAATTCATGCTGCTCGAAGATCAAGTCACGGTAGGGGTCGCCATCAAGAGGTCGCGAGATTTGGCCTATATCGACACCAAACAGGCCGTGCAATTCACCATCTACAGCAACGATAAACTCTTGATCAACCCAGACCGTTCTGTCAAAACGATGGTCCTCCAAAACAGCAACCTAAAAACAGCCATCACCGACCTCAAGCCCCAATACACCATGGGCCAAGAATTAATTTATCGTTATGACCAGCCGGCAGCATTTTGGGCCGGTAATGAGTTTCTGAATTTTGACAGCAAAGAAGCGAGAGTGGCCAACGTTGGCATTCGCCGTATTGAGCTCAATGATTTATTCGAACACTATCTCTTCACCCAAAGCCCAAGAAAAAACAGACCCTATACCTATTACCCAGACATCAATGGAAATTTTGTAGTCCGCTCTTTGGGCGTCCAAAACAGCCAAATAGAAGCGGAATATATTTTCATGCACTTTGGATTGCGTTATGACGAGCCGCTCAATGGACGAAAGCTCTATGTCAACGGCAATTTCAATAACTATGATCTGAACGTGGCCAATGAACTTTTGTTCAATACTGAATCGGGCTTGTACGAGACAGTATTATTGCTCAAACAAGGCTTTTATAATTATAACTTCGCTTTGGAAGAAACCGATGGGACCATAAATCTAGGAGCTGTTGACGGCAACTATTGGCAAACCGAAAACCAATACAGTGTTTTAGTCTATTATCGTGGGCCAGGAGACCGTTATGATCAATTGATCGGCATGGGTCAGGGCAACTCTAATATGATCACGACGAATTAAGACACCAAATCGACCAGGACCGGGCCAAAAACAGTGCCCCGATTGCTGTACCTCGCTCCTTGTTTTGCGGTCAAGACCATTGGACACCAGAGCATTTTTTTGTACCTTTGCAGTCCAATCTAAATAAACAAAACGATCATGGGAAAAGGATTTTTTTCGGTACCAGAACCAATCAATGAACCTATAAAATCATATGCTCCGGGCAGTCCTGAACGCCAGGCTGTCGCTGAAGCATACGACACAATGTATCACAGTTCAATAGAAGTTCCCCTATACATCAATGGTCAAGAAATACGTACAGATAAGATCGGCACTATGGCACCGCCGCACGACCACGCGCACCTATTAGGTCACTACCACAAGGCCGACAAGTCTCATGTGTCACTAGCCATAGAGACCGCCTTAGAGGCCAGAAAAAAATGGTCAGTGACTCCTTGGGAGCAAAGAGCGGCTATCTTTTTAAAAGCTGCTGAGCTTATAGCCGGACCGTATCGTGCCAAAATAAATGCCGCAACGATGTTGGCCCAATCCAAAACCATCCATCAGGCAGAAATAGATGCCTCGTGTGAGCTGATTGACTTTTTGCGATTTAATGTGGCGTACATGACCGAGATGTACCAAGAGCAACCTAAATCATCGAGCGATACATGGAACAGGTTAGAGTACCGACCATTAGAAGGATTTATATATGCCATTACACCTTTTAACTTTACGGCTATTGCCGCCAACCTGCCGGCAAGTGCTGCAATGTTGGGGAATGTCGTGGTTTGGAAACCCAGTGATAGTCAGATCTACTCTGCGCAAGTCGTATTAGAGGTGTTCAAAGAGGCCGGAGTGCCTCCCGGAGTCATCAACATGGTCATGGGTGACCCTGTGATGATCACCGATACGGTATTGGCAAGCCGAGATTTCAGTGGTGTGCACTTTACCGGTTCAACACATGTTTTCCAAGATCTTTGGAAAAAAATCGGCACTAATGTGCATCATTATAAGACTTACCCACGAATTGTTGGAGAGACGGGTGGAAAAGATTTCATTGTCGCACACCACTCTGCGCACCCCAAGCAGGTGGCCACGGCCATGGTCAGAGGTGCTTTTGAATTCCAAGGTCAAAAATGCAGTGCAGCAAGTCGCTGTTACATTCCAGAAAGCTTGTGGCAAGAAGTCCATGACTCCATTCATGATGATTTAGCCTCAATAAGCATGGGCTCGCCGGGTGATTTTTCAAATTTTGTGACAGCAGTGATTCACGAAGGCTCTTTTGACAAATTGGCCCATTATATTGATCGCGCCGCCGCAGCACCTGATGCGGAAGTTATTTTTGGCGGTACCTATGATAAGTCCAAGGGCTATTTTATCGCCCCGACAGTAATCAAAACCACTAATCCGCATTACGAAACCATGTCGACTGAATTGTTCGGACCAGTATTGACGGTCTTTGTTTATCCCGATGACCAATGGGAAGAAACCTTAACACTGGTTGACCAAACAAGCATTTACGCCTTAACCGGAGCGGTTTTTAGTCAAGATCGCTATGCCCTAGAGCAGGCCGTTCGTGCTTTGGAAAATGCTGCGGGTAATTTCTACATCAACGACAAACCAACTGGTGCCGTTGTGGGACAGCAGCCTTTTGGTGGCGCTCGTGCCAGTGGCACAAACGATAAAGCGGGCAGCAAGTTGAATCTCTACAGATGGGTCTCACCAAGAACGGTTAAAGAACTTTTGGTCACCCCAACAGATTATAGGTATCCATTCTTAGAGTCTTAAACATAAAAAAAGCCCAACTTAGTTGGGCTTTTTTATGAGCGTTAGTGCAATAGGCACCAGCATGATGTTAGTTGTAGGGCACTGTCTCGCCCACATGCACATATTGGGTATTGAGCGCCGTGTTGTCTGAATCAACGACCATCACGACCACACCAAGTTCCGCGACCACCATAGAAGAAGGCACGGTATAAATGAAATCAACGGTATAATCTGTTAAGGCATCAGTAGTCGGTATGGCATCTCCAACAGCATCTGTTAAGGTCGCGCGCAAGACATGCTTTTGCTCAAAATCAATCATCGGATTGCCCTGATCAAAATAAGGACTGGTCGCATCCTCATTGTAATAATTTGTTTGATCGCGTAAGAGGCCATCTTCGGTGATGTACACCACCAGCTTTCTGTCCACCAAGGCGTCTTCACATGCCACATCAATACTTATTTGCAAGTCCCCACCACTCATCTCTGCGGCAACTGCAATAGCGATTGACGAGGGAATTCCTGCGAGATTCATAACATCCTCTGGTGGAAACACAGGTGGCACCCCTGCACCCCATACCACTGTGCGGTCGATACGGGCACGCGGAGAACCTGAAGGCACTCCTAATCCTTCTCTAATTTGAGGCTCAATGGATAAGGACAAATCATCGCCATTATGCAAGGCGACCAAAGAAATATGATCGGTCAGGGCCTGGACTTCATCTACAGCAGCAGAGACCGCCGGACAATAACCACACCAAGTCCCAGTATAATCCTCAACCAAAACATTTTTGGTCGGGATGATCACAGAAAACTGCTCTGTATCGGTAGTCGATAGCGTTCCATTGACTTCGTACTCAGCATAAACCGAAAAAACACCTTCCGCAGCAGAGCTAAATGTATTGGCCGTCAATTGTACACCATCAACATAAAAAACACTGTTCTGGGTAATGTCCTGCGATTGATCATCAAATACTTGAAAGACTACCTCCTGGTTGCGCAATGACGCAGATCTGTAGGAAAGACCTATTTCAATCGGATCATCTATAACGACTTCTTCGAATGATGAAAAGTCTTCTTTGTCGCTGCAAGCCGTGGTCATAAAAGCCAAACTTAGGGACATCCATAATGTTGCTCTTGTCATGTTCTTATAAAATATAAAAGGTGTGAATCATTTATTCGTGCTAATGTAATATTATTTTTAAAAATTGAGAATTCTAGGCAAGGTCATATTTACCTTTCTCTTTGGTCAAAAAATCAACTTTCATATAAATTTTGCTTAATATTGTTCAGTAACAACTCAACCCCTCGATATGAAATACCTTTTTTATTTCAGTTTTTTCTTGATTTCTTTTGGCGTCAGCGCCCAAAATTTACTTCCTGATGTCGCCCTAAAAACTCTCGACGGAACCAACACGAGTCTTTCTGAGGCATCGGCGACACAGTCCCTTACAATCATTTCTCTATGGGCCACCTGGTGTGTTCCTTGCATCAAAGAGTTGGATGCCATAAGTGAAGTCTATCAAGACTGGCAAGACGAAACTAATGTGTCCTTAATTGCGGTATCTATAGATGACGCCAGAACTGTGAAACGGGTCAAGCCAATGATCAATGGAAAGGGCTGGGACTATACGATTTTACTCGACACCAATAATGATGTAAAACGAGCACTTGGCGCTGCAACGGTGCCGCTGACCATTTTGGTCAAAGATGGCGTGATCGTTTACAGACACTCGGGTTATGCCCCTGGTGCAGAGGACGAACTTTATGAAGAAATTTTAGCGCAAGCTGATTAATTAAAATCTCAAACAACGCGACATGAAATATTTTTTGGCTCTTTGTGGGCTTATTACAACTATCATGGCAACTGGCCAAACACCACAAGGCACGCTTTTTGGTGGATTTGAATCAAATAGTCAGTGGCTACTTGATGATTTTGATTTAAAAGTATCTGAGTCAGAACCGGGTTTTATTGCACCTGAAGACGCTTTCCGGGCCAATAGTTATTTTCAACTGAATTATAATCTCGGAGAATTTACCGCTGGTGTACAATATGAAAGCTATATGCCCTCAGCTCTTTTAGGTTTTAGTCCGACCTTCGACAACCAAAGTGGTGTCGCGACATATTACCTAAATTTCAAACACGATCAATTAGATCTTACTGCAGGTTATTTCTATGAGCAATTCGGTAATGGACTTATTTTAAGAGGTTGGGAAGACAGGCAGCTTGGCATCAATTCTGCTTTTCAAGGCATTCGTGCGAAATTTAACCCTACGGACTACTTTGCTTTTACAGGCCTCATTGGCCAACAAAGAAATGGATTTGAACTTTCTGAGGGGGTGGTCAATGCTTTTGACCTGAACTTCGATTTAGGACAAAAATTTCAATGGTCACAAATAGACTTACGCATGGGCGGGAGTTATGTCAATCGCTTTCAAGACCGAGGCACTAATAGCGCTATTCCAACTAACGTCGCAGCATACAGTGGCCGTATCGATTGGGGCATCGGACAATTTTATGGGGGTATTGAAGCCATAAAAAAAGATCCGGACGTGATCGCCAACGAGGGCACCCTGGTATCGAACCGATTGTATGACGGAACAGCACTTCAAGCCAATATTGGTTTTTCCAAAAAAGGACTCGGCGCTAGCGCCACCTTCAGACGTCTTGAAAACTTTAGTTTTTACTCAGATCGATTGGCTGAAGGCAATCAATTTAATCAGGAGCTGATCAACTATACTCCAGCATTGACCAAACAACAGGATTATCTCTTGACCAATATCTATGTTTATAATGCTCAGCCAAGACTCATCACTGACCCACTTGACCAGCGCGCTGGTGAGGTCGGATTGCAGTCCGATATTTTCCTCTCCTTTCCGAAGAAAAGTGCTCTGGGAAAAGTAGGAACAAAAATAGCCGCTAACTTTTCATATTGGGCCGGTCTTGACGCTACTTTTTACGAAGACCAATCCTATGATGTAGAATTTATTGGTAAGGGCAATCGCTATTTTCGGGACATCAATGCAGAAATAAAAAACAGGTGGGGCAAATCCTTTAATTCCGTATTGACTTATCAAAACATCATTGCCGACAAAGGCGTTGTACTGGGCGGTCCGCTTGGGAGTCAAGGAGACATCAAAGCATCAATTATAGTGGCAGAAGGCACATACAAGCTCAGCAAAGGGCGTTCTATAAGAGGTGTGGTGCAATATCTGAGTACAGAGCAAGATCGTAAAAATTGGTCTGGTGCCGTTGTAGAATATAATTTCAACGCAAAATGGGCTGTTTATGCAGCCGATGCCTATAACCACGGTGGCGAAGGAAAAATACACTATTACAACACAGGTGGGAGTTACACTAAGGGCCGTACCCGTTTTGCTATGAATTATGGTCGCCAACGCGGAGGCCTAATATGTGTGGGAGGTGTCTGCCGATTTGTCCCCGAGAACAATGGATTCAGCATGAATTTAAATGTCACGTTTTAGCAAAAAAAACAGGAATAAAAAAAAGCCCGGAACCATGGTTCCGGGCTTTTTTTATCATTATAAATTCGGGCCGTACTATCGCTTGATGAATTTGATTGTTGTCCGTTGTCCCTTATCGTTTTCCAAAATGGCTAAATACATTTGAGAAGACAGGTGGCCCACACTGATTTGGTGCATTCCAGAGGCTAAACT
Organism: Flavobacteriaceae bacterium; assembly: GCA_029248405.1. Taxonomy (GTDB): domain Bacteria; phylum Bacteroidota; class Bacteroidia; order Flavobacteriales; family Flavobacteriaceae; genus BACL21. The sequence continues at coordinate 95,213 of JAQWJJ010000011.1, read as the reverse complement.
AGTCTCACTGATGCGACGGCCTTGAAGATCAAACAAAGTCATCTGCACCTGCTCGTTAATTTGTACTGGAAGATATTGCGTTACATTAGTGCTCAAGGCAAATGCGTCAACTTCCAGATCGTTTAATCCTAAGTTTGGATCGTAGCGGTAAGTGATTGACAAATCGTCACCAAATTCAGTGCCATTTGCGTCTACTTGATACCATCTGAAAACATATTCAATTGGATCGCCACCACCATCACTCAAATTGACAATGTGATCACCTGGAAATCCTTGATTCTGTCCTGGTTCGATTGTTACCACTTCCGTTCCAGGAGGATAAGACATGCCAATAACAAGGCTACTGTAGCACAAGCCAAAACAAACTTCAACACCAGAGCCATCGTCGTTTACAGCACTGACGAATTCAATTTTCATAAAGATCTGATCAGTTGTCGACAGATTGTTGACATAAAAATCCAGCTCGGCGGCACCATAACCATAAACCCCGTAGGTATCGGTCTGTCCATCAACTAAAGGTTCACCACTGTGCTTTTCTAAGGAGAACTGCGCAAAAACGGCAGTTGTCAGGAACAATCCCAATAATGTAAAAATTTTTGTCATGAGTTTTAAATTTGATTTTTTTGCAATTTAAGAAAAGTATCTGGGAAAAATCTGGAAATTTTATGCATCCTCAGTCCATTCAAAGGTCATGAATAATTCGCTGGGGGGAGGAAATTCATGACCAAACGAAATTTGTTTTTTGGTCGTGCACAGTACACGGCCGCAGATGGTAGATTGTTAACGCAATATTTACGTTTTTTTAATGTACATTTAACATCTATTCAAAAAATTAACGCAGCTAAACGTCACATCATTATGAAACACTTTTATTTTTTCACCTTATTGAGTATTTTTTCACTTGGCACTGTTGCACAGACAATAGTATCCACACAGCCAGAAAATACCAAGGTGGTTATAGAGGAATTTACAGGAATTTATTGCGTTTTTTGTCCTCAAGGACATGAGATCGCCCAAGCCGTCCAAGACAATAACCCAGGTAATGTCTTCTTGATCAATATTCATGTTGGTTCTTTTGCTGCACCTAGTGGTAATGATCCAGATTTTAGAACACCTTGGGGCACCGCAATAGCCAACCAATCTCAATTGGTGGGTTATCCAGCAGGAACAGTCAACAGACACTATTTCCCTGGATCAGCACAAAATGGCGCTCAAGGGACAGCAATGAGCCGTGGTGCATGGGCAGGGAGATCTAACGAAACCTTAGACACACCGTCGTACCTTAATATGGCTGTTGAATCAACCATTGACGTCCAAACCAATGAATTGACGGTTCATGTTGAGGCCTATTACACTGGGTCGAGCCCAGAGTCCACCAACAAACTGAATGTTGCTCTATTACAAAACAATACAGCAGGACCTCAAACTGGTGGAAATGCCGGCAACAATTACATTCACATGCACCGTTTAATTGAGATGATTACAGGTCAGTGGGGCGAAGATGTGTCACCAACAACAAGTGGTTCATTTATTGACAGAACCTATACTTACCAAGTTCCAGCGGCACATAACAATGTACCAATAAATATCCTTGACCTTGAAATCGTTGTGTTTATGACAGAAACGACACAAGAAATCATCAGCGGAAATGGTGGGACACCTATTTTTACAGGGATTACACTTCAGAATGACGCCGAAATACAATCTGTTCCTGCCATTAGTGACCAGTGTGGTTACGTGGAGCCTCAGATTGAACTCAAGAATAACGGAAACGACCCTTTAGAGTCCGTCGAAATTAGCTATTCTGTCAATAATGGCGCCGTTCAAACCTACACCTGGACCGGATTCATTCCCGCTTTGTATTCGGAATTAGTGACCCTGCCAGGCGTATCATTTGAAGTCCAAAGCACCAACACCGTCGATATTACTTTAGAAAATGATGATGACCTCACCAACAATAGCGGTTCCCAAACTTTCAATGAATTGACGGAACTCAACACCAATGAAATCACATTGATTTTGAATACTGATGCTCAAGGAAATGAGTGTACTTGGGAAATTATCGATGATAATGGTGTTGCTGTTGTGAGTGGTGGCCCTTACAATGGTGTCAGTAATGACGTCCAGACCTTTACCCTAAACGGTGGGTGTTACAAATTTAAACTGTACGATTCTGGCAACAATGGTGGTGAATCAATCGTTCTATTTGATTCAGACAGCAATACGATATACCAAACCTCAGGGACATACGGATCAGGCGCCTCAGTAACTTTTGCTACTGAAGCCAACTTGGACATTACGGATCAAGCCTTGTCAAGTGTCGTCTTGTATCCTAATCCAGCAAATGGTATTGTGACTTTAGTGAATGCACAAAACAGTCAGGTGGTCCTATATGATCTCTTGGGCAAAGTCATCAAGAGTTTTGAAACCCAGAGTGCCAATGAAACGTTTGATGTTTCGTCGTTGACCCAAGGCAGCTATTTTGTGTCCATTACTCAAAATGGATATCGTTCGATTCAAAAACTAATAAAAAACTAATTAATTAAAAACTAAAGACATGAAATTAAAAGCGCTTTTAATTTTTGCGTTATGTGCTCCTGCAGCCTTCGCCCAAACAATTGTGTCAACAGATGCAGAAAATAAAAAAGTAATTCTTGAAGAATTCACAGGCATTTATTGTGTTTTTTGTCCTCAAGGACATGAGATTGCCCAAACTATTCAAGACAATAACCCAGGTGATGTCTTCTTGATCAATATTCATGTTGGTTCTTATTCTGTACCTAGTGGTAATGATCCAGATTTTAGAACACCTTGGGGCACCGCAATAGCCAACCAATCTCAATTGGTGGGTTATCCAGCAGGAACAGTCAACAGACACTTTTTCCCTGGATCAGCACAAAATGGCGCTCAAGGGACAGCTATGAGCCGTGGTGCATGGACCGCGCGCAGCAATGAGACCCTCGGGCTTGCATCATATGTCAATATGGCCACAGAAGCCAATATCGATGTCAGCACACGTGAAATGACAATATTGGTTGAGGCTTACTATACAGGCACTAGCCCAGAGCCATCAAACTTTTTGAATGTCGCCTTAATTCAAAACAATACATTGGGGCCACAAACTAGCGGTAATGCAGGTAATGAATACAACCACATGCACCGACTAGTCGATATGGTGACTGGTCAATGGGGTGAAGAAATTACTGAAACCTCTACCGGAGATTTCATTTCTCGTACATACACCTACCAGATTCCACCAGATTTTAATGGTATTCCTGCTGAATTGGGTGATCTCGAAGTAGTGGTATTCATGACAGAGACGACACAGGAAGTGATCAGTGGTAATGGAGCTTACCCTACATTTTCAGGTTTAGTGCACCAAAATGATGTCTTTGTTCGCTCGATCGAAGATATTTCCGAACAATGTTATGGTGAATTAGGCCCTGTTGTCAATATACAGAATACGGGTTCTGATACATTGACTTCAGTGGACTTGTCCTATACGATTAACGACTTGACCTATAACTATACTTGGACTGGAGAATTACTCTCTCTTCAATCAGAATCAGTAGAATTACCTAGCGAACCTTTTAATTTCAGTGGCACCAATACCGTTACTGTGACTGCTGGAGCGGATGAAAACAATAGCAACAACACCCAGACGACTACATTCGCAGATGCACAAGAATATTCTGGCGATTTAACATTGACCATCACTACTGATGGATGGGGCAGTGAAGTGACTTGGGATGTCCGTGATTACAACGGCACTATGGTAACTTCAGGAGGACCTTATGGCAACAACAGTACTTTTACAGAAACCATTAGCCTTCCCGCTGAAAGTTGTTATACTTTCAATATTTATGATTCTTATGGCGATGGCCTGTTATCAGGTGGCGTATCTTTAGTAGATGATCAAGGAACTATCATCTTCGAATCTAGTGGTGATTATGGTTCAGGAGCCAGCAAAACATTTGGCTATCAAGTGATCACTCTTGGCGCTACCGATCATCAATCAATAGGGGCCATCATTTATCCAAACCCTGCTTTGAATGTATTGAACATCTCTGGCGCAGAAAATGCCTCTGTAGTCATATACGATGTTCTTGGGCGCGCTATATTATCGCAAGACCAGTTGCAAAACAGTACACCGATTGATGTCAGCACCCTAGTGACAGGAACTTACTTTGTGCGCATGACATTGAATGGTCAAACTCAAACAGAGAAACTCTTGATCACGAAATAATTCATTTCCTGATCTCACAAGAAAATCCCGATGTCTTCATCGGGATTTTTTTTTTGGTGTTGTAGCCAATTAAATTGGCAAATAAACGACCTCTTTAGTCTCAAAGAAATCTTCGTCAAAAAATTCAGACAAAGAAAATCTCATGGCGCTTTTAAAGAGTTTTAACTCGCCAGTCAAATCACCGCCTTTCAACGCTAATATGCCATTTGGCAAGGGATGCTGGTCTCTAGACTCAATCTTGTTCTGGGTCCACTGCACCAGGCCTTCCATCTTGGTCACCGCGCGTGTCACAACGAAGTCAAAGGATCCTGCCACCGCTTCTGCACGACACTTTTGTGCACGAACATTTGTCAAGGACAAAGCGTCCACTATTTCGTTTACGACCTTTATCTTTTTACCAATACTATCCACCAATACAAACTCCGACTCCGGATACATAATCGCCAGAGGAATTCCTGGAAAACCTCCACCCGTCCCAACATCGAGAATTCGTGCACCCGGAACAAATGCAATGACTTTTGCAATTCCCAAGGAATGCAGTACATGGCGCTCATAAAGTGCCTCCATATCTCTCCTTGAAATGACATTGATTTGTTCATTCCAAAACACGTACAACTGCTCCAAAGCAGCGAACTGTTCCAATTGCTTAGAACTCATACCCGGGAAATAATGCTGAATCAATTGCATATGAAGTTATTAACCGCAAATGTAGGTTTTCCTTAATAATTTTAGAACACATTATCGCGGTAATCCCGATCCAGATATGTATTTTAGACTTTCGTAATCATTCACCTTTTTCCAAAATAGAACACTGTGCAACAACAAACTGTAAAATTCCCTCGAGCCAATAGCGCTCAATTTTTCAAAACTCTGAACAAGCGGGTTAATCAATACTTTAAGGAAAATAACTTGTCAAAATCAGGCAATTGGGCACTTCATTTTAAAACATTCGTCATGTTTGCGCTCTATATTGGCCCCTATTTGCTGATTTGGTCCATGAACATGCCTGGTTGGTTGCAACTTTTACTCTCGGTAGTTATGGGACTGGGAATGGCTGGTGTCGGAATGAATGTCATGCATGATGCCAACCATGGCGCCTACTCTAACAAAAAATGGGTCAATAAAATTTTGGGCAGCAGTATTTATATCCTTGCTGGAAATGTCTATAACTGGCAAGTACAACATAATGTTTTGCACCACACTTATACTAATATTCATGGCCACGACGAGGATCTAGAAGCTGGAAGGATTTTGCGCTTTTCTGAACACGCGCCTTGGCGAAAGTTTCATAAATTCCAACATTTATACGGCGTCTTTTTGTACGGTCTATTGACCATAAACTGGGCTTTGACTGCCGATTTTTTCCAAACGCGTCGCTATTTAAAAAGAAAATTGTCTTACGGCCAATTTCCCAATCCGATCAAACAATGGAGTGTTTTGGTCTTTACTAAAATTTTGTACGTGAGCATCTGGTTAGTGGTGCCTCTGATATTTTTTGATCTTGCGTGGTGGAAAATACTATTAGGATTTGTTGTCATGCACTATACAGCAGGCATGATTTTAAGTGTTGTTTTTCAATTAGCACACGTCATTGAAGACACCACGATGCCTCTGCCCGATGAATCAGGGACCATGAAAAACACTTGGGCCATCCACCAACTATTCACAACGGTCAATTTCTCGACAAAGAACAGATTAATGAATTGGTTTACAGGTGGGTTGAACCATCAGGTAGAACACCACATTTTTCCGCACATTAGTCACATACATTATAAAAAAATCGCCCAAATTGTCAAGAAGACTGCGCGTGAATTCAATCTGCCCTACCACGAATACAAAACCACTCGCCAAGCAATATTAGCACACCTGAGACACTTGAAACAAATGGGGATGGAGCCATCCCTCGCCGCATAATGATGAATACAAATTTATCCGATAGAGTCAACCAAATGGCCACTTCGGCCACGTTGGCTATGGCCGCCAAGGCCCGAGAGTTGAAAGAGCAAGGCCAATCAATTATTGGCCTTAGTCTTGGAGAACCAGATTTTACAGTGCCGGATTTTGTCAAAGATGCCGCCATACAAGCCATCAATGACAACTACCACGCCTACAGTCCAGTAGATGGTTATCCTGCGCTCAAAAAGGCCATACAACATAAATTCAAGCGCGATAATGGTCTGGATTATGGGCCGGATCAAATTGTCGTGTCCACAGGGGCCAAGCAATCGTTGGCTAATTTAGCCCAAGTGCTGCTCAATGAAGGTGATGAAGTCTTGTTGCCGGCGCCCTACTGGGTCAGTTATGCCGATATCGCCAAGGTCGCTGGGGGAATTCCTGTAGAAATTCAGGCCAGCATCGATACAGATTTTAAAATCACTCCCCAAGATCTCGAAAACGCCATCACACCAAAAACCAAGATGATGATTTACAGTTCACCTTGTAATCCAAGTGGATCTGTATACAGCAAAAAAGAATTAAGAGCCTTGGCAGATGTCTTGATAAAATACCCAGATATTGTCGTCATTAGCGACGAAATCTATGAGCACATTAATTTCTCAGGGGGGCATTATTCTATGGCCCAATTCGAAGACATGTACGAACGCACGGTAACGGTCAATGGGGTCTCTAAAGCGTTTGCCATGACCGGGTGGCGAATAGGCTACATTGGCGCTCCTAAATACATCGCTCGTGCTTGCAACAAAATGCAAGGTCAAGTAACCAGTGGTGCCAATTGTATCGCTCAAATGGCCACAGTCAAAGCATTAGAAACGCCACCTCAAGCCATTCAATACATGGTGGATGCCTTCAAGGAGCGCCGCACACTCATCTTGAATTTATTAGCTGAAATACCCGGATTCAAGACCAATATTCCTGAAGGAGCCTTTTATGTTTTTCCCGATATTTCCTACTATATTGGCCGCAGTATTTCTGGGCGCCAAATCAACTCTGCCGGAGATTTCGCTCTATTTTTATTGGAAAAAACTGGGGTTGCAACCGTCACTGGAGAAGCATTTGGTGATCCGAATTGCATCCGAATTTCCTATGCAGCTGCAGAAAGCGATATCAAAGAAGCCATGAGCCGCATCAAAACATTATTGAGTGCTTCATAGGGAATCAATCGCCTTTTAGCACTGTTTTTTGTGGTCGCGTCTTCTAGAAATGACGCGACCAATAAAACAATTGAGTATATCATATGTCGAAAATAATACTTCTCGGATCCGGTGAATTGGGTAAAGAATTTGTCATAGCGGCACAGCGCCTAGGACAAACAATTATTGCTATAGATGCCTATCCAAATGCTCCTGCCATGCAGGTGGCCGATGATTTTGAAGTGATCAATATGCTTGACGGTGCGGCTTTAGACCGGGTGATTGAAAAGCATCAGCCCGACTTTATCGTACCAGAAATAGAAGCCATCAGGACCGAACGGTTTTATGCCTATGAGCAGCAAGGCTATCGTGTGGTCCCCTCTGCTAAAGCAGCAAATTTCACCATGAATCGGCGGGCGATTAGAGATTTAGCGGCGACTGGCCTTGGCCTTAAGACAGCACCATTTGCTTATGCCAAAAGCCTCGAAGAACTCAAAGAAGCGGTTACAGCAGTTGGTGTGCCGTGTGTGGTCAAGCCACTGATGTCTTCTAGCGGAAAAGGCCAATCTACAATCAAAACCATTGATCAGATCGATTCGTGCTGGGCATACGCCCAAGAAGGCTCTCGGGGTGATGTCGCCGAGGTCATCGTTGAGGCTTTCATTAATTTCGATTACGAAATCACATTACTCACCGTTACCCAAAACCAAGGCCCAACCCTATTTTGCCCACCAATAGGCCATCGTCAAGAGCGTGGTGACTACCAAGAGAGCTGGCAGCCAGCCGCTATGAAAGATACTGTGCGCCAAACGGCTCAAGACATGGCCCATAAAGTCACTCAAGCACTGGGTGGTGCAGGCCTCTGGGGCGTGGAATTTTTCATCGTTCAAGACATGGTGTATTTTTCTGAACTCTCACCACGACCGCATGATACAGGTATGGTGACCCTGGCAGGCACACAGAATCTCAACGAATTCGAATTACATCTCCGAGCCATATTAGGTCTTCCTCTTAGTGACATCAGGCTCGAACGTCAAGGAGCATCGGCGGTTATCTTGGCCCCCGAAGCATCAGACCACCCGACATTCGAAGGTCTCGAAAGCATTACAAAAGAAGACAAGGCTGATGTGCGGATTTTTGGCAAACCCACTGCACGACCATTCCGCCGCATGGGGGTTGTTCTGGTCCACAGCCCATTGGATCAAGAAATTGAACCACTCATCGAGCAAGCCAAGGCCTTGGCCAGCAGGGTCAAAGTCAACTGCTGAGCAACCCAAAGAGAGAACAATTTTTAAATTGTCAGTGCTTTCCTGTATCTTTAGAATATGAAAGCCACTTTAGCTTTTCTGATTTTTGTAATGGGTGCTCAAACCTATGCCCAAGAAGACTTGCTCTTCTCTATATACTTTGATCACGACCAATACACACTTGACCATACGCACCTTACCCGAATCGACAGCCTAAATAAAGTACAAGACAAAGCGCTTTATGACGTCCACATAAAAGGCTTCACCAATAGCATTGGCTCAGGCCCTTATAATTTAGAGCTGTCGCGCAAACGTGCTGAAGAAGTCAAAAAACAACTGAGATCATTTACCATAATTTCTAGTATTGGTCATGGCGCTCTCGGTACAGAAGCGGCAAATAACCGCCGTGTAGAAGTGCTATTTCATTTGAAATCAAGACACATACCATTGCCGGGCGAGCGCATAGAACTGCCGATACGCTTAGATACACTCGCTAACCTGGCAAAACGCTTTGACATGCCCATAGTTGGAGAGAAAATTGCTCTAGCCGGTATCCTTTTCTATCCAGATCAAGATGTGATCATGGACGAATCAGTCCCGGCTTTGGAACGGCTCATAGGCCTTTTGAATTATCATAGAAATTTAAAATTCAAGCTTATTGGTCATATTTGCTGTGGTGATCCAGAACGACCAGCAATGGATGTGATCAACACACGCACTGGCGAAAAAAACCTATCTGAGGCCAGGGCAAGATCGGTCTATCTCTACCTACTTAAAAAAGGAATAGACCGCAGACGCATGCGCTACATTGGCATGGCCTATCGCCAACCCACCAAAAAAGGTGATGAGTTTGATCGTCGAGTCGAAATCGAAATCACTTCGATAGATTGATCAGCGGTTACGCCAGAAAAATGGGGTGAACAAAATCAAAACAGTAAATAGCTCTAGGCGGCCGATGAGCATCAAGAAACTCGCCCACCATTTGGCGGGTATCGACAAATCGTGGTAGGTGTGCACAGGACCGAGAGCCCCGAATGCAGGACCAACATTACCCAAGGTCGAAGCGGCACCACCAAGAGCAGTCTGAAAATCCAAACCTAAGAGCGAAAACACCAAGACACCAACAATAAACGACAGCATATAAAGAATGAAAAACCCAAGAACGTTGAACACAATTGATTGATGCACTGACCGGTTGTTATAGCGCACAGGCAGCACTGCATTGGGATGTAAAGTCCTCTTGAACTCCAAGACACCATTTTTGATCATGATCAAATGGCGCACCACTTTGATCCCTCCAGCAGTAGACCCAGCGGATCCTCCCAAAAACATGAGTCCGAAGAATATGATGGTCAACAGCGGTGTCCAAGCTGTGAAATCAGCTGAAACAAATCCTGTAGTTGTAATGACCGCCAAGACTTGGAAAAGGCCATGTCGCACAGCACTTTCCAGTGCTCCAAAAACCATAGGATGAGCAATAGTCGACGCCGCAAGGTCCGCCTGAAGATAAATAAACACGGCCGTCACAAGAGTCAATACCGCAATAAAAGAGGCATACAATTTAAATTCTTCGTCATTAAATATTTTAGCAAAACGCCCTTTGAAGGCGAAATAACTCAAGACAAAGTTAGTCCCTGCGAGAAACATAAAAATCATGATGATGTATTGGATCACTGGCTGGTCATTCCAAAATGCTACACTAGCATTTTTGGTAGAAAATCCACCGGTACTGAGTGTGCTTAAAGAATGATTGATGGCATCAAAAAACGACATTCCCGCCACCCATAACAGCAAAGTCTCTGCCAGAGTATAACCCACGTAAATATACCAAAGACGCTTTGCGGTATCTGTTATTCTGGGATGCAGCTTGTCTCCACTGGGCCCCGGAGCTTCTGCCGCAAATAATTGCATCCCGCCAATACCCAGTAACGGAAGAATGGCAATGGCCAAGACAATGATCCCCATACCACCAATCCAATGCGTGATGCTGCGCCAAAACAAAATTCCTTCTGGCAAGGACTCTACATCGTTTAAAATAGAGGCTCCTGTAGTTGTGAAACCACTCATGGTTTCAAAAAAAGCATTGGTAAAATCTGGAATCGCGCCCGTCAATAAATAAGGTAAAGTGCCTATTAATGCCATAAAGAGCCAGCCAAAAGCCACAATGATGTACCCCTCCTTCTTGTGCAATTCTTTTCTATGGTGGCGCGTGAGTACCATAGCCACAATACCAAGAACAGTAGCCAAGAGGCTCGCCTTGAATAAGTCAAATGCTGCGCCATCTTGATAGATATAACTCACCAAGGTTGCCAGCAGCATAAAGCCGCCATTCACCACAAACAATAGGCCAATAAGATGGGCTATAATTTTGGTGTTTATCTTGAAAAATCTACCCATCTAAATAAAGAGTTTTTCCACTTTCTTAATCGACTGAGGCAGACAACACACCACGATACGATCACCGTCTTGAATCATGAAATCACCTAAGGCAATCATCCCCTCACCATCACGTATCACCCCACCGATAATTGCAGAGCGTGGAAAATCAAGCTCTTTAATGCGTCGATTACACACCTTTGATGATGCGGCCACGACAAATTCAAGCAGCTCAGCATTCATGTTGTTGAGTCGCGTCATCGCCACGACCTCACCCTGACGAATATGACGGAAAATGTGATTGGCCGCCAAAAGTTTTTTATTGATCAAAGTATCAATGCCAATGGAATGAGACAGCTGAAAATAATCCATATTTTCTACTAAGGCGATCGTCTTTTTGACACCTTTAGACTTGGCCACCAAGCACGACATGATATTGGTTTCGCTATTGCCCGTGACCGCAATAAAAGCATCCATATCTGCAATCGATTCTTCTTGAAGCAATTCAACATTTCGACCATCACCATTGATCACAAGACAATCTGGTAGGTCATCAGCAATTTCGAAAGCTTTTTCCTTACTGTTTTCAATGAGTTTGACATTAAATTTGTTGCGACAGAGGTCTATTGCTGTTTGACAACCAATATTACTGCCCCCTAAAATCATGACGTCTCTGATTTCGTCTCTAACTTTTCCCGTCAATTTAAAAATTTCATCGACGCCCTGTTCCGTTGTGGTAAAATACACTTGATCTCCTTCTTTGAATTGTGTGTCGCCCCTTGGAATAAGGGTGTACTGCGTGCCAAATCTTTGGATCGCAATGGGGACATAACGCAATTCTGGATAAAGTAAGCCGACCTCTTTTACAGTGCGTCCTACAAATGCTGCTGTGCGCGATAAGTGCAACCCAATCATGGTCAAAGCACCTTCCTCAAATTCATAAGTATCATTAAAACCACTTTGGTTGAGCAGTAACTCAATTTCATTTGCCGCCAAAGCCTCGGGCGAGATCAATTCGTCAATCCCAAATTTCGTGAAACCCACCTCGTCCTTGTTTTCCAAAAATTCTGTGTTGGATATTCGGGCAATCGTTCTTTTGGCGCCAAGTTGTTTGGCCAATACACAGCAAGTAATATTAATGGTTTCGCTGGAAGTCACCCCAATCACCAAGTCTGTTTGGGCCACTTGAGCATCTTTTAAAATCGAAATGGAAGTGGCATCACCACGAACAACACGAATGTCCAGGTGGGTATCGGCATAAGAAAGAGATTCTCGATTGTTGTCAATCAATGTAATGTCTTGAGATTCAAATGACAATAGTTTTGCTAAATGAAACCCGACTTCCCCCGCTCCGGCAATGATTATTTTCATAAGGAATTCTATGATCTTCAGGGACAAAAGTACAAAATAACAGGAATACAAGGCACGAGATTCACTTAATATACGTTTTAAGCATGCGGCACGATTGCTAGAAAAATAGTAGTTTTGCCTTCATCTTATGAAAGAGAAAGTAAAACCGTATCAGTCGTCGACCTTGAGCAAAAAAGCGCAAGTCGAATTAATGTTTGACACTATTTCAGGAGAATATGATGGTTTGAACCGTGTCATATCTCTTGGCACAGACCTAAAATGGCGCAAAAAAGTGGTGCAATCTGTAAATGCCCATGGGGCAAAAAACATATTAGATATAGCCACAGGGACCGGCGATCTTGCCATTGCATTTGCCCAAAATACCAAAGCAGATCGCATTGTCGGTTTAGATTTGTCTGAGGGCATGTTGCACATGGCACAGCAAAAAATTCAATTAAATCCCAACCTAGGAGAACGGTTGACCTTTGTCAAAGGAGACAGCGAAGCCCTCCCATTCGAAGACAACTCATTTGAGGCCATTACCGTATCGTTCGGTGTGCGGAACTTCGAGAATTTAGAGGTTGGATTGGAAGAAATCTATCGCGTTTTGACTCCTGGAGGCTTATTTGTTGTTCTGGAAACATCAGTACCGATGAAATTTCCGATGAAACAAGGCTATGCCATTTACACCAAATATATCTTGCCCTTAGTGGGTCGGGTTTTTTCTAAAGACAAAGTGGCTTATCGCTACTTGAGTGAAAGTGCTGCGGTTTTTCCTTTTGGACAAGCCTTCAACAATATTTTGACAAAAATTGGGTTTAATGTCCAAGCATTTGAACCGCAAACATTTGGGGTTGCTACCATTTATAAGGCGAGTAAAGCATGAGAAATCAAGTTTTTATGGTCATCGTGGCGACTCTATTTGGGGTACAGCTGAGCTATGGTCAGTTTTTAAATAGGGAACGCCTGGCCAATCTTGAAACTTTTGACTCACGCCCAACATCATGGGGGTATTTTTTGGGATTCAACAACTATGATTTTAATTTCGATTATGACCGTGAGTTTCAGTCAGACAATACTGATGTAATAGTTGAAAGCCAGCCGGGATTTAATGTTGGACTCATTGGTGATTTACGGATCAACAAATACCTCAATTTGCGCCTTGAGCCTGGGATATATTTTACACAGAGAAACCTCACATTTCCGCGCATAGAAGAAGAGGCTGATTATTTTCGGGCTGTGAAATCAACCTATGTGCATTTGCCTTTATTGCTGAAAATTTCAACTAAGCGTCTGAACAATTTTAAGCCTTTTGTGTTGGCGGGCATCGCAAAATCAATAAATCTAGGAAGCAACGAGACTAACCCAGAGGACAATTATTTTGGCCAATTCCGAATGCGGCGCAATACCAATTACTACGAACTTGGTTTTGGGATCGACTTTTATTTATATTACTTTAAATTCTCCCCCTCTATTCGCGGTGTTTTTGCCACTTCAGATGAATTAGTACAAGATAAGAATCCATTGAGCCCGTGGACCTCAAACATCGCCTCAATGAAAACAAGAGGGGTCTTCATCAATTTTACCTTTCAATAGAAGAGTTGGCTCACCCCCGGAACCACTCGTGCAAAATGATTCCAGTGGCCATAGCAACATTAAGACTTTCTGCTCCTGAGCTTTCGCTATTTCGCGCAATTGTAATGGCCTGCTCGATGACCTGGGAAACCTCTGAACGTAGGCCATGTGCTTCACTCCCCATAACCAATATGGCATCAGAGGGTAGCTGAGTTTTTTGAATTGGTGTTCCTTCCAAAAATGCACCAAAGACAGGACGATGATCGTCAGCAAGTAATTGTGGCAGATCTTGATAGTGTAACTGAACTCGTGCGATTGACCCCATACTGGCCTGCACAACTTTCGGGTTGTATAAGTCCACAGTATCACAACTGCACACCACATGACCCACTCCATACCAATCACACAAACGCAAAATCGTCCCTAAATTACCCGGATCTCTGACGCCATCCAAAGCCAAAATCAATCCAGAAACAGGTATGGGTTTGGGCTCAGGCATTCGAAAAACTGCCAACCATCCATTGGCATTTTTAAGGCTACTTATTTTGTGCAACGCACGTTCATTAATTACCACAGGGTCTATAGGCGTATCCGACACCTCAGAAGTGGTAAAAAGGTGCGTGGCAATCATGCCCGACAACCATAAATCCCTGATCAACTTCTCCCCCTCAGCAACAAAGGACTCATGCAGAGCACGGTACTTTTTTTGCTGTAAACTCGTTATTAATTTTATTTCGCTATTGCTTATCAAAATTATCCTATTTTTGAATGAGAAACCCTATTTCATTGACGCGCGCTGCAACAAAAATATCATTATTTTTAGGATTTATCTTGCTCTGTGCTTGCAGCCCTACAAGGCGCCTGGCAGAAAATGATTTGTGGCTGATTCAAAACGACATCAGCATTAATGGCCAGCCCAATACAGACAATGACGTGGAAAGCCTTATCATTCAAAAACCAAACACACGCTTTCCAATTATTGGTGCGCCATTAGGGGTCTTGGTATACAATTTGGCCCAACCCAACCCTCATGAAAAATTTGACCGTTGGCTCAAGGCAAACCCAAAGAGAACTGAGCGATTGGAGCGCTTGCTGTCCAAGAAACAAATTAAAGCCATTGATTCAAGTAAAATCAATTTCAGCCGATGGCTTAAGAACACGGGGTCGGCGCCAACGATCATCGATACAAGCAAGGC
Organism: Flavobacteriaceae bacterium; assembly: GCA_029248405.1. GTDB lineage: Bacteria > Bacteroidota > Bacteroidia > Flavobacteriales > Flavobacteriaceae > BACL21. Next base: position 80,134 of record JAQWJJ010000011.1, on the reverse strand, counting down.
GCAAAAGTCTTTAGCCCAACTCAAAAAATATTTTTATAATCAAGGCTATTTCACCGTTCAAGGCCGATACGATGTGCGCCAAGACAGTGTCAAGTCCAAACGTGCCTCAGTGCACTATGATCTTGACTTACAAAGTCCTTACACTTTAGGTCAAATAGGCTACAACATCAGCTCTCCTGCTGTTGATTCATTGTTCAAAAAAACGCAAGCCCAATCGTTTTTGCGCCCGAACACCAAATATGATTTGGCCAACTTCGACAACGAACGCGCCCGGATCACCATTGAACTGCGCAATTCTGGATTGTATTATTTTGATCAAGACTATGTGACGTTCGAGGCAGATACAAATGGTTTGGGGCACCAGGTAAATGTCGCTTACATCATTCCAGACCGGCGATTAAATAACGGTGATACGCTTGTCACCACAGAGCCATTCAAAATATACAAAGTCAACACAGTCCGATTGATTACCGATCATGACCCCCAAAACCCAACCCTAGCCTTTACAGATTCAATAACCTATAACGGTTATGAGGTTTTGAGTTATGGGCCAACACAGTATAGACCAAAGGCCATTACCAATGCCATCGCCATTACACCAGGCGCCCTATATCGCGATATTGATCGTACCCTAACTTATGGCCAAATAAATGAGTTGCGCAACTTCAAATACCCCACCATCAATTATGAAATAGATTCAAGTGACAGCACAGGGACTGGTTTGATCAGCACTATATTGCTCAGCCCACAAAAGAAATATACCTTGGGGGTAGATGTCGATGCCTACACCTCTACCATTCAGCAATTTGGTGTCGGGTTTAGCGCTTCCTATTTGATCCGAAATGTTTTCAAAGGAGCGGAAAATTTAGAAATCTCAGCCAGCGGCTCTGTGGGATCTTCAAAGGACAATGCCAATAGCGACAGCCAATTCTTTAATACTTCGGACATCGGGATCAACGCGCGATTGACCACGCCACAACTTTTATTTCCGATTAATACACAGCGGCTTATTCCCAAATACATGGGCCCTGTAACGACCATCAGCTCTGGAATCAATTCCCAGAACAACATAGGATTGGACCGTCAAAATTTTAATGGTGCCTTTAGTTATCAATGGCGACCAAGCAGCAAACGTAAGAATGTTTTGGATTTGCTCAATCTCCAATATGTGCGGAATCTCAACTCTTCAAATTACTTCAATGTCTATAGAAATTCATATCAACGGCTGAATCAAATTGCCATTGACGCGGGTTATTCCTTTGACTCAGATGTACAGCTTTTGGGTATTCCTGAGCAGACCAACGCCTTTTTGGCCAGTATCGATGATCCATCCAATCCCTATAGTTTCGCTCCAGAAGTCAAAGATGAACTGATCGCCATTGGCCAGAGAAAATCGCGCCTTACAGAGAATAATTTGATTTTAGCCTCTAATTTTACATGGAACTACGACACAAGAGAAACGCTTAACGACAATAGTTTTTCCCGAATCAATTGTACTGTAGAGTTGGCAGGAAACCTCTTGTCAGGAATGTCTTCGCTATTTAACGCCAACAACAGTCAGGGCAATAGTGAGCTCTTCGGGGTCGTGTTTTCTCAGTATGCCAAATTTGAAATAGATTACATCCGACACTGGGACTTGGGCCGTCAAAACGTCTTTGCCTTTCGCTCATTTGGTGGTTGGGCCGCACCATATGGCAACAGTTCATCGATTCCTTTTACCCGCAGTTACTTTGCAGGAGGTGCCAATGACAACAGAGGCTGGCGGGCTTATGATCTGGGGCCAGGGTCTAGCGGCAGTAACTTAGATTTTAACGAGGCCAATTTTAAACTCAACTTGAATGCCGAATACCGCTTTCCCATTTTTGGCAATTTCAAAGGCGCGTTCTTCACTGATATTGGAAATATATGGAATTTGGGTGACGACGTCTTGGATCCAGCTTTTCAATTCAACGGATTAACCGATCTAAAGGAACTGGCCGTCGCCACAGGTATCGGTCTGAGGTATGATTTTGGATTTTTTGTCATCCGGTTAGACACTGGATTCAAGACCCATAATCCAGCAAGAGCACTTAACGATCGTTGGTTTAAAGAATATAATTTTGCCAATGCCGTCTACAATATCGGCATCAACTATCCCTTCTAAACCAGTATTTTTTTATATTTTTGAGCCCTAAACAATGTCAATAAATATGAGCCATTCCATAAGTGCTGGAGTTGCCTCTGGTAAAGAGGTACAAGAATTATTTGAATTAGCAAAAGCCAAACAATTTGCGATGCCCGCGGTCAATGTCGTTGGGTCAAACACCATCAACACGGTATTAGAAACTGCGCGTGATCTCAATGCCCCGGTGATCATTCAGTTTTCCAATGGTGGAGGACAATTTAACGCCGGAAAGGGCTTGAATAATGAGCAACAGCAAGCGGCTATTGCCGGCAGTATCGCTGGAGCGCATCATGTTCACGCCTTAGCTAAGGCCTACAATGTCCCTGTAATATTGCATACTGACCATTGCGCCAAGAACTTACTGCCATGGATCGATGGTTTGCTGACGGCGAGCGAAGAACATTTCGCACGCACGGGACGAACTCTTTACAGCAGTCATATGATTGACCTTTCTGAAGAATCTCTCGAAGAAAACATTGAAATTTGCAAGACCTACTTGGCACGGATGAGCAAGATCGGAATGACATTAGAAATCGAATTAGGCATTACCGGTGGCGAAGAAGACGGTGTGGACAATACAGATGTAGACAGCTCTAAATTATACACCCAGCCAGAAGAGGTCGCCTACGCGTACGAACAACTCATGCAAGTGAGTGACCAGTTCACTATCGCGGCAGCCTTCGGGAATGTTCATGGTGTTTATAAACCAGGAAACGTCAAACTGACGCCAAAAATTCTCAAAAATTCACAAGAATACATTGAACAAAATTATAAGACCGGATCTAATCCAATTGACTTTGTCTTCCATGGTGGGAGTGGATCAAGCCTAGAAGAAATCAGAGAAGCCATTGGCTATGGTGTGGTCAAAATGAATATTGACACAGATCTACAGTTTGCTTTTACCGAAGGCATCAGGGACTATATGGTCGGACACCACGATTACCTCAAAACACAGATTGGTAATCCAGATGGAGACGGCATCCCAAACAAAAAATATTACGATCCAAGAAAGTGGTTGCGCGAAGGCGAGTTGACCTTTAAGACCCGCCTCAAGCAGGCTTTTGAAGACCTCAACAATGTGAATACTTTATAATCAGATAACACTCTTATTATGGCCTGGTTCAAACGTACAACAAAAGGAATTCATACCCCTACCGAAGAGAAAAAAGACGTTCCAAAAGGACTTTGGTACAAATCTCCAACGGGAAAAGTAGTCGATGCTGAAGAATTAGAACGGAATCATTATGTGAGTCCCGAAGATGGTTATCACGTGCGCATTGGCAGCAAAGAGTATTTTGAAATATTATTTGACGACAACACATTCACAGAGCTAGATACAGACCTTCGATCCAAAGATATGCTGAAGTTCGAGGACACAAAAAAATATACCCAACGCCTCAAGGAAGCGTACAAGAAAACCAATCTCAATGATGCCGTTAGAACAGCGGTGGGTCCATCAATGGGCAAGCAGTTGGTGATTGCCTGTATGGATTTTAGTTTTATTGGCGGCTCAATGGGTAGCGTTGTCGGGGAGAAAATTGCGCGCGCAGCAGACTATGCCTTGACCCATAAACTGCCCTTTATGATCATTTCTAAAAGTGGTGGCGCCCGTATGATGGAAGCTGCGCTATCCCTCATGCAGCTGGCCAAAACAAGTGCCAAGCTAGCGCAACTGGCCAAGGCACAGATTCCGTATATTTCTTTGTGTACTGATCCGACTACTGGAGGAACTACTGCCTCATTTGCCATGTTAGGCGACATCAACATCAGTGAGCCCGGAGCGCTAATTGGCTTTGCAGGCCCTCGTGTGGTGCGCGACACTACTGGCAAGGAATTGCCTGAAGGCTTTCAGACTGCAGAGTTCTTGTTAGAGCATGGGTTTTTGGATTTCATCAGCGAACGCAAAGCATTGAAAGCTAGAATTAATCTGTATTTAGATTTGGTGCAAAACCAGCCATTAAGGACGGCATGAAAAGCATCAATAAAATGACCATAAAAAAACCGCCAATATTGGCGGTTTTTTTATGATGTAAGGTCTGGTTCTCTAATTCAGATTGATCGGAAATTCAATGCCATTGACCGTAAATATGGCAATCCCGTCACAAGTACCATCACCAAAATCAAGAGCACCGGTAATATTATCCTGATTGATGATCATGACTCCTGATATGATCTCCTGACACATGCCGAAATCACGCAACAAAAACTGTGACTCATCCACTGTAGCGATGCGTTGAAATCCTGTGCTCAATGTGGTCTCCCATGAACCCCATATATGATAAACATTATCAAACCAATTGCCTGAGTTCGCCCCTGCAACCCATTCCGAAGTCCGCGTACCCATGCGGCGCCCTGTCACCGTGCTATTAGCAAATGCAATAGAAACGTCAGATTGGAGATTGGTTTCTCGATTGCCATTGGCGTTTTCAGAAACCCAAATCATGTCACCACCACCGGTAAGGATGTGTCCATCGAAACTAAAGTCTAGATAAGTATATACGATAGCACGTATGCCATTAATTAAAGGACCATACTCCAATAATATCTGTCCAGACACCACACGATTATTCTGTAATTGACATGAAGGGTTAAAATCGATCAATAGAGATATGTTGTTACCAACAACAGTGTAAGTCCAAGTAGGACATGATGCGCCGAAAATAGGGAATGCTCCAGGATCTGGATTTTCTACAAAATTATAAGCACTCTCAACCACATGCTGACTGCCCTCCAGAATTCCATCTGCCTGAGCCGACCGCGTGGTGTCTTCCTCAGAAAGCTCAATTTGCGGGATATTGTCATCATCTCCCTTACATGAGATCAAGGAAACCGATAAAAAGGCCATCAAGCCAAATGCAGCAAAACGAATATTGTGTTTCATAAAACAAGAAGATTAAAGTAACTTTTTCAAAGATATAACAAGAATGGCGCACACCATGTGGTCATAACCCATAAATATTTAAACAATATTACCAATAATAATGATTGATTTTTGTAAATTCGCCGCTCGATAATCAAGAGGTTATCAACATACATAAAAATCATTTAAATAATATTGGCATGTATTTAGCACCAGAAAAAAAACAAGAAATTTTTAAAAAACACTGTAAAAGTGCCTCAGACACTGGTACCGCAGAAGGTCAAATCGCATTGTTTACTTACCGTATTCAGCATTTGACAGAACACCTTAAACGCAACCACAAAGATTACAATACCGAACGTTCTTTGGTAAAATTGGTAGGAAAGCGCAGATCTTTATTGGACTATTTGATCAAAAAAGACATCTTACGTTACCGTGCCATTGTTAAAGAACTAGGGCTGCGTAAATAAGTCAAAAAGGGACACTTTGCGGTGTCCCTTTTATTTTGCCTACTTTTGCAGTAGAGCATGCGAAAAAGCTGAATTTAGTTTTTCATTGGTCAACCACAACAACACAACTTTTAGTCGATATACGACTAATGACCAAAAGTAACAGCACCTATGACTGGTGTTAAAATGAAAAACAAATGAAACCTAAAGTATTTAGAGAGGTCATTGACCTAGGAGATGGTAGAGAAATCACCCTAGAGACCGGAAAATTAGCCAAACAAGCTCACGGTTCTGTCGTGGTGCAATCTGGAAAGTGTATGCTATTGTGTACCGTCGTTTCCAACTACAAACAAAGTGATGTAGATTTTCTGCCCCTAACCGTAGATTATCGTGAAAAGTTTGCCGCATCTGGACGTTATCCAGGTGGCTTCTTTAAGCGTGAAGCGCGTCCTAGTGACGGTGAGGTTTTGACTATGCGTCTTGTAGACCGCGTACTTCGTCCTCTATTCCCAAAAGATTACCATGCCGAAACTCAGGTCATGATTCAGCTCATGTCTCATGACGAGGATGTAATGCCTGATGCCATGGCCGGTTTGGCCGCCTCAGCGGCCATACAGTTATCTGATTTTCCTTTTGAATGTGCCATATCTGAGGTCCGTGTTGGTCGTATTAATGGCGAATTCGTGATCAACCCATCACGCACACAACTTGAAGAAAGTGACTTAGAAATGGTGATTGGTGCCTCTGCTGATTCTGTGATGATGGTGGAAGGTGAAATGAGTGAAATTTCAGAAGAAGAAATGACACTAGCCATTAAAGCTGCACATGAAGCGATTAAGGTACAATGTGCGGCGCAAATGAGATTAGCCGATGCCGTTGGGCGCAAAGCAGTTCGCGAATATGATGGTGAGCGCACCGATGATGCTCTAGCACAAAAAATCCATGATTTAGTCTATGACAAGGTTTATGCCGTGGCCAAAGCAGGTTCTGCAAAACACGAACGCAGTGCGGCTTTTGGCTTGATCAAAGAAGAAGTCAAAGCGAGCTTCAGTGAAGAAGAATTAGCCGACTATGGTGGCTTGGTAAGCAAATATTATAACAAAGCCGAAAAGGAAGCAATTCGCGACTTGACCTTAAACGAAGGTTTGCGTCTTGATGGTCGTAAGACTACTGACATCCGCCCGATTTGGTGTGAAGTAGACTATCTGCCTTCTACGCACGGTTCTGCAATTTTCACTAGAGGAGAAACGCAAGCCCTAGCGACAGTAACCTTAGGGACTTCAAGAGAAGCCAACAAGATCGATATGCCTTCATTTGAAGGTGAAGAAACATTCTATCTCCATTACAACTTTCCTCCATTCTCGACAGGTGAAGCACGACCAATTCGTGGCACCTCACGTCGTGAAGTCGGTCATGGAAATCTAGCACAACGAGCGTTAAAAGGGATGATTCCTGCAGACTGCCCTTATACCGTCCGCGTGGTTTCTGAAGTATTAGAGAGTAATGGCTCGTCTTCTATGGCGACGGTCTGTAGCGGAACTATGGCCCTTATGGATGCAGGAGTCCAAATGACTAAACCTGTTTCCGGAATTGCCATGGGACTCATTTCAGGAGAAGACGGTAAATATGCCGTGTTATCAGATATTTTGGGTGATGAGGATCACTTAGGAGATATGGACTTCAAGGTGACGGGAACAGCCGATGGCATTACCGCTTGTCAGATGGACATCAAAGTAAAAGGTTTGTCTTACGAAATCTTGGTCAATGCCTTGAAGCAAGCCCGAGATGGACGTTTACATATTCTTGAAAAACTCGTAGAGACTATTGACAAACCAAATGGCGATGTAAAAGCACATGCCCCAAAAATGGTCACTGCCATTATCGCTAATGAATTTATCGGCGGCCTTATTGGCCCTGGTGGAAAAGTCATTCAAGAACTCCAGAAAGCAACAAAAACAACAATTGTCATCAACGAAGATCCTGTTACGGAAGAAGGTATTGTAGAAATACTCGGTACCAGTCAAGAAGGAATCGATGCGGTGTTGGCCAAAATTGACTCACTCACCTTCAAGCCTACCGTAGGCAGTGCATATGAAGTGAAAGTCATCAAGATGCTTGATTTTGGCGCTGTAGTGGAGTATCAAGAGGCCAAAGGAAACGAGACACTGCTGCACGTTTCTGAGTTGGCATGGGAACGTACCGAAAATGTTTCTGATGTCGTGAATATGGGCGATGTCTTTGATGTGAAATATATAGGTGTTGACCCACGAACCAAGAAAGACAAAGTATCTCGCAAGGCCTTGTTGCCGAAGCCTGAAGGCTATGTAGAGCGACCACCACGCGACGATCGTCGTTCTGGAGGACGTGACAGTCGTGGAGGACGCGATAGCCGTGGAGGCAGTCGTGACAACCGAGACCGTCGCGATAAGAGAAGAGACTAACCCTCTCCTCCTTTAAAAAAAAGCGCCTTCAAAATGAAGGCGCTTTTTTTTTAAAGGCAGCGCGTACACTGATATTCAGGGCCTTAACTTTTGGACATCGTGTTCAAGATCAAAAAAACTCGATTATTTTGTAACCTTTTGCCAAAACCTGCGTATTACACAATAACGGAGTTCAACTAAACTAATCCCTCGATTTTCATGAGACAATTAAAAATCACCAAACAAGTTACCAATAGAGAAACTGCCTCACTTGACAAATATTTACAAGAAATTGGTAAAGTGGATCTGATTACCGCTGATGAAGAAGTGGAATTGGCCCAGCGCATAAAAGCTGGCGACCAACGCGCTCTAGAAAAACTGACTAAGGCCAACTTGCGTTTTGTGGTTTCTGTTGCCAAACAATACCAAAATCAAGGTTTGACCCTACCCGATTTGATTAATGAAGGGAACCTCGGGCTCATAAAGGCCGCACAGCGCTTCGATGAAACCAGAGGATTCAAGTTCATCTCATACGCCGTATGGTGGATCCGACAATCCATTCTTCAGGCACTTGCAGAACAGTCTCGAATTGTGCGTTTGCCTTTGAATAAAATTGGCAGCATTAATAAAATTAATAAGACTTATGCATTTTTGGAGCAGGCGCATGAGCGCCCACCATCAGCAGAAGAGATTGCCAAGGAATTAGACATGACCATCAATGATGTCAAAGAATCAATGAAAAATTCGGGGCGCCACGTCTCAATGGATGCACCGCTGGTAGAGGGTGAAGATTCGAACCTTTATGATGTCTTGCGCAGCGGCGAATCACCAAATCCGGACCGCACTCTTTTGCATGAGTCATTGCGCACAGAAATAGAGCGTGCTCTTGAAACACTTACCCCGCGTGAGGCCGATGTCATCCGCTTGTATTTTGGTTTGGGGAACCAACATCCAATGACCCTGGAAGAAATTGGAGAGACGTTTGATTTGACCCGAGAGCGTGTGCGTCAAATCAAAGAAAAGGCCATCAGACGACTCAAACATACCTCAAGAAGTAAAATTCTCAAAACTTATTTGGGTTAACAGCCCACTTTTTTAGCAAGACCAAAACCTCTGGTTCATTCCTAGAGGTTTTTTTTATTTCATAAACAATCGATTTTGTACTTTTACAAAAACCTCTAACATGTCTGCAACCCTCATCGCTCCATCTGTCCTCGCTGCCGATTTTGGCAATCTTCAACGTGATATTGAAATGGTCAATGCCAGTCAGGCCGATTGGTTTCATATTGACATCATGGATGGCGTTTTCGTGCCCAATATTTCTTACGGCATGCCGGTACTGAAGGCCATTAAAAAGAGTGCCACGAAACCACTTGATGTCCACCTGATGATTGTCGATCCCGATCGCTATATCGATACTTTTGCAGGCTTAGGAGCAGATGTCTTGACTGTTCATTATGAAGCCTGTACGCACTTGCACCGGACTCTTCAAGCCATCAAACAAGCCGGAATGAAAGCCGGTGTCGCCCTCAACCCACATACCCCGATTACAGTTTTGGAATCGATTATTACTGAATTAGACTTGGTCTGCTTGATGAGTGTCAACCCAGGGTTTGGTGGTCAAAAATTCATCGAAACCACCTTTGAAAAAACAAACCAACTGCGCCAACTCGTAGCACAAAAAAATGCACAAGTCCTCATTGAAATCGATGGAGGAGTCACAAGCAACAATGCACTGGAACTCAAGAATGCGGGCGCTGATGTATTAGTGGCTGGCAGTTTTGTCTTTGGTGCCGCTGACCCAACAAACACCATAAAAGATCTAAAAACACTTACAAAATAACCCTACTATCGGCAGTTCAAGCGTGTCAGAATCCTATCAGGTCATCATTATCGGTGCCGGGCCCATTGGTTTGGCCTGTGGTTTGGCCTGTCAGAAAAAGGGCTTGTCATTTGTCATCATCGAAAAAGGAGCGCTGGTCAATAGCATATACAACTATCCGGCCAATATGCGCTTTTTTTCGACCTCCGAAAAACTAGAAATTGGCGGCATACCGTTCATCAGCAAAGAACCCAAACCCAACCGTGATGAAGCACTGGAGTATTTTCGGCGGGTTGCGGCGCAACTCAAGACACATCTGCGACTTTTCGAAGGTGTAGAGACCGTAGACAAAAAAGAAAATTTATTTGAGGTCAAGACACAAAAATCGTGCTACCAGAGCCGCAATGTGATTGTCGCTACGGGCTTTTACGACTTGCCCAAACTCCTGAATGTCCCTGGTGAAGAACTCCCCAAAGTACAACATTACTTCACCCAAGGACATCCTTATATTTTCAAAAAAACCATTGTTGTTGGCGCCAGTAATTCTGCTGTAGATGCCGCACTAGAAATTCATCGCAAAGGGGGAGATGTCACTATGGTTGTGCGCGGGGACCAAATTGGAGAACGCGTCAAATATTGGGTCAGGCCAGACATCATGAACCGCATCGAAGAAGGCAGCATCAAGGCCTATTTTAATGCAGAAATTGTGGAAATTTTAGCCGATCAGGTCATCATCAAGACTACTGACAAGATGATCAATCTGCCCAACGACTGTGTATTGGCTCTGACGGGCTATCAGCCCAATTTAGAATTTTTGACACATCTGGGCGTTGCACTCAGCCAAGATGCGCGCCGCAAGCCCCAATACCACCCCGACACTTTAGAAACCAACATCTCCGGATTATATCTCGCTGGTGTGATTTGTGGGGGTCTAGAAACGCATTTATGGTTTATAGAAAATTCCAGAGCACATGCCGACATGATCATCAAAGACATCTGCCATAAGTAATCCATTAACGCAAATAATGCACTCAATTTTTGTATATTCGCAACCTAAATTTCAATAAACGGCGTGACCCTCCAAGACCAAATAATGTCGGCTTTAAAACAAGCCATGAAAGACAAAGATGTTGTCGCCCTCGAATCATTGAGAGCGGTCAAGTCGGGCCTTCTTTTGCTGCAAAGCGCTGGCCAAGGATCAGAAGTCGTTTCGCACGAAGATGGGCTTAAATTATTGCAGAAACTTGTCAAGCAGCGCAAAGACAGTGCACGCATATTTTCAGAGCAAGGCCGCGAAGATCTTGCCCAACCTGAATTAGATCAGGCAGCAGTCATTGAACAATTTTTACCCAAGCCAATGAGCGAGGGAGAAGTCACAAAAATCGTAGAAGAAATCATCACAGAATCAGGTGCTTCAAGTATGAAGGACATGGGGCGCGTGATGGGTCAGGCCAACAAAATTCTTGCGGGAAAAGCAGAAAGTGCCTTTATAGCACAACTCATCAAATCAAAATTGAATACATAACCCTAATTGGCCCAGTAGTTCAACTGGATAGAATATCAGATTTCGGCTCTGAGGGTTGGGGGTTCGAATCCTCCCTGGGTCACAAAAAAAGCAAGCTGTAAAAGCTTGCTTTTTTTTGATCAATCTCTAATCAACATTATCGTGGAGAAAGCTATTGTTTGTGCGCAAATCTAAACCATCATCATCGTCTAAGTTGACGGTAGTACGGGACAATTGTGTTCCACTTTCCTGGCTGGTGTCTGCCAAATCGATACCCATTCTTTTATACGCAGGCTGCTTCTCGATTTCATCAATTTTAGACGCACTATTGCGGAATTTATAATTAAATTCTTTCATTTTCCGCTTGCGCTCTTCGGTGCGTTCTCTAAGCAATTTGGATATCGGAGTATTGAGCGGATCAAGCGCCGCCTTATCGTCTTCTACCTCTTCTATAGACTCGGTTTTGACGGTCATCTCCATGACCTCCTCTTGGATCACTGCTGCAGGTGCTGCGGCAACTTCTGGCTCTTCTTCTAAAACAAAACGTCTTACAGGTTCAGGAGCACCCAGTGCCTCAGGTGTCACCTCGACAGCAGTCACATCAATTTGAACCGCATCTTCATGCAATATCTCGTGATCCGCAGCATCGACCAATTCTTGTTCGCGGTATGAGGGTTCGTCTGACGTTCTGTGTATGGGCAAGTCAAACATCAACATTTGTTCTTCGGACACCTCATCGACAGCAAATTCTTCTGGTTCTGCTTGACGATCAATAGCGACAATTTCAAAATCATTCACCTGGATATCATTTACCTCAAGCTGTTTGAATTCTGCTAAATAATGAATATCGACAGATTCCAATACCACTGGAATATTCTTGATCAAATCGGTCGTGGCCACATAATCCTCGAAAGGCAAATCATCTGCCACAGCAGACTCTTCTTCAAATAGCGTATGACGAATGACCTTTGGGGCCCTTTCGAAGTCCATTTCATTTGATGCGGTCGGTGTTGGCTCAACTGGCGCCTTAAAAGAACTTGGAAGGGTCTGTTCGGGTTGGCTAAGGTCTAGAGCAGCAGTTTGCTCTTCTCCCAAAGTATGAATGATGCGTTTGGCCTCCGTGTGCACAATATCGTTTTGCTGCTCCTTATCAAACCCAGTCGCAATAACAGTAATGGCAATTGCGCCTTCTAGACTTTCGTCCTCTCCAACCCCCATGATGATGTTAGCACTGTGACCTGCTTGATCCTGTATGTAATCACTGATTTCACCTATTTCGTCTATGGTGATTTCTTCAGAACCACTGACAATCAACAGCAGTACATTCTTGGCTCCCTTAATTTTGTTGTCATTCAACAATGGCGAATCTAAAGCCTGAGAAATGGCATCCATAGAACGGTTCGAGCCCACAGCAGTAGCACTTCCCATTATAGCTGTTCCACTATTGGCCAAAACAGTCTTGGCATCACGAAGGTCAATGTTTTGCGTGTAATGGTGTGTGATGACTTCAGCGATACCTCTTGCAGCGGTGGCAAGCACTTCATCAGCCTTTGAAAAGCCAGCTTTAAAACCAAGATTCCCATAAACCTCACGAAGCTTATTGTTGTTGATCACAATGAGAGAATCTACATTACGCCGCAAATTTTCAATGCCAATTTGGGCTTGATCGTTTCTTAATTTACCTTCAAATTGAAATGGCATGGTCACAATCCCTACTGTAAGGATATTTAACTCTCGGGCCATTTGGGCAATAATCGGCGCCGCACCAGTGCCTGTACCCCCGCCCATACCTGCAGTGATGAAGATCATTTTGGTATTGGTCGAGAGCATCTCGCGGATTTCTCCGACAGACTCTACAGCAGATTCTTCACCAATTTTGGGATTCGCTCCAGCACCAAGTCCTTCTGTCAAAGAAACGCCAAGTTGAATTTTAACGGGTACCGTACTATTTTCTAGGGCTTGAGCGTCTGTGTTACAAATGACAAAATCCACTCCCTTAATTCCTTGATTAAACATGTGATTAATGGCATTGCTACCGCCACCTCCTACACCAATAACCTTAATCACGTTCGATTGGTTTTTGGGTAAATCAAATGTTATTTTATCAAAATCTGTATGACTCATATGGTTGTTTTTATAACGATTTATGGTTATTCTGCGTTATCTAAAAATTCTTTAAACTTCTCTGCCCACTTATCAAAAAAGCCTTTGCCCGGCTGCTCCTCTGATGCTTCTTCAGGAACCTCAACTTCAGGCGCCTCCTGGGGTATGGGTGCAAACACTTCCTCTGGCTTTGGTCCATCGGCCGGATAAGCCGACTGATGCCCCATCGTCTTCTGGTTGTTGAGACTCGTCAAAACCAGACCAACGGCAGTGGCATACATGGGGCTTGTTGTCTCACTATCACTATCCCCAGCCAGGTGCTCATTGGGATAGCCGATACGGGTGTCCATTCCAGTAATATACTCGACCAACTGCTTCAAATGATTCAATTGTGCGCCACCCCCAGTCAAAACGATTCCGGCTATTAATTTTTTCTTTTGCTCCTCGTGACCATAATTTTTGATCTCTAAATAAACCTGCTCGATGATCTCGACCACCCGAGCATGAATGATTCGGGATAAATTCTTGAGACTGATTTCTTTGGGCTCACGGCCCCGCAGTCCGGGAATAGAAACTATTTCGTTGTCTTTGTTTTCCCCTGGCCAGGCGGAACCAAATTTAATTTTCAACAATTCAGCTTGTTTTTCGATAATCGAACAGCCCTCTTTGATGTCTTCAGTAATGACGTTACCACCAAATGGGATGACTGCCGTATGACGAATGATGCCATCCTTAAAAATAGCCAAATCGGTTGTTCCGCCACCAATATCGATCAAGGCCACACCAGCTTCCTTCTCCTCTTGACTCAGCACTGCATTGGACGACGCCAAAGGTTCAAGCGTTATGGGAATGGCCGACAATTCTAAACCAGCGCTTTTTACACATCGGCCTATATTTCTAATCGACGACACCTGTCCGACAACAACGTGAAAATTGGCCTCAAGACGACCACCGTACATCCCTATCGGCTCTTTGATTTCGGCTTGCCCATCGACTTTAAAATCCTGCGGCAAAACATGAATGATTTCTTCTCCAGGCAGCATTACCAACTTGTGGACTTGATTGCAAAGTCGCTCAATATCTTGGTCATGGATCACCTCATCACTGTTATTTCTGGTGATGTAGTCGCTGTGTTGCAAACTTCTAATGTGCTGGCCCGCGATACCCACCACAACATCTGCAATGGTCATTCCTGAAGAGGCCTCTGCTTCTTGAACGGCTTGCTGTATCGATTGGATCGTCTGGGTGATGTTGTTGACCACACCGCGATGCACCCCTAGACTCTTGGATTTACCAATACCTAAGATTTCCATTTTACCAAACTCATTCTTGCGGCCAATCATGGCCACTATCTTGGTTGTTCCAATATCTAAGCCAACTGCGATACTTGAGTGTTCCATGGTTTTATTGTTTGGTGGCAACCACCTGATTGTTATAACGTAAATCTATTATTCTATACCCCTTAAACTCTTCCGTTTGGACAAGCTTTTGATAAAAGGCTTTAAAATTCTTTAATTTCTCTTCAACGCGCTCTACTGGACCCAAAATAATGTCAAAATCTGCTTCACGCAGCTCTAGCACCATCTCACCATCAGCACCAACAGCAATGTTGACCAAACGCTGCGCCATGAAAGGATCCTGATTTATGGACATGATCAACTCATGAACCTCTCCCAAATACAATTCAGCGCTTCCCGTCACTAAAGGCACTCTAGCCGCATATAACGATGAAAGCGGCATAGGCAAACCGTCTTGGTCCAAATAAAACGACGTCGCTGCCCAAATACGGGCGATCGGTTTGCGCTGCTCAACTTTGGCCCCGACAACCCCATCAATTGTGACGAAAACCTGGGCATCTCGCACCATAGGATGCAGCAGTAGCCTGGCCTCCATCTCTTTCAAAACTAAGGTTTCTTTGGGGGTAGTTAGGAGGGTGTCGGCATTTTGTATTAACAATTTATTAACCGTATCCAGAGCCATAAAAGGCTGATCATTACTGACAAAGGTCACCGATAAGTGCTGCACCGCACGACGTTCATTTCGTTGCACAGAAAATCCCATCAAAAAGCCAATCAGGCCCAATATCAAAATCATGCGTATGTTGTGGTACCTAAACTTCATGTTCTAAATATTTTTTGAGTTCAGGAATGATCGTGCCGATATCCCCAGCACCTGCGATGATGGCAACTTGTACTGCTGAATTTCGGACCAAATCATAAACCTCATCGACTTTTATCACCTGGGCTTTTCCTCCTGGAATTTGCCCACATAACCACTCAGAATCAATGCCCAGAATTGGCAATTCGCGGGCAGGATATATCGGCAGGATATAGACCTGATCGAATTGGCTAAGGCTTCGCGCAAATTCTTGACCAAAATCTTGTGTACGGCTATACAGGTGCGGCTGAAAGACTATCATATTTGATGCTGCAGAATAAAACTCCTTAACCCCCTGAAAGAGCGCATTCAATTCTGTTGGGTGGTGCGCATAATCATCAATCAAAACCTTATCGTTTCGATGCCGGGACACATTGAAGCGCCGCTGGATGCCTTTAAACGTTGCGAGACCACTGCGTATTTGCGGTAAAGAAACCCCGACAGAGGCTGCCATACCGACGGCCATCAACGCATTGCTCAAATTATGACGTCCTGGCATACCAAATGTCAAAGAACTCGCATTTCCTTGTGGCGTGACCACATCAAAATGATAAGCGCCTTGATGTACCCTCACTGCTAAAGCCCGGACCGCAGCCTGTTCTGTAAATCCAACCCGAACCCCATCAAGGGCCAATCCCTCTGCGATAAATAAATGCTCCGGAGGCACTAAATCTGAGAATGCAATAAAGGCTTCTTGGAATGATGCAGACGTTCGATAAATGTCCAGGTGGTCCGGATCCATACTTGTAATGCACGCCACACTAGGGGTCAAGTGCAAAAAGGAACGGTCAAATTCATCTGCCTCGACTACAGTAAAATCATTGCCTTGTGACACAAAATTAGACTGATAGTTTTGGGCGATGCCACCCAAAAAGGCCGTGACGGAACTCCTGGCTGCTGCTAGAATATGGGCCAAAATGCTTGATGTGGTGGTTTTCCCATGAGTCCCAGCGATAGCCAAACAGCGTGTATGTGCTGTAATGCGGGCCAAAAAGACCGCCCGCTTTTCCATGCAGAATCCTTCTTGATCAAAATATTGCTTCCAAGGATGGTCGCTCTTGATGGCAGGGGTCCAGATGACCAATGTACCCTTTGGGTCCATCGCAGACAAAAGTTCAGGACTCAATACTGAATCAAAGGTAATGACAGCGCCTGAATTGATGAGGCTTTCTGTAATAACCGAAGGGACCTTGTCATAACCCAAAACCTTATGGCCTTGAGCCAGAACATATCTGGCCAATGCACTCATACCGATACCTCCGATACCCAGGAAAAAATATGATTTAGGACTGTTGACCATCATATCAGTTTTTGATCAATTTTACTACTTCATCTGCAATAACTGAGGTGGCCATGGGTCTTGCACAACGCCTTAACCCGTCCGTCAATTTCCGTTGTAGCGTCAAATCATTGAGCAACTGGTCAAAGACCCCTTCAAAAGACTGGTCCAATTCGGATTCAGGTATCATGATGGCCGCATGTTCATCGACCAAGGCCATAGCATTTTTGGTTTGGTGATCCTCCGCAACATTAGGCGACGGCACAAATACAACAGGCTTAGCAACAAGGCACAGTTCTGATACAGAAAGTGCTCCCGAACGAGAGATGACAAAATCAGCGGCTGCATAAGCCATAGACATATCCTCGATAAAGGGCAAAATGATGACTTCTGGTGCTGAACGCGACTTATTGTCTGCGAAATAAGCACTACCACATTGCCAAATCAGCGTCAAATTATTGTCGGCAAAATAGGACAATCTCGAGGCGATCAATTCATTGATTCGACGGGCACCCAAACTGCCGCCAAGGACCAGCAACACCTTACTGGAATTGCTGTTGATGTTAAAATAATCTAACGCTACTTGGCGATTTGGCAAGTCTGCTAACAAATCTTTGCGCACTGGATTCCCTGTAAAGACTAATTTATCTGCCGGAAAGAAACGCTCCATTTGACCATATGCCACACAAATCTTTTGGACGTGCTGTCGCAATAATTTATTGGTGACACCGGCATATCCATTTTGCTCTTGAATCAAACA
The DNA here is from genome assembly GCA_029248405.1 of Flavobacteriaceae bacterium. GTDB lineage: Bacteria > Bacteroidota > Bacteroidia > Flavobacteriales > Flavobacteriaceae > BACL21. Next base: position 62,616 of record JAQWJJ010000011.1, on the reverse strand, counting down.
AGGCACCCCGATCCAAGCGGCTGTGCGCAATAAAGGCGCGCTGGCATATCCACCAGTACCGATAACCACATCTGGTTTGAAGGCGCGCAAAATCACAAAAGACTTCACAAGGCTTGCGATTAATTTCAGCGGTATCAAGAGGTTTTTGAACAATTGCCCACGCTGAAAACCACTGATCCACAATCCCTTGATAGAGTAACCCGCTTGTGGGACTTTATCCATCTCCATGCGGTCCTTTGCCCCCACAAACAAAAAGTGGGCATCAGGAAAACGCTGCTTCAACTCATTGGCAATGGCAATAGCGGGATAGATATGACCGCCTGTACCCCCTCCCGATATGATGAATTTATATGGTTTCACTGAGTATGTCTAAAGGATTTTGTTCGTCTTGGGTCTCTTCAGGGACCATCGAATGATGTGCACTAACGCTCAAAATGATCCCCAGTGCAAGGCAAGTCATCCAGATGGAAGAACCTCCAGCGCTGATCAAAGGCAAAGTTTGGCCAGTCACCGGAAAAAGAGCTACCGCCACTGCCATATTGATGAACGCCTGAAATATAATGGGCATACCAAGCCCAATGACCAGTAATCGCCCAAAAAAGTTTTGTGTCTTATAGACCAACACTACCAGTCGGAAAAGCAGAAATAAATAAAGCATCAGCAATACCAACGCGCCAGAAAGACCATACTCCTCTACAATAATCGCATAAATAAAGTCTGATGACGATTGTGGCAAAAAGTTCTTTTGCACGCTCTTACCAGGGCCCAATCCTACTAAGCCTCCAGAGGCAATAGCTATTTTTGCCTTTTCTATTTGATAATCATTTTTCTTGTCCTCTGTGGGTTGCCAGAACGTTTCGATTCTGCTCATCCAGGTATCTACTCTATTGGGAAATACACCAGGAAAAGCCTTAGCGGACAAAACAAAAATGGTCAAAAAAGTCAATCCAATCCCCACAATTACACCGAGATATCTTAAGGGATATCCCCCAACAAATACAAGAACCAAGACCATGGCAAATATCAAAGCCGCCGTAGAAAAGTTCGCAGGTAAAATCAAAATCAAAACCCCAAATACAGGCAACCATAAGGGCAATAACGTCTCCTTAAACGCCACAGCCTTATCCTTAATTCTCGATAAATAGCGCGCCACAAATACCATCAACACCACCGAGGCGGCAGCAGAGGTCTGAAAACTTACACCAACAATTGGCACTCTAATCCAGCGACTAGCATTCGCACCATCGATCGTTGTGCCCTGCGCCATAGTGACCACCAACAAAACAATCACAATAGGCAAAACAATCAATGAGAGTCCCTTAAAATAATGAAAAGGGATGCGGTGTACACCGTATAAAATGACAAATCCCAACATTAAATGCGCCAGATGCTTGATCAAAAAGCCTAAGGTGTTGCCATCTCCATAGAGATAGGCCAGATTACTGCTAGCGCTGTACACCGGCAAAAAAGAAAATACGGCCAACAAGGCTATAACAGCCCATATAGCGCGATCTCCCTTGATATGTTGGAATATAGACTTCATTAGAGTTGGCGAACAGCTTGCTTAAATTGGCGTCCTCGATCTTCATAATCCTGGAACAAATCAAAACTGGCACATGCAGGAGACAACAACACTTGCTCTCCCCTATCTGCCAACCTATAAGCGACCTGCACGGCATCTTCCATTCGAGAGGTTTCCACCAACATGTCCACTACATTACCAAAGGCCTGGATGATTTTATCGTTGTCAATACCCAAACAAACAATAGCCTTAACCTTTTCATTAACCAAGGGCAACAAACTGGAATAATCATTGCCTTTATCCTGACCACCGACAATCCAAACAGTCGGTCCAGACATGCTTTCTAAAGCGTAAAACGTGGCATTGACATTAGTCGCCTTGGAGTCATTAATATACGAGACATTATTGATTTTAAGCACGTGCTCCAAGCGATGCTCCACACCTTGAAAGTGCTCCAAAGACTGCCTAATGGTTTCCTTTCGGATATTGAGCAAGGTGCCCACGGTAGCCGCAGCCATAGCGTTTTTTGTATTGTGGATTCCTGCTAATTGAAGATCAAGAGTTGGCATATTAATGGTGTTTTTGTTGGTTTGAATCATTAAAGTTTGGTGGTCGATATAAGTGCCATGCTTCAGCACCCCTTCATTGGAATAGGGCAGTAACTCGGCACGAAAATTACGCTTAGCCACTTCTCGCGCCAGCACAGGGTCATCACAGTCATAGATCAATTGATCTTGGCTGTTTTGGCGCGCCGAAATGCTCATCTTTGAGGCGATATAGGCATCAAAATTATTATTGTAGCGGTCGAGATGATCTGGTGTAATATTGGTGATCACTGCAATATGCGGTCTGAACTCCACCATGCCATCGAGCTGGAAGCTGCTGATTTCTAAAACATAGTAATCTGGCTCATCTCCCATGACTTGGGCCGCAAAACTCTTTCCAATATTACCGCCTAAACCTGCTGAAATACCAGCATCAGACAGTAATTTATGGATCATAGCAGTCGTTGTGGTCTTTCCATTACTCCCGGTAATCGCAATGATGGGTTTTTGGGTAAATCTAAAGCCCCACTCAATTTCGGAAATGACTGGAATCCCGGAGGCAACAATCTCTTTGATCAGTGTGAGATGGTCTGGAATTCCAGGACTTTTCACGACAACATCAGCTGTCAAAATTCTGGCCATAGTATGGCCACCGTGCTCATGATCAATCCCGTGCTCCAACATGAACTTCTCCGCTTTGGCACTCAGCGGCTTATGATCCGACACAAATACAGCGTACCCTTTTTTGATGCCGAGTAATGCTGCACCACAGCCACTCTCACCAGAACCCAATACGACTAGATTTTGCTTGCCCATTATCGAATTTTTAGGGTGACTATAGTGAGTACTGCCAAAACAATTCCAACAATCCAAAATCTAGTCACGATCTTACTCTCATGATAGCCTTTGACCTGATAATGGTGGTGCAAGGGCGCCATTTTAAAAATGCGCTGACCGACACCTGATTTTTTTTTGGTGTATTTGAACCAACCTACTTGTAAAACAACCGACAAATTTTCCATCAAAAAGACACCACACAGAATAGGAATCAACCATTCCTTGCGGATGGCAATGGCGATGACCGCGATAATTCCGCCGATAGTAAGGCTACCCGTATCGCCCATAAAGACTTGTGCTGGATACGCATTGTACCATAAAAACCCGATCAGTGCGCCGACAAAAGCCATGATGAAGATGGACAGCTCACCAATGTTGGGGATGTACATGATGTTGAGATAGTCTGAGAAAATAACATTCCCAGAAATCCAGGCCAAAATAGCCAAGGCCACTCCAATGATGGCAGAGGTCCCTGCGGCCAAACCATCGATGCCATCAGTAAGGTTCGCGCCATTGGAGACTGCAGTGATGATAAAAATAACAATCGGAATGAAAATCAACCAAGCATATGATTGCCAATCTGACCCCATCCAAGTGACCAACTTTTCATAATTAATTTCATTGTCCTTGACAAATGGCATTGTTGTTAAAAGTGTTTTTTCTGCTGGATAAAACATTGAGGAAGGCTTTGCGGCATTGGATTGCTCAATTTTTGATCCATTTGGTATTGGCCGTCGCACTGTAACATCTGAATGTAAATACATGGTCGCGCCCACGATGAGCCCCAGGCCAATCTGACCAATAATTTTGAACCGGCCGGGCAGCCCATCTTTATCTTGTTTGAATTTTTTGATGTAGTCGTCAATGAACCCGATCACACCCATCCAAAGCGTGGTTACGATGAGTAATAAGACATAAATATTATCCAATTGAGCAAAAAGTAATACTGGTATTATCGTGGCTAAGATGATGATGATACCTCCCATAGTAGGCGTTCCCGCCTTTTCAGTTTGGCCATCTAGTCCCAAATCACGGATCGATTCACCGACTTGCTTGCGTTGTAAAAAAGCAATGATGCGCCGACCGAAATAAGTCGCAATAAAAAGCGATAAGATTGCCGTCATAGCGGCACGAAAGGTGATGAATTGGAATAATCCGGCACCAGGCAGGTCATACATTCGGTCTAAGTAATCAAAGAGATAATAGAGCATCAGTTTCGTTTCAGTTTGTGAGTAAATCAGTGACTATTTCCAGATCATTAAAATCAAATCGCTGCCCCTTTATTTCTTGATAAGTCTCATGACCCTTCCCAGCGATCAAAATAATATCCTTGGGCGCCGCCATTTGAACCGCTGTTTTTATGGCTTGAGCGCGGTCTGCAATGACCACATATTTCTTAAAATCTTGTGCCGCAACACCGGCCTCTATCGCCTGAAGAATAAGTTGTGGATCTTCGTTACGCGGATTATCATTAGTGAAGATTACCTTACTCGACCACGACGCAGCAATAGTGCCCATTTTGGGTCTTTTTTCAGGATCACGATCACCGCCACAACCCACCACAGTGATCAAAGATTCATTACCCGTTCTGAGGTCATTTATTGTAGACAAAACATTGTCTAACGCATCGGGAGTATGGGCATAATCGACTATCGCCGTGACCCCTGTTGACGATATAAAATATTGAAATCGGCCTGAGACACTTTCTAAAGTACTCAACACCCTTAATGTTTCTCCACCAGGCTGCTTGAGTAAATCTGCGCAGGCATAAATAGCCAAGAGGTTATAGGCATTAAAGGCACCGATCAACTTGACCCAAACTTCTTGCTGATTGATTTTGATCAATTGACCGCTGAGCTGGCGCTCTAAGACATTCACTTTGTAATCCGCCAAGGATTTTTGGGCATAAGTCACCTTTGACGCTTTGGTATTTTGCAACATGACCGCGCCATTTTTATCATCAAGATTTACCAAAGCGAATGCCGATTGAGGCAGTTGATCAAAGAGTCTTTTTTTGACGTCTCGATAGGATTTAAAATCATGATGATAATCCAAATGATCATGAGAGAGATTGGTGAAAATTCCCCCGGCAAATGTGAGCCCAAGCGTTCTATTTTGATCAATCCCATGAGAACTGGCTTCCATGAAACAGTGCGTCACATCATGATCGAGCATTGTTCTCAAAAGCTTATTGATCGTAAGCGAATCCGGCGTAGTGTGGGTTGCAGGTCGCTCAATAGCCCCAATTCTATTGACAACAGTAGACAGCAAACCAGTTTGATGCCCCAACTTCGTGAACAAGTCATACAAGAGGGTCGCAACTGTTGTTTTTCCGTTAGTCCCAGTCACTCCAACAAGGGTGAGTGCTGCAGAAGGATGGTCGTAAAAATTATCTGCCATATAAGCCATGGCCTGAGTGGCGTCGGTTACCGTAACATAGGTAATGCCATTGATGATGTGCTGAGGGAGCTCCTCACAAATTATGGCAATTGCGCCCTGATCGCAGGCCTGTTTGATGTAGTGATGGCCATCGACCATGGTGCCCCGTACTGCGACAAACACATCGTTCAAATCGACTTTTCTCGAATCAAAGCAAATCTCAGCAACCGTGATCCCTGTGGCACCAACCACACCCTGAATAGGCACCCGATAAAGAAGATCCTTGAGCGATTTCATGATAATGTAATGATGATTAAATCTCCTTGAACTATAGGAGATCCTTTTGTTAATGACTGATCCACGACTTTACCCTCACCTTTGAGCATAACTTTTAACCCCAAATTTTCTAATACTGCCAAAGCATCCATTGCAGGCCACCCTGTGACATCAGGAACACCAGAAGCTTCTTCGTGAATTAATGAGGGGCTTGACACTTGATCCGCCAGCTGCGGTGTCATTTCAGGTCCCAAAACAATGGTATCACGCAATGGGCTATCGGTATAAATTTTTTGCGCAATGCGCTTAAAGACTGGACCTGTCACGTCTGCCCCATAGTACCCCTTCTTTGTGCTGGGCTTATGGATGACAACGATACAAGAATATTTGGGCTGATCTGCAGGAAAATAACCAGCAAAAGACGAAATGTAACGACGGTTTTCGGACCAATCCGCCATCCAATATTCTGTACGGGCAGTGCCCGTCTTTCCGGCCATAGAGAAATATTCGGAAGACAAACTTTTTCCGGTTCCTCTCAGGACAATATTGCGCAATATTGTGCGGAGCGCACCTAAGTTTTGGTCTGACAAAATTTTAGGGTTGATCACCTCAGAAGGAAACCGTGCGATCTCTTTGTTATTGCTGACAATGCGCTCAACAAATTGTGGTTTGACCATCACGCCATCATTGGCAATCGCATTGTAAAACGTCAGTATTTGCAAAGGAGTCAACCTAAGATTATAGCCATAGGCCATAGACGGAAGAGCATTTTTGCTCCATTTATCATCTCCTGGTCTTGGAATTTCTGGCAATCCTTCACCAGTAATTGGCAAGCCAAGCGGCGTGTCTAGTCCCCATTGCTCCAGAAAATTCAAAAACTGATCGGGGTTGCTCTCGTAGGCATCATCGATCAAACTTGCCAAGCCAATATTAGAAGACACCTCCAAAGCCTTTGCTGCAGAAATTTTACCATGACCCTTGGTATCGGTGATCATGCGGCCATAAAATGCTTTACTCCCAAGCCGGGTATCTACAATAGTTGCAGTATCTATCACGCGATCCTCCAAGGCCGCTGCAAGAGCAATGACCTTAAAGGTACTTCCAGGCTCGTGGCTTTCGCCAACAGCATAGTTCAATTTTTCGTAATATGTTCCCTTGGAGGTTCGGCCCAGGTTAGCCACAGCTTTAATGGCCCCAGAGGCCACATCCATAACCACCACAGTACCATGCTCCGCCTCATAATACTCGAGTTGTTTGAGCAATGCATGATGTGCAATATCCTGAATGTTGATGTCAATGGTAGTAAAAACATCAAAGCCATCTTGTGGCTCTAATTCATTTTCGTCCGAAACTGGTTTCCATTGTCCCTTGGCAATTTTTTGTTTCAATCGATGACCGTCGTTGCCCCGAAGGTAAAGATCATAAGCGCCTTCCAATCCAATATCATAGCGTCCAGGAGCGCCACTGCGTTCATTACCGACCAATCGCTCAGCAATTTTACCCAGCGGGTGCTCTCTAACAGTTTTTTGCTCTACAATAAGTCCACCACGATAAGGTCCCTTATTGAGCAGGGGCATTTTTCTGACCTCATTGTAATCAGAATAACTTAATCCACGAGCCAGAAGCAAATAACGATTGCCCTCGCTCCGTGCTTTTTGCAAACGCCTTTGATAGTATGATGGTGTTTTGCCCAATTTGTTGCTAAGCGCTTGTGCCAAATCAGGCATCAATTGAGTAAAATCCTCGCTTCCGACAGTTTTTGAATCAAATCTGATGTCGTATTTGGGTACTGAGGTTGCCAGCAGGCTCCCATCGTTCGCATAAATATTTCCTCGATTGGCCGCTATGGTATCATTCTTTGTGCTATTAGAGGCGGCCAAAGCACGATAATGCTCTCCTTCAACAAATTGAATTTGGGTCAACTTGAAAACGATGCAACCAGACAAAAGAAGCATACCCCCTGTCACAAGGTAAAATCTCTTTAGAATGTTGCGCTCTAGACTCATCAGTTGGCTGGATTTGATACGACCACTATTTTCTGAGGTGGGACCTGCGAAATGAACAGTCCTTTTTTTGCCATTGCAGCAATGATTTTGGTCTCCATTTTGGCAGTCATCAATTGCATGCGCACATCAACATATTGACTTTTTAAGTCTTTAACCTCATTACTGAGTTGCGCGATGCGATGGACCTTCTTGTCAGCTTGATGCCCACTGGCAATCATTGCCAGGGTCAGTATGGAAAGAAAAATGATGAATTGCCAATTCTTCAGGGCATCGTCATTGACCAGAAAAGTTCCTTTGATGATATTGAAAAAACCTTCTTTCATGATCGTCGTTCTGCAATTCTCAACTTTGCACTGCGTGCTCTATTGTTATTTCTAATCTCCTGATCGGTGGGCACAATGAGTTTCCCTAAAGGCTTAAAAGGCACGAATGTGCGCCCAAACACATCCCGCTCAGGCTCACCTTCAAACAACCCATCACGCATGAATCTTTTGACCAGGCGATCCTCTAGTGAATGGTAAGAAATGACACTCAGGCGCCCACCGGCGACCAAAAGGTCTTGTGTTTGCAACAAAAATTCTTTCAAAACGGTCAACTCGTCATTGACCTCGAGGCGTATCGCTTGGAAAATTTGGGCCAAAACCTTATGCTCTTTGGCCTTTGGTAAAAATCGCCTAACCGCGTGCTTCAAATCTTCTGTGGTGGCAATAGGTGTCTCACTTCGTGCAGCAACAATGAGGCGCGCCATCCCAGGAGCAGCCCGCAACTCCCCGTATTCTTTTAAGACACGAGCGAGCTCAACCTCTTCGTAATTATTGACAATCTCATAAGCGGAACGGCTGTCATTCTGATTCATGCGCATATCCAATTGACCATCAAACCTTGTCGAAAAACCTCTTTCAGGCCGGTCAAACTGATGTGACGACACTCCAAAATCAGCCAAAATGCCATCGACTTTGGTCACCCCATGAAACTTTAAAAAACGCTTGAGATGACGGAAGTTTTCATGGATCAACAAAAAGCGCTCATCGTCAAAAGCATTGCGCAGGGCGTCTTGATCTTGATCAAATGCGATCAAGCGCCCTTCAGGACCAAGCGCATCAAGCACCATCTTGGCATGGCCACCACCGCCAAAAGTAACGTCGACATAAATCCCATCTGGCTTGACCGCTAAGCCACCTACTGTTTCATTAAGTAATACGGGATCATGATAACTCATCGGCCATGCTATTGTTTTGCCCCATGACCTCTTCAGCCAAATCAGCAAAATCGTTTGCAGCGTCAGAAATGGCTTTTTCGTATTGTGCTGCATTCCAGATTTCTACGATACCGACAGAAGCCGTCAGCACGATATGCTTGTCCAATGAGGCAATACCCATGAGATCACTAGGGATGTTTAAACGCCCGGTCGCGTCAAGTTCGAGGACACGTACACCAGCCGTAAAACGCCGAATAAAATCGTTGTTCTTTCTATTGAATTGATTCAGCTGACCAACCTTTTTCATCAAATCATTCCATTGCTTGAGAGGATAAAGCTCCAAGCAAGGCTGAAACACAGCACGCTTGACCACAAAGCCATCTGACACGACAGGCGCCAGTTGCTTTTTTAAGTCTGCAGGCATCATGATGCGGCCTTTATTATCGGCCTTACAATGATATGTTCCAATGATATTCAACATAATAGGTATCAGATGATTGATCAAATATATGAAGAAAAATACCACATTTTACCACATATTACCACTTTGTTAATAAGTTTTTCCACTCGTGCAGAAGGGCTCCCTGACAATATTTTTCAAAACCTGAACGAGCATCGAGCCCCCCGCCCAGCCATAATTGTACTGGCGCAATTCACCTTATCGGTTTCATTAATTTTTATGTACTTTTGCTTCGGATAGTCAATCACCACTATGGGATATTTCCTTAAAAAAGAAAAATCATTTTCTTACCTCGAAATGGGCGAAGGCACGCCAATCATCATTTTACATGGTTTAATGGGAGGCCTGAGTAATTTTGACGGTGTCGTCAATTACTTTCCTGAAAAAGGATACAAGGTCTTGATCCCTGAGTTGCCTATTTATGATTTGCCTGTATTGAAGACCACGGTCAAGAATATCGCACTTTATGTGTCGAAATTCATGAAGCATAAAGAGATTGACCAGGCAATACTCGTGGGCAATTCTTTGGGAGGACATATCGGTCTACTGATGACCAAACTATTTCCCGAAAAAGTAAAAGCACTTGTTATTACCGGAAGCTCAGGTCTTTATGAAAATTCAATGGGTGAATCTTATCCTAAGCGAGGTGATTATGATTATATCCGTGAAAAGGCCGAAAATGTCTTTTACGATCCAAAAATAGCCACCAAAGAGATCGTCGACGAAGTTTATGCCAGTGTCAACGATCGGAATAAACTCATTAGGACACTAGCCATTGCCAAAAGTGCCATCAGACATAATATGGCAAAGGATCTGCCTAAAATGACGAATCCAACTTGTATCATTTGGGGCCGCAATGATTCTGTGACACCTCCTGAGGTAGCCGATGAATTCAATAGTCTTCTGCCCGACTCCGAGCTGTTCTGGATCGACCAGTGTGGCCATGCCGCCATGATGGAACATCCTGACACTTTTAACGAAATTCTCCATCAGTGGTTGGCTAAGCGTCAATTTTAATTCCCTCTCATGAAAATTACTTCTGCAGAATTTGTCATGAGCAATAGCGATGTCAAAAAATGCCCCAACCAAGCTTTGCCCGAATACGCGTTTATAGGCCGTTCTAATGTCGGAAAATCTTCATTGATCAACATGCTTATGCAGCGCAAAGGATTGGCCAAAACTAGCGGACGCCCAGGAAAAACACAGCTGATCAATCATTTTCTGATCAATAAAAATTGGCACTTAGTCGATCTTCCGGGTTACGGTTACGCCCGTGTTTCAAAAAAGAGCAAAAAGACATTTCAAAAATTCATTACAGCCTATTTTGAGTCTCGAAAACAGCTTGTCTTGGGCTTTGTCCTAGTCGACATTAGACATGAAGCGCAGCCCATAGATTTAGAATTCATGACCTACCTCGGACACCAGCAAATACCTTTTCACATTGTGTTTACCAAAGCGGACAAATTAAAGCCTCAGGCCTTAAAACGCAATGTCGCTCAGTATGAAGCTAAATTATTAGAAACCTGGGAAGAGATGCCGAGTTATTTTGTGACCTCCTCTTCCAACTACACAGGCCGAGAAGAATTATTAGAGTGCATCGAGCAGATTAATCAAGAGATGCATCGGAATTAAATTATTTTTTCGGTGGTTTTAGCGCTAATTTTTCTGCAAAATAATCACAGAAATCCCTCATTGTAGCACTCATTTTGTCATCATTCGTGGCACGCTCGTAGGTGTCGGCCATGGCCGACAAAGTTTGGTGAAAAAACACTTTCATTTCATCGAGCGGCATGGTCTTGGTCCAAAGATCAATCCTTAATGCTTCTTGAGCCTTATCATCCCAGACTGAGAGCAATACAGCCTTAGTTTCCTGATCATTGACTCCACCATCTGGAGCAGACCAGGTCATCTCCTCTGGGATTTTATTGTCATCCAATGAAACGTTTATCGTGATTTTAGATTCGTGTGAAGCCATTATTTATTAGGTTTATAGAGGGATTTATTGAAAATTTCTTCGGCAGTCAAAGCCATCAATTGGTCGACAGAAACTGAATTATTGTCGGTGTAAGATCTCACGATTTGCCACCCTAACCACTGACCGATCATGCCAGGAGACTCTTGGTCAAGCTCCAATTCAAACTTCGAGTAAGGTGCTGAGTCAATAAAACGACTGGTCAATCTCGAATTTGTGCTGAATAAATACTCGCGACTCACAAAGTACTGCCATATATCAATTTCATTATCTTCCGCCCATTGTAACTCCCCTGGGAGATAACCAATTTTATCCGCGTTCATGACCTCTGGCAACCACAAATCTTTTAAATACAGCATTTTACCATAATAAATGATTTGCGCCAAAAAAGTTCGATCCTGAGGCACCGCTACCATCTTGCGGGCGTATGCGGTCGCCACATCAGACACGATCATTTCTGGCCTTAAGTTTTTGGCGATGTATCGCGGTATGCCCTCATAAAATTTATGATCACTGCCCAGATAAGTATCCAACATAATGATCAACCAACGGCGATTTGCAATGACACGGGTGCGATAATCTACATCAGAGGTGGTCGTGACCACATTGGGCACTTCAAAGCCCGGGGTATAATAGCTGATATGGCGAAATAAATCGCTAATCGACTCATTCAAAACGGCATCGTCTTCAAAGACGACTCCAACTTCATGATCCAGCTCATTTTGCAAGGTATCTACAATTTTTGCGCGCCATACACTGTCGGGATATTGCGTGGGAAAAAACAAGGGATAGCGCCGCTTCAGCTCATCAAGATCAGAGACCTCTGCCAAAGCAAAAGCCTTATCGAAGCGCTCGACTTGAACAGAAATCGGTAAATCATCGATGAGTTGCTCTTCTTTGGATTTACCATTGCATGAGAGCATCAGAAAACTCAAAAACAACACCGAAATCAGTCGAAAAAAGAAGTCTCCCCTCATATATTTCATCTGGGTCATGGCCAATATAATTACGATTAGTTTGCTTATTTTTGTGCTACAAAGGTATTACTTATCTGACGTAAATTCACACTAAATGGAGGCAGAAAACATCGCAAAGCACATTGTTGAATGGTTAAAATCATATGCAGATAACGCAGGAATGAATGGTTTTGTTGTGGGGGTCAGTGGTGGTATTGACTCAGCAGTCACTTCCAAACTATGCAGCCTTACAGGCTTGCCTACAATGTGCGTCGCATTGCCGATTCACCAGGACCCCGCGCAGGTTACGCGCGCACAAAAACACATTGCATGGCTCAAAAAAAATTGTACTCATGTCAGTGAGCACAAAGTTGACCTCACAACTGTTTTTGAGGCTTTCAAAGCTAGTGTCCCGCAGCACCATTCAGATGATTTGGTTCAACTCAGTTTGGCTAATGCCCGTGCGCGTCTGCGCATGACTACCCTTTATTATCTGGCAGGAGTCCATCAAGCCCTCGTCGCGGGGACAGGAAATAAAGTTGAAGATTTTGGGGTAGGGTTTTACACCAAATACGGTGACGGCGGTGTTGATTTGAGCCCTATTGCCGACTTACTCAAAAGCGAAGTTTACCTCTTGGGCCATCACTTAGGCATCAACGAAGATATTTTAACGGCAGCGCCCACAGATGGTCTGTTTGGCGATAGCCGCACGGATCAAGACCAACTAGGAGCGAGTTACGACGAGCTGGAGTGGGCCATGAAGCTATTGGAACAACATGAAGATCCAGACACGAGTGCAATGGATGAACGCCAAAAAACCACGTTGGAAATCTTTAAAAAATTAAACAGAAACAACCAACACAAGATGCGGCCCATACCTGTTTGCTGCATCCCAAAAAACATGCGATAGCCCTCTAAATACAGAGCAGCTCATCGAGTTTTTTTGTATTTAAAACCCTTGCTAAGAGTTTTTTACTACATTTGATTGCCTCATCTTAGGGCATAAATTGTGCAAAACACGCCCCAACACTGAATCTGAACAGATGAAAAAAGTACTCATTGCAGACCATCATCCCGTCATCCGTAAAGGAGTAATGTGTATGCTCAAGAAGTCCAAAGACTTTGAAATCTGTGGAAAGGCTCAGAATGGTGATGAGTTATGGCGCCAATTAGAGTCAGGCCAACCTGATATTGTGGTGATGGAACTAGAATTACCCCAGGTCAATGGCATCAGTGCCTTGCGCAATATTAAAGCGAAGTATCCGCAAACTAGAATTCTTGTTTTTTCACATTTACCTGAAGAAATCTATGCCCTAAGAAGCATCAAATCGGGTGCTGCTGGCTATGTGCCCAAATCGGCCTCCACCAAGATTTTTATCAAAGCGTTAAAACAGTTGTCTCGCGGCGGCATCTTCCTCAATGAAGAGCTCAATGAGACCTTCACCCAACGCAATGTTGGAGAGTCCAGCGCTATTAATCGCTACAAAAAATTGTCTTCCCGAGAAATTGAGGTCTTGAATTTACTTTCTAATGGCAAGCGAAATAAAGACATCGCCCATGCCTTAGACATCAACGAGAAAACAGTGAGCACTTACAAAACCAGATTGCTCAAGAAATTAAAAGTGGATAATATCGCTGATTTGATTAACCAAGCACGTATGTTCCGAATGAGCTAAAGGTGTCCCACTCAAAGTACACGATTCAACTTATCGGATAATACTTTTTTCAACCCAATATAATCCATCACTGCTTTCAAAGTATCCGCATCTGAAACCCCTTCAGTCTTGGGATCATAAAGCATGTTGAGCTCGTTTATTTTTTCGGTTACCAGAAAACGCCTCAAATTCAGTATCGTCTCAGTCACCACCCGACTGATGTTTGTTTCTTTATCCTTGACAAAAATATCCTTGCTGCCCCATTGATGGAGCTGATATTTTTCTTCATCCATAAGAATATGTGTCACCATCTCAGACAGATTCTGAGGCAACTCCTGGATAAAAGCCTCAATTCTAATCCCAGCATTCTGATGATAAGCTTCAATGATTTTGTAGTAGAGTTCTTGAAATTCGGTGTGCGTAAATTCAATTTCATCTTCTTGAAGGTCCAAGTAAATTTTCTGATAAACCAAAGACCGGATCTGCTCCTCTTTATAGCTGATGACACCATCAGCCTCTGACTCCATGATGGATTCCTTAAAATCTTGCTCCGTGGTGCCGTAGAGGAGCAACATCTCTATAATTTTTCGTTCAAGTTCAAATTGCACATCAACCTTGGCGGTCTGTGTCTGATTATTGGCGATAACCTCGAGACTTGGCGCCCTCTCTAACTTTTGAACTGGAGGAGTCGCCCTGTTTTTTTTCAAAATTTGCGCCAAAGTACTGAACAATACCTCCTGGCTGATGTCCATAATACGGGCGCACTCCTTGAGATAAACCTCCTGCTTGATGTGGTCTGGAATTTTTGAAATACTGGTCACCATATCTCTGATGGTCTCAGATTTTTTGATAGGATCATTCGCGGCCTCTTCTGCCAATAGGGAGGCCTTAAAACTGATGAAATCCTTGGTATTGTTGTCAAGAAAGTCCTTAAGCTGTTCTAGTGTATGACCACGCGCAAAACTATCGGGATCTTCCCCTTGCGGAAAAGCACATATGCGCACATTCATCCCTTGCTCCAAAATAAGATCGACTCCTCTTAAGGACGCCCTTAGTCCGGCGGCGTCTCCATCAAAAAGCAAAGTCATATTGGGCGTCAATCGATTGACTAGCCTGATTTGCTCTGGTGTTAATGCTGTTCCGCTGGAGGCCACAACATTGCTCAAGCCTCTCTGGTGCATTTGAATGACATCGGTATAGCCTTCGACCAAATAACATTGATTTTCTTTGGCAATAGCTTGCTTGGCAAAATGAATACCATAAAGCACCTTGCTCTTATGGTACACCTCACTCTCTGGCGAGTTGACATACTTGGCCGCCTTTTTATCCGAAGTCAAAATACGACCTCCAAAACCCAATACACGACCGCTCAAACTATGAATAGGAAAAAGAACACGTCCCTTAAAACGATCAAATTGCTTGTCGCCTTTGACAATAGTGAGCCCTGTTTGCTCCAAATAGCTCAACTTGTAACCTTGCTTCAAAGCCTCGCCAGTAAACGCGTCCCATTGATCTAGACCATAACCCAACTGAAACTTTTCAATGGTCTCGGCTGTAAATCCGCGTTCTTTAAAATAACTCAGTCCAATGGCTTTGCCGGATTCGGTTTGCGTCAAAGTATTTTTGAAATAATCCCGAGCAAAATCATTGACCAAATAAAGGCTTTCACGCGCATCAGCCATCTCCTTTTCTTCAGGCGACTGTTCTGTTTCTTCGATCTCAATATTGTACTTTTTGGCCAGGTATTTTATGGCTTCCGGGTAATTAAAATGTTCATGCTCCATGAGGAAAGCCACAGCATTGCCGCCCTTACCGCTACTGAAATCTTTCCAGATTTGCTTGACCGGAGAAACCATGAAACTAGGCGAGCGTTCATCGGTAAAAGGACTCAACCCTTTGTAATTAGCCCCAGATTTTTTTAATTGAACGAAATCACCAATGACCTCCTCAACACGGGCGGTCTCAAAAACTTGATCAATAGTGGATCTTGAGATCATGAAAAATAATTAAAAAGTAAAAATAACATAATTCAGCCAACTAAACCGATGGGGGGAAGAGCAAAACTAAGCCGCACTTATTTTTGTCGGTCAATAACATAATCAATCATCAGCAACAATGATGCTTTGTAGGGACTGTCTGGATAATGATCTAGGGCCTTTATCGCCTGAGACTGATAGAACTTCATTTTCTGCTCTGCGTAGGCAATGCCCCCGAGATCTCGAACTTTTTGGATGACCTGTTGCACTCTTTTACGATCAGTATTGTAATTTTTCAGAGCGTCCATTAACCAGCGTACTTCCGTTGGACTGCCCTGGTTGAGCGCATGAATGAGCGGTAGTGTCAATTTCCGTTCCTTGATATCAATTCCTAGTGGCTTGCCGATACGCGCACTGCCATAATCAAACAAATCATCCTTGATTTGAAAAGCCATGCCAATGGCTTGACCAAAATCTGTCAATCTTGCGACCTCTTGTTCACTCGCATTGACACTTTGTGCCCCCATAGCACAGCAAGCGGCGATCAAAGTAGCCGTTTTTTGACGGATTATTTCTAGGTAAACATCCTCTGTTATGTCTAGTTTTCTCGCCTTTTCAATTTGAAGCAATTCACCTTCGCTCATGGCGCGAACTGCCTTCGAGATGATTTTAAGCAAATCAAAATCGTCATGATCAATGGACAGCAAAAGTCCTTTAGAGAGCAGGTAATCTCCAACCAAAACGGCAATCTTATTTTTCCATAAAGCATTAATAGAAAAAAAACCTCTCCTTTGATTACTGTCGTCGACAACATCATCGTGAACCAAAGTTGCTGTATGGATCAATTCAATAACAGCAGCGCCGCGATAAGTCCGCTCATTCACTTTTCCATCATGACACATCTTGGCCACCAAAAACACAAACATGGGCCGCATCTGTTTCCCTTTGCGGTTGACCACAAAGTGAGTGATTCTGTTCAAAAGCGCCACTTGAGACGACATAGAATCATAAAACTTTTTTTCGAAAAGTTCCATTTCTTCTTCAATCGGTGCCTTTATTTGAGCGGTCACTTTCATTGCGCAATTGTCACGAGGCTCAAGCCTGAGGACTATTTTTATTTTTATTTCGGTATAAGGTTGGATCCACTACCTGTGTCATCGCTTCCTGATCTAGTGGCACCCCAACAAATTCCTGGATTTGTTCTGCGATTTTATCAGGTTGGGCCACCACATCTTTGTAATCGAGATACAGTATCTCTATACCTGGTGCCAATTTTTGCCAAGCGGCTACAGAGGCCAACAAGCGTTGAAATTGATTATAAATTTTGATCGGAAAAGTTGCTTCACTTTTGCCGAGCATTTTCTGTTGTGACTGGACGACTTCGTCCAAATCTCGTTTCATAAAAATGATTTTGTACCGGTGCTTGTTGTCCAAATACTTGAGCAAAGGCGCCACAATTTTGACCGACTTGTTCTGGGCTTTATCCAGCCAAGAATTGTCTTTATACAAGGCTTTTACAGGCTCGTACTCATAGTACCCTTTTGGATTGGACACATCGGCCTCTCTGAGCTCATCAGTCAGCGCCACAATACCGGCTTTATCCATCATCTGCATCATCAAAGAGGTGCCTGAACGGGGCAATCCAGAAACCACAACAATTTGATTGTCGTAGTGCTTATTGGTCACCTTATCTTCATATTCAATACCAAGATCAATTCTTTGCTCGAGGTTTTCAATGGATTGCTGCGCCTGGGGAAATTCTTTTGGCTTCAGCTTTGCCGCCATCTCGAAGGCGACTTTAGCATTTTCAAGGTCACCCAATTTCTCTAGTGCCTGACCCAAAAGGAGATGTCCCTTAGGAAAATATTTCACAAGTTCGACACTGGTCAAGGCGTATTCAGCAGCCTCTTCATAATCGTCTAACTGCAAATATACTTCTGCCAATGCGGCATGATACCCGGGTATTTGGGAATCTCTCTCGATGGCGTTCTCAAAGGCTTCTTTGGCCTGAGCCAATGCCCCTAATTGATAATGAAGTAAGCCGTAACGATACCAAACAGGACCTGTTTGATCTGTTTGAAGCAGGTGCTCAATCAATACTAATGCTTCTCTTGGCCGTCCAATATCTGAGAGAATTTGTGCCTCAGTCAAATCCAAATTATATTTGACTTCGGTACCTGAAGTTTTGACACACTGCAAATATTCTAAAGCTGCCTCAAAATTTCGCTCTTTCAGGCTGATGCCGATCAAGTCCATATAGAATGGCGCATAATCTTTGGCCTGAGGCTCATCTAGAAGCGCCAACAGGATCTCCTTTGCTGCAGCTAAATCTTTTTTACCCATATGGACCCTGGCCAAGTTATGTTTGAGATCTATTCGGGTATTTCGGATCGCCACTTCAAACTTTTCATCAAGTTTTTCAACATACCCAAGCTCAATCAATTGCTCCATGGTTTGCTGGTCCGAAAAGGCGTCTGTCTCCTGAGTATTGTCGAGTTCTCCAAAATCTCCTGAGACCGCATCCCAACTGTCGATGTATTGAACCGGCTTTGGATTTTCAAAAATATCTAAATTCACATGGCCATCCATATCCTTGCCCACAGGCAGGCCAAAATGGTGGAGAACCGTTGGACCAATATCAATGATGCCTAAGCCGTAAACCTTTTCATTTTTCTTGATGTTAGGACCACACGCCACAAACATACCAAATTGGCGATGCTCTAAAGAGGGCGCAGCTTGGACCTTGGGCATATTAAGAATCCGTTTGTCTCCCGACTCAAAACCATGGTCAGACATCACAATAATGGTGGTTTGGTCATCGACTAGCTTTAACGTGCGCTCGAGCATCATATCTTGAAAGAGATAAGCCCCCGTAACGGCCTCCTTAAAAATGTCATGATTTTGCGGATCAACACCCGGATGTTTGGGCGGATGATACTTCATGAAGCTATGACAGAAATGATCAATCATATCGTAATATACCGCCATGAAATCCCATTCGGTGGTCCGTAACAATCTAGTTGCGGCATTGTGTAACGATGAGTTTTCTGAGACTATTTTAGCAATGGCATTAAGGCCCTTGTGCTTGTCTTGATCTACTATATCCGCTTGAGGCACAAATGGCAACAAATGCGCTTTGGTAATTTCGAAGGGAAACATTCGGAGTCCTCTAAAATCCTCATGCTTGTCCCAGGGATGGATGGACTTAGGACTCATCGGTGTTTGCAATCTTGGATCCATGTGGGTCTTCTGGAAACGGTCGGAAATCACATACCCGTTAATGGGCTCTGCTGGAAAACTTGGCCACCATCCGACAAGGTTACTGCGCATGCCTTGATTGTGAAAAATATTCCACAGGGCGCGCGTTTTACGAGATAAGGTCGTCACAGGCCGCACCGATTGACCCTCTGGCGTCACCTCAATAAAACCCAACACACCATGTTTATCTGGTGTTTTTCCTGTCGCGACGGAAGTCCAGAGCATAGGTGAATACGGGGGATTCATCGTACTGATGTTCCCATGCGTGCCGCGAGCGATTAAGGACTTCAAAGCAGGCATTTTACCTGCATTGACCAAGGGCCAAATAATGTCCCAATCTGCGGCATCCCAACCGATAAGTAAAAGTTTATTTTTTTGCGGCATCAATCAAATTTTCGTTGTTACGGATATGGCCCTTAGCCTTGCGCCAAGCCTCGAACCCGATATCACCCAATGCCAATAAACCCAGAGATCCTTCTGGGCTAATATTGTCAGGATCAAAGGCTGCTCTATTCAGTTTATGGTGTTTCATGATCTCGTTCAGATGTAGAATAACAATAATTTCTTATATTTACCTCTATTGCATAGTAAAACTGCAAAAGTTTAAACTTAAATCCTATTATTATGAAAAAAATTACTTCGAAAAATTTAACCAAAAGACTCGCTCAGTACGGTGCTATGTCTGCAGCAGTAATGGCTGCAGCAGATGCCAATGGACAGGTGGTTTACACCGATGTTGATCCAGATGCTGTATTGAATGTTGGTGACATTTTTAGTCTTGACTTTACAAATGACACTTTTGAAAATCTTAGCATCAACAATCCTGATGGATTAGCTGGTGGAAATGCAGCAATCGTCTTCCCAAGTTCAGGTGGTGCTCTTGCTGGATTCACTTCAGGTGGTTATCAATATCCATTTGTCTTGGCAGAAGGTGATGTCATTGATGCCGCGACTGGATATACGGCTACAGGTGCTCGTGGTGACTTGAACTACTACGGATGTGCTTACTCTAACAGCCAATGGTGTGGCGATGTTACTGATGGGTACCTTGGGGTTAAATTCTTAAATTTAACAACTGGATCAACACACTACGGGTGGGTTCGTCTGGACACTGATGTCAACGGTGACAACCTTATGGTAGTCAAAGACTATGCTTTCGAAGCAACTCCTGACACTGCAATTGCTGCTGGAGATCAAGGATCTTTAGGATTTGACGATACTGCTTTTGACGGATTCCAATACTTAGTTGATGCATCAAACAATCTTTCTTTAAAAGCTGCTACAGCTCTTGAGCAAGTTGTGTTGCACAATGTTCTTGGACAAGAAATCATGAGCCGTCAACTGAGCGGAACAAATGAGATCATTTCTTTGGCTTCTTTAGAAACTGGTGTTTACATCGCAACAGTGAGTATCGAAGGACAAACGAAGTCATTCCAAATTGTAAAGAGATAAGTTTGATACTTATTTTGAAACAAAAAAGGCACCCAATGGGTGCCTTTTTTGTTTCAAAATATTTTGGGGTCAGTGCTTGTTGGCCAACTGACCGCATGCGGCGTCGATATCCTTACCACGACTGCGCCGAACAGTTACAGGTATGCGTCGGTGTTCTAAAGCATCAATATAATATTGGATTTGCGCAGCATCTGCCTGATTAAATCTGCCTCCTTGATCGATTGGATTATACTCGATCAAATTCACCTTACAGGGCACATGACTGCAGAAATCAACAAGTGCCTTAATGTCTTGGGGGCCATCATTAATGTCCTTCCATACAATATATTCATAGGTCACACGGCGTTTGGTCTTTTCATACCAATAAATAAGTGCTTCAGCAAGATCTTCCAAAATGAATGTCTTGGCAAATGGCATGATGGATGCTCTAGTCTCTTGAATTGCGGAATGAAGCGATACGGCCAGATGAAATTTCACCTGGTCATCTGCAAGTTTTTTGATCATTTTAGGCACCCCAGAAGTAGAAACAGTGATCCTCTTTGGAGACATCCCTAGTCCGTCAGCACTCGTGATCTTGTCAATAGCCAGTAAGACATTCTTATAATTCATTAATGGCTCTCCCATCCCCATAAAGACAATGTTCGAGAGGGGGCGGCTAAAATAAGTCTTGCTTTCTTGATCAATTGCACGAACCTGATCAACTATTTCGTCCGGATTGAGGTTGCGCATGCGCTTGAGTTGCGCAGTAGCACAAAAACTACAATCCAAACTACACCCAACTTGAGAAGAGACACATGCCGTGGTCCTTGTTTTTGTTGGGATCAACACAGATTCTACTATAAGACCATCGTGCAAGCGAACGGCATTTTTGATGGTCCCATCATTACTTTTTTGCATCACGTCCACAGCAATATGATTAATGGCAAAGTGCTCTTGTAAAAGCTCTCGCGTAGGCAGGGGCAAGTTGGTCATCACATCAAAGCTATGCGCTCCTTTATGCCATAACCACTCATAAACTTGATTTCCACGGAATGCCTGATCACCACTTTTGGTGAAGAATTCACGTAATTCATCCTTGCTCAACGCTCTGATATCAATTTTTGCTGCTGACATTAACGCAAAAATACAACTTTAGAAGCGCACTAAAGCAGAAATATTAACTAGAGGATTTGGCGGTGGGTTATCGCTGAATATGGAGTTTTTTGGCCATGGTATTTCCAGTGGCTTGATCCACTAAATAAAGCAGGTAAATGCCATTGGCAAAACGATCAAGCATCAAGTGATTTTCGGTAGCGGACAGATTAAACACCGCGAGCTTTTGACCCGTCAGGGTAAACAAAATACCACTCAGACTCGGATATTGAGTATTGCGGATCGTCACATGGCTTTTGGCCGGATTGGGGTATAACGCAATTTGTCCGTCTAATTCAAAATCCCCAATGGTCAGAGAGTTTTCTAGGGTGCCAATCGAAAGCTGACCGGTCTGCTCGGGATCGAGCCAACCAGACAAGCGGTTATTTTGCGTTGGTCCATGATCCCAGGCCGCAGCGAATCGACCATATAAGTCATATCTACCATTGGTCTGAGTCCCTTCGCAAGCAGACATACCGCCATACAATTGACCAATGACTAGACCATTGTGATTGAATAAGGGTGATCCAGACGAGCCACTCTCTGTAGTTCCTAGGTCCCAACCATTGCCGTCACCAACGTCTTGGCCCTTGATCAACCAAACCTCTGTATCGTTTGCCAAATCTTGTCCCGCAGGATCCATATCGACACTTATTTTCATTAGGTCTCCCCTAGGGTGATGGATACCCACCTGATAATCTGGCAGTTCGTCACTTCGATCCCAGCCCGCAAAAGAAACATCCCATGAATCTGGAATTGCCTCATACAACTCTACTAAGGCAAAATCTGACCCCACATGATGGGACAGAAGTGCGGCACCATTCATGGTGAAATTTGTATTGAGGTCGGTGCTTGGCTGTGCATCACCACAAACGGGATCTGGACTTATCCAATTGAATCGCAAAGACCAAAAAGCAGGGTCAGAATTTTGCAAACAGTGATTTGCAGTCAGGATATATGGACTCTTGTCTTGTTTGGTATTATTGAGCAAAACCGAAGAACACAAATAACCATTCCCGAGATTGAGTAAGGCAACGGCCTTTTTCAGTTTCTCTTTATGGCCATCAAAATCATTGTCAACTGGACAATTCACGTCATAATTACAATCTCCTGAATCTTCTGGTGCACGTTCTTGCGTGCCGGCACCTAGCAACTGATGTAGCGCACCCATCCGGTAACCATGAATGATGCTTTTTGTTGCGATATGCGGCAATTCATAAGTGTTAGGTGCCTCGACATACTCTAAGACGACCTCATCTCCTTGAATGAACCAAGTCCCCATCTTTTGAATTTCCCTATTACTGGAGGTGTGCACTTTGGACCAATCCGATCGGTCAGTGTTATAAACTTGAAAATGCCCGCCATCAGGCAGATATATTTCTGAGAAATTGATGCTGATATTCAATGCATTTGGAGAAGAAATAACCAGGCGCCAAACCCTTTGACCATCCGGTAAATCAGTCCAAGTACCACTTTCAAAATTATTCAATACTAGTGGGCGTTCGATACCATACCGCCAGGGTCTGTTCTTATCCTGGTCGTTCAATTGGTCTTCAGCAACCACATGACTCATCTCCAGGAGAGACATGTGAATTGATTCTGGCGCTCCCAAATCATGCGCCCAACTTGCGGGCGTCCGATCAACATCTTGCGCCAGCGCACTGATGCCAAAAAGCAATACAGCAGTAAAATAGATCAGGCGCAAATGTGTCATATAAATTCTATAAAGAAACAAGTTAAGAAATATTTGTTTGCCAGACACAAAAAAACCTATGGCTCTCGACATAGGTTTCAAATGTTCGTTAATCGACCGCTTAGATGATCAACATCGCGTCACCATAAGAATAAAAACGATAATTTTCTTTGATCGCTTCAGCATATGCTTTTTTGACAAAGTCGTGTCCTGCAAAAGCAGAGACCATCATCATCAAAGTTGATTTAGGGGTGTGGAAATTGGTCACCATACAATTGGCAATACTAAAATCATATGGTGGAAAAATAAATTTATTGGTCCAACCTTCGTATGGATTAAGCGTTCCGCTGGAGGAAACTGAACTTTCTAGTACCCTCATGACCGTAGTCCCTACAGCACAAATCCTACGTTTTTCGGTGATTCCAGTATTGATCGTTTGCACAGCATCTCCCTTGATGGCGATTTCTTCACTATCCATCTTATGCTTTGAAAGGTCTTCCACTTCTACAGGACTGAAAGTCCCAAGTCCCACGTGCAAAGTGACCTCAGCAAAATTAACCCCTTTAATTTCAAGACGCTTCATCAAGTGTTTTGAAAAGTGCAGTCCTGCCGTTGGAGCCGCTACCGCCCCTTCATTTTTAGCGAATATCGTCTGGTAACGTTCAGCGTCTTCAGGTTCTACCTCACGCTTGATATACTTTGGCAATGGTGTTTCACCAAGCTCCGTAAGTTTATTGCGAAATTCTTCATACGAGCCATCAAACAGGAATCTCAGGGTACGGCCTCTCGAAGTCGTATTGTCGATCACTTCAGCCACTAAAGAATCGTCTTCGCCAAAATAAAGTTTATTTCCGATCCGTATTTTCCTTGCCGGATCCACAAGTACATCCCAAAGGCGGGTCTCAGAATTCAGTTCGCGCAACAAAAAAACTTCAATCCGCGCACCAGTTTTCTCTTTATTTCCATAAAGTCGCGCAGGAAATACTTTGGTATTGTTCAACACCATGACGTCATCTTCGTTAAAATAGTCGATGAGGTCTTTGAACATTTTATGCTCAATGGTTTGATTTTTTCGGTCCAAAACCATCAGACGGGCTTCGTCACGGTTTGGTGCAGGATATTCTGCAAGAAGTTCTTCAGGTAGATTAAAACTGAAATTGGAGAGTTTCATTCCCATAATGGTCGTATTGATTACAAAGGCTGCAAATATACAACCTCAACAAGGGCGATGTCAAGGAAAAAGGGATATTAATTCTCGAATGTCATCTTGACTCCAGCACGAGAAAGATCTTGCCAAAACTCAGGATAAGACTTGGTCACCACTTGAGCCTCATTGATGGACAAGGACATCTTTTGGACCAGTGGAGCAAATGCCATGGCCATGCGGTGGTCGTCATAAGTTTCGATTTGGTCGTGTGCCACGAGACCCCCTTGCGCCTTTAGTTGCATGGCGTCATCAGTGATGTCAACCTGAGCGCCAAACTTTTCCAACTCCTGCTTGAGGGCCAACAATCGATCGGTTTCTTTGATTTTGAGCGTGTGCAAACCCGTCAAATGACAGGAAATGCCCAGTCCAGCACAAGTCACCGCAATCGTTTGCGCCAAATCGGGTGTCCCGGATAAATCTAATTCGAGATGGTCAACTTTGTGCTGCGCCGTTTTCATCAACTCGACACTTCTTTGGTCTGGCTGATAAATTGTGGAGACGCCTAACATTTCGTAGATTCTTGCGACATCTGAATCCCCCTGAATACTTTTTAAAGAATAGTCACCCAAACGGATCTTTGACTCTGCCGATAAAGCAACGAAACTATACCAATAGGATGCCGAACTCCAATCGGAGTCAATAGCTATTTCTCGAGGCCCTACAGAGGTCAACGAATGGACCACTATACGGGTTGCAGACAGCTCCACATGACCACCAACGCGCTCGATCAAGCTCTTGGTCATCTTCAGATAAGGTAAACTCGTCAAGCCTTCAATAACCTTAATAATCAGTCCATTTTTTAACTTCGTACCCAAGAGCATCAATGCGGTAAGATATTGACTGCTGATGCGCCCCGAAATCTCTACAGCATTTTTGTCTAGTGTTTTGCCCTTAATAAGAAGAGGCGGATAACCTTCTTTGCCTTGATAATTGATGTCCGCACCGATAGATCTTAGCGCATCTACCAACACCCCAATAGGTCGATTTTGCATGCGCTCACTACCTGTTAACACAACAGATGCGCCCGACTGACCGGCAAAATAAGCGGTTAAAAATCTCATTGCAGTACCCGCATGACCAATATCAATAAGCCCTGTACCAAGGCGCAACGCCTCTGTCATCGCTTGAGAATCATCACAATGAGCACTATTGCTCAAGGTGATTCCTGAATGCATGGCCTGAAGAATCAAGAGCCTATTGGTCTCGCTCTTAGAACCCAAAATCAGGAGTTCGATGTCTTTTGATGGCACCACCACTTCTTCCAGATTGACCCTCATCATCCTGCTTTGTTGCGTTGGATGACCCTAAAAAACTTACCATAGCTCACGAAAAAACCGTAGGCAAATGACCCGCCAATCCAACCTAAAACGAATCGTAATGGATCCGCCATGAACACAAAGGAGTAGTCGAAGCGCAGCCACTGAATCAACAAAAATAGGAGGCCAAAGGAGAGACCAAGCCCCACAACAGAGGACCAAAAACCCTTATGTCTAATAATTTTTTGAAACACTTTAGGTCAGTTTTTTATTTTGATGATGTCGTTCATGATCCCGCTTAGTTTTTAACTCGAGCTTTTTGTCAAAGGCCTTTTGAAGATCTATGCCCGTTTGATTGGCCAAACACAAGACCACAAAGACCACATCGGCCAATTCTTCGCCCAAGTCCTTATCTGCATCACTTGGTTTTTCGCTCTGCTCACCGTAACGACGCGCAATTATTCTGGCCACCTCACCTACTTCTTCTGTGAGCTGAGCCATATTGGTGAGCTCGTTAAAATAACGCACACCATGGGTTTTGATCCAATGATCTACTGCCTCTTGTGCCTTCTTAATTTCCATAATTTACACTTTAACTTTACTGTCTAAAATAATGGTTACTGGACCATCATTAATCAACTCTACTGCCATATCAGCACCGAAGACTCCTGTCTCTACCCGGCGTTTGGCCTCGAGACTGAGTTGCTTTACAAAGCGCTCATAAAGCTCCATTGCCCATTCTGGTCGCGCTGCATCTAAAAAAGAAGGTCTGTTCCCTTTATTAGTGCTCGCCATTAAGGTGAACTGACTGACCACTAGGAGTCCTCCGTCAATATCTTGTACCGAAGCATTCATTTGACCTTTAAGATCCGAAAAAATACGCATCTGGCTGATTTTTTTACTCAACCACTCCACATCATCTTGAGTATCCTGATGGGTCACCCCAAGCAATACCAAAAGTCCATGGCCAATTTTGGCGATGTTTTGCCCATCCACCACAACAGAAGCGCTCCTCACTCTTTGGATAATCGCCTTCATATTTCTTGATGCTGGTCTTTGCGGTACACTTGATCGTCGCCCTCCATTATTTGCAAATAACTTTTGTACCGAGACCAAGCAAGTTCGTCTTTTTCAAGCGCATTTTTGATGGCACAATTTGGTTCATTGACATGCAGACAATTATTAAACTTACATTGATCCTTTAAGGCGAAAAACTCAGGGAAGTACGCGGAAAGCTCGTGGTTGTCAATCGCCACTAAGCCAAAACCCTTGATTCCCGGCGTGTCTATGATTTGTGCACCAAAAGGTAAATCAAACATTTCAGCAAATGTCGTGGTGTGTTGGCCCTGGGCATGCTGCAAGGATATTTCTGACGTACGCAGCGCCAAGTTGGGCGCTAAGGCGTTGACCAAAGTTGACTTTCCCACGCCACTATGTCCTGAGAACATCGAGACTTTATTTTTCATCAGAGCTTTTACTTGATCAATATTTTTTCCTGTTTTGGCAGAGATACCGAGGCATTCATAACCAATAGAGCGATACAGTGCGGCCAAGTATTTCACCTCATCCAAAGAATCGTTGTCATAATCATCGGTTTTGTTAAACAGCAATACACATTTGATGTGATAGGCTTCAGCCGTGACCAAAAAGCGATCGATAAATGCAGTCGTTGTTACTGGATTATTTGGCGTGATCAATAAAAATGCGACATCAATATTTGCGGCAATGATATGGGTTTGCTTGGATAAATTGACTGATTTCCGGATGATATAATTGTCCCTGGGCGCTATGGCAGTAATCACTCCTTGGGCCTGATCTCCTTGTTGGTCAATACTAAAAGTCACATGATCACCCGTTGCAATTGGATTGGTACTTTTGATGCCTTCAAGTCGAAATTTACCTTTGATCCTACAGGCATAGAACGCTCCAGATTCCGCCTTAACGCTATACCAACTCCCCGTAGATTTATAAACAGTCCCTTTCATGTATCGCAAAAATCCGAAATTTCGATCAAACATAGCGCCTAAAAACAATATTTACAGCATCTTGCACCAAAGCGACGCCGCAAGTTTTGCCCTGATCACTTTTGCAACCCTATAGATTTCTGTTGATTGATGGATTCTTGGTGGATCGCTTTAAAAAGCTTTTGAACAAATTCTTCACTAAGGCCCAATTGTGTCCCTTCATGAATCATCTGCTCTAAGATGGCATACCAACGATCCGACTGCAGTATAGCCACATTATTATCTTGCTTTAATTGACCAATCTGACTGGCTATTTTCATGCGACGGCCCAAGGTTTCAATGATCTGTCGGTCTGAAAGATCAATTTGAGTACGCAACGCATCTAGCTGAATTTGAAACTCTTGAGCATCGCCCTGGGGCTTTCTGATGCGCAAAGCGGTAATGATTTCATGCAAAGCCCCTGGGGTGACTTGTTGGGCAGCATCACTCCAGGCCAAATCCGGCTGGTGATGAGATTCAATCATTAATCCATCATAATTCAAATCCAGAGCAGTCTGAGACAAGTCAAAAATAAGGTCCCTTCTGCCCCCCATATGAGAGGGGTCCACAATCAATGGCACATCCGCACAACGCGATTGAAAATCAATAGCAATTTGCCACTCGGGTGTATTACGGTATTTGTGTTTTTCGTACGAAGAAAAACCACGGTGGATCGCGCCCAATTGAGAGATTCCAGATTTTTCAAATCGCTCAATGGCCCCCATCCAAAGGGCTAAATCCGGGTTGACGGGGTTCTTAACCAAAACTATCTTGTCCGTTCCTTGAAGGGCATCGGCAAGATCTTGCACAATAAAAGGTGAGACGGTCGTTCGGGCGCCGATCCATAAAATATCGACATCATGTTGGAGTGCTAATTCGACGTGATGCGGATGCGCCACCTCAGTTGTGGTCAATAGCCCTGTTTCTTCCTTTGCGCGCTTCAGCCATGGTAATCCAAGAGCGCCCACCCCCTCAAAATTCCCTGGCCTGGTCCTTGGTTTCCATAATCCTGCCCGCAAAATGGTGGTTTTGGTTTTTTTGAGTCCGTGCGCAATAGTCAGGAGCTGCTCTTCTGTCTCTGCACTGCATGGCCCTGCGATGACTAGAGGATGTTGAAGTCCCATATTATCGAGCCAAGTCCGTGCCTTAGTGTTGGTATGTGTCATTTGAGTCATGTATTAATCTACTGGGGGTATTTTTATGATTAGTGGCATATACGCCCAGTTGTTTGAAATTTTTCAGATGTGGCTTTAATGCTTCTATGGCTTTTTCAAAGTCAAGGACATTTTTAAACGTGACGTCAACAAAAAAAGCATAACGCCAAGAAGCACCTAGAACAGGTAATGATTGTATTTTGGTCAAATTAATGTCATGGTCACTCAGAACTGACAAGGCTTTACTCAATGACCCAATTTCATGTCCGAGTTGAAACTTGATGCTGGCCTTGTTGAGTTCTTTTTGCGTACTGAGTCCCGAAGGCCCGATCAAAACAAATCTGGTTTGGTTGTTTTTGATGTCTTGGATGTGTTGGTCTAATATTTTGAGCCCATAGCGCTCGGCCACTTCTTCACCGGCAATGGCAGCAACCCCGTTAAGTTGTTCCATAACAATGCGCTGGGCCTCTGTTGCGGTATCACGACCTTCTATGACCTTCAAGGGCCTTTCAAAGCAGCGCAGATAATCACGACATTGGAGCAGTGCTACAGGATGAGAATGGACCTCTGTTATATCCGATAACTCCGCCGAGGGCAAGGCCATCAGAAACATCTGAATATTGAGGAATACTTCATCATAAATTTCAAATGCTCCACTCTCAATAAGATTGTAGTTGGTCAGAATCGATCCTGCAATAGAATTCTCTATCGCCAGAACACCAAAATCAGCGTTACCCTCTGTGATGGCCTGGGTCACCGCATCAAAAGAAGATCTAAAAAGCAAGTTCACCGGCCTTTCTGGAAACAGGGCGCGAACAGCCAAATCGTGGAATGAACTTTCTATACCAGGGATCGCGATTGTCATGGACTTTTCATTCTAATTGGTTCATAAAAAAAACCCGGAAAACACTTCCGGGCTAATTAAAATATGTTTCGGTCACTAAACACAAGCCCAGGGAAATTTTGTAAAATAAAAAAAGTAAAACTTCTGGATGAGATAGTGCATTGTTGTTCAATTTCTAAAGCTAAAGTAAGGGTTCTCACAAGATTAATAAAATGTTTCTCCAATTATTTGCACACAAGATAGCCCCTTGAAAACCAAGTCGCACATCAAATTTGATCTGGCAAAAGAACAGAGTAACTATTGAAAAATGAGCTGCCCGGTAAAAGTTTCCTCGACAAACTCCAAAGGCGGTCTGGTCAGACAAATAACATCGCCAATACCAACAATACTGCCCTGAATGCGATTGGTCGGCGCAACAATCATTTTATTGGTACTGCGGTGGAACAAATAAAGATTCCTGATTTCAAGCTCCGGTGCTTCTACCCGGGTATCGCCGTCGTAAAGACCAATGTTGGCGCTATTGGTACGGCCCTTCAAAAAGAACTTTGATGTACCATTTGCGAAAATGATCAACTGGGTGACATCCAATTCATCTATAATGAAATCGCCATCAACATGAAATTCACCATCCTGTTCACGGTCTTCAGAAACCAGGGTCAATTTCTTGAAAGTGATTGGCCCTTGGCCGATCACCGGCAAGCCCGAACTAGATCGGATCTCTAAAGAATCCACTGGTGCTGTGACATAAACCTTGGTGATGCCATATTCCCGTGTAAAATTACAACTATTGCGGTCACTGACTTTTAAAATACTGTCTTCAACTCGAACTAAAATCTCGTTCATCAAATTTTCACCCGTTTCGACCACAACCCGCCGCTGTGTCCCAGAGGAAAAAATAAGCTGGACCCTATTCCAAATGATGATTTTCTTGAATTGTTCTACAGAAAATTCTTTTTGAACAATGGGCCCTGCCGATTGAACACAATCCCACGCATTTTGACTGTCACAGCCAAATAACATGAGGGCCAATAGCCCGCCTACAATCTTTATGTTTTGTCCCATGCTCATATTCTGATACCAATACCAAACTCAACTGCTTCTGCTTTGGCCCAGTGGGCCTTAAGGGTTATGGCAGTAAAAAGTTTGTCGTTGAAAAAATAGCGTTTGAGTCCCAAACGATTATAAATTCTATTTTCAAATTCATATGGCCAGTAAAAATAACGCCCTAGTTGTGATACAAATGCGTTACGCCTGAACCTAAATTCATGACCTAAAAATACACCTATTCTGCGATAATCTAAACCAGGTTCTATACCATCACCCGGAAAGGCAGATTCTCGGTAACGGATCAAATGAATCAAAAAATCAGAAAAGAAAAAATCTACACCTACCTGAACGGTACTTTTGTAATTGATCCGTTTGTCGGCAAAAAATGAAAAGACATAAAAGGGGTATTGACCAAGGCCAATGACATCTGCCTCATTGAGTCCTGTGCGAAAAACCGCATTGACTTTGATGGGCTCTTTATAAAACTCACTTGGCCAATCTCCATGAGAATGGCGCGTTACAATCACACCCTCCTGACTTTGATAAGACATGCCCGCAGAAAAGTATAATGTGTTGGTACTGTTGTTTGGCGCCTTGAAATTCGCGTTAGAGTAATGAATGATACCCGTTCCCAAACGAAAACCTAGACCCCTATAAACGTTTTCTTTAATGAGGTTGAACTTGATAAAAGTTGTGCTTAAGAAACGACTGCCATAAGCCGTGTTCTGGTAATTGGTTTCTGGGTCGTATGGATTGCCCGCAAGTGCGACACCTTGACCAATACCCAGGCGCAGTTGCCTCTTCCAAAAATACCAGTTGAAATGGCCATAAAGTCCGTAGTTTTTGCCCAAATACTCATTGCCTAGATCTTGATAATTGAAGGTAAATCCCCAGTCAGGATAATTGTACCGACTTTCCCATTCATTGTGCCCATAAGTCTTGCGATTGAACACCAGGTTGAAACCTGATGCATGCCCAGTAATCAGGTGCGCAATATCTGAGTTGTGTTCCAAAATACTGCCATAAAAATAATCCAATTCAATAGCAACAGGCTTGAGCTCTCTTTTTTGACAAAGGGCTGCCTGACTCACCAATACGAGCCCTATCAGGAAAACAAACTTCTTCATAGATTTTTCGAGCCACCAAATATACTACAATAATATATGCCGCTCAAGACCTCAACTCAATGAATAACCTGCTCAGGGCATGCCACTAAAAAGGCAAATCTGACAAGTCAACATTGCCTCCAGACAGGATCACACCTACACGCTTGCCTTGGAACCTTTCAGGATGCTTGACTAAAGCAGCCAAGGCTACTGCACTCGAGGGCTCTACCACCAGCTTCATGCGTTCATAAATCAATCGCATCGCATGGATGATTTCGGTTTCACTGACACAATCAATGCGCTGAACGAGGGCTTGAATGATGGGGAAATTAACATCACCTAATTGTGTTTTCAAACCGTCAGCAATGGTATTAGTTTGGGCATTACTTTCAATTTTTCCAGACTGTAAGGAGCGAAAAGCATCATTGACTTCAATGGGCTCTGCGCCGAGACATGTGCACTGATGACCAAAATGATGACAGGCCAAAGCCGTGCCAGCCAGCAGTCCACCACCACCTACAGGGGCTACAATATGGTCCAATCCATCAATACAATCCAACAACTCCATGGCGGCTGTTGCATGGCCAATAATGACCGACAAATCATTAGAAGGGTGCAGGATGGTTGCTCCTGTCTTGGAGGCGATGAGTTGGGTTGCAGCAATTCTTGCGTCGATCGTAGAAGCACATTCCGTGACTTGAGCACCATAATCCCGAACAGCAGATTTTTTGACCTGAGGCGTTTGGTCGGGCATAACGATGTAGGCCGTCACGTCCATCATCTTAGCGGCCAAGGCCAAGGCCTGCCCAAAATTACCCGATGAATGCGTCACCACTCCCATGGCCCGCTGCCCCATGGACAGATCTAATAAGGCTTTAGCCGCGCCACGCATTTTGAACGCCCCCATCCTTTGCAACTGCTCACATTTAAAAAAAACTTCTGCACCGATAAGGTCATTGATATAAGTCGAGGTCAACACAGGGGTGTCATGCACCCATAGCGCTAATTGCTTTTGGGCATCAATGAGCTGGGTTTTGCTGGGCAGTGGTTCTTGCTTTAGGGTCATTTCGATCTCCCTTTAATGGGTTTGAGTGGTTATTGAGGATCCTGAGCAGCAATCGACTCTGGGGTGACATGTATGCCATTGACATAGAGGTCATAGGTAATGGTTACCGATCCAGCCAAAGTCATGGAAACGGAACAGTATTGCTCAAAGCTCAGTGATGCCGCACGTAACGCCTTGGCATGAACAATGGGGCCTTCCAGATAAATGGAGACATGAGCGGCCTTAAAGGGTTGTGCCTTGTGCAAGTTTCCGCGGGTGCCTTCTACATCAACCCGATAAGATGTTACCGTTTGGCGCTGTTTTTTTAGCACATAAATAATGTCAATGGCATTACAACCTCCTATGGCCATAAGCAGTAACTCCATGGGGCTGGCGCCCTTGATTTCATCATTGCCTTTATTGTCTATGGCCACAGGAATACCATTTGGTCCTTGGCCTTCAAATAAAAAATCGTCATTTAATCTATTGAGTGTAACTTTCATAGTGTCATATTAATTTTGGGCGAGCGCCAGGCGCTCCTTAATTATTTCGGGAATAGTTCTGCCTTCAATATTACTTCTTAGCCAAGAAAGTATGTCCAGATAAAGAAAACTCCGCCGTTCATAGGGATCATTTTCATAGACCTTTAGTTTGGCGTGCAGATCACGGAAGGCTTTCTTAAGGTCTTGAGGGTAAATATGCTCCAAATTACGGATAAAGGCAATCATTTCTCTTTGAACTTGGTGCAGATCTTCCATTTTGATCAAAAACTTATAAGTACTCTTGATCAATCGGTCTAGCTGATAATCCTCACCAGCTTCATAATGCGCCACTAAATTCAGTATGCGCGAAAAGCAGAGTAAATCCTCACGCATTTCAAGAGACTTGTTAGTGATGATTTTATTAAGATAGTACATGCATTGGCGATAATCTCTACAGCCAAAATACAGGCAGGCAATTTTATAATAAAACACCATTACATGATGCTCGTCTATGGTGTTTTGGTACCGATCAATTCCTTTTAAAACAGGTTTGATCAGCCCCAATCCCTCTTCGAATGTCCCAGTCATAAAATGGCGGTTCATTTTGTGGGCATATCCATAAAGAAAGGCGAGGCTCTGGACATTTTCGCGCTTTGGAAATTGATTCTGCAACATGGTTTGCTCCAGGGCGATTAGTGCCTTTTCGAATCGTGGTACATCTCCAATGTAAAATAAAGCCTCAAGCAAATATTGAGCACCCCTCAAATAAAAGATAGGATTCAGAACGATCATTTTAGGGTGTTCATAAAATAAGTTGGTCCAATTCAGGGCATACCGATAACAAGATTTGAAATCTTGAATGATGAAATGATACCACAATGCAGCGTTGTAATACCAAAGCTTCTCCCTAAATCCCATTTGGCCGAAGGCTATCTTGGGCAAATTCTGCGCATAAAAATCAGAGACCTCACGAAATTCTTGATCGGTCTTGACGTATCCTTTTTTGAGGAATAGTCCATAAAGCTGTAACGATAGATTGGACAATGCACTGGCCAGAGCATTTTGCTGACTCAACTCCGCCGATGCCAGCACTAAAGCATCTGAGCGATTCCCAATACTTCGTGTGATGTATTGGCTCTCGATGATTTTTTCTAGTTCAATGACTTCAAAAGCCATGTTTTTTTCTTCATGATCAAGAGCCAACTGCTTGACTCTGCCCAATATTTTGAGACTTTGCCCATAGAGTCCTTTATGATAAAGGATCGTCGCAAAATCGAGCTGCTCTCTAATCTGTACGCGCACATTGTGGTGCATTGGATTAAGACGTAAACTGATCAGTATTTGTCGATAGAGATGCCCCTTGAGGTTCGGCAGTTGTTTTTTTGTGATGTCTTTATGCCCCAAGATAAGCGACTCATCATAATGCATTTGCTTGTCCAAAAGATCAAAAAGAAACATGAATTTGGCTTGATCATTTCCCTCTAAACGGCCCGCATAAAGACGGAAATGTCGTTTTTCCGACTTCGACAGAGACTGAATCAAATCAAATAAATGGTCTTTGTAAACTTTGGGCATGACTCCTACACAATGGT
Organism: Flavobacteriaceae bacterium; assembly: GCA_029248405.1. GTDB lineage: Bacteria > Bacteroidota > Bacteroidia > Flavobacteriales > Flavobacteriaceae > BACL21. The sequence goes on along the minus strand of JAQWJJ010000011.1, from coordinate 27,564 downwards.
TTGATGACTTATCTTCCGTGGTACATAAAATGCACTGGTTAGTGGTTACAAAGTATAAATTCGCGCATCAATTGTCAAAAGATTTGACCACAATTATTGGCAAAGGTGATGACTCGTTCATGCAGGACCACTCACAAGAAAGTTTTTCACTCCAAGATTAAGACTGGCTTTGGCCTAAGATCTGAAACCCACAAAAAAACCCCGATATCGGGGTTCATCATTCATAACTGGACATTGAGGCACCTCATAATGCCTTCATGATCTAGTATTCAGGGCCTTCATATCGGTCATGGCTTGACGCAAGTCTTTACCGACACGCTCGATGGGATGGGCCGCGATAGCTTCATTCACCTGAATCAATTGCAAGTTATCCACCTCAAGACCACAATGGCTCTGGCCAATATCGGATTTTTGAATGTCTTTCATGAAATCTGTCAACAAAGGTTTGGCTGCGTGGTCAAACAGATAACATCCGTATTCTGCAGTGTCCGAAATGATCCTATTCATTTCGAACAACTTTTTTCTGGCCACGGTATTGGCAATGAGCGGTAACTCATGCAATGATTCATAATATGCACTCTGGGCAATGATCCCTGCCGAAACCATTGTTTCATAGGCCAATTCAACCCCTGCCTTAATGAACGCCGACAGCAACACCCCTTGATCAAAGTAGTCTTGTTCTCGAATAGGGTCAGGCGATGCAGTCGTTTTTTCAAATGCTGTCTCTCCTGTGGCAGCACGCCACGTGAGCAAGTCTTGATCATCATCGGCCCAATCCTCCATCATTGTGGCAGAGAATGATCCGCTGATGATGTCATCCATATGTTTTTCAAACAAAGGCTTGAGCAATTTTTTCAAGTTTTCGGCCAATTCAAAAGCACGAATCTTGGCTTGATTTGAGAGGCGGTTCATCATATGGGTCAGTCCACCATGTTTGAGGGCCTCTGTTTGTGCTTCCCAACCATATTGAACAAGTTTTGCGGCATATTCAGGTGCAACACCCTGAGCCACCATGTGGTCGAAGCACAATATAGAACCCGTCTGTAACACGCCGCACAAGATGGTCTGCTCTCCCATTAAGTCACTTTTAACTTCAGCAATAAACGACGAGGCGAGCACGCCAGCCCGATGTCCTCCTGTAGCATAGGCATAAGCCTTGGCCTGAGCCCAACCCTTACCTTGTGGATCGTTCTGCGGATGCACAGCGATTAATGTGGGCACACCAAAACCCCGTTTATATTCTTCACGAACCTCAGAACCTGGACACTTTGGCGCCACCATGATGACGGTCAAATCCTCTCTTATCTCCATGCCTTCTTCTACGATATTGAAGCCATGCGAATAGGACAAAGTCGCCCCTTGTTTCATCAAAGGCATGACTTTTTGTACCACAGGCGTGTGCTGCTTATCTGGAGTCAAATTACAAACCACATCAGCTTGAGGAATCAACGTCTCGAAGGTCCCCACTTCAAATCCGTGCTCAGTAGCATTGAGATAGGACGCCCGCTTTTGCTCTATCGCCTCCTGGCGCAGCGCGTAAGAAACGCGCAATCCAGAATCACGCATATTGAGTCCCTGATTCAAACCTTGAGCACCACAACCCAAGATGACGACCTTCTTTTCTTTCAAAGCGTCAACACCAGAGGCGAACTCATCTGAGGTCATGAACCGGCACTGACCCAGTTGATCCAATTGTTGTCTTAAAGATAAAGTGTTGAAATAGTTTTGCATAAAATTGATGTTATACCTGATTGAACTGCTCTAACAGGTGTGTTATTTTCATTTTTTCTTTGGTGACGGCAATGCGACCTGAGCGAACGAATTGCATGATGCCAAAGGGCTTGAGCTCGCGGTATAACTGATCGACTTCGTGGCGTCTGCCAGATTTTTCGAGGACAAAAAACTCTCTATTAACCGTAACAATACGGGCATGACTCTCCTTGACAATATTCTGAATTTGCCGCTCATCAAAAAGCAGGTCGCTGCTGATTTTGAACAAACAGGATTCCTGATAAATGGTCTCCTCATCGGTGTGATAATATGCCCTAATGACCTCAACTTGTTTCTCGATCTGGCCAATTATTTTCTGCATATTGCTTTCGGTAACAGAAACTAATATGGTGAATCGAGAGACCGACTCAATTTCTGATACGGAAGAACTGATGCTCTCAATATTGATGTGCCTGCGCTGAAAAATCGCACTGACCCTGTTGAGCAAACCCACATTATCCTCGGTGTAAATTGAAACGGTAAAGCGTTTGATTGTGGTCTCCATAATTTTAAGATAATCTGATGTCAGATACCGAAGCACCTGAGGGGATCATTGGAAAAACATTGGCCTCTGGCTCCACGACAACCTCCATAAAATATGGGCCATCGTGCGCCATCATTTCAGCAATTGCCCCGTCCAAGTCAGCGCGTTGAGCGACCTTTTTGGTGGGCAAATGATAGGCACTTGCGATCATCCCAAAATCAGGATTGATCAGTTCGGTAGAGGCATATCGCTTGTCAAAAAACAACTGTTGCCATTGACGGACCATACCCAAAAAGTTATTGTTCAGTAAGACAATTTTGACTGCCGCTTGAGTCTGGAAAATTGTGCCCAACTCCTGGATGGTCATCTGGTAACCACCGTCGCCAATGACCGCTACAACCTCCCGCTCTGGAGCGCCCATCTTGGCCCCAATCGCTGCGGGCAAAGCAAAGCCCATAGTCCCTAAACCACCCGAGGTGATATTGCTTTTGGTCTGGTTGAAATGGGCATATCGACAAGCGATCATTTGGTGCTGACCAACATCAGTCACGATGGCAGCTTCTCCTTTTGAATAAACATTGATTTTGTGGATCACTTCCCCCATGGTGAGGCCTTCCTTCGTTGGAAACAGGTCCCGTTGTATGATCTGATCATATTCTATTTCATGCAAAGCAGCAAAACGTCCACGCCATGACTCGTGGGTATTTTGGGTCAGCAGAGGAAGCAAGGCCTCGAGGGTTTTTTTAGCGTCACCTAAAACGGCTATATCGGCGGTGACGTTTTTGTTGATTTCTGCAGGATCAATTTCAAAATGAATGACTTTAGCTTGCTTGGCGTACGTTTCTAAATGCCCCGTGACACGATCGTCAAAACGCATCCCTATAGCAATAAGCACATCACATTCGTTGGTCAATACATTGGGCGCATAGTTCCCATGCATGCCGACCATCCCGACATTGAGGGGATGGCTTGTCTCAATAGCCGAAGCACCGAGTATGGTCCATGCTGCAGGCAATCCAGCAGTTTCAATCACAGATCTAAATACTTCCTCCGCTCCAGATAAAATAACACCTTGACCCCAAACCACCAGTGGCTTTTTGGCTTGGTTGATCAATGCAGCAGCACTTTTAACGCACGCCAAGTTCAATTGCGGTTCTGGCGTATAACTCCTTATTCCTGTACATTTCTGGTAGACGAAGTCTAAGGTGTCAAACTGCGCATCCTTGGTGATGTCAATAAGCACAGGGCCTGGTCGTCCGCTCCGCGCAATATAGAAAGCCTTGGCAATCACTTGTGGAATCTCGGAAGCCTTAGTGACTTGGTGGTTCCATTTGGTTACTGGTGTTGAAATACCAACAATATCAGTTTCCTGAAAAGCGTCACTACCCAAGAGTCCAGACGGCACTTGGCCGGTGATGCATACTAGTGGTGTCGAATCGATTTGAGCGTCTGCGATACCGGTGATGAGATTTGTCGCTCCTGGTCCAGATGTGGCCAAAGCCACACCTACTTTTCCTGAGATTCTGGCATAACCCTGGGCCGCATGCGTTGCGCCCTGTTCATGACGTGTCAGGACATGATGTAACTCATCTTGAAAGTGATAAAGGGCGTCATAAACGGGCATTATGGCACCACCAGGATAACCATAAATCACTTCCACACCCTCTGCGATCAAGCTTCTCACGATGGCCTCAGAACCGGTCATGCGCTGAGCGTTTTGCAATTTTGAAGTATCTGATTTTATTGTCGTCGTTTGCATTTCGGGCTTATTAGAATTCATCTGTAACACAGCCTTTTGACGCTGTAGAGACTGTTTTGGCATATTTGTACAAGACACCTCGATTAAATTTGAGTGCAGGTGCCGTCCAGTTTTGTCGTCTCGCGGCCAATTCTTGTTCTGAGACCAATAAGTCAATCGTTTTTTGCTCGGCATCAAGGCTGATGGTGTCGCCATTCTGTACCAAAGCCAAAACACCACCCTCTTGTGCTTCTGGTGTGATGTGGCCTACGACAAATCCATGTGTCCCTCCAGAAAACCGACCGTCTGTGATCAAGGCCACATCCTTTCCAAGACCTGCACCAATAATGGCGGCAGTGGGCTTAAGCATTTCTGGCATACCCGGTCCGCCTTTTGGACCTTCATAACGGATGACCACAACGTCCCCTTTTAAGACTGCGCCATTTCCGATGCCCTGATTGGCCTCAAATTCACTGTCAAAAACTTTTGCTGGCCCACTAAAATAGAGCCCTTCCTTTCCTGTAATCTTGGCCACACTGCCCTCAGGTGCAAGATTGCCATAGAGCATTTGCAAATGACCTGTTGCTTTGAGGGGCGCTGATACTGGTCTGATCACTTGTTGATCCATGGGCAGCTCTTGAGCCAATGCCAGGTTTTCGGCCATGGTTTTTCCTGTTACCGTCAGACATTCCCCGTTAATCAGTCCTTGTTGATGTAAATATTTCAAAACGGACGGTATGCCCCCAATAGCATGAACATCCTCCATGAGGTATTGACCACTAGGTTTTAAGTCGGCCAAAAAAGGTGTCGTGTCGCTAATGCGTTGAAAATCTTCTAGGGTAAAATCAATTTGAGCCGCACGCGCAATGGCCAAAAAATGCAAAACGGCATTCGTTGAGCCACCAAGCACCGTCACCAGGCGCACAGCATTTTCTAATGAGGCCTTGGTGATGATGTCACTGGGTTTTATATCTTTTTCAAGTAGCCCATGCATCGCCTCACCAGCGCGAATCGATTCTTCTTGTTTTTCTGGACTTAAAGCAGGATTTGACGAATTATAGGGCAAACTCATTCCTAAGGCTTCAATCGCACTAGCCATAGTATTGGCGGTATACATACCGCCACATGCACCTGCACCCGGACAAGCCTTCTCAATAACCTGCTGATAATCATTTTCTGTAATGGTTCCTGCAACCTTGCTGCCCCAAGCTTCAAAAGCCGAAACCACATCTAGCTTTTGGCCGTTATGACAACCTGAGTCGATGGTACCACCATAAACCAAAATAGAAGGGCGATTCAAGCGAATCATGGCCATAAGTGCTCCTGGCATGTTTTTGTCACAACCGACCACAGTCACCAAGGCGTCATAGCTCATGGCCTGAACAACCGTCTCCATAGAGTCGGCAATGACATCACGAGATGGCAATGAATAACGCATCCCTGGTGTTCCCATTGAGATGCCATCACTCACCCCTATGGTGTTGAATATAAGGCCCAAGGTGCCAGACTCCAGAGTACCTTTCTTGACTTGAAGGGCCAAATCATTGAGGTGCATGTTACAGGGATTGCCTTCATAACCCGTGCTGGCGATGCCCACAAGCGGTTTATGAAAATCCTCTGGCGCAAAACCAATGGCGTACAACATGGCCTGGGCAGCAGGCTGCGTTGGGTCTTGTGTGACCGTTTTGCTGTAGCGATTAAGTGGATGTGAGGCCATTGGTCTTTTATTTTTGACAAAAATACTCCGCTACGAAACCACAGCGCTTGGCTATTGATCTTAGCAACACAAGTCCAAAAGCCCATTAAATTATTTAATATATTGATTTATAGATGCTTACATAAATAATTATACGACAGCCATCTTTTACCCCCAGGTCAAATCAGTAACTTTCATCACCCCTAGAAGCGGTCCATTGGGACACCGCACAACACGATAAGTGAAGGATCAATCACCACACATCATCCATGAAGATCTAATTGACCCGAAATATTTTTCAAAAAAAGGTTTTAATGGCTACCTTTGCCCTTCAATTATGAGGACAGATTTGACTGATTGCAACCTCCAAAAAAAATGCTAAAGGCAGTATACACTTCCTTCGCTTGCACTCAGTTTGACGACCTTTACATACCAACATTATGGCTTATTTATTTACATCAGAGAGTGTTTCTGAGGGACATCCCGACAAAGTAGCAGACCAAATCAGTGATGCACTAATTGATCATTTTTTGGCTTTCGATCCTGAATCTAAGGTGGCATGCGAAACGCTAGTCACTACCGGTCAAGTGGTTTTGGCTGGCGAGGTAAAGTCTGAGGTCTACCTCGATGTACAAAAAATTGCTCGTGATGTCATCAATCAGATTGGTTACACCAAAGGAGATTATCAATTTGACGGCAATTCTTGTGGTGTTTTATCAGCCATCCACGAACAGAGTGCCGACATTAATCGTGGCGTCGACCGCGAGACCAAAGAGGAGCAGGGTGCTGGTGATCAGGGGATGATGTTTGGCTATGCCAGTAAGGAAACCGACAATTATATGCCGCTAGCACTAGATTTGTCACACAAAATATTAATTGAATTGGCAGCCATGCGCCGCGAGAGTGATGCTGTAGACTACTTAAGGCCAGACTCCAAGAGTCAAGTCACTATTGAGTACGATGATAACAATGTTCCTGTCCGCATTGACAGTATTGTCATTTCGACGCAACACGATGATTTTGACCCTGACGAAACCAAAATGTTAGCCAAAATAAAAAATGACTTGATCACCCTTTTGATCCCGAGGGTCAAAGCACAACTCAAGCCAGAACTGCAGCAACTATTCGATCAGGACATCACCTACCACATTAACCCCACAGGAAAGTTTGTGATTGGCGGTCCCCATGGTGATACTGGGCTGACTGGGCGAAAAATTATCGTGGATACCTATGGTGGTAAAGGAGCGCATGGTGGCGGTGCTTTCTCAGGTAAAGATCCGAGTAAGGTAGACCGCTCAGCAGCATATGCCACTAGGCATATCGCCAAAAATATGGTGGCCGCAGGAGTATGTGACGAAATTTTAGTACAAGTCAGTTATGCCATCGGTGTGGCAGAGCCGGTTGGGATATTTGTCAATACCTACGGTACGGCCAAAGTCGACATGAACGATGGTGCTATTGCACGAGCCTTATTGGAGGTATTTGACTTGCGCCCAGCAGCCATTGAAAAAAGGCTTAAGCTCAGACAGCCTATTTATTTAGAAACGGCAGCTTATGGCCATATGGGGCGTACGCCAGAGGTCATTACCAAAACATTTTACCGCCCTGACAAAACTTCAATCAGTAAGGAAGTAGAATTGTTTACTTGGGAAAAGCTGGACCATGTGGATGAAATTCAAAAGACTTTTGGCTTGGCCTAAAGTCCATCCGGGTTCAAAATCTAAAACTTGATGTGTGGATGACGCTCCTGTAATTTTGCGATGCGCTCTTCGAGCTTGACTTTGAAATCTTGATGAGCAGCACGCTCTGGATGTATTGGCCTATGGGCTAATCCTTGCTGGATAGTGGCAATCTCCTGCAGCAGTGGTTGCATTTGTGGATCAACTACGGTGTTGCAAAAATGCTCCCAAATAAAGTCTTGAGCCTCCTCGCTCGGGTGAATCATGTCTGCTTTATAAAACCGATAGTCCCTCAAGACATCCATCATTAATTCATAGGCCGGAAAGTACAGCGCTTGAGGCCATTGCCCAACGACCTGATGCACCGCTGTGAGCAATTGTGATTTGCTTCGGTTATTTTCGACCATACCATCCTTAAGATGACGCACAGGGGACACGGTCAGAATAACTTGTGCCTTCGGATTTATTGCGCGAATTAGCGATAGTGTGCGGGCCATACTGTTATTGATCTGCTCAACGCTCAAAAGCTCTTTCTCAAAAAGTGCTTGGGGTAATTTATGACAATTGCCTACCGCTTGACCTGTGGTCTTTAATCTGAAACAATAAGCAGTCCCAAAGGTCAATAGAATATGTGTCGCGCTGACCAGGCCTGCTCTCAAAATAAGAAGCTGGTCATTCAATGCCCTGATGAGGGCGGCTGATGAGTGATGGGCAAATGAAGCGTTTACTGCTAAAGCATGGAACAAATCTCCTGATTGGTATAAGTCCTCTTTGACAAAAAAGCGTTCATTTACGGCCCTATCCAAAAGTGATTCTATGGCCAAAGGATGAAATACGACCCCAAATGGATTGATGGTCGTTGGCCATTTATAGTAATTTAAGCGATCCCCAATAGTTTGAGCGAAGCAAGATCCAAGACCACAAATACGTGAGTCAAGTACCACCTTCTGTTCTGACTCCTTGGGCGATAATGGGGTAAAAAAGCGCATCAGATGATGTATTCACGTGCCGCTTCAAGGGCTTGATCTAATCCTTCTGGCCGCTTTCCTCCAGCGGTCGCAAAAAATGGTTGACCTCCGCCACCGCCTTGAATGAATCGACCCAATTCACGGACAATGGTCCCGGCATTCAAGTTTCTGGCCGAGACAAGATCTTTGGCAATGTAGCAGGTCAATAAAGCCTTGCCGGGTTCTTGACTCGCAAAAATTAAAAATAAATCCTCTATCTCTTGACCTAATGTAAAGGCCAAATCTTTTTGATTGGCAGGATCCAGGTCTATATGGGTCGCTAAAAAGTTGACCCCGTTTACGGGCACAACAGCCGCCTTCAATTCACCTTTGAGCCCTTGTGCTTTCTGCTTGACTAACTGCTGATTTTGTTTGGTGAGTTCTGCAATTTCTGACTGCATTTTTTCTATTGCCAAGGCTGGATCCACTGCCTGGTTCAATAGTTTCTGAATGGCTTTATAAGCCGTGGTCCGCTGCTCAAAAAAGTCTTTGGCAGCTTGGCCTGTTATGGCCTCTATTCTTCTGATACCACTCGCAACAGCAGCTTCTGAGGTAATGATGAAGTGCCAAATGTCTCGGGTATTGTCTGCATGGGTACCCCCACATAACTCAATGGAATGACCAAATTTTATAGCCCTTACGGTCTCTCCGTACTTTTCGCCAAATAGTGCCATCGCCCCCATATCAATCGCCTCATCATAAGGAATTGATCGGTATTCTTCTAGTGCCAAACCATCTCGAATACGGGTGTTGACAAAGTCCTCTACCTGTTGCAGTTCTTGGTCCGTCATTTTGGCAAAATGAGAAAAATCAAAACGCAAATTACCACTATGAACCATAGATCCTTTTTGCGCCACGTGTGGTCCCAAAACGTCTTGAAGTGCTTGATGCAATAAATGTGTTGCAGTGTGGTTTGCTGCGGTAAAAGCGCGTTGATGGGCCTCAACGACTGCCCGATAATTTTGGTCTAAATCCTTAGGTAAGCTTTTGGCAAAATGAATGATGAGGTTATTTTCCTTTTTTGTATCGATGATGTAAACCACTTCTCCATTTTTGGCCTCCAAGTATCCCTTGTCGCCTACTTGCCCACCACCCTCAGCATAAAATGGGGTTTGGTTGAATACCAATTGAAATAGTTCACCGTCTTTCTTGCGCTCAATTTTGCGGTATTTGACGATATGAACTTCTGTCTCTAAAGTATCAAAGCCTACAAAATCTTGCTCTTGGTCATCGGTCAAAAGCGTCCAATCGCCAGTTTGGATTTTTGTTGCTGCCCTTGATCTTGTTTTTTGCTCCTCGAGGGCCGATAAGAAACCTTCATGATCCAAATCCAAGCCACGTTCGCGCAAGATGAGTGCCGTCAAGTCGATGGGAAACCCATAGGTGTCATAAAGCTCAAAAGCCTTGGTCCCAGAAACGGTCTTTGTCTTACAAGATTCAATGACCTGGTCCAAAAGGATCAATCCCTGGTCTAATGTTCTCAAAAAAGACAGTTCTTCCTCACGGATCACATTCTTAATCAGGTTCTGTTCACGCACCAACTCTGGAAAGGCCTTTCCCATCATTTTCGTCAAGGTCACTGCCAATTGAAACATAAAAGGTTCCTTGACATCGAGGAAGGTGTAACCATAGCGAATGGCGCGGCGCAAAATACGACGAATGACATAACCAGCACCTGAGTTACTGGGCAACTGACCGTCTGCAATAGAAAAAGCAACGGCGCGCACATGATCTGCAATGACCCGCATGGCCACGTCAGTCTTGTGGTCATCTCCGTATTTATGGCTAGTGATCGCCTCTATCTCAGTGATGATGGGTGAGAATACATCCGTATCATAATTACTTGTTTTGCCCTGAAGCACCATGCACAAACGCTCAAATCCCATACCAGTATCAACATGTTGTGCCGGTAATTTCTCTAAACTACGGTCTGCTTTACGGTTGAACTGCATGAAAACCAAATTCCAGATTTCGATGACCAATGGATGGTCTTTATTGACCAGATCTGCACCAGCAACCCTTTGCTTTTCTTGCTCCGACCTCAGGTCTACATGAATTTCACTGCACGGACCACAGGGCCCCTGCTCGCCCATTTCCCAGAAATTATCTTTTTTATTGCCATTAATGATATGGTCCTCTTGCACCAAATTCCTCCACAAATCATAAGCCTCTTGATCACGAGCCAAACCTTCTTCAGCATCCCCTTCAAAAATGGTGATGTATAAGGATTTTTGCTCGATGCCATAAACCTCTGTCAAGAGTTCCCAAGCCCATTCTATAGCCTCTTTTTTGAAATAATCGCCAAAGCTCCAGTTGCCCAGCATCTCAAACATCGTATGGTGATAAGTGTCGATACCAACTTCCTCTAAATCGTTATGCTTTCCGCTCACTCTGAGGCATTTTTGTGTATCGGTCACGCGCGGATGTGTTACCGCTTTATTGCCCAAAAAATATTCCTTGAACTGATTCATACCGGCATTGGTGAACATCAGCGTCGGGTCACCTTTGATCACCATAGGCGCTGAGGCTACAATCTCATGTCCCTTGGACTTGAAAAAATCTAAAAATTTCTGACGAATTACTTGAGCGGTCATATATCTTTATTAAGAGAATTAGGGCTACTGAGCTGAGTCTGGCAAACAATTTTTATATTTGCGAGGCGTTGAATCAATGGAATCACCTTATTTACACGCAAAAATAGGACTTTTTAAATTATGTCTAAGGTAAAATATTACTACGATAGCGAGACGCTTTCCTACCGCAAAATCCAACCCAAACGCGGACGGAAAATCGGCCTATTTTTCTTGACCCTCTTGGGGGTCGTCCTGAGCGGTTTCCTGCTTCTTTTAGCCTACATCAATATTCCTAATATACAAACACCCAAGGAGAGAGAATTGCGTCGGGAATTTGCACAAATGGAGCTCCAATATGATTTGCTCAACAAAAAAATGGAACAAGCTGAAAGTGTTCTAGAAGAACTTGCTGAGCGGGACAACAATCTTTATCGGGTGTATTTTGAATCAAATCCAATTCCAGAAGAACAGCGCAAGGCCGGTTTTGGGGGTGTTAACCGTTACAAAGACCTGGAAGGGTTCGACAACTCTCAACTCCTGATCAATACCAGTAAGCGGTTAGACATTCTCACCAAACAAATTGTTGTACAATCGCGTTCGCTTGATGAAGTGGCGCGGATGGCGACTGAAAAACAAAAATTATTAGAAGCCATTCCTGCCATACAACCGGTCAATAATGAAAACCTCACAAGAATGGCTTCAGGTTTTGGGTACAGAAGAGACCCTTTTACCAAGGCCAGAAAGTTCCATTATGGCATGGACTTTACCGCCCCCAGAGGAACCCCCGTATACGCCTCGGGCAATGGTGTTGTAAAAAGGGCGGACAACCGTTCTTCAGGCTACGGCAAACACATTCGGATAGATCATGGTTTTGGCTTTGTGAGCTTGTATGCGCATTTGTATAAATACAATGTAAAGCGCGGTCAACGCGTCAAGCGAGGCGATCTCATTGGTTTTGTTGGAAGCACTGGGCGAAGTGAGGCCCCGCATCTGCACTACGAAATATTCAAAGACAAGCGCCGCATCAATCCTATTAATTTTTACTACGGCAATTTGACTCCAGAGGAATACGCCAAAATACTGGCCCTTTCGCAACAAGAAAATCAATCATTGGATTAATGCATCTAGATTTACCTGAAAAGCGGTATTATGGAATTGGCGAGTTGGCAAAAGCGATGAACGTCAACACCTCATTGATCCGTTTTTGGGAAAAAGAATTTGACGTTTTAAGGCCAAAAAAAAATGCTAAAGGCAACCGGAAATTTAGTCAAGACGACGTCAAAAATCTGAAATTAATTTACCACTTAGTCAAAGAAAGAGGATTTACCCTAGACGGAGCAAAAACACATCTGAAAGCGCATAAAAATGACACTGGTAGCCATTTTGACATCATCCAAAAACTAGAATCTGTCAAAGCAGAACTCCTCAAGATCAAAGACGCACTTTAGCGCATTTGGTTATTTTTTTCTCAAGTATACTGTGATCGGCACCCCATTGAAATCAAAATGTGACCGCAACTGATTTTCTAAAAATCGTTTATAGGGCTCCTTGACATACTGCGGGAGATTGGCAAAAAATGCAAAACTGGGATATGGTGTGGGCAATTGAGTACAAAACTTAATTTTGACGTATTTCCCCTTAATTGCTGGAGGTGGTGTTGCCTGTATGATCGGAAGCATAGTGTCATTCAACACGCTTGTTTTTACTTTTTTGGTTCGGTTTTCATAAACCGACACTGCCGTTTCTATGGCCTTAAAAATTCGCTGTTTGGACAAAGCACTCATAAAAACAATAGGCACATCAACAAACGGCTCACATTGTGATCTGATGTATTGCTCTAGCTCGTTTGTGGTTTTATGGTCTTTTTCTACCAAATCCCATTTATTGGCCAAAATGACAATACCCTTATTATTGCGTTGGGCCAACCAAAAAATATTCTGTACTTGGCCGTCAAACCCTCGAGTGGCATCAAATAAAAGCAAGACAACATCACAATGTTCGATTGCGCGAACACTGCGCATCACACTATAAAATTCTAGATCTTCCTTAACCCGACTTTTTTTCCTGATCCCCGCAGTATCAACCAAGTTGAACTCAAACCCAAAACGATTATAGCGCGTATCAATACTGTCTCGAGTGGTTCCGGCAATGTCAGTGACTACAAATCTTTCCTGATCTATCAGTGCATTGATGAAGGACGATTTTCCGGCATTAGGCCGACCAATAACCGCAAATCTTGGTAATTCAGATTCTTCCTTCTCCTCCTCGTCAGGCAAGGCACTGATGACTGCATCCAGAAGATCTCCTGTACCGCTGCCATTGATGCTAGAAATTGTAAAAAAGCGATCAACCCCTAAGCCATAAAATTCTAAGGCATCTTGCTCACGCTTGGCACTGTCGACTTTATTAACGGCCAAAAAATAAGGCTTATGGCTCTTGCGCAATAATTCCGCCACCTCTTGGTCCATACCGGTAATGCCATGCTCGACATCAACCATAAAAATGATCGCATCTGCTTCATCAATGGCCAATTCAACTTGTTTGTCTATTTCGGCTTCAAAAATATCATCACTCCCCACCACATACCCTCCGGTATCAATCAGTGAAAAGCCCTTGCCGTTCCAATCACTTTTTCCGTAATGACGGTCACGCGTCACCCCGCTCACTGCATCGACAATCGCTTCTCTGCGTTGGATCATGCGATTAAACAAAGTAGACTTGCCCACATTGGGTCTTCCGACAATAGCGACTATGCTCATGGTGTTAAACTAGATGACAAAGGTAATGGTTTCCGCCACGTCAATGCGCAGCGCCTTGAAGACTTTTTTAATTTTTAATTTTGGTAGCCAAACCGGCGTAATTGCTTGGCATCATTACGCCAATTTTTGTTGATTTTGACCACAAGCTCGATATGAATGTGTTTGCCAAAGAATTTTTCAAGATCCTTTCTGGCTTCAATACCAACCCATTTTAAGGCATTACCCTTGTGACCAATAAGGATTCCTTTTTGCGTCTCACGCTCGACCATAATAATGGAGCGGATGCGGATGATATTGTCCTCTTCAAAAAACTCTTCGGTATCAATCTCAACAGCATACGGAATTTCCTTCTTGTACTGCAATAGAATTTTTTCGCGAACTTTCTCATTGACAAAAAAACGTTCTGGCTTATCTGTTAGTTGGTCCTTGGGGTAATAGGCAGGTGATTCAGGTAATAATTCTAGTAACCGCTGAAAAACTTCTTTCACGCCAAAATTTTCAGTAGCTGAGATTCCAATAACCTCAGCATTTGGTACTTTTTCTTGCCAATAAATAACGGCCTCATTGAGCTTGTCTTCATTACCCAAATCGATTTTATTGAGCAATAAAAGGACAGGGATTTTGCTGTTTTTGATGCGGTCAAAAAACGCTTCATCTTTAAGATCCTTTTCCCCTAGCTCGACCATGTAAATCAAAACATCTGCATCATCAAAAGCCGACTTGACGAATTCCATCATATTGGATTGAAGCTCATAGGCAGGTTTGATGATTCCAGGTGTATCGCTAAAGATCATTTGGAATTCATCCCCATTAACAATACCCAGGATGCGATGACGCGTTGTTTGTGCCTTACTGGTGATGATGGATAAACGTTCTCCAACAAAGGCATTCATTAAGGTGCTTTTACCAACATTTGGGTTACCAATAATATTTACAAATCCCGCCTTGTGTGCCATAAGAAAATTTTTGGCAAAGGTACACTAACTTTAGTTAGCACTTTAGCGCTGTGCTCTAAATATCACTCGTGGGTCAGAGGCCACAAGGATCAAATGATTTTATAGGTCGCCTCTTCAAGGGCTAATTTAGGCACCCGGTGCACATCATATAAGCCCCAATGTTTTTCGGGCTCTGCAGGATCATAAGAGCCCTTCCAAGGTTCATCAAAAGCCTCGAAAAGAAAAACAAGCACCTCTTCTTGTGCGGCCCAAAGACTCAAAGCGTTATAATAGATTTTTTGCGTCATGGCATCGACGTTTTCCACCGGAATGCCCTCACCATTGGTCAGGGTTGGCCAACCAGCCTCTGTAATGACTACCAGCTTGTCAGGATAAGCATCCTTTACGGCCTGGAAGTCTTTAATGGTGTTACTCATTCCTTGCGCTATAGTTTTGTATTCCCAAACAGGATAGGTATGGATTGAGATAAAATCAACTTCATTAACCAAAGGCTTGAGTTGGTCCAGCCAAGGCACATAATTATCACATGACGTCACCGGTTGCGTACAATGTTTTTTGACCAGGCGCACGTAGGACACTAATTGCGGCACAGGCACTAAATGATCCGTCCACTCCACAACGGCCTCATTACCAACGGCCAAGGAGAATACAATATGAGGATATTGATGAGCGACTTCAATCAGGGCCTCAACTTGTTTTAAATTCTTGGCTTTATTTTGTATCAGTACCTCTGGCTCATGAACACCTCCACCCCATGGACAGTTGGGATTGTTTTGTTCGGCCTCCAGATAGGCACCGAGCATTACTTTGAGATCGAGGCCTTCAGAATCAATAACATCCAGGACCATTCTTGTGTGGTCGTCAATACTGTACAATCGGATATAATGCCAATTTTGGGCGACCAAAATTAAGTCTTCTTTGATCTGTGCAACGCTCGGTATTGGTCCACCAGGATATTGACCTTCTCTGTATCCTGAATAACATACCGCTGGTTGTTTAGCGATAGAAAAAAAATCTGTATAACGCAATTGAGTTCTTTTTAAATGTGATTAGAATTAATGGGGATTGCAATCCCTAAAATTTAAGGTTTTCTTGGGCATCCCAAAGCCCCCAAAATGCGCCAACTGAACCCTCGGAGTCCACCTTCCAAGACTCATCAAAAGCAGAAAAATAAAACATTTCTATTTGGTCTTCTTTGGACCAATTCTGGGCATTGATAAAGTACTTTAAAGCATTTTCATATCCAGGCTCAGCACCACCAAGCGCATCACCTGAACTAGGCCAGCCCGTTTCGGTGATGATGACTTTTTTGCCCTTACCCGCAACCAGTGCTTCCTGATACATTTGTTTCATGTAAAGTAAAGAATAATCAATACCACAACCTTCCCAGTAAGGATAACAATTGGCCAAAATCACATCACATGCATCAGTAATTTTTGGTCGATTTGTGAATTCGTAATAAGCATCAACATAGCCTACAGGAACCTCAGGCAAGGCCTCCTTGACTCTTTCGATATAGGCGATGAGCACTTCTTCTTCTAGCTCTTCGCGGTACATCACTTCATTGCCCACCGCAGCAACATCAACATGACCAGACGCTGCAAGATCCAATAGTCCATTGATCTCGAGTTCGTTCTTATCCAAATCATCTCCAAGCCATGCACCAACTAATGTTTTAAAACCATATTCTTTAGCCAAAACAACAATGCGCTCGTTGCCTTGAGTACAAGAAAATGTGCGGACCCAATCGGTGTAGGGTCTGATGAGTTCAAGTTTTCTGCGGATCTGCTCGTCACTGATCACGTCGCCAGGCTTTTGATCACCTTCATACGGACTGAAACAAAGCCCATGCATCTTTGCTTGCAAAAGCTTTCGGCTCTGGCTCTTTAATTGGTCCTGATTCATTTGATTGACGGACCCACCCGCCAACGACATTATTTTTTCTTTACGATAAGACATATTGCAATAATTTAACTGATGACTTTTACTTATTTTTTTGTGCCCGACTAACTTCTAAGAGACGTGAGGTTTCTTTGGCCCGTTCTTCTGTGATGTCATAATTGCGCATCACGAGCATTGCCAGAATAGTACCTCCCATCGGGAAGAAGCAAAAGAAAGCGTGCAGGCTGTCCACAGCGCCCTGCTGGTCGATCGTTGCCAAGTCGCTATTGAAGCCAACATAAGTAATGATTACGCCACTAAGGGCACCTGCAATACCAAAACCAACCTTGACCATCCACCAATAGATCGCGCCAAAAATGCCTTCTCTACGCTTTCCTGTATTGACCTCATCTAAGTCTATGACATCGGCAGTCATAGACATCATTATGGTGAATAAGCTCCCGATCCCGAAAGAGAAAAATGGCAAAGCAATGATGTACATCCAAGGTTTGCCTGGAATGAACAAGAAATAAAGCATCACATAACCCACAAGCGATATAGATTGCGCCATCATGAACGCTTTTTTCTTCCCAAACTTTCGAGACATCCAAGCGACTGTCGGAATCACAATAAAAGTGGTTCCTAGAGCCCCGATACAGCCAAACATCGAGACCCAAATACCACTGGCACCGGCGTCACCGTTGAACAGCTTGTAAACGATGACAAAAAATGTAAGGGCCGCAACAGTATTAAAAGCATTGAAAATCAGAAAAGTAGCACCGCACAATTTCCTGAATTCCTTAATTTTGAACGCCTCCAAGAAACTGACGAAAATCTTGACCAAACTATGGCCAATATTAGCGCGGTTGAGGGGCTCTAAATCTTCGTTTTCAGTGGATTTACTCTCAATAAAAATCGCCGGAACTAGAGCAAATATAGTGCAGGGGATGGCGACCCAAATGGCGAGTTCTCGAACGGCAACATCAGCCGAAGGAAACCAATCTTGATCGTACATAATGATCCAAAATAATGGAGCAATCACCCATGCCCACTGGCCAATCCATTGAGCAATGGCCATAATATTAGTGCGTTCATGAAAATCATCACTCATCTCATAACCCATGGCCACATAAGGAACACTATAAATGGTCAAACCGAGGTAAAAAACCAATGACCACAGAAAGAAATACCAGAAATTATATTGAAGGTCATCTTCTTTGAATAATTGCCACATAAAAATATAAGCCAACCCCATGATGATCCCACCGATCATCACATATTGGCGTCGTCTGCCCCACTTGGACTTGGTGTTGTCCGAAATAAAACCCATTATCGGGTCCGTAATGGCATCAAATATTCTGGGGAAAAGGAATACAAAAGACCACATCCATCCGGAAAAATTCAGATCTTCAATTAATACCACCATAAAGATCCCCAGAATAGCGGGGAACATTTGGTTAGCAAGCATTCCGATACCAAAGGCAATTTTTTGGCCCATAGGCACTTTGATTGAATTGTTCATATCACTTGTTCGTTAGTATTTGTTATCATAATAGTCTGTATGGCTTGTGGACTGATGCTGATCTCTTTTACTTTACCACCAAATTCTAAGTCAAAGGACTTGGCTTGTAAGCCTTCATTAAAAACGACCACTACAACATTACCATCGGGATTTTCTGCTGCGGTCACCATAAGATCAGGATCACTCGATACGGCACCAATTACTTCTGCTCCAGGACGCATGAACCTGCTGAAATGGGTCATGACGTCAAATAAAGGCGTGAAATATATCTCGTCTTGATCTGGATCCACGATCACCGGTGCCACACACCAATTCTTGAACCAATTAGGCCCACCTTGACGGTCAAGAACCATATTCCAATCGACCCAGCCATCAACCCAATTATTGAGGCAACCGATGATATCTCGAGCATAGCGATTAGCGGGTGCATATTTTGGGTGCAAATATTTCTTGGACGCTTCTCGCCAATCATATCCCCAGTCTGTAGCTTCTTTTCGCCAATACCAATCATTATCTTGCCAAACAGGCACTTGAGAATCAATGCATGCCTCGGTCTGAATGAGGAATTTATCGGGTGCTTTTTCATGGGCATATTGCAAGGCCTCAGGGAAAAAGTCATAGGTGCTTTCATACCAATGGACCGCTGTACCGTCAAAATACGCCGCCGACGCATCATCACGATACATCACATCGACCCACTCCTTCAGTCCCTCTCGGTTCTGATCATACCCCAAAATAACAAGATCTGATTGGCCTTCGGCGGCTAACCTAGGGCCAAGATAATTTTGAACGAAGTCTGTCATTTCTTGAGGTGAAAAATGCATGCTTTCCCAATTGTTTCCATTGCCATGTGGCTCATTTTCTACGGTAAACCCCCAGAGGTCAATGCCCTGCTGCGCATAAGCATCGGCATATTTAGAAAAAAACAGAGCCCAAGTTTCATAATATTCTTGACGAAGTTTGCCTCCAACCCAGTCATTATTGTCTTTCATCCATGGTGCTGCTGTCCATGGGGACGCAAATAATCTAAAGCCATCTTCAGAAATGGCTTGAGCGCTTTTGATCATGGGGATCAGATCGGCTTGGTCATGCTCAATAGTGAAATGTTCTAATA
This sequence comes from Flavobacteriaceae bacterium, assembly GCA_029248405.1. Lineage (GTDB taxonomy): Bacteria > Bacteroidota > Bacteroidia > Flavobacteriales > Flavobacteriaceae > BACL21. The sequence goes on along the minus strand of JAQWJJ010000011.1, from coordinate 8,385 downwards.
AAGTATCCCCTTCGACCGGTGAATAAGAATACTGGCTCAAAGAAAAGTCACAAGAATTCATATGCGTTCGGGCTAAAGAATAATTTGCCCCTTCTCTACCAAAATAAGCCTTCATGATGCGCTGTTGTTGTGGGGTGCTCATGCGGTTAACCAAATGAGCCGAAGCCTCGGTAAATGCCCCGCCAAAACCTGTTATGGTCTGGCGCCGTTCTTTCGGGTTCAAAACAATTTTCCCGTGACTGTCTTGGCGCTCAAAATCATACAATTGAGTCACACTATTTCCACTTCTTGAGGTTTCAAAAATATCGGTCATTACAGCACTTTTTTTGTTACAGCCACTAGCCAAAAAAAGCACAGCGGCGCATAGGATATAGAGGCATCTCTGGCTATTCATGGTGGTGGTCTGATTGAACCTGAACGGGGTCAGGTTGATGGAACAACACTTTAATGAGGGCAAAAGTCTCCTTTTTGTTTCTATCAATGTCTACAATACCCCAATATTCTTCGTTCGCGGTTCCGTCATAAGGCACACCACTGCTCTCTGGTGCCCAGCCACCTACATCTTGCTGGCTTGGGTCACCAGCTTTCCAAAGTCCATCAGCAAAGGAAAATATAACAATGCCCGAGGACTCAGATTCAGGGCGCAAGACTTTCGATATGATTCGGCCGTTAGCGACGGCTTGCGCACGTTGATTTTCCCCTTGGGCGAAGCCATGCTTTGCGATTTTCATATAACTGTCTGCACCAGCCTCAGAAAGGTAAAATGCTTTGTCGCTTGAGGCCTTCCACTGTTCAATTGCGGATTCAGGCTCATCCCACCGATAGACATTGAGCCCCCAAAGATCAAGGTCTTGGGCAGCTGACAAGGCTTGGTCATCAGGCACGTCACCATGAGCGGTTGATACAGGGTGGTTGGAATCAATCCTATGAATGGCCTGTGCGGCATTATTGAGCGTCTGGTACCAATTGCCGATATCACCATCAAACCATTATGGGTGATAGTTATATTCATTACCCAATTCCCAAAAAAGAATGGCATTGTGGTCTTTGAATTCCTTTACATAATCCAAATAACTTCCCGATTGCAAATCATAATAGCCCTCTTGATTATATCCAAAGCCCATGATCACCTTAAGCCCTGCCTGATGAATTTTGTCCAATACGCTGCGCTGGGCAATCGGCTCATAAACTCTTATGGTATTGATCCCCGCCTCATTCATGAGTTTCAAATCCTGATCTAATGAGCCAAAGTCGCGTTTGGTTTTGCCTCGAGGTACTGGATGATAACAAATGCCTTTGATGAAATAGGAGGCACCATTGAGTTTGAGGTTTCTGTGCACTAATGTCACCTTATCTGTCATGCCCTGGCCCTGACAGGAAGTAGCCGTCATCAATAAAGACAGCAAGAAAACAAAAATCAATTGGTGGTTTTTCAGAATCATCAGTTAATGCTTGATTAATTTTTCATTCTGCGGAATTAACGCCGATTCTATCAGTCGATCAACCTGGCCGTCAAATGTCTTTTTAATGCGCTGTCCTTCTCGAGACAAGCCCTCAAAAATACCTTGATCCACTAAAGGCCATAGCACATATTTAGCGGATCCATCGAGTTCAAATAAACCAAAATGGTTTTCAGGATCTGAAGGATTGGCACTGCTCTTCCATTGCTCATCAAAAGCCTCAAAGAAGAAGCAACTCATGTTTTGCTCGCGACACCAACCCATCAAAGTTTCATAATACATGGCTTGCTTCAATTGATCTGCTGCGCGAGACCCATCTGCACCAAAAAATCCGTCAGATTGGCTCGACCAACCAGTTTCTCCAATATGAATGGGTTTGTCTATACCTAAACCCGTGACAAATGACCTTACCTGCTCGACCTGCGCAATTGTCAAGTCAATAGCGGCAGTCATAAAAGGTTGCAAAACTTTCTTTCTTCCTGTAACCGAACTCATGGCCGAAGGTTCTTGGTCCTGCGCTTCCGGATTGGAGGATCCAGCATTTTTCCAATACGCCGCGTTATAATGCGTGTCATGGAAGGCATAAGTGTGCATAGAAATATAATCCACTGATGCGATCAACTTGATCAAGTCGGGTTGATGGTATTCCTCACCGCCGCCGCCCCATGAAGCAAAATTATCCGAACTGGTGACCCAGAGATCTTGACTTAATACACCTTTTGCCTTGAGCTCTTGCAGGTGATTAACCCATTTGAGAATGACCGAGGGTCCAACAAAATAACTCGAAGCCCAATGCACCATCGCTTCGTTTCCTACGGCAATGATTTTAACGATGTCTGGGTAGTCACTTGCTAGAGCAGCGGCCCGCTCTATTTCGATGGTATTGGCCTGGACATTCTCCTTGGAGTGATCAGGCTGGTCTGTCCAGGCATTGGCACAATCAATCCAGGCGCCGAGCATGACGTACATCTCAAATTCGGGATCCTCATTTTTGAGCTCTTGGATGGCCTTGACCACGTTTGGGGCATGATCAAATTGCATATTATAGGTGCGTACAATTCTTACCCCCATAGCATGCAATAATAGCAGGTCCTCCTTTATCTGATAGATTTTGGGTTGGTCCTCCCGAGACTTAGTTCGGTAGCCCCCGTAAGACATGGCCAAGTAATCTGGATGTCCCAGAATCTCTGCTGCTGTTTTGGCTTCTGACATCATAGTTGGTTTTGATTTTTCTACGCAACCAAAAATGATAAAAGTCAAAAGGACTGTACCCATTAATTTTAACCCAAAGTTATCACTGCTGATCATTCGTTGTGTTGTATTTATTATCTCACGCCTCAATAAAGACCCGTATATGAGCCACATCATTAGTCCTCTTAAATATTTTTTCTGTCACCACACTATCTAAAGCATTTCCTTTAAATGTTTGAGACGAACCATCACTAAAGTGAACATTAACAGAAGGTTGCTCAGCTTTTTCATAAACCACAGGCACTTGACATATTGTAAAGGCTAGAGCGCCGGCTTTGAGCGCAAGGCTGAGTTTGACTTGCGCCACATCGACATAATCAAATTGTGTTTCTTGGGTCAAAAATTCAGAATCATGCAACATGGCAGTATCAAAAGCAATAACTCCATTGCGCACCCTTAGGCCCAATTCTCCAAAACGACAGAGTAAATCTTCCTTAACTTGACCGGTCATACCAGGCTGCTGAGCTCCTTTACCGCCGGGAGTATGGGAATATGGATCTGTAGGGAATGCGCCATAAAGCTCAGGAGATTTATGGGCACCAATACCAGCATTAATTTCAAAATAATGATCGAATAATCGACCAATAATTGACGGATCTACTTGATCATCCATTGCTTTCTGGGTTACTTCAAATACAGCGAGGCGCAATTTAGAAACCATATGCCAATAAATTGATCCCAAGCCTTCATAACCAAAAAATGTTCCCGATCGTCCTGTAAAGGATTTGTGATCAAAAATCGATTCGTAGACCTCCAAAATTTGCTCGGCTTCTTCAGCCACTAGGTGGTGGTACTTTGCAGGCAGCTCATTAAGGGCCTTTTTGAGGTTATTGACATTATTAAAATTACCGTTAAAGTGATGGACTCCGGCTACATCCTGTGTGATCACGTCCGTATTTCCCTCAGAAACTAATGAGCGCAACAAGGGTGATGTCTCAACGACTTCTGTTGCAATATTATTTTTCTTCAAAAAACGAGGAAGTGATTTATTGGGATACAGAACATAGCTGTATTGGTCCTCTCGAAACAAATCACTTGCTTTGAGCGCATCAAGCAACTCGAGACCCTCTTGCACCGAAAGGGATCCAGAGCTGAGCACGGACACTTGTCCTTCTAGCATCTCTGGTAATGCCGTAATTTTTATACCATTGTCCTGAGAAACTGTCATCAAATTGTAGGCGTGATAAAGTTGATCTGGGCGTTTGTTTGACGCAATAGAGTGCTCCAAAAACGATAAGGTTATCGCCACAAATGCGCTAATATCACCAAGTGCTAATTCTTGCTTTTCTCCGCTAAAGTCGTGATCATATATTCCTAAACGGTAATCACTCGCCGCCATACCTAGACCATCCAAAACTTGTTTGCGCTGTTGGTCCGTTAATGGCCCAGACAATAGCGACTCGTGTTGCTCGAAGGTCTGTTTAACGCGGCCAAAAAAGGAATATAACTCCTTTGAGATAGGTACATTTACTACCCCAGATTGATCCAGCACTCCAGCAAAAAACTTGAGAAAACGACGTAAATAATAAAGCGTCACCATCGAAACACCATTGCCCACTAGTGCATTATTGGCATCGTTCCACTCAGGCCTTTGGGTATTCATCCAAATACCACCCTCTGGAATAAAGTTGGCGACTTTTGCCAAAACAGTCGCCAATATTTTTTCAATAAAATTGACTTTGTAAATGAACACATGTGCTTCACGCAACAGTGCACCATCTCCCCCAATTTCTTCTTTCTTGAATTGAATTTTTGCTTCACGATCGTGATCAAAATCGATGGTATTCTTGGGATCTTCAAGGAGGTCCTGATAGGGCTTGATGCGGTAAGGCACATTAGCGTAAACAAACAAGTCTTGCGCAAAATAGCTTTTGAGCTTTTCTGGATAATAGGCCTCAATAAACTCAAGGAATTTGAGCAAATAAATAATTTGGTGATCCCCCCAATAACCAATGTACGACCATGGATTATCTGGCTCGATAGTTTCCCACTCAAACCCATCCTTAAATACGCGGTATGGATTGTACCCGTCAAAAGTAGAGGCATTAAGAAACTTAAAAATCATGCCTTCAATGAACTCCGGATAGGCATGAGCAAGTGCCTCCCAATTCTGGAAAATATCACGCCAATTGCCTTGATAATCCAGAATTTTGGTGCCGTCATCTTCATTGCGCAGATTGATTGAAAATTTATTCCAAGGTCTGCTCGGATCTCCGTGACGTCGACTGAACTTTAGCGGCAGATACTCTGCACAAAGACGTCTGAAATTGAGGTCTTCATCCTGCCCTACAATTTGCTGTAAATGGGATAAATCAAAGGTCTCAGGGAGCGCCTCAATAAGGGCTGTCTTTTTGAAATAAACCTTGTGATTGGCCTTTTCTAAATACGCCCTAAAGTCCTTTTTATCGATTGAATAATTGTGATCAAAAATTCCACCGCGCATCACATTAAACATGGTATTGGCGAAATGCCGTATGTTGCGTCTGCGGTCTCCTGTCATCTGAAGCCCATCACTCGCCCCAACCAATGCAATAAGTTGCTCTGTCCCAGCCTTAATGTCTCGATCGACGGATGATTTGAGGGCATCACGATCTCTGAGATCTTGTTTGATCTTGACCACATCACTGATTGATTGACTCACATTCGCAACAATAATCCAACTCTGTTCTTGTTCTGGTTTCAACTCTAGATCCGCACTCAAAAAATAAGCACCGCGCTCCGCTTTGACATCAAGCTCAGTCTCCAAAGCCCGACCATTTCTGAAGTCATCCAACTGCCTTGCTGAAAGTAAAATTACTGGTTGTTCTAGTCCTAGAGACCAAACAACATTTGCCTTCAAGGCCTCGCTAGGCTCAGCCTTATCCGAGATGATCGCACTCAAGGCATATATTCCGACACCTTCGTCAGATTCTAGCTCACACTTCTTGTAAGCATCTACCAAATTACTTGAACTGCCCTGAAGGCCTTCAGGGACACCATAAGGCAATATGTTTTGGATTCCATCCAAAGCACGCACACACAATGGTTGCAGACCAATATTCGTCAGCCTTGACTGACGCACAAAACCATAGGTCTCGCTAGAATTCCATTCATAAGTGAATTTGAGACCAAGATCATGATTGACTTCTTCAAAAACAATCTTGTTGCCGTAAGCATTCTTATACAAGTGTCGACTCACCTGATACACCCCGTAATAGCGCGCAGAAAATGGTTCCCAAAGATAAGATCGTTGGGCCTTGTCTACCAGAAATGAAGATTTGCTCCCAGTATGCTCACCAGACTCCGTAATTTTGTCATCAGTATAATATGGGAACAAGGCAAAATTAGAATTCTTTCGGCCTGCAGACAGGGCACCTGTACTGGAGATAAAAAGCCAATGGTCAGAATGACTGACAATGCTCATGAAGAAGGGACGCATCCCATCGACATTTTCAATTTTATAAAACATCTCACCATTTAAGGTAACTTCTTTGCCCTCTACTTGATGAGATCTTGATTGCATTGGCTGTTCACCAATGAATATATTGAGTTTATTTTTCATTTATTGATATGTGATGATAACAAAAAGCACCATATCGGTGCTGTCCATATAGACGATTATTTAATTGGTTCAAATTACTATAAAATATCTCGTGGTGGAAATAAAAAAACTATACAATAAGTATACAGCATCACTACAATAGCGCCTAAAGAAAAACTGAATTAAATGGTCATATGACCCTGTAATCATGTGTTTTAATGGCAGCATACTGCAAAAAATATTGCCCCTGACACACCTGACTGCTCTACTACATCATCACCTATAAGGTCACATCATTGCCATGACATCACCACCAAAATCGTTAAACCGAAATATGGACAAACGAGTACGCCACTACTGCGCGATCATGGAATAAAACAACACATCAAAAAAAAAAAAATTATTTCAGTGTAACCTTTGCTACTCATAAAAATTATGTTACGTTTGAGTTACACTTTTAAACCAATAAAAAATGGACGCAGGTATTATCATCCCCGTAGCAGGAATTCTTGCAGGAATCAGCATCCCTCTTGCTGCTTTTTTCTGGCAATATCATGATGCAAAAGGCAAACGTGAAACAGTTGTAGAAATCGCAAAACATTTAGAGGACAGCGCGAAAGTCGATGAGTTACTTAATATTTTCGAAGAACGAAAAAAAGAACCCTTAGATTATAGAAGAAATGGGGTCATCACACTTTTTGTGGGCATAGGCCTCTACTTGCTTGGCGCCATTGCTTTTGGGCGTATTCTTGAAGGTGTTGGCGCATTAGTAGGCTTGATCGGCATTGGGACAATCATCGCAGGCTACTTGTACCCCAACACAGGCCAGGAGCTTACCAATGCAGTAGAAGAATTCGAAAAAAAGTAGATTTGGGCAAGCACCACGAGAAGCTTTTAAACAACCTCGAAACCTTAAGGAAAGAAGCCGGGCTAACCCAGCAAGAAATGTCCATTAAAGCAGAGGTTTCTCGAAAGAGCATAAACGCCATTGAAAACGGCGTTTATGTTCCTTCGACTGTTTTGGCCCTAAAAATATCGCGCACGCTGGACTGCCAGGTAGAAGATTTGTTTGAATTGCCGTAATGACTTGGTGACTATGGAGTCAATTCCAGCAACAGCAACCAAAAGCATCGCCTAATTCCCGTCGCTATAAATAAAAAGCTCTTCAATAGGCAAGGCAAATAACTTGGCCATTTTAAAAGCCGTTGGCAATGCTACTGATAATGTTGGTCTTTGGAGTGTATTAGGCCTATGTTTTGGTGCAGGTTTAGGAAGTCAATTAAAAAGAAAAACTTAAACCAATAGGATATCCTGCTCTAGTCACCGATATATTGCATATCTTTATTCCAAATTAATCATTGGCAATATGAATTTTTTAAAGAAATATTATCCAATTGTACTGGCTTTTCTGAGTTTTCTCTACTCAGTTTCACTTTGGTTTACTGGAAATGAATTAGAGGGTCTTTATGTTGGCCTATGGCCTGTAACTATTTTAGGTTTTGCCATTGCATTGAGACAAAGAAGAAGAGACGATAAAAACAATTATTATGAATAATAAGTGGATGTTTATTATTGGGATAATAATTTTTATAGTTTATGTCTATTTTTATTTTACTATTGTTTTAGGCATGTCCCGAAAAAAGAAAAATCAGAATAATAAAGGACCCAAGTCTTAGTTCAAGACACTTCTTATTTGCGATATAGCTAAGATTACAAGCCACCATTAATATACTCAAAAAGTATTTAAAGGACCCGCTATCTGCCATCGCCATTAATACAACGATTTTTATTTCTGGCTGCTTATTCTTTGGATGCCTTGCCGTTTTTGGAATTGTCTCAGAAATCATACGTAAGTGTAAAAATCCGCCCAAAGACCTCTTGTATTCTTGAGTAAACTGCATAAAAAAACCCTCTCATTTCTGAAAGGGTTGGTAGTAGATAACTCTATTGAAATATCGAACATATGTCTAACTCCAAGAGACTTAATTGACACTCATCATATAATGACTCTTATTATGAAAAATTGAACTAATATGATTTTGATTTCCCCTGTCTAATTTAATTCAATTTTTTTGGAGGTGGCGGTGGAATATTTGATTTAGTATCATTAACTCCTTTGATAACTTTAATTGCTTTTGGTGGAGGTGGTGGTGC